>PBHS01000020.1 GCA_002719575.1 Gammaproteobacteria bacterium | reverse complement strand
ATGCCGTAAATGAGGCCGAAGTTGATTGCTTTGGCCGAGCGACGCTGGTCGACGCTGACGTCCTCGAGACTCACATTAAAAACGTCTGCTGCGGTTGCACGGTGAACGTCCTGGTCACTGGTGAATGCTTCAAGAAGCCCACGATCTCGCGACAAGTGCGCCATGATCCGCAGTTCCACCTGGGAATAGTCTGCGGCGAGCAGCTTATATCCAGCGTCAGCAACGAACGCTTGCCTCACCCGCCTTCCCTCTGCCGTGCGAATAGGGATATTCTGAAGATTCGGATCACTGGAAGATAGTCTTCCAGTTGCGGCCACCGCCTGTTGGAATGAAGAGTGGATTCTTCCGGTAACCGCATTGAGCTCTAGTGGCAATTTATCAGTGTAGGTGGATTTCAGTTTGTTGAGCGAGCGATGTTCTAGAACAAGGCGAGGCAGCTCATAGGTCTCTGCCAATTCCTGTAACACCGGCTCAGCAGTTGAAGGCTGTCCAGTTTTGGTTTTCTTCAGAATGGGAAGCTCTAACTTCTCGTAAAAAATAGTCTGCAGCTGTTTGGGCGAAGACAAATTGAATTGCTCTCCCGCGATCTCGAACACCTTGCTCTGAATCCTATCCAGCTGATCGGCCAGCTCGACACTCTGCCGTTTAAGCACTCCAGCATCGAGCGCAATTCCGTTTCGCTCCATCTGCTGCAACACCAAAATCAGCGGCGTTTCATAATGTCTGTAGAGCTCAGAAAGCTCGCCCGCTGCTTTCATGTCATGCTCCAGGATAATGGCCAGGCGATTGATGAAATCGACACGCTGAGCGGCGTACATGCTGTAGTCAGTCAGGTTGATATCAGTCCGAGCAAGCTTACTGCGCCCCTTGCCCTGCAGTGCTTCGAGGTCAATAGGCTCCAAATCGAGATAATACCGGATGATGTCCGGCAGCGTGTGTTTAACCGCCACAGAGTTGAGCACGTAAGAGGCCAGCAAAACATCGGACTTCAGCGGCTGCAAATCAATCCCGTAGTTTTGCAGCACATGTCGCTGCGTCTTTAAATCGTAACCCGACTTGGTAAGCTTTTGATTTTCCAACACTGGCTTAAGTGAGGTAAGAACCTCATCAACCGACAGTTGCTGTACATCCGCCGATGTATGGCCAACGGGAACGTAATGTGCCTCACCAAGCTTCAAGCTTAGCCCAATGCCAAGCAGACGGGCACCAAGGAAGTGGTCGCCATCGAACTCAACGCTCAGCGCGACGCGTGCGTTGGGGCCCGCCTCATACATTTCCTGCTGCAGAGATGCCACCAACTCGCTGAGAGACTTGGAGTCTGTGACGCACCGATAGCTCGTGTCCGCTGGCGTCAACGAGATTGATTCAAGCGCTGGCTTTGCCAGAGCTCGTGAAGTCATACCCTCAGCATCATCCTCGCTAGAGCCCCAAACTGCACCAGAGCCAGTTATGCCTCTTTCTTCAAGCTCCTTGATCCAGGTTTTGAATTCTAGGGCCGAGAACAAATCATAAAGCGCTGAATCATCTACTGCGCCATGCACCAGATTGGGAATTTCCACTTCGAGCTCTACGTCCAGCTTAATCGTCGCAAGTTCGTGGGACAGCCTCAATTGATCGATATTATCGCGCAGGCGCTGTCCAATCTTGCCTCCGACCAACGCAGCATTCTCAATAATGCCCTCCATTGATCCATATTCCAGAAGCCACTTCACAGCCGTCTTCGGGCCCACTCCAGGAACGCCCGGAATATTGTCTGCCTTATCTCCCATAAGTGCCAGGTAGTCCACGATAAGGCCGGGGCCGATACCAAACTTTTTTTCTACGCCAAGCGTGTCAAGCACCTCACTAGTCATGGTGTTCATTAACGTGATGTGCTCATTCACAAGCTGGGCAAGATCCTTGTCCCCAGTTGAAATCAGGGTTTTTTGATTCAGTTTAGTGGCCTGGAATGCCAGAGTCCCAATGACATCGTCTGCCTCTACGCCAGGAATGATCAGTAGCGGCAGACCCATGGCCCGTATTATATCTTGAATCGGCCGGATCTGGTCGCGCAACTCATCTGGCATCGGCGGCCGGTGGGCCTTATATTCGCTATAAATCTCATTCCGAAACGTCTTGCCCTTTGCGTCAAAAACAATGGCGATGTTTGCATCGGGGTGAGACTTGATCAGGGAACGAATCATGTTGATAACTCCCTTAACCGCGCCGGTGGCCTGCCCTTGACTGTTAACGAGAGGCGGCAAGGCATGAAAGGCCCGGAAAAGGTAAGACGATCCGTCAACCAGAATCAGTTTTTTCTCCGTAGTCATCGGTCAGTCCTTTTGGTGTCATTCAACGCGGCCGCAAAACAGTCAACGAACTCCTTTTGTCTCTAATCATGCACGGACACACTAAAGGGAGCCTCGTTGGTCAGCACAACAAAGGCGACTCAACGCAGAATATAGCCCCGAAAACCCACTTCTAACTGGGTGTCAGAGTAACTAGTTTCCAGCAAGTCCATGCTGGCCTGATAGCGGGAAACCCCTGAGTACTCTCAGCAACCTCTATTCACTCACCAGCAGATAATATGCCTCTACTAGGGACTCATGTCGAACCGGAGGCCTGATCAGCGCAGCGAGCTCGGCCTTCGGGTTAACCAATGACAGATGGATGTTGTGATTAATCATGTAGTCATCAGATTTCTGTAACTCATTTCCCAATTTATTCGGATTCATCTCCTCTCGATCTACTTCGCTAAAAGCGACAAACAGCTGGCTTGCAAGCGCGTCAATGTCTGCTTCCGAGCCAGTCAGGCCAATGAAATCAGAATTGAACTGCTCAACATACTGTTTTACGGCGAGTCTGCTGTCTCGCTTCGGATCAACAGAGATGAAAACCACTTGTGGGTTTGTCAGATCAGGCGTCTCTGTTATCGCCCGGTAAGCCTGAGCCAGCTCTGTCATGGTAATTGGGCAGATATCGGGGCAGGAAGTAAATCCGAAGAATACCAGTGACCACTGCCCCTTGAAGTCATCAACCAAGAACGGCTCTCCGTGCTGGTCATCCAAGTGAAACGGAGTCAAGCGATAAGGGTCCGGATATTTGATCGCGCCGAGGAGGTTGAGCGTGTTGACTGAATTGACCTCATCTCGCGCCTGAAACAAGGTGATTAACCAGTAAGCCAGCAACACATCAAAGACAAGAAAAGCGGCTAGGGAAACCTTTGAATTTCGGAAAAATTGCACAGAGCCGGTTCCGCCGGTCAAAAGAGATAGTGGTCAATCACCAAGGCGATAAATAGAAGCGCGAGGTACACAATCGAATATTTGAAGGTGTCCATCGCAGTACTAGGCTCTGGCTTTCGCATCAATTTGATCGACCAGTACATGAAGCCCGCCCCAAGAGTGACCGCCGCTGCCAGATAAAACACACTGCTCATCCCGGAGACTGACGGAATCACACTTATCTGAACCAAAATTGCGGTGTAGACCAGGATATGGATTTTTGTGATCCGCTCACCATGCGTGACAGGCAACATGGGGATGCCAGTCTTGGCATATTCTTCTTTGCGATGGATGGCCAGTGCCCAGAAGTGCGGGGGCGTCCAAGCGAAAATAATGAGCACCAAAACAACAGCATTAGCGTCGATTGTGCCGGTAACTGCTGTCCAGCCGAGCAGGGGCGGCATCGCTCCTGCAAGCCCACCGATGACAATGTTTTGCGGAGTAGCGTGCTTTAGGTAGCCGGTGTATATAAAGGCATAACCGACAAAAGATGCTAGCGTCAGCCAAGCCGAGAGAGCATTGACCCAAATTATCATGGTCGCCATACCAGCCAGACCAATCACCGCAGCGAAGACGGCGGCGTGAAAAGGGTCAACTCTGCCCTGGGGAATCGGTCGATTGTGAGTGCGTTTCATGACGACATCGACCTTGCGGTCTATCAGGTGATTCACTACGGCGCCCGATCCGGCAACCAGCGCAATCCCCAGATTGCCAAGAATCAGAATGTCGGCCGGAACCATGCCGGGTACCGCAAGCAGCATGCCGACCATGGACGTAAGAATCATAAGCATCACCACACGGGGCTTACACATTTCATAATAGTCCCGCCAGCTGGCGATCGATTGNGTGGTTATGTCGGTCATTGCGTACTACTTGGCTCAGCAAAGAGTAGGTGGATTCGGTAGTTAATGATGTTGGGCCAAAGAATAGCTTACAAGCAAAGCGCTGTTTCAATTTCTTTGAAAAGAGCTCGGATCTTTGACTCAACCAAGGCGTGAATTTTACAGATTTTTCGAGTTATTGTTAGTGCTATTATCGAAACCTATTTGAAGCTGACAGCTTTCTGTCAAAAACACTCGTCTCGACGCTTGTTTTAAGAGGTTTCAGGTCACTAAAACCTTGCTAGGAAAGGCATTATTCTATAGCATAAGCTTCGCTTGAGGTGTGCCATAAAGCTAGGATTTATCGGGGGTTTTACGNCCGCATGAAACGGAGTCTAGCTNTGGATATACCCCACCCAAGTAAACAACAATAACTAGGACAGTCATTNAGAATAGACGNTCAGTCCGAGTTTGCCAACAGCTTGCTCTGTGGCNCCCGGATGNGTCNTTTAGATGGCACACAAACTTAAGCAAATTCTGCTCCGCAATGNACTCCGCTGATCTTCGAATTAGCGGCGACACGCGGGAGCGAAGATTTTATTGTTTTTAGAAGGAATTCGGTTTTATGACTTTAGCAGTAGTCATCCTGGTTCTGGTNATTGGATCGGTCGTTTTTCATTTCGCNAGCCCTTGGTGGTTTACCGATATTGCCTCTGATTGGGGCTCTATCGATTTCACTATTAACGTTACCTTCTGGGTTACGGGGTTCGTATTTGTCGCTTGTAATCTTTTCCTAGCTTACTGTGTTTGGAAGTTTAGGCATAAAGAGGGACACAAAGCGAAATATGAGCCTGAAAACGCCAAACTCGAAGCTGGATTGTCGATCTTTACCACCCTTGGCGTTGTAGCAATGCTGGCTCCCGGCCTCTTCGTCTGGGCAACATTTGTGACACCGCCAAGTGACGCGCTTGAATACGAGGTATTGGGAACTCAGTGGCAGTGGCAGTTTCGTTACCCAGGCGCCGATGGGTTACTTGGAACTGCTGACACCGGCTTCGTCAGTGAAAGCAACCCATTTGGAATAAATCCTGAAGACCCGAATGGACAAGATGATGTTGTGGTCAACGATCCGNAAATGCATCTTGCCATAAATCAACCAGTCAAAGCTCTGCTCCGATCAAACGACGTCTTACACAACTACACGGTTCCACAGTTTCGCGTGAAAATGGATCTTGTGCCCGGATTGGTGTCCTATCTCTGGTTCGACCCAACTAAAGAAGGGACTTATGACATAATGTGCCAGGAGTTGTGCGGTATTGGCCACTTCGTAATGCGCGGGTCCGTGACCGTCCAGTCGCAGGAAGAATTTGACAATTGGTTAGCGTCGCAACCCACTTTTTCAGAGACGCAAAGACCGGCACCACCAGATATATCTGCTGGCCAGGCCCAATACGCCACTTGCGCCGCTTGCCATGGCGCAAATGGAGAAGGCAACCGGGCCCTCAATGCCCCTAAAATCGCTGGNCAGCAGCCTTGGTACATTGAGCGACAGTTAAACCATTTCAAACAAGGCGCCCGTGGCGGCGCTGGGGACACCAACGGGTCCCAAATGACGGCTTTCGCAAGCATGTTGACGACAGACGAGGCTGTTCGGAATATCTCNGCTTANATTGCAACCTTTCCGGACANNCCCGCCACAACNACCATCGCGGGTGACATCGATAACGGCTTCGACATATATGATCGAAACTGCGCCGCATGCCACTTAGATAACGGCTCCGGAACGTGGTACACCGATGCGCCAAAGCTCTCTGGGATGAGTGACTGGTACTTCGTTACCCAAATTAGCAATTTCCGAGCTGGTATACGCGGAAATCACCCATATGACGACTATGGGGAGCAGATGGTCCAGATGGCCACCGCAATGGGAGANCTTGAAGAAATAAATGATGTAGCCGCATACATAAACACCTTGCGCTAGCCTTATTCATTTATAAGAATTTTTAAAATTACTGCCGTAGGGCGGAAGTATATCGATTAGGAGTAAAAAATGGCTTATGTACCATTAGCCGATCAAGACCAAGAAATGGAGATGCACCATCCCCATACTTGGGTCGAGAAATACGTCTTCAGCCAAGATCACAAAGTGATTGGAGTCCAATATGGGGGGCTGGCTGTTTTCACGGGCATTATCGGGCTAGCTCTTTCCCTCCTTTTCAGGCTGCAGCTGGGATTCCCTGAATCAGTCGATTTTGTTGACCCCAATTTCTATTACCAAGCAGTTACCATGCACGGCATGATCATGGTCGTTTATTTCCTGACCGCCTTATTCCTAGGGGGCTTCGGTAATTACATGATTCCGTTAATGCTAGGCGCTCGGGATATGGTATTTCCCTTCCTAAACATGATGTCAGTCTGGACGTTCTTTATCTCTGTNGTCATATTGATGTCTAGCTTTTTTGTGAGTGGCGGCCCCACAGGGGCTGGATGGACGCTTTATCCCCCACAAACAACCATGGCAGGCACTCCAGGACACGACGCCGGGATCATTCTCATGCTCGTCTCGCTCGCGGTATTTGTAGTCGCATTCACTATGGGCGGACTTAATTACGTGGTGACTATTTTGCAGTATCGGTGTCGTGGAATGACCCTAATGCGGATGCCTCTAACCATCTGGGGGGTCTTCGTGGCCACAGTTCTAGGTTTGTTTGCTTTTCCAGCACTGCTCGTCGCCTGCATTATGATGATGTTTGACACATTGCTGGGCACAAGCTTCTTCATGCCGGCGGTGATTGAGGCGGGAAGTCCTCTAGACTACGAAGGCGGCAGCCCAATTCTCTTCCAGCATCTATTTTGGTTCTTCGGCCATCCNGAGGTTTATATCGTTGCGCTTCCCGCTTTCGGATTAGTTTCAGATGTTTTAAGCGTTCATGCGAGAAAAAATATCTTTGGCTACCGCATGATGGTTTGGGCAATCATTGCAATTGGTGGCCTGAGTTTCATAGTGTGGGCCCACCACATGTACGTTAGTGGAATGAACCCGTATTTTGGGTTCTTCTTCGCGACGACGACTCTTATTATTGCCGTGCCGACCGCTCTAAAGGTTTACAATTGGATATTCACCCTTTGGGAAGGGGACATAAGACTGAATGCGCCAATGTACTTTGCGATTGGCTTCATATTCACCTTTATCCATGGCGGTCTCACCGGCTTATTCCTTGGTAACGTTGTTATTGACTTACCCTTGTCCGACACCTATTTTGTCGTAGCGCACTTCCATCTAGTCATGGGTGTATCGCCAATTCTTGTTCTGTTCGCAGCGATCTATCACTGGTTTCCAAAAGTAAGCGGGCGGATGTTCAATGAAAAATTGGCTAAGGTCCATTTTTGGCTTACGTTTTTAGGCGCTTACTCCGTATTCCTGCCATTACACTACCTGGGATTCCTGGGAGTACCTCGGCGCTATTACGCTCTAGGAAACACAGACTTCATTCCGCTATCTGCGCAAGACCTAAATTCTACGGTGACCGTTGCCGCACTCATAGTTGCAGCTTCTCAAATCCTCTTCTTCGTAAACATCATTGGCAGTCTTAAGTGGGGCAAGAAAGCTGACCCTAACCCTTGGGGCGCAGCGTCTCTGGAGTGGCAGACCCCNGACACTCCTCCGGTTCACGGTAACTGGGGCGACAGGCTCCCCACGGTCTATCGNTGGGCCTATGACTACAGTGTTCCTGGTGCTGCGGAAGACTATATCCCGCAAACTGTTCCTGAAAACGAAGTGCTCGCTGCAAGTGATGACAACTTCGAAACTAATAAAAATCCTTCTCCGGCGGCCATATGAGTCTTATNGAGCAAGTTACAGACAAGCCCTGGGAGCGGAAGGGGGTTATAGGTGGGTTAAGTCCAGAGGGCACGTTTAAAACGCAAGCCGAGCGGGTTGCCCTCATTTTTTTCCTCATCATTGCATCCGTTGTGTTCTCGCTATTTATGGTGAGCTATTACATCCGGATGGAACTACCTGACTGGGAGCCGCTCTCTGAACCTGCGCAACTGTGGTTTAACACCGGGCTGCTGGTGACGAGCAGTATACTCTTTCAGTGGGCTCGAAACATAGTGGTGCGAAATGGCAAAAGTAACCTCTATACATCTTTTTTTGGTGCTGGAATTTTCGCCATACTCTTTATCATTGCGCAACTCGTCAGTTGGAGTTACCTCCAAGCCGGAGGCTTCTACCTGAGCTCGAACCCCGCTAATGCATTCTACTACCTACTGACGGGACTTCATGCATTACACCTTGTTGGAGGATTGTGGTTCTGGAGCAAGAGTGCAATCCGACTGGTCTCCGGAGGCGAACCAAAAGACATCAGGCTCAGCATCGAGCTATGCACAATTTATTGGCACTTTTTGTTGCTTGTTTGGATTGCAGTGTTTGCAATTCTCTCCAACACTTAACACCGACTGAAACCCAGTGAGAAGAGGCGGTGAAGGAAAGACCAGATGAGTGATGCAGCAACAGGCGAAATCAGCCAAGAAGGGATGGATAGTCTTGTAGACGATTTTAGCTCTGACCGGCAGGCCTATCACGTGCCTTGGGGCAAGGCCATGATGTGGATCTTCCTTGTTTCAGACACATTCATTTTCTCCTGCTTTCTCGTTGGATACTTACACGCTCGCGTCACGACCACGCAGCCTTGGCCACCACAGAGCGAAATCTTCGCACTGTCCTTTGGAGGGGATCCAATCCCCCTTATTCTCATTGCGCTGATGACCTTCGTGCTGATCACCAGTTCGGGGACAATGGCAATGGCAGTTAACTATGGCTATCGAGGAGACAAAGTAAAAACTTTTTGGCTTATCTGCGTTACAGCTGTATTTGGTGCGACATTTGTCGGCATGCAGATGTTTGAGTGGTCGAAATTAATCGCGGAGGGTGTCCGACCTTGGACAAACCCATTCGGCGCAACCCAGTTTGGTTCTGTATTCTTCATGGTAACGGGCTTTCACGGGCTCCACGTGACTGGCGGGGTTATTTATCTTATATGGGTTGCACTGCGAGTTAGGCGGGGACACTACGACAACAAAGGTTTTGAAATCGTTGAAATCGTCGGTCTTTACTGGCACTTTGTGGACCTTGTTTGGGTATTCATCTTTGCGTTTTTCTACCTTTTGTAATGAGGGCTCATAATGGCGACAGCTGAGGGTGAACAACACCCACTGGGTATATACTATAAAATATGGGGATTGCTATTCGTTCTCAGCGCGCTTTCATACGCAGTCGATTATTTCGAGGTGCAAGGCGCGATGCGCTGGGCGCTGGTTCTATTCTTCATGGTCATGAAGGCCGGATTCATTACTGCCTTCTTTATGCATGTGGTCTGGGAAAGAATGGCTCTGGTCCTCACGATTCTGGGGCCGCCAGTCGTATTACTATTACTAATTGGTCTGATGGCAGTTGAAGGCGCCTACATCGAGGAGACCCGCTTTAACTATCGAGGTCATGATCGCGACGCGGTCGCTTTGGGACCAGACGATCTGCATCATGACGAAACACACCATGGTGAAGAAAACGCTCACTAGCACATTTCGAGTATCGATTGGTTGCTAAAGACTTCGGCAGTTCACTGCTGTTCAGAAACCACTTGCTGCGGCACCCAGATCCACTTCAGACTAAAACTGACATACTACAACCCATTTCGTAGAGAAGCAGCAACCCCCGCAGTCTCTGGACGAACACCATGCCACAAGGTAAAAGACTCGGCCGCCTGCTCGACCAGCATGCCTAGTCCGTCGAGTACTTGCTGAGCGCCGGCTGCCTGTGCCCACTGCATAAAAGGCGTGTCATGCGCCGCATACATCATGTCATAGGCCACGAAATTCTCCGCGAAAAGGGCAGAATCAAGCTGTAAGCCCTCGTTCTGCAAGCCTGTACTGGTGCCATTAATCACCAGATCATAGCGAGGACCTCCTGGCTTATTTATCGCTCTAACGTGCATCGGACCATATTCAGCCAGATCATCACGAAGAGCCTCAGCTCGTGACTGAGTTCGATTCATAACGGTAATGCTTGCGGGTGAGCGATTGATCAATTCAGCCAACACCCCCCGAGCCGCGCCACCTGCTCCGAGCATGAGGATATTTTGGTCGCTCAATGGTAGCTGATAATTTCGCGTTAGATCTCTTACCAGTCCGACACCATCGGTATTATCTGCCCAGATACTGCCATCCGGTTTGCGACCCAAAGTATTGGCCGCGCGGGCCATGCTGGCACGCGAACTAGGATGATCTGCTAACGCAAAGGCTGCTTCTTTGTGGGGAACAGTGATATTGAGCCCGCCACCACCTCGATCGAAAAAATCAGCAATCGCAGCGGCGAAGTCTTCAGAGGTTATTTGAAATTTGTCGTAACGGACGTCTACACCGGTTTGCTCAGCAAACAGCGAATGGATCTGAGGTGATTTACTGTGTGAGATGGGATCTCCGATCACCGCGTACTGTGTCACGAAATATTCCACCTGCGGATGAGAGAACGCATTATGCCCAATCGCGCCGAGTAAGAAACTTGGAGTAGAGCTTTTCTTCAGCAGATCCAGGGTCCGGCTTCCAGTCATAAACCCATTGAACAACCGGTGGCAGCGACATTAGGATCGATTCAATTCTGCCCACGCCAGACTGAAGGCCGAACACGGTACCACGGTCGTAGACCAGATTGAATTCAGCATAGCGCCCTCGACGGTATTCCTGAAACGACTTTTCTCGAGCACCGTAAATACAGTCTTTGCGCCTTTCAACAATCGGACGATACGCCTTCATGTAGCTGTTCGCTATGGATTGAACAAAGGCGAAAGATTCATCGAATGGCAGATGATTAAAGTCATCAAAGAAAAGCCCCCCGACTCCCCTAGGCTCATTCCTATGCTTCAGGAAAAAATAGTCGTCACACCAGTCTCTGAACTTTTCGTAATATCCCTCGCCATAACCCTCACAGGCTTGCTTAGCTGTTAGATGCCAGTGCCTACAATCCTCTTCGTTGCCATAGTAGGGAGTCAAATCGTAACCGCCTCCAAACCACCAGACGGAATCGACCCCCTCCGTCTCAGAAACAAACAGTCGAAAATTGGCGTGAGAAGTAGGGACGTAAGGGTTCATAGGATGGACTACCAACGAGACACCCATCGCTTGAAAGGCTCGACCAGCCAGCTCTGGCCTGTCCGCTGTCGCTGAGGCCGGCATCGATTCGCCAAACACGTGAGAGAAATTAACGCCCGCTTTTTCAAAAATAGCGCCATCGCTGATCACACGAGTGATGCCTGAGCCACCATCTTTTCGATCCCATTGATCAGTCTGGAATTTGGCTGATCCGTCCAAATCCTCAAGGCCTTCACAAATGTCAGATTGCAGATTGAGCAAGAACTTTTCAACTTCAGCAACATCTTCGCGATTCACTTTTCTCTCTCCGCACTTATGTAAAAGTAGCTTTGTCTATTATCTCTGCTTTGTCTACCGCCACCCAAACCTATTATTAGTCTGACAAGAAGCTCCCCAGTCACACGCTTACCGACGAAGCTCACCGCACAGGCCTTTCCTTGTTTACTGAAGTCCTATAGCGATAGAAGTGAATTAACCAAATGAAATTCCATAACGCTTCAGATCTGTAGGCAAATTTTCGAGCATCACGTTATAATTGGGACTTTGTATCTCAGGCAACTTTGTAATTCTGTTTTACTCTCGTTTCCTCCGAAAGGCACAACTGCGACACAAATCATGGCGCTACTTCCTATATTAATGTTCCCCGACCCTGGGCTTCGCAAAGTAGCAGCCACCGTTACTAAGTTTAACGAAAACCTAGAACTTTTGATCAATGACATGTTCGAGACTATGTACGATGCTAGAGGTATTGGGCTTGCAGCCACGCAAGTCGATGTACACAAGCGATTGTTTGTTCTAGATGTTTCAGAGAATAAAGATAATCCGCTGACGTTTGTAAATCCAGAATTTAAAGTCATTGACGATGAGCTTTCGGAGTATGACGAGGGCTGTCTGTCTATCCCGGGATTCTATGAGACAATCTCTCGGCCCAAGTCGATCAGAGTTTGCGCACAAGATCAGTCAGGCACACGATTCGAGATGGAAGCTGAAGGCATTTTGGCCGTATGTATTCAACATGAAGTTGACCACCTAGACGGCAGNTTGTTCGTAGATTATCTCAGTTCTTTGAAACGCCAGCGAATTCGCAAGAAGCTGGAGAAAGAACACAAGAAGTCCGCCTGAGCTGATGTCCCCACTCAGACTTTGCTTTGCGGGAACCCCAGATTTCTCCGCGGAGCATCTGTCAGCACTTATCGCTGCCGGACATACCATTGACGCTGTGTACACTCAACCTGACCGTCCGTCGGGCAGGGGCAAGAGGCTACAGCCTAGCCCTGTAAAAAAAGTTGCCGTAGCAGCTGGCCTCGAGATGAAACAACCGTCCAGCCTGAACGACATCGAGGCGCAAGAAGAACTAGCGTCAATAGACCCAGACCTATTGGTGGTGGTGGCTTACGGGCTTATCCTTCCGCAAGTTATTCTCGACATGCCCAAACTGGGATGTATCAACGTACACGCGTCGCTGTTGCCACGCTGGCGCGGGGCAGCACCCATTGAGCGCGCCCTGCTTGCAGGCGATCCCGTCTCAGGAGTCACTATAATGAAAATGGATGCGGGGCTGGATACCGGAGATATTCTATACAAAAGACAGGTAGTGATAGCGCCAGANGACAACCGGGTTAGTCTGACTGAAAAGCTTTGTGCTGCGGGCAAGATAGCTCTATTACACACCCTTGCTAATTACTCCCAACTGAGTAGTGAGGCTCAGGCACAAGACAATAGCCTTTGCACGTACGCGGAAAAAATCGAAAAGTCAGAGTCTCTTTTGAAGTGGCAGGAGCCTGCCGAAAAACTACATCGCATTATTCGGGCAGGGCTTGGCAGAGCGCCAGCCTTTAGTTTCATAAACGGGGTGCAAATACAGCTGCTCGAAGCGTCGATTGAACGGACAGAGGTTTATAAGGCCCCAGGCACCGTAATTGAGATAAGTAAAAAAGGACTGCTCGTGGCATGTGGAGAGCACTGCCTACTAGTAACCCGAATCGCGCTTCCCGGNAAAAAACCATGGACGAGCGCAGATCTGATTAACTCGGGAACGAAACTGCTTAAGGCTGGCACGGTACTCAGCCAGAGCCACTAGCAATGACTAACCGCACTNGAGCAACAGCGGCTCGAATCTTAGCAGAACTTCTTTTGGGGGAAGGATCACTCAGCGCATCCCTTGANGCACATAGGGAGCAAAACGATTACCAGCTTCTTCAAGAAATCTGCTTTGGGTGCTGTCGATGGTTTCACCAGCTTGACTTCTTGTTACAACAGCTCCTTAGCAAGCACTTAAAACAGAAAGATCATGACTTGCGCAGCCTGCTCATAGTCGGTCTTTACCAGCTAAGGTTTATGCGTATACCTGATCACGCCGCAATCAATGAAACAGTTGAAGCAACTGACGATTTAAAGAAGCGCTGGGCGAGAGGACTCACCAACGCTGTGCTACGCAGTTACCAGCGCCGACGGACGGAATTGCAGGAGACACTTCAACTTGAAGGCCTTCCCCAACGTGAGTCTCACCCTAACTGGCTGGTGTCGATCCTAGCTAGCAGCTGGCCAGGGGAGTTCGAAGAGATTCTTATTGCCAACAACCGCAGGCCACCCCTCACGCTCCGAGTCAACCTATCAAGACAAAGCCGACAACAGTATCTGGACAAAATTGGCCAAGCTGGTTTAAAAGCCCAAGCCGGCGAGCTAGCTGCTTCAGCAGTTTATCTTGATCAGCCAGTTCCCGTCGGCAGCATTCCCGGNTTTTTTGACGGNGCAGTGAGCNTGCAAGACGAAGCCTCGCAACTGGTACCGGAACTGCTTCAACTGGCCCCAGGCTTGGCGGTTTTGGATGCCTGTGCCGCACCAGGAGGAAAAANCTGTCATATCTTGGAAAGTGAAGACTCACTAACGTCATTTACTGCGCTTGACCGATCCCCGATCAGGCTCATCAAAATACAGGAAAACCTAGAGAGGCTGCAGCTTAAAGCAGCCCTACTGTGCGCCGACGGAACCGACACAGATGCCTGGTGGACTGGAGAAACTTTCGATCGCATCCTGCTCGATGCTCCATGCAGCGCGAGTGGCGTTATCAGACGTCATCCAGACATCAAATTATTGCTAACGCCGGCGAAAATAGAAAAGGTAATTATTGAGCAAAGACGCTTGCTCAACACCTTATGGGCGTGTTTAAGGCCAGGAGGACTCCTGCTGTATACAACTTGCTCAGTGCTCCCAAAGGAGAACCAGGAGCAGATGCGTACTTTTTTGGGCGCACATGAAGATGCTAAATATGAAGGCATCACGGCCGATTGGGGGGTAGAATGTGAGTTAGGAAGNCAGCTTCTCCCTAGTGCAGACAGAGGCACGGATGGATTCTTCTTTTCCTCATTAAGAAAACTCTGAGTCTGCGACATTGAAATCGAGATCAGGAACCACGGCCAGAGACACAGCCTCAAAAACACGCGATTCATGAAAATTATCATCGTTGGTGCCAATCAGGTGGGCAGCGCCCTTGCTGAAACTCTGTCGAACGAAAAAAACGACATCACCATTGTGGATGAAAACAGCGAACGCCTGCAGGAGCTGAATGACCACCTGGACGCCCAGGTAGTAGTAGGCCCGCCCTCACATCCTGCCACATTGTTGAACGCCGGCGCTGATGACGCGGAGATGCTAATTGCTGTCACTGATAGCGATGAAATCAATATGGTGGCTTGTCGAGTCGCCCACACCATCTTTAAGGTCCATCGCCGGATTTGCCGAATATGGTCTTCNTCCTACACCGAGAATNACAAGTTATTTCGCACCGACGGTATGGCTGCTGACGAAATCATAATTCCGGAAGAGATCGTGTCGGGCTATATAAGCCGTCTTATCGATCTGCCCGGCTCGCTACAGGTTCTGGACTTTGCCGATGGCAGAGTTCAGCTGGTCGCAGTAAAAGCGTTCTATGGAGGCCCGCTGGTTGGTCAGGAAATCAGGATGATTCGGCAACATATGCCCGCCATCGACGCACGGGTGGCCGCTATTTTCAGGAAAGACCGCCCGATAACTCCCGAGGGCTCTACCATTATAGAAGCCGACGATGAGGTGTTTTTCGTTGCGGCGCAGGAGAATATTCGCGCCTGCATGAGCGAGTTGCGCCGACTGGACCATCCTTACAAGCGCATCATGATCGCTGGCGGCGGCAAAATAGGTCACCGCCTCGCTAACATATTGGAGCGGCGCTACCAGGTTAAAGTAATCGAGAGAAACGCGGACCGGTGTGCCTATCTCTCAGAAAAGCTNCATGAGAGCATAGTACTTAACGGTGAGGGATCTGACAAAGACCTGCTTACCGAAGAGAACATCGAAGACACAGATGTTTTTCTGGCACTGACCAATGATGATGAAGCAAACATAATGAGCTCCTTACTAGCAAAGCGACTTGGAGCGAAGAAGGTGATGACGATCATTAATAATCCCGCTTATGTTGACTTAGTGCAGGGCGGTGAAATTGACATAGCCATCTCGCCACAACTCGCCACGATAGGGAGTTTACTTGCTCACGTTAGGCGAGGAGATGTTGTTGCTGTGCACTCGCTAAGGCGCGGCGCCGCAGAGGCGATGGAGGCAGTCGCTCACGGAGACCGGAGCAACTCAAAAGTGGTTGGCCGACAGATCGAGGAGATTGAGCTACCCGAAGGCACAACAATTGGTGCCATCGTNCGAAGCAACGAAGTGCTTATTGCGCACGACGACACAGTGATTGAGTCAGATGATCACGTGATTCTTTTCCTAGTTGACCGTAGAAAAATACCCGAAGTGGAACGATTATTCCAAGTCGGGTTCAGCTTCTTCTAANACAGACACTTTCTAATGCACGCCGCCATCATAGTTAAGATTCTTGGCATCCTGCTGATGATCTTCAGCCTACTGGGCAATGTGCCGCCTCTCTTGGTNTCATTGCTATACGNTGATGGAGCCAGCGGCGCTTTTTTAACCTCCACCCTTATCTTGTTTGTGGCCGGACTGATGCTTTGGGCAACTACTACAGGCAAGCAAAAAGAGCTTAGCAATCGAGATGGATTTCTCGTGGTAACTTTATTCTGGGCAGTACTGGGCACAGCAGGCTGTCTTCCGTTTATTTTTTCAGCAAGCATCGAGCTAAGCATAACCGACGCCGTATTTGAGTCCATATCAGGGCTTACCACCACCGGCGCAACCGTCATTTCCGGCTTGGATGAGCTGCCAAAATCAATTCTGTTTTACCGACAACTACTTCAATGGCTTGGCGGAATGGGAATCATCGTTTTGGCTGTTGCGCTGCTGCCAATGTTGGGTATCGGTGGCATGCAGCTATACCGGGCAGAGAGTCCGGGCCCTGTGAAAGATACCAAACTTGTGCCGNGGTTGGCTGAAACGGCCAAATCATTGTGGCTTCTCTACCTATCGTTGACGATCATTTGCACGCTCTCGTACTGGATCGCCGGTATGAACCTATTTGATGCGGTTTCTCACAGTTTCAGCACCGTTGCCATTGGGGGCTTTTCCACTCACGACGCCAGCATAGCTTACTTCGATAGCCCGCTGATTGAGTCCATTGCGGTTTTGTTTATGATCATTGCGGGGATCAACTTTGCGCTGCATTTCTTTGCGGTGCAAAAAAGGCAGCTCAAGCACTATCTGCTCGATCCAGAATTTCAATTCTATGCCTTCATATTGAGCAGCGTTTCGCTTATTACCGTAGCAGTGCTTGCAGCACATGGAACATATGGCTCCCTTTTCGAAGCGCTGCGGAGAGGAGTGTTTCAGGTAGTATCATTTGCCACAACCACCGGTTATGCCACAGCGGACTTTAACTCCTGGCCTCTGTTTTTACCTTACGTCCTTCTTTATGCGGCAATCGTTGGCGCATGCGCTGGCTCGACCGGAGGCGGCATGAAAGTAATTCGGATCCTGTTAATTTTCAAACAAGGTTTTCGAGAAGTGCAGCGGCTAATTCACCCCAGAGCCATAATTCCCATAAAGCTAGGTAAGAAAGTCATGCACGATCGTATCGTTGAATCGGTGTGGGGGTTTTTTTCGGTATACGTGATGGCCTTCATGGTGATGTTGTTGGCATTGCTTGCAACGGGCCTGGACATTATCACTGCGTTCAGCGCGGTTGGAGCATGCATCAATAATCTTGGACCGGGCCTTTCTGACGTGGCGGAGACCTATGGGGCGCTGCCTGGCGCAGCCAAATGGATTCTCTGCCTCGCCATGTTGCTTGGCAGGCTGGAAGTATTCACCTTACTAGTGTTGTTCACGCCGATGTTTTGGGAAAGATAGCTAGGCGTTTAGTACGAGAAGCAACATCAAAAGGAGACGTCAGCAGGAGCGATTGCTGACTGAAAGGGACACCGTTCGCATATGAGACTTTCGACTAATAAAATTCAGAGTTGTCTGGGCGCCTTCGAAAACGCTTATATTCCCACTGATACTGAGGCAGAGCCCGATTGACCACAGACTCAACGGATCGATTAAGTCCTTTCAGGGACTCCTGAAGATTTGCGCTGTAAATGGCCTCATCGGCTGGCTCGAAAACTGCTACAAAACCCTTTCCTTCTGGAAGACGCTCAGCATACCCGCAGAACNCCAACGCACCCGTGCGTTGAATCAGTTTGCTGACCAGCGTCATNGTCAAAGCAGGTTCGCCATAGAAATCAGAAAACTCGCCCCCCGCATCCGCCGGCACNTGATCAGGCAGAATGCCAACGATTTCCCCCCTTTTGAGCGCGCTCAATAACTGAGCGACCCCCTTGCGGTTCGTTGGTGCCAAATTAACTCCATTGCGCGAGCGAACCCTTCGCAGCAATTTATCGAGGCCCGCATTTTGTGGCGGCTGATACATAAAGTTAGACGGCTTACCTTCACAGGCAAAAAAGCCGAAAACCTCCCAATTGCTCAAATGTGGAGCCAGCAAAACGACGCCTCGTGAACTCTCAACCGCCGAATCAAAAGCTGAAAGACCTTCGCTGCCGCGAACAAGCTTCAAGGTTGCCGACAGTGGCGCCACCCAGGCCCAGCCCATTTCCAGGGCCGTGGCAGCAGTGTGAACAAGGCTCTCCCTCACCAAGAGATCCAACTCTTCTTCTGAGCGATTTGGGAAACAGGTTTTCAGGTTCTTACGGGTTGTGTCTCTCATTCGGTTAGGAAGCAGGTAAAGAAACCCACCAAAAAGTCGAGCGAGCGCGTGCAAGACTGAAAGTGGCAGCCAAGAACACACCATCAAAAGCGCCCTCAAGGAAATGTAAGCTAATGCTTGAATCATCGTGTGCCCGCCGTGTTTGAATTTGCAGAAACTAGTCCCCAGAACGTCAGGAATCATTGTACCAAGAGGTCGCAGTGAGTAGCAGAGACCCGCGCCTCACAAAGCCAATGCCTATCGGCTCAACCTGTTTTTTGGAGAAGCCTGTACGCTAGATTAGTTCCGAAGAATCAAGGATAATTGTAATCCCGCAAAATCTCGAAAAATCAAATACATCGTGAAAAGCAACTACGACTTGTTAACCTTTCAGGGGTTGATTATGGCGCTTCAACAATTCTGGGCCGAAAGAGGTTGCGTTATTCTTCAGCCCTTGGATATTGAAGTGGGCGCAGGCACCTTTCATCCGGCGACTTTTCTCAGAGCCATCGGACCAGAGAGTTGGAACACCGCCTACGTACAGCCATGCCGTAGGCCGACGGATGGTCGCTATGGCGAAAACCCTAACCGACTACAACATTACTATCAGTTTCAGGTCATTCTGAAACCGTCCCCAAAAGATATTCAAGAGCTATATCTTGATTCTCTTCGCAGCCTGGGTATCGACATGTTGGTTAACGACGTACGTTTTGTCGAAGACAACTGGGAATCGCCGACGCTGGGAGCCTGGGGCTTGGGCTGGGAAGTGTGGCTCAACGGTATGGAAATCACTCAATTCACCTACTTTCAACAGGTGGGCGGGCTCGAGTGTCATCCTGTAAGTGGAGAGATCACCTACGGTATTGAGCGACTCGCCATGTATCTGCAGGGAGTCGATAGTATATATGACATTGTCTGGGCTCATGATCTAGACGGCTCTGTGACTTACGGGGACGTGTTCAGGCAAAACGAGTTAGAAATGTCTGCCTACAACTTTGAGCAGGCGGATACTACGCTGCTGTTCCAAAACTTTGATGAGTGCGAGAAACAGTGTCAGTGCTTACTGGACAAACAACTTGCATTACCTGCTTATGAGCAGGTGCTGAAAGCGTCTCATTATTTCAATCTGCTGGATGCGAGAAAGGCGGTGTCAGTAACGGAACGCCAGCGTTTCATATTACGCGTACGTAGCCTCGCTCGGGGAGTCGCTGAAGGATATTTCGACAGTCGTAAGCGTCTAGGCTTCCCCCTTGCGCCTGAGCGACTTCGAGAAGAATATTTGGGTTTACTCTGACCGTGAGCACGCGTGATCTGCTGATAGAAATCGGGACCGAGGAGCTGCCTCCGAAAGCGCTGGAGGGCCTTTCTGATTCACTGGAAAAGTCGCTTGTTGAACAATTTCAGGCACAAAAACTTTCATTGGGCAGGGTACAGCGGTTTGCGTCGCCGCGCAGACTGGCGGTCTTGATAGAAAAACTAGGAGAAGCCCAGCAGGATCGGGAGAGAACCCGTTTTGGACCTGCCATCAAAGCGGCATTCGATGACTTAGGCGCACCAACCCCGGCAGCGCTGGGCTTCGCAAGATCATGTGGCGTTGAAATCGACCAATTGGCGCGGGTAGAAAAAGATGGTGTAGAGAAGCTGAGTTTCTCAATAAACGACAAAGGACGGGCGACTAAAGAGTTGATACCGGGCATCTTAGAAAACGCCTTGTCAAGACTTCAAATTCCAAAGCGGATGCGCTGGGGTTCCTCTCGAACCGAATTCGTTCGGCCACTGCATTGGTTGGTCATTCTTTTCGGAAAGGAAACCATAGAGACTGAAATCCTTGGAGTTCGCTCTGGCAATTGCACCCGGGGGCACCGCTCACACAAGAACGAGGACTTGCCGCTGGTCGAACCCACGGATTATGAACTCGTTTTAGAGCAGCAAGGAAAAGTGATCGCCCGCTTCGACAAGCGTCGTGACATGATCAGGGATCAGGTCGAAAGAGAGGCAACAGCGCTCGGAGCCGTTGCTGTCATTGATGAGCCCTTGCTAGAGGAAGTCACGAGCCTGGTTGAATTTCCTGTCGCCCTCACCGGAAGTTTTGACGAGGGTTTTTTGGCGGTTCCACAAGAAGCGCTTATTCTTACTATGAAATCACACCAGAAGTGCTTTCATCTGGCTGATGCGGAAGGCCGACTCCTGCCAAAATTTGTTGCGATTGCAAATATCCAGAGCAACGACCTACAGCAAGTTATTACTGGAAACGAGCGTGTCATCAGGCCACGCCTGGCTGACGCCCAGTTTTTTTTCGACACGGACCAAGACAAACCTTTGGTAGCAAGGAAGGAAGACCTGGACAAACTGATTTTTCAGGAAAAATTAGGCACCGTACTTGATAAGTGCAAGCGTGTAGGCCAGCTGGCCGAACAGATTGCGCACAAAACTCCTGCCAATCCTAGTCATTGTATGCGAGCGGCAGAACTGGCGAAATGCGATTTGCTGACTAACATGGTAGGTGAGTTTGCCGAACTCCAAGGCCTCATGGGGTCGTACTACGCGGCAAATGATGGTGAGGCACCCGAGGTCGCCCAAGCTATCTACGAACAATACCTGCCCCGCTTTTCGGGCGATGATTTGCCTGCATCAGAGACAGGGGCGGTTTTAGCGGTAGCAGACAAGTTAGACACAATAGTGGGTTTGTTTGGAATTAATCAACCACCAACCGGCTCGAAAGATCCCTTCGCGTTGCGTCGCTCCGCCATTGGGATCTTAAGAATAATCATAGAAAGGCAGATCGAGCTAGATCTTGAATCAGTTATTCACACATCGGTTGAGACCTTTCCAAATGGCCATCTTGCAAAAGGCACCGCCGGTAATGTTTTCGACTTTGTCCTAGAGCGTCTGAGAGCATGGTATGTCGACGAAGGCATTAGCAGCGAGGAGTTTCAGTCAGTATTCGCGTTGCGGCCTACCCGTCCGCTCGACTTTCATCGCCGAATTCAGGCAGTCCATGCCTTTGCACTAATGCCGGAAGCACAGTCCCTAGCGGCATCCAATAAGCGCGTCGCGAATATTCTTTCCAAGAAGGGTTCCACCAAAAGCTTCCCTTCGCCAGATGAGAGTCTAATGCTTGAGGACGCAGAAAGAGCGCTTTTTTTTGCCATGGCTGACATTGAGATGGAATTAACGCCACTTATTGTGCAGGGGGATTATCAGAAAGGGCTCGCCCTTCTTGCTACGCTTAAACCTGTTATAGACGTTTTTTTTGACGGCGTTCTCGTGATGGCGGAGGTTGAATCCGTGAGGGCAAATCGGTTCGCATTACTGGCAGAACTGCAATCATTGTTTCTCAAATTTGCTGATATTTCCTACCTGTCCAATTCCTGATTTAAGGCCGAGGTGCCTAACCATGAAATTCATCGTGCTTGATAGAGATGGAGTGATAAACGAGGACTCCGACGATCACATCAAGTCCGCTGATGAGTGGAAACCCATTTCCGGGAGTATTGAAGCCATCGCGAAACTTACAGCAAGTGGATATCGAATTGCGGTTGCCACGAACCAATCAGGGCTCGCTCGCGGGCTCTTCGATGAAGTGGCTTTAGCGGATATCCATCAGAAGCTTCGCTCAGAGGTGGAAGAATACGGTGGCTTTATAGAAGGGTTTTTTTTCTGCCCGCATGGGCCAGAAGAGGCTTGCCTGTGCCGGAAACCCGGTACAGGCCTGCTTACGCGGATTGAACAGGAACTGAGTGTAAGTCTTGGGGGCCAGCCCTTCGTTGGCGACAGCTTGACAGATTTACAAGCTGCCCAGACTCATAACATGAAACCAGTGCTGGTGAGGACTGGGAAGGGGGCACAAACGGAAAGGCAATTGCAAAATCTTAATGACGCGAATGTTGAGATCTATGATAGTCTCGCTGAATTCGTCGGCGTTGAGACATCATTTCAGCATGCTTAGGCACTTAATGCTGGGACTTCGATCCAGTGTGTTTTATCTAGGCTACGCGCTCGCAACGGTAATACTGTCCACGAATTTTATCCTACTTTTTCCTTTGCTAGACTCCAGTGCTAGGCATCGCGTCGCTTCAGTCTGGTGTAGGTCCATACTTAGATGGCTAGAGATAACCTGTGGCGTGAACTGCACAATAGAGGGCACCGAGCATCTCAACCGCTTCCCGTCCGTCTACCTGGCAAATCATCAGAGCAGCTTTGAGGCCATCCTGCTTTACCAGTTAATCCACCCCGTATCTCCAATTCTCAAGAGAGAGTTGCTACAAATACCTTTCTGGGGATGGGCTTTGCGGCTGTTGAAACCGATTGCGATTGACAGAAGCAAGCCACGAGAGGCGGCTCGCTCTCTCATGACTCAGGGAGAAGCCATGCTAAAAAAGGGAAACTCGGTGATTATCTTCCCCGAGGGCTCTCGCTCCGAAGCCGGCGAAGTCGGGAGTTTTTCTCGAGGTGGCTGCGCACTCGCCGCTGCTGCAAATGTTTCCATCGTGCCGATCGTCCATAATGCCGGATACACATGGCCTTCGCATCGTTTCATCAAATTTCCGGGAACCGTATCTGTCAAAATCGGAAATCCGATTTTTGCTTCAAGTAAATCGATAAAAACTTTGACTGCCGAGGTGGAAGAGTGGGCTCGCAATAACTTTCAGATGCGTGATAAGAACTAAATATCGAGATTCTCTGCCGTCAACGCGTTGTCCTCGATAAACTCTCTACGAGGATCTACCTGATCACCCATCAGTGTGTTAAAAAGCCGATCAGCACCGATGGCGTCATCGACAGTAACCTGTAACATGCGTCGAGTTTCTGGATTCATCGTCGTCTCCCACAACTGATCCGGATTCATCTCACCCAATCCCTTGTACCGCTGCAGGTAGTACCCCTTCATGGCGTCCTTAGTCAACCAATCGATTCCGTCCCCAAAGCTTGAAATAGCGTGAGTTCGTTCTCCGCGTTTGATATAGGCGCCCTCCTCTAACAATCCATATAAGGTCTTTCCCAAGCCTGTGATCAGCTTGTATTCACCCGAATTAAAGAAGTCTGCCTGGAAGACAAAGCTGCGATCCATGCCGTGATGGTTATGCACGGCCTCTGGAAGAAACCTCCCCCTCTCTCTGTCTTCTTTCACTTGTAGCGTATAGTTAACGCTCACTTCTGGGTGGTGATCGGCCAACTGCTGACTGACGTCTTCCAGCCAGGACTCTAGCCTGTAAAGATCCTTCAAGTCGGCATCGGTTAGCGGTTTGCTGTAAATCATTGCCTCCAATACCTCTGTCGGATATATCCGAGACAAGCGACTAATCATTGAGTAGGTTTCGTGGTATTGATTGACGAGGGATTCTAATGAGTCGTCCGCGATGCCGGGCGCATTTGGATTTACATGCAGACTAGCGCCCTCGAGCGCGATCTGCGTTTGGTAATTGGCCAGCTCACTGTCATCCTTAAGATATTGTTCCTGCTTCCCTTTACGAATCTTGTATAGGGGCGGCTGGGCGATAAAAATATGTCCGCGCTCAACCAGATCACGCATTTGACGGAAGAAAAAGGTTAGCAGCAGCGTTCTGATATGAGAACCATCGACGTCGGCATCAGTCATGATGATGATACTGTGATACCGAAGGTTTTCAGGGGCAAATTCTTCGTTACCGATTCCACAACCTAGGGCTTTTATCAGCGTACCAATCTCTACTGAGCTGAGCATCTTATCAAATCGGGCTTTCTCAACATTCAGAATCTTACCCTTCAAAGGCAGAACTGCTTGATTCTTCCGGTTTCTGCCCTGTTTGGCGGAGCCGCCCGCCGAGTCACCCTCAACGATATAGATTTCAGACAAAGCCGGGTCCTTTTCTTGGCAGTCGGAAAGTTTGCCTGGAAGGCCAGCAACATCCAAGGCCCCTTTGCGCCGGGTCATTTCTCTTGCTTTACGCGCCGCTTCTCGCGCACGTGCTGCATCGATCATCTTATGGACGATTAGTTTCGCGTCCTGGGGGTTTTCTAGCAAGTAGTCATTGAAGTGGGATGCCATCTCTTGCTCCACGACCAATTTAACTTCTGAAGACACAAGTTTATCTTTAGTCTGCGATGAAAACTTGGGGTCAGGAACCTTAACAGATATTATTGCGGTAAGGCCTTCGCGGGCGTCGTCGCCGCTAGTAACCACTTCCTTACCTTTTTTCTGCGCAAGCTCTTTGTCAATGTAGCTTTTCAATACGCGTGTCAACGCGCCACGAAAACCAGCCAGGTGGGTACCGCCGTCTCGCTGAGGGATATTGTTCGTATACGGGAAGATATTCTCTTGATACGAGTCGTTCCACTGCAGAGCAACCTCAACGGTAATTCCATCTTCTTCTCGTTCAGCCATAAAGTGAAACAATTTGTTTACTGCTGACTTATTAGTATTCAGGTAATCCACAAATGCCTTCAGTCCACCTTCATACTTATAGAGCTCGGATTTACCGGAACGTTCATCTTTTAGATTGATGGCTACTCCGGCATTTAGGAAGGCGAGTTCCCTGAGTTTTTTGGCTAAGATGTCGTAATGAAACTCAATATTGGTGAAGGTTTCTCGAGCAGGCTTAAAGTGCACTTCTGTACCGCAAGTCTGAGTCTCACCAACCACAGAAAGTGGCGCCTTTGGAGAACCATGTGTGTAGTGTTGCTCAAAAACCTTGCCTTCCCGGCGTATAGTAAGCGTTAACTCTTCAGACAGCGCGTTAACAACCGACACTCCAACACCATGCAGACCGCCAGACACTTTATAGCTGTTGTCGTCGAACTTCCCGCCGGCATGCAACACCGTCATGATGACCTCTGCCGCCGATACCCCTTCTTTGTGCATCTCGGTTGGTACCCCACGGCCATTATCCGAAACTGTTACCGTCTCGCCGACGTGAATTATTACTTCGACCGTATCACAGTAACCGGCGAGGGCCTCATCAATGGAATTATCAACAAGCTCAAACACCATATGATGCAAACCAGTACCATCGTCTGTGTCGCCGATATACATGCCTGGCCGCTTGCGAACGGCATCAAGACCTTTGAGCACCTTAATGCTGTCAGAGTTATAGTCCGGTGTATTATCTTCGCTCATTGAGACTCTCCGTGAACTTAACTTATTTCTTGTTGCCTTACGCGTTACCGTGAACACGCGCCACGAGCGTGCAACTGCCAGTCTAACTAAGTCATTATTGTACCACGTTCCACGTGAAACTTGGCGACTTCAGCGCCTCCGAACGCCCTTGGACTAATCGCTTCCGGCTCCACTGAAGTCAGGAATAGTTGGGAGCCCAGTGTAAGTAAGTGCTTCATAACTTTTTGCCTGTTCTGGCCATCAAGCTCAGCCGGAAGATCGTCAACCAAATAGAGGCAACGCCGGTTGATAGAGCCGGACAGAAGCTCGCCTTGCGCTATTTTCAACGCACAGACCAGCAACTTTTCCTGCCCACGAGACAAACCCTCAATTGCCTTTCTATTACCCACCTTAATTTCTATATCAGATCGATGTGGTCCCGCTTGAGTCGATCCATATCTGATATCGAGTTCACGGTTATTAAGAAGCAACTCTTCGAGCTTTTGTTCCTTCGGCCAGCCGCGCCTATATTCCAGCTTCAAATCTGAGTGAGTGCCCACGAGCTCATAGTAAATTTTGTCAAACTGAGGCAGCAGCTTGTCAAAATACTCGGCGCGCGCCTTGTCAATCTCATGAGCAACCATGCTCAACTCAAAATCCCAGGCACGAAGCTCGTCGCTCATAGACGCGCCTCGCTTAAGAAGCCTGTTTCTGTTAGCGATGCACTTGGCCGCGCGGCGCCAATTGTCCAGAAACGTCGGTTCCACGTGAAACACACCCCAATCCAAGAATCTGCGCCGCACCTTTGGCCCGCCCTCCAACAGCTCGAAAGCTCCCGAATCAATAACCAATGCCGGAAGCGCCCGAGCTACTTGGTCCCAATTCCTTTGATTCTCACCATTCAGCCTGAGCTGAGCTTTTTTGTTTCTCGACTTTGATAGCCCAAACTTCCGACGTTGGACCGTGGATGCATAGATAGTGGCGACTGTATCGCCATCTTTGATAAGAGGATCTACCAATGCGCTACGAAATGATTTGCCCGACGACAGCACGTAGATCGCCTCCAGAACACTAGTTTTTCCGCTTCCGTTGCTACCGTGAATTAGGTTGACCGCTCGGCTGGGAGTTATGCTGATTTCAGCTAGATTCCTGAAGCTCGTAATCTGTAGCTGGTCAATGATTGGCATAATCAGGTGAAATAGTGCAAGGAGTTTGGACAGCCACCCTCAAGAGATGCCAAACTGAGATCCCTCCCATCGCTCAGCGGGCTCATAGCTCAAAACGCCGGAAATGCTCAAAGCCTCATAGGCATGACGACATAAAGGGCGTCGCCGCCTTTTTCGGCCTCAAGCAGAGCGCTGCTACCCGGATCCGATAGCGTGATGCGAACCTTTTTGCTACGTAAGGTAGAGAGCACATCTATGAGATAAGAAACATTAAAACCCATTTCAATAGGTTCTCCACTATACTCCACGGCCACCACCTCTTCCGCCTCTTCCTGATCTGGGTTGTTCGCCAGAATTGTCATTTCCCCCTCTCTCAGCACGACCCTTACACCACGATATTTTTCGTTAGATAGAATCGACGCCCTCGCGAACGCTTGCCGCAGCTCCTGACAATCACCAATCACTGATTTGTTTCCACCTTTCGGTAACACTCGATTGTAGTCAGGAAACTTGCCATCAACCAACTTTGAGGTAAACGTAAATTCAGGCACCTCCGCCCTGATATGGTTTTGTCCGAAGGTCAACATGATTTCTCCGCCCTCGTCGCTTAGCAACCTAGACAGCTCGACAACCCCTTTTCGCGGAAGGATCTGTTGTTGCGTTTCCACCAACTCGTTTGACAGGTTCACAGTCTCCATCGCTAGCCGATGGCCGTCAGTTGAGACCAAGCGAAGGTAGCTCTTACCAACTTCGAAAAGCATTCCATTTAGGTAATACCGAACATCCTGTTGCGCCATAGCGAAGCTGGTATTGTCCAAGAGCTTTCGGAGTTCAGCTTGACCAACGCTAAGGGAAAACGTATCAGGCTCCTCTTCAACGCTAGGGAATTCTGATGCCGCAAGAGTAGCAAGCGTGAAGCGGCTTCTTCCTGACTTTATCATCAGCTTATTCTCGGCCAGGGCAACATCCACCATAGCGCCCTCTCCCAATGACTTGAAGATGTCGAGAAGCTTGCGAGCAGGCACCGTGACCTCTCCTGATTGATAAGCCTGATCTACCTCTGTTTTACCGATCAATTCAACCTCTAGGTCGGTGCCGGTCAAACATAGCTCTTTATCTTTTAAAACTAACAATACATTCGCAAGAACTGGGAGAGTTTGCCGCCGCTCCACCACACCACTTATCAGGCTAAGCGGTTTAAGCAAAGCGTCTCGGCTGATCTGAAATTGCATTTCCTAATTAATCCTATTTATCATAATGTTGCTATGTAGAAAGAGAACGCAGAAGATTATTATAGTCTTCCTTTATATCCATNGANCTGTGNCGNAGTTTATTNATTTGTTTGCAAGCGTGNAGNACTGTTGTGTGATCGCGCCCACCAAATGCGTCACCGATTTCCGGNAAACTATGATTTGTTAGCTCTTTTGACAGCGACATAGCCACTTGTCGGGGCCTGGCGACTGAGCGATTTCGCCTCTTTGACAGCATGTCGGCCATTTTGATTTTATAGTACTCAGCAACAGACCGCTGTATGTTGTCAATTGTGACCAGCTTATCTTGCAACGCGAATAAATCTCGCAATGCTTCCTTTATGAGCTCAAGGTCAATTAAAGCGCCCGTGAAATTTGCATGAGCAATCACACGCTTTAATGCGCCTTCTAATTCTCTCACGTTAGACCTTAGGCGCTGCGCGATAAACAATGCGACGTCGTAGGGAAGCTCGATACCTGTTTGCGCTGCCTTATTAATTAAAATAGCCGCCCTAGTCTCTAGCTCCGGAGGCTCAACCGCAACGGTTAACCCCCAGCCAAAACGAGATTTGAGCCTTTCCTCCAGCCCAGTGATCTCTTTATGAAAACGATCGCAGGTGAGAATGATTTGCTGGCCACCCTCTAACAACGCGTTAAAGGTGTGGAAAAACTCTTCCTGCGATCGCTCTTTACCAGCAAAAAACTGAATATCGTCAATCAGCAACGCGTCGACCGAGCGATAAAACCTCTTGAACTCAGTGATCGCGTTCATCTGTAGGGCTGTAACCATAGTGGCTACAAAAGTCTCGGAGTGCAGGTAAACCACTTTAGCATCCGGCTTCTTCTTCACTAAGTAATTGCCAATTGCATGCATAAGATGAGTTTTGCCCAAGCCAACTCCACCGTAAATGAACAGTGGGTTGTACGCAAAACCAGGATTTTCAGCTACCTGCATGGCTGCTGCTCGCGCGAGCTGATTTGACTTCCCTACAATAAAAGTACCGAAGGTATTGTCATGCTTTAATGAACCACGGTGCATAAGCTTGCCGTCGATAATTGTGTCGACTTTTGCTTCACTTTTGACGCTGGGCCTAGCTGGGTTTAACGACGTTGGGCGATTGACTTGCGCATCAACCTTATACTGGTCTACCGAAACCGAGCGCGCAAACTCATATGTTTGCGTCGTTGCACTATATGGATTCATTACCTGCAAATGTACCCGGCACAGTTCTCCAGTTTGTTCTTGCAGGATATCGGATATACGCGCCAGGTATTTATTTTCTACCCAGTCCAAAATAAATTTGTTCGGCGCATAAAGACAAAGGTTTGTTTGATCTAGCTCTGCCCTCAGAGGCCTAATCCAGGTACCGAATTGCTGCGGGGATAACTCTTCTTTGAGACGCTCACTACATCTCTGCCAATACTCGACTAACACTACATGTCTACCTAAATACCAGTTATTGTTGTTTTACCAAGCAATAATAGCGACGTATCTATGAGTTATCCACCGCCTACCAGCTACAAAAAGTGTTTTTTTATCGATAATTTTTTTTATTTTTATCAATAGTTTACGAAGATCCGTTCTATTTTTAACGGCAGAAAAATCCTTCTATAATTCACTTTTCACGCAAACATGTGAGCAAAAATGCTGTGGATAAGTTGTGGCTACTATTTGGATATCACGAAAGTCACTTCCACCCTAGAATACGGCATCGAGGTTTGGGCACCTGTTAAAGTAGAAAAATACATTTGACTCTGTATAACCCTCATTGCAAGTTCTAAACAAAAACAATAAAATTCGCGGTCCTGAGGAAATGAGAGCCCCTCAATATTAAAGCGCTCGGATAAGTCACTATGAAGCGAACATACCAACCGAGTGTCATCAAACGAGCACGCGCGCACGGTTTTCGTGCTCGAATGTCAACGAAAGGCGGACGTCTAGTGCTAAAAAGACGCCGAGCAAAAGGGCGGGCGAAAATCTCGGCTTAAAACTTAAGCGCGCCTACTGCGTCGAGGTGTAGGGCCTTGTGGCAACTCAAAGCTTCGCTAAAGGATCGCGACTGCTGAACCCTGATGACTACAAGGGCGTTTTTGATCATACTCACTTTAAGGTATCCTGCCGTTACTTTTTGATACTAGCCCGGTACAGCCATCAACCAAAAACTAGACTCGGGCTGATAGTTGCCAAAAAACATATCCGATCCGCTGTTCAAAGAAACCGGCTAAAACGCTTAGCTCGAAACTCTTTTCGGACAATGGGCCCGCTCCCTCACCATCTAGATCTGGTTGTTCTGGTCCGGAGAGACGCGGGTAAAATTAACAACCAGCAGGTCTTTGACTCACTCACCACACTCTGGTCTGATGTTGAGTTACAATGCCGTCGCAAAGGCAATAAATCTCGGCCACCAGATTAAGGGTAGACGCAGGGACTTCACACAAGAATGATAACCAAGTTTTTAATTGGGATAATCGAGTTCTACCAGCGATATATTAGTATTTTGTTTGGGAGCAATTGTCGCTTCTACCCTTCATGCTCTCACTACTTCAAGGAAGCGGTTAATAAGTACGGCGCCCTCAGGGGAACCGTGCTTGGTTTAAAAAGGCTAGGTAAATGCCACCCGTGGCATGATGGTGGTCTAGACCCCGTACCCGGATCTAGACCCTTGCAAGAGCATGAGGGCTGACCTATGAATTTCACTCGCTTCTCTCTTTATTCCGCCTTGGCAATCGTGACCTATCTGATGTTACTTGCCTGGCAAGAAGACTACCCCCCGAACGTTAGCGACAACTCAACCGCAGTCGAGACTCCCAATCCGGACGTTGATCCTAATACACTATTTGATGTACCTAGCACATTGCCCACTCAGCCGCCTATTTCTGGCGTGGAGGTCGGTGGAGCCAGTTTGCCAACTGCGCGGCCAAGTGAATCGATCTCGGTATCAACAGACACCCTTGAGCTTACAATTAGTCTTATCGGAGGCGATATCACCTCACTCGCTCTTCCTCAGTTTCCCAAACAGCTGAATGTGCCAAGTGACCCCTTTGACCTTCTCCAGACCCAGCCANGTCGCAATTACGTCGCTCAAAGCGGTCTTGTTGGACGAGATGGGATCGATAATGAGGACAGAGCACGTTACCAGAGCCAACAAAACCGCTACGTTCTGGGAGATACTGAAGAGCAGCTTACTATAGACCTGCTTACTCAAGTGAGAGAGACAAATATTATAAAGCGGTATCGCTTCACGCGAGGTAGTTATTTAGTCAAGGTTAGCTTCATCATTACAAACCTAAACGACAATAGTTTCCAAGCGAATGCATTTGGACAAATTAAAAGGGACGTATTCGAAGATTCAAGTGGCCTTGCATTTGGTCGCACCTATCTTGGCTTTGTTACCACTTCAGTGGANGATCCTTACATAAGAATAGATTTTGATGATGTCGATGATGGTACGCCGTCCTTTGATACCCAAGGGGGTTGGATCGGTTTCAGCCAGCATTACTTCATCTCAGCCTGGATCCCCGATCCGAGCCAGACAAACCGGTATACCACTCGAAAGAGCGACAACGGCCAATACTTCGGTGGGTTTACGGGTAGCTCTATCATAGTCCCGGCCGGGGAGACCGTTGAGTACACTATGGAGTTTTACGCCGGTCCCAAAGACCAATATGCCCTCGCTGAAATATCCCCCAATCTTGACCTAACCATAGATTACGGGTTTTTGTGGTTTTTGGCTGCCCCCATCTATTGGCTTTTGCGTCAGATTGACTCTTTTATTGGTAATTATGGCTTCTCGATAATCGCGCTGACCTTGGTGGTCAAAGCTATATTCTACAAGCTATCAGAGGCGCAGTATCGTTCCATGGCCGGTATGCGACGCGTGATGCCGAAAATGGAATCACTGAAGGAAAGGTATGGCGACGACCCGATGAAACTGCGGCAAGCAACCATGGAGCTCTATAAAAAAGAAAAGATCAATCCGTTCGGTGGTTGTTTGCCGGTGTTAGTTCAGATGCCGGTTTTTCTCGCCCTCTACTGGGTGCTGCTTGAAAGCGTAGAGCTCCGTCACGCTGCCTTTGGCTTGTGGCTGCAAGATCTATCAGTCAGAGACCCTTACTTTATCTTACCCCTGCTAATGGCTGCGACCATGTATTTCCAAATGAGTTTAAGTCCGGCCCCCGCCGATCCGATTCAGGCCAAAGTTATGAAGCTCATGCCAATCATGCTGGGAGTTTTGTTTCTTTGGTTCCCTTCCGGACTTGTACTCTACTGGGTAACAAATGGGATCCTTGGAATTCTTCAGCAATGGTATATNACCAAGAANATCAATTCTGCTTACGAGGTCAGGAAGGCCACTTAACGTCAACTATTCGACAACTTGCCCGCCAGATTCANNTCACAACGGNNGGNNGCACCAAAGACAGGCAAAATCAAACTCATGGTTAAACAGGATGCAGATACCATTTGTGCTATTGCCACTGCCACTGGGCGCGCTGGTATCGGAATAATCAGACTATCAGGCCCTAACGCGCTTGCCGTAGGACAGCAAATAACNGGAATCACCCCAAAGCCANGAACGGCAACATGCGCAGACATGAGGGGCGCCGACTCTCAACTAATCGACAATGGCATNATAATTTTTTTTAANTCACCCCATTCTTTCACGGGCGAAGATGTAGTAGAACTGCANGTCCATGGGGGTCNNAATGTACTTATCTCGTTGCTCAATCAATGCGTAGCACTCGGCACAAGATTNGCNGAGCCCGGTGAGTTCTCTGAAAGAGCTTTTCTAAACGGTAAAATNGACCTTCTGCAGGCTGAGGCCATAGCCGATCTCATTGATGCNAGCTCATCACAAGCTGCACGNTCAGCCATAAGAACTTTGAAAGGAGTGTTTTCCGAAAAAATTCAAACNCTAGTGCAAGACATCATNAGGATAAGGGTCAACGTTGAAGCAGCTATCGATTTCAGCGATGAAAACATAGATGTCTTGACCGAAACTAGCGTGGCCGAACAGNTGANGGCAGCGAACATNCATCTAACCGAGGTGTTCCATGAAGCCAATCNAGGGCTNGTCATCAAAGATGGCATTACAGTAGTCCTAGCCGGAGCACCNAATGCTGGAAANTCNAGCTTGTTGAATGCGCTGGCTGGNGCCGANACTGCTATCGTTACAGACATNCCAGGCACGACTCGNGATGTANTTCGCCAGGAAATCAGNCTTAACGGTTTACCGATTCACATCATCGACACTGCGGGTCTGCGTTACANCACGGATATTGTTGAACAAGANGGNGTGAGGAGAGCTATCTCAGCNATNAAAGAAGCCGATCTAATTCTATTGGTTGCCGACAGCGAATTATACTCTGAAAAGGATCTTNCTCNGATCCTAANGACGCTATTTCCTGNCCAAACTGGNGGCGACACTGCNAACGGAGTAAATNTNCACGTCGANCTATCCAGTCTGATTNANCGATTATGTGTGNTATTTAACAAAATTGATTTGATCGATANCAGCAGGCCAGGTCTTTCATCCACCTATTACCAAGATCATAAACTCAAGTTGTTCCGACTGTCTGCTAAGACTGCTGCAGGCATCGATGAACTGAGAGATCACCTAGTTAAACTTGCCGATTACCAGGTCACAGGAGAGGGAAATTTCAGCGCTAGAGAAAGGCACCTACTGGCCTTATCCAGCGCTCAAGAAACGCTTTCCTCAGCTATCTCTGGCGTAAGCAAGCACTTACCTCTCGAGCTCGTTGCAGAAGACTTGCGGCAAGTTCAAAACCACTTGGCCGCGATCACGGGTGAGGTAAGCAGCGATGATTTGTTAGCAGAGATATTTTCCAACTTCTGCGTTGGGAAGTAGATCAACTAGCCTATCAAGCCTCACTCAACAGATTTAACCGGCACCTCAGTATCTTGTTTAAAGAACTGTTCAACTTACGGTAAATTCTGTGAGTTACTCGTTTTACGGCGTACAGAAAATCACAATTCTTGAAAAACCCACTATTCATGCAGTGGTAATACCGCTTTGATACATGGATTGCACACGTAGTTGTCAAGTGAATAAACCACTGAAATTATTGATGAAATAGCAGCTTTCAACAGAATTTAGGCTACTCTATAACAACAACATCAATACTCTTATCTATATAACTAAAATATTTATTCGTTGATGTATTTTTGATGTACGACCTTTAATCTCAACATCCTCTGGGCCTGCTAAACCCTGTTAATCCTTATATACTAGACTTATCGAATGCACAGATTGGATAGATTATGCCCCACGGTAGTGCTTATGACGTTATTGTAGTTGGTGGTGGACATGCTGGAACCGAAGCAGCTCTCGCCTCTGCCCGCACAGGGGCAAAAACTATGTTGGTTACCCATAGTGTTGAAACTATTGGTCAGATGTCCTGCAACCCAGCCATTGGAGGTATTGGTAAAAGCCACCTCGTTAAGGAAATAGACGCGCTAGGAGGCGCGATGGCTCGGGCAACGGACAGAGCCGGCATTCAATTCAGAGTGTTAAACGCGAGTAAGGGTCCGGCTGTTCGAGCAACTCGCGCCCAAGCAGATCGTGCCCTTTACAAAGCAGCTATCCGGGAAATACTAGAAGCGCAAGAAAACCTCTTTATTTTTCAGTCTGCTGTTGATGATTTATTGCTGGTTGATGGTGTGGTTACAGGTGTACTCACACAAATGGGTTTGAAGATTTTTAGCAAGAAAGTCGTTCTTACCACCGGCACTTTCCTGGGCGGTAAGATACACATTGGCCTTCAGAACAGCAGCGGTGGTCGAGCCGGTGATCCTCCTTCAGCAGCACTGTCAAAGCGTCTTCGACAGCTCCCATTTAAATTCGGGCGCTTGAAAACGGGCACGCCGCCTCGGATAGATGCGCGAAGTGTGAACTTTTCTGAGATGGAAATACAGCACGGGGACAATCCAACTCCTGTTATGTCATTTTTGGGTCGACGAACAGATCACCCCGAACAAATCCCATGCTACATCACCAGCACTAACCCAGATTGTCATGAAATCATTCGCAACGGGTTGGACCGATCACCAATGTTCAGGGGATTTATCGAGGGAACCGGTCCCCGCTATTGCCCCTCTATTGAAGATAAAGTGACGCGATTTTCTGACAAGGATAGCCATCAGATTTTTGTTGAGCCTGAGGGTCTGAATACGAATGAATTGTATCCAAATGGGATTTCAACGAGTTTGCCTTTCGATGTTCAAGTTGAGATGGTCCGTAAGATCAAGGGTTTTGAGGATGCTCACATAACGCGGCCCGGCTACGCGATTGAATATGATTTTTTCGATCCCAGGGACCTGCATTACTCTCTCGAGACGCGCTACGTCGAGGGGCTTTACTTCGCAGGACAGATAAATGGAACAACCGGATACGAGGAAGCTGCAGCGCAGGGGCTGCTGGCGGGTTTGAATGCGGCTCTTGCTGTGCAAGGAAGGGAACCATGGTATCCCCGAAGAGATCAGGCTTATCTCGGTGTTCTTATCGACGATCTCATAACTCTCGGGACCAATGAACCTTATCGTATGTTTACAAGTCGCGCTGAATACCGGCTGACACTGAGGGAAGATAATGCTGATGCCCGCCTTACATCAATAGGTAGGGATCTTGGCCTAATTGATGCGGATCGATGGGTTTTTTTTAAGCGAAAAGCCAACGCAGTTTCTATCGAAATCGAATACCTTAATCAGCAAATTATACACAAAGACTCCAACGCTGCAGCAAAGCTAAATGCATTTTTGGAAAAGCCAATTGCCCGCGAATATCGACTTTCTGAACTGCTTTCTAGGCCGCAGTTAAGCTACGCCATGTTGCTTGATGTTATCGGTAGGCCCGCGGTCGAGTCGGATTTAGAAGATGACAGTTTGGATAGTCGAATCGCGGAACAGGCACGTCTTCAGGCCGAAATAACTATTAAGTATAAGGGCTACATTGACCGACAAGCAGAAGAAGTAATGAGACTCAAAAAACAGGAAAGCACCGCAATACCGCTAGATTTTGATTATTCTTTAGTCCATGGACTCTCTACGGAACTTAAGCAGAAACTGGAAAAAGCGAGGCCGGGAAGTATTGGCAGAGCGTCACGCTTGCCTGGAATGACACCGGCAGCCATTTCGCTTCTGCTAATCTATTTGAAGAAATGCGCCGATATGAATCGCAAAGCTAGCTAGCCCCTCTCCCAGAAGCCATTGACAATCATAGACTCCAACGTAGTCGGTTTGCGATCCCAAATGTTTTTGCTAGATCAATTGTCGGACGGATTGAATCAGATCGGGATACCCTTCAGCGCCCGGCAAAGCGATCAACTTGAAGCGTACTGCTGTTTGATTCAGAAGTGGAATCAATCCTACAATCTAGTGGCCGATTGTCGGTTTGACGCACTTCTTACCAGACATCTGTTTGACTGTCTGTCCGCCCTACCTTTTGTTGCAGTTGAACCTAATAACCACGTTTTGGATGTGGGTTCGGGTGCAGGACTGCCGGGAATACCATGGGCAATTTTTCATCCTGAGTCGCATTTCACTTTATTGGACAGCAACGGCAAGAAAACGAGATTTCTGTTTCACGCTAAGTTAGCTCTAGAGTTAGAAAACGTGAGCATTGAAAAAAGCAGAGTAGAGTATTATCAGCCGAAAGAACCACTTGACATTGTCACATGCCGCGCGTTCGCCTCCTTACGTTGCACCACAAAACAGGTAAGCTCCTTGATGAAATGCCAAACGCGTTTGGTTGCATTCAAAGGTCAGTTTCCAGCAACAGAGTTGGCAGACTTGCCAAATGCGATTGAGGCATTGGATATTCAGAAGGTAAATGTTCCGTCTCTGCAAGAGGAGCGTCACCTCGTTACGTTGGTTAAAACATAGCGCGCAATGATTTTGACCCAAATTTTTCGCACACATAGAGACTCACATTAGGGTAGACTGACGGTACAGTGAGAAAAATTTTGGATAGGGAGTGACAGTGAGCAAAGTACTGGCCATTGCTAATCAGAAAGGCGGGGTAGGAAAAACTACTACATCAGTCAATTTAGCAGCTTCTCTTAGCGTAACTCGCAACAAAGTTTTACTGGTTGACATGGATCCCCAGGGTAATGCAACGATGGGTTCGGGAGTAAACAAGAGTGAAATAGAGTATTCGGTGTATGATTTACTGACTGAACAGGTAGACTTCTCGAGCGTTGTAGAGTGTCCAGATGGCGCAGGTTACGACTTGCTTCCAGCGAATGGCGACTTGGTGGCGGCGGAGGTAGAGCTTATTTCCTTAGCGAACCGAGAGCTTCGATTAAGAAGCATAATTGAGGTGAAACGCGAGCACTATGACTTTATTGTGATTGATTGTCCCCCTGCCCTAAACATGTTGACAATCAATTCTTTAGTGGCAGCCGATGGTGTTGTGATACCAATGCAGTGTGAATATTACGCTCTTGAGGGACTATCAGCATTAATGGACACTATAAGTGCGATTCAAGACAGGATTAATCCGACTTTGAAGATTGAGGGTATTTTGCGAACAATGTACGACCCGCGTAATAAGCTAACGAGTGAAGTCAACGGCCAATTATTTAGTTACTTTGGCGACGCAGTCTACCGAACGGTGGTACCGCGAAACATTCGGTTAGCCGAGGCCCCGAGTTATGGCAAGCCGATTATAAAATATGATCGAAAATCTCGAGGTGCTATTGCCTATCTGGCCTTGGCAGGGGAAATGCTAAGGCGCCATGACCAGTCTTTTCGGAGTGTTCAGTAGAAGCGCTTAGGTTTTTAATATTAGTGATTACATTGTTACACTTAAACCTCGAAAATATGTGTAACCTGCGATCTCCAATATGAGTGATAAGAAAAAACTCGGTAAAGGGCTTGACTCCCTGCTGTCGTCCGGAAGCACAAGGACGATGGCAAACCTGCTCAGAGGCCGATCTCGAGAGACAGATTTACCACAGGCACAACCAACCGATCAGGAACCAAACAGAGATGGCGCCTTAAAGCACATCCCGGTGGACTTGATACAGCGCGGAAAATACCAACCACGTACCGACATGCACGAGGAAGCCCTCGAGGAGCTTTCAGCATCGATCAAAAATCAAGGCGTCATGCAGCCGATAGTCGTGAGGCCAATTTCTTCAGACAGATACGAAATTATTGCCGGTGAACGGCGCTGGCGAGCCACACAGATGGCGGAACTCGACACCATACCGGCAATCGTCAAAACGGTTAGTGATGAAGCCGCTATCGCTATGTCACTTATCGAGAATATTCAACGCGAAAATTTAAACCCTATTGAGGAAGCGATGGCCCTTAAGCGTCTTCAGGATGAGTTTGAACTCACCCAGCAACAAGTCGCGGACGCTGTTGGAAAATCTAGGGTTACGGTGACTAATTTGATGCGTTTAATGGGCCTGCATATTGTAGTCAAAAGGATGCTGGAGCATGGAGATCTAGAGATGGGACACGCTCGAGCGCTATTGGCGTTGCCCGGTGACCAACAAACCAGCGCAGCGCGAGTAGTATCAGGTAAAGGCCTCTCTGTACGCCAAACGGAAGCACTGGTTAGGCGCTTGATTGCCGAGAAAGGCACTAGACCAAAAACCAAAGTTGTTGACCCAGACATAAAAACTCTTGAGAACAATCTAACAGATAAATTGGGAGCAAAAGTAGCGATCCAGCACAGCGCTAAAGGCAAGGGAAAAGTCGTTGTCCGCTACAACTCTTTAGACGAATTGGACGGAATCTTAGCGCGTATTAACTAGGTTGGAAGTCTTGTCATCAATTGACTGGAAAACCACAATTAAGCGATATTGGCTGTATCCCCAACCATGAAAAAACCCTTTGTTTTCAGGGCCAAAATGATCTCGACGCGGGTTGCGATAGCCTATCAAAGTTCCTATAATGCGCGAGCTTTTGGTGACTACCGTAGCAAGGAAGTGTTTAGGGGATTTCAGGAAAGACTCGGGCATGAAACGAAACTCCCTGTCGAAGTTGTGACAAACTTAAAACGCCCGCCTATCCATAGAGTTATCGTTGCTCAGATTTCGGCAACTATTTTTGTGACAGCTGTTTCTTTGGTTCTGTTTAGCGCCCCCACAGCCGTTTCTGTTTTTTTGGGAGGCACGGTTAGTAGTGCATCGAACGCTTTCTTTGCAGCACATGCCTTCAAGTATCGTGGCGCTCGTAACGCCCAAAAAATTGTGAAGGCGTTTTTAGCGGGAGAGATCGGCAAATTTAGCATCACAGTCGTGTTGTTCGCCTTATGTTTTTCCTTGTTACCCAACGTGGTTGAACTGGCCATTATCCTGGCGTTTATAACAGTGCACCTGGTCGGTGTTGTTGCTGCTGTGAGAGTTGATTACAGCCCAAGTAGGCGTTAATGCACCTTGTCGCCCCAATGCGGTGAGTCATAATCTCGGGTAGGTAATCTGTTTGGCGCGTGACACTTTTTAGTTGAATTCAAGAAGGGTAGAAAAAATTAATGGCAGAGCTAGCCGAAGCGGCCCACGCCGCTGTTGAACATGGTGCTGAGACAACCGCTCAGGAGTACATAACACACCATCTCTCTTACCTAACATTTGGTCAACATCCGGATGGTCATTGGGGCTTCGCCCATACCATGGACGAAGCGACTGAGATGGGGTTTATGGCGTTTCATGTTGATACGTTGTTCTGGTCTTTGTTCCTCTGCGGCGGGGCGTTGTTGTTTTTCCGCTGGATTGGCAAGAAGGCTACCTCTGACGCACCAAACGGGGTTCAAAACTTTGTCGAAAGCATATTTGAGTTTGTAGACGATCGGGTTTCCGAAGGTTTTAACCATAAAAATCCGGTCATTGCGCCGCTCGCCCTCACAGTGTTTGTCTGGATTCTGCTAATGAATCTGATGGACCTGGTGCCAGTAGACTGGCTCCCAGAACTAGCGATTTTTATCGGCCATTTCTTTGGCCAAGAACACATGTCTTTTAAGGTGGTGCCGACGACAGATCCAAACATCACACTAGGCATGTCTTTTAGCATCTTCGCTCTGATTATTTACTATAGTATCAAGAACAAGGGTGCCTGGGGTTTCTTTAGCGAATTGGCGTTTCATCCATTCGGCAAGTGGATGATGCCTTTCAACCTGATGATTGAAATACCAACACTGTTGGCCAAACCAATCTCTCTTGGCCTCAGACTATTCGGCAATCTTTATGCCGGCGAGCTCCTGTTTCTGGTGATCTCAGCATTATTGGGTCTATACCAATTGCCGTTTCACTTTGTCTGGGCAGTCTTTCATATCCTTGTGGTTCCCTTACAAGCGTTCGTTTTCATGATGTTAACCATAGTATATCTTAACGCAGCGCATGATGGGGTTCATCACTAACTTATTTTGTTAACTCTTTCTGAATTGGAGAAAAAAATGGAAACTATATTGGCAGCAACTGTAATTGGCGTGTTCTGGCTGCTCGGCATGGGCGCACTGGGCACGGCGATTGGCTTCGGTATATTGGGCGGCAAGTTTCTCGAGGGGTCGGCTCGACAACCGGAGATGGCACCAAAGCTTCAGGGCTCAATGTTTCTGGTTGCTGGTCTGATCGACGCAATTACGATGATTGGTATCGGGATTGGCATGTGGTTCACATTTGCGAATCCGTTTCTAAGCCAGTTGGGTTAGCTGGAACAATACAACTCACACCACACTAACTAGCGGGAGAGCTTCCGTGGATATTACCCTTACCATCTTTGGGCAGTCGGCTGCCTTCTTCGTTTTCTGGTGGTTCTGTTCTACAAAGGTCTGGCCATTGTTCTCCAATGTTTTGGAAGAGCGCAAGCAGCGTATTGCAGATGGCTTGGAGGCCGCCGCGCGGGCGCAGAAAGATCGGGAGTTAGCTAAAAACGCTTCAGCCGATCAGCTGCGCGAGGCGAAGGAGCATGCTGCCTCAATTATCAATCAGGCTAATAAAAGAGCTTCGCAAATTGTCGAAGAAGCTAAAGGCAAAGCCAGAGAAGAAAGTGAGCGCATCATTGCGGGGGCTAATGCAGAGATTGAGCACGAAATGAATCGTGCCCGCGAGGCTTTGCGCGAGCAGGTTGGCACTATTGCGATTGCTGGGGCCGAAAAAATTCTGGAACGATCAATCGACCAGGCTGCAAATGAAGAACTTTTGAGCAAGCTTGCCGCAGAACTTTGAGCAAAGGATAATCTCAGCCAATGGCAGAATTTATTACATTAGCCAGACCATACGCTAAGGCAGCGTTTCAATCAGCTCTGGACGAAAAAGCGCTGGATTCCTGGTCCTCAATGCTTGATATGGCGGCTGCCGTGTCGTCAGAGCAACCTGTTAAGGGGTTTCTGACAAGCCCGTCTCTGCCAGCCGACACCATCGCAGACGCATTCGTCGATCTCTTAGGTGACGAACTGAACACTAAAGGCCAGAATTTCATCCGTCTTCTGGCCGAAAATAAGCGCATGAACCTGCTGCCAGCCATCTCCAACCTGTTCCACATTCTGAAGTCAAATCAAGAAAAATCCATCAATGTAGAAATCACAACTGCTTTCGAAGTAAGTCCTGAAACTTTAGATAATTTAGTGCGAAGCCTGAAGGAGCGCTTGGCGCGAGAGGTCAAGTTCAGCACGACTGTCGACAACAATCTGATTGGTGGGGCTGTAGTGCGTGCCGGAGACACTGTCATTGATAATTCGGTTCGTGGAAAACTGGTCAAACTATTTGAATCAATGAACTCCTGAGCCTTTCAGAGAAGGCACAACAGGGACAAGGGAAACAAGAATGCAACATCTGAATCCGTCAGAAATCAGCGAGATTATCAAGGAGCGCATTGACAACCTCGATGTGTCCGTGCAGGCCAAGAACGAAGGCACAATCGTCAGTGTGTCAGACGGCATTATCCGTATCTTTGGTCTCACCGACGTTATGTATGGGGAAATGATTGAGTTTGAGGGCGGCATCTACGGTATGGCTCTGAACCTTGAGCGGGACTCCGTTGGAGCGGTAGTACTTGGTGACTATCTTAATCTCAAAGAAGGGCAGTCCTGCAAATGTACCGGGCGAATTCTCGAAGTGCCTGTTGGACCAGAACTTGAAGGTCGTGTCGTAGACGCTTTAGGGAAACCCATTGATGGCAAAGGTCTTATAGAAGCTAAATTAAAAGATGCGGTNGAAAAAGTGGCTCCTGGCGTGATTGCCAGACAGTCGGTATCTCAACCGGTACAAACAGGCCTCAAGTCAATTGACGCCATGACGCCTGTTGGNCGCGGCCAGCGGGAATTGATTATTGGGGACAGAGAGGTAGGCAAGACAGCAGTCGCCATCGACACGATAATCAATCAGAAGGGTAAAGGTGTTAAGTGCATATATGTTGCGGTTGGACAGAAAGCCTCATCTATTGCGAACGTAGTGCAGAAACTCGAAGAACACGGTGCCATGGAATACACCGTCGTCGTCGCGGCGTCCGCTTCGGACCCAGCTTCCATGCAGTTTATAGCGCCTTACTCCGGCAGCACCATGGGCGAATACTACAGAGATCGCGGAGAGGATGCCTTGATAGTGTTCGACGACCTGACCAAACAGGCTATAGCCTACCGCCAGATCGCTCTACTGCTGCGCCGGCCACCTGGTCGAGAGGCCTACCCTGGTGATGTGTTTTATCTTCACTCCCGCTTGCTGGAGCGCGCGTCTCGGGTCAGTGCAGATTACGTTGAAAAATTTACCAATGGTGAGGTCAAGGGCAGGACTGGATCTCTCACCGCGCTGCCAATCATTGAAACACAGGCTGGGGATGTATCGGCATTTGTTCCCACTAACGTAATTTCAATCACCGACGGACAAATCTTTCTCGAAACAGATCTGTTCAATTCAGGTATTCGCCCCGCTATGAACCCGGGTATCTCGGTTTCTCGAGTTGGTGGTGCGGCACAGACCAAGATAATCAAGAAACTTGGTGGCGGTATTCGTATTGCCTTGGCGCAATACCGCGAGCTCGCAGCCTTTGCCGCATTTGCGTCCGATCTGGACGACGCCACTCGCTCACAGCTTGAACATGGTCAGCGTGTAACAGAGTTGATGAAACAGAAACAGTACTCGCCGCTCTCAATCGCGGAGATGGCAGTATCGATCTATGCAGCAAACGAGGGGCACCTGAAAGACATCGAGCTTAACAAGGTGCTCGACTTTGAGGGGGCGCTGTTGAGCTATATGAGCGATGAGCACGGCGATCTTCTGAGCAGCATTAATGAGTCTGGAGATTGGAATGACGAGATTGAGGCACAGTTCAAGGCAGGCATAGAAAAGTTTAAGGAAACACAGACTTGGTAACAAGTTGGAAACTACGAAAAACAGATGCAGTCAATCACAGACGCGATAGGGTAATTAAGACACATGGCCGGTGGTAAAGAAATACGCAACAAGATCTCGAGTATTAAAAACACACAAAAGATCACTAAAGCAATGGAGATGGTCTCTGCAAGTAAGATGCGTAAAGCCCAGGACTCTATGCAATTGGGAAAGCCCTACGCGCATCGCATTCGCGCCGTCATTGGCCACATAGCAAGCGCTAAGCCAGAGTATAAGCATAGCTATTTCGATACACGCCAATTAAAGCGAGCTGGTTATATCGTGGTGTCCACGGATAGAGGGTTGTGCGGCGGCCTGAACATCAATGCCTTCAAAGCAACCGTGGTATCGATGAAAGAACTTTCCGATGCCGGGGTCGGTATCGACATCGCTACTATTGGTGGTCGTGCCGCGACTTTTTTTAACAGCTATGGCGGAAATGTGGTTGCATCAGTTAGAGATATGGGCGAATCACCTGAGCTGGCAGATGTGATTGGTTCTGTCCGAGTGTTGCTTGANAAGTTCGACAAAGAAGAAATTGATCGCATAATGCTTGTAAGCAACGATTTTGTGANCACCATGACCCATCAGCCGACGGTTCAGCAACTATTGCCCTTGCTGCCTTCTGATGACGATGACTTGCAGCGTCATTGGGACTATCTTTACGAACCTGACGCCAAAGAATTGTTGGATGGGCTGATGTTGCGATATGTCGAGTCGCAGGTATTTCAAGCTGTGGTTGAGAACAATGCGTGCGAGCAGGCAGCTCGCATGCTGGCCATGAAAAACGCTTCTGATAATGCAGGTGACCTCATCGAGGAGCTCGGTCTAGTTTACAACAAGGCGCGGCAAGCGGCTATTACCCAGGAGTTGTCTGAAATTGCAGGTGNCGCTGCAGCCGTCTAGGAATGAATCCCTGTTTTGTGGTGGCGCCATGAAACACAATTATTTTATTAAACTACAAGTTTGAACTGGCTGTCGTTACGGCCACACTGAAAGAGGAACCGAACATGAGTAGCGGTCGCATCGTACAAATCATTGGCGCAGTTATTGATGTGGAATTTGCGCGCGATGACGTGCCCCAGGTATACGACGCCCTGACTGTCGACGACAGAGATATCACGCTAGAGGTGCAACAGCAGTTGGGTGACGGCGTTGTGCGCACTATCGCTCTGGGCAGCACTGAGGGCTTGAGCCGGGGACTCAGTGTGCAGGATACGGGGGCACCTGTGTCGGTACCGGTCGGAAAAGAGACTCTGGGACGGATCATGGATGTTCTTGGGCGGCCAATTGATGAGCGTGGAGACATTGGTGAGCAAGAACGAATGCCCATACACCGCAAAGCGCCCACTTATGAAGAGCTTTCCAGCACTAATGAATTGTTGGAAACAGGTATCAAGGTAATCGACCTTGTATGCCCCTTTGCGAAGGGTGGGAAGGTAGGCNTGTTTGGCGGAGCGGGCGTCGGTAAGACTGTGAACATGATGGAACTTATTAACAACATCGCGACCGAACATTCTGGATTATCCGTATTCGCTGGTGTTGGCGAACGAACGCGGGAAGGCAACGACTTCTATCACGAAATGCAGGAATCTGGCGTTATCGACCTGAAAGNCGAGTCCAAGGTATCAATGGTGTACGGTCAGATGAATGANCCGCCCGGTAACCGACTGCGTGTTGCTCTTTCTGGCCTGACTATGGCCGAAAAGTTTCGTGATGAAGGTCGTGATGTGTTGCTTTTCATAGATAACATTTATCGATATACGCTCGCGGGCACTGAAGTATCCGCTCTTCTCGGGCGCATGCCGTCCGCGGTGGGCTATCANCCCACCTTGGCCGAGGAAATGGGCGCCCTGCAAGAGCGAATCACCTCGACGAAGGCNGGTTCGATTACCTCAATTCAGGCNGTCTACGTCCCTGCGGATGATTTGACTGATCCGTCTCCGGCAACGACATTTGCTCANCTNGACGCNAAGGTAGTGCTGTCCAGAGAAATTGCATCCNTGGGTATTTATCCTGCGGTNGATCCGCTGGATTCAAGTTCTAGGCAGCTTGATCCGCTGGTTATTGGGCAAGAGCATTACGATGTTGCAAACGGAGTGCAAACGGTGCTGCAGCGCTATAAAGAGCTGAAGGATATTATTGCGATTCTGGGCATGGATGAATTGTCAGATGAAGACAAACAGACCGTCGCACGCGCTCGCCGGATCTCTCAGTTCCTATCCCAGCCTTTTGCGGTCGCGGAAATTTTCACCAATGCGCCCGGTAAATACGTATCGCTACAGGACACAATCGCAGGTTTCAAGGGGATTCTAGACGGAGAATATGATCATTTGCCAGAGCAGGCTTTCAGCATGGTAGGCTCAATTGATGAGGCGGTGGAAAAGGCAAAGACGCTCTAAAAAAGCCAATCAGAGGTGTTTTCCTCAAAATAGGAAGCGCACCGGCAGAGATCAATAGCAACGTAAACGGGAGCTATGTCCTATGGTTATGACAATGCATTGCGACATCGTGAGCGCTGAACAGAGTATATTCTCAGGTCGCGTTGAGATGGTGATTGCCGCTGGCTCACTGGGGGATTTGGGAGTCGCGCCGGGCCATGCTCCATTACTGACTGCGCTGAATCCTGGACCCGTTCGATTGATTAAGGATGGTGGTGAGGAAGAGGTCTTCTATGTTTCCGGGGGGTATCTCGAGGTTCAGCGAAACACGGTAACTCTACTGGCCGATATCGCGCAACGAGCCGAGGCTGTTGATGAGGACGCTGCGCTAGATGCAATGCGGGAAGCCGAAAAAGCCATGCAGGATGCAAGCGCCGAGATGGATTATGGCACAGCGGCTGCGCAACTTGCTGAGGCCGCNGCTCAGCTCAGAGCTTTGCGCCANCTAAAGNATANAGCGCANTAACCNATGCAGTGCCACACGTCTTGCGTNAAGAAAAGGTAGCTCGGGCTGCCTTTTTTTTTGGTAACCTAAAGCGACTACTGGTTTTTAAGGCCAATCTTAATATTGGGTTGAAATATGGAAGTTGTCATTCTTGCTGCCGGAAAGGGCACGCGCATGCATTCTGCGTTACCCAAGGTTCTGCATCGAGTCGGCGGAAAGCCTATGCTCCTGCACGTTTTGGAAACAGCGATGAGTCTGTATCCTGATTTAATTCACGTTGTGATCGGTGCGGGTGCGGAGCAAGCTATTGCTACAGCAGAAAAAGCTTACCCCCAAGCGGGCATTAACTGGGTAACGCAAAAAGAGCAGTTGGGCACGGGACATGCCATGCGGCAAGCCCTGCCCGGCTTAAAGCAAAGCGCTGCCGACAATAAGGTCTTGATCTTGCTCGGCGATGTCCCGCTTATAACCCGCTCTACCCTAGAACAGGTTATTGATCGGTGCGGGCCTGAGCAAGTCTCTTTACTGACCAGCCGGTCGAGTACGCCCGAGGGCTTCGGCCGAATTATCCGAAACAGTAAAGGTGATGTGACTTCGATTGTTGAAGAGCGTGATGCTACGTCTGCTCAAAAAGCGATTAAAGAAGTCAACAGTGGCATTATGGCAATATCGGCACCGAGGTTGCGGGCTTGGTTGGACGCTTTGGGAACGAGGAACGATCAGGGCGAGTATTACCTTACGGACATTGTGGCTATGGCGCATGCCGACGGTGCACGCATCCAAGCCACGGTGGTGGATGAGATGGAAGTCGCCGGCGTTAACAACAAGCTACAGCTCGCTTCAGTGGAGCGACGATATCAAACGGAAATGGCCAATAAACTACTCGAACGGGGCGTCACCCTCCATGACCCATCAAGACTGGATGTGCGCGGCGCAGTTAACTGCGGAAGCGATGTCGAGATTGGTGTGAACGTGGTGCTTGAAGGACAGGTCAGTCTTGGCGATGATGTGTCGGTNGGATCTAACTGTGTAATCAAGGATTCAAAAATTGGGGCTGGAACAAAAATTCTTGAGAGCACTCACATTGAGGGCGCTGATATCGGTAAAAAAATCAGCGTTGGACCAATGGCGCGTATTCGACCGGGAACCGTGCTTGGTGATCGTTGCAAAGTAGGCAATTTTGTCGAAACTAAAAATGCAGTGATAGGAGAGGGATCAAAAGCGAACCACCTAGCTTACATTGGCGATGCGGTTATCGGAGATGACTGCAATATCGGAGCAGGTACCGTGTTCTGTAACTATGATGGGGCCAACAAGCACCAAACAAGGCTTGGCGACAATGTCTTTGTAGGATCGAATAGTGTTCTCATTGCACCTCTGACGCTTGAGGACAACGCATTTGTTGCGGCGGGTTCCTCTGTCTCTAGAAATGTGCCGGAGGACAGCCTGGCGGTTGCACGGGTCAAGCAGCGCAACGTTCCGGGCTGGAAACGGCCGAAGAAGACGTAGATCGTTAATCTTCGGGACCTTTGGGCTGGGCTCATTGAAGCTTTCTTGATCTTCTTGGAGATTCGCACTGACCGGTCCAACTGTGCCTTCGTTAACCATCAACTGCTATCTGGTGCACGCAGAGCTCTCTGGCTTCTCTCGAGTCGTTTCAGGTGTTCTTTAAGTAGGGGCTTGCGGTGTATGGCTACCCCAGTAGCTAAAACATCAATCACTACTAGATGAGCAATTCGAGAGGAAACGGGGGTTGCTGCGCGGAGGTCTTCTTCAATATTGACCGTGATAGAAATCGAACTGGCCTTGCTTAGCGGTGTGTTTTCGGGCGCAAGCCCGATGACCGTGGCGCCGGCTTCTCTGGCAAGCCGCACGCTTTCAAGCAAAGCTCGAGTCTGGCCTGACTGAGAAATAGCCACGATAACATCACCATTGCCCAAGGAGATGGCAGACATGTGTTGAATATGCGGATCCGTGTAGGCAGCGGTTGACAGCTGCAGTCGGAAAAATTTGTGTTGAGCGTCTGCTGCCACCGAACCGGAAGCACCAAACCCATAAAACTCAACTCGGCGGGCGCTGCTGATTGTTTCGATCGCTTGCTGAAGCACTTCAGGGTCCAACTCATCCTTGACTGTAAGCAGAGAACCCACGGTGGTGTCGAAAACNTTGTTTCGTACGTCCTCAATGGTATCGCCGTCATCAACAGCGAACTGGGTATATACATTACCTGGGCCTAGTTGCTGAGCGAGACTCAATTTAAACGACTGGAAGCCATCGAACCCAAGTGCACGGCAGAAGCGAATTACAGTGGGCTCGCTGACCAGTGCTCTCGAAGCCAGATCAACGATCCGCATGGTAATAACTTCATTGGTGTTTGACAGAACAAAGTCTGCAACTTTGGCTTCGGATTTCCGCAGGCTTGGCCTATTTTGGTTAATCCGGCTTATGAGATTAGGCGATTGCACGGGGTGACTGTACACTGAGCGAGGCAAGTTGATTCGATTCAATGCTACCTAATTAGGCGTCCGGGCGCACTTTTTTCCATGGACAAACAAGAATCCATCTACACGGCCCACTTTTTGGAGTCCGTTTCATTGCTGGGCGCCAATAAATGGAATGGCCTGACAGGGACGCATAATCCGTTTACTAGATATGAGTTCCTGCATGAGCTGGAAAAGACAGGATGCACCAGCGAGAAGTCTGGATGGCAACCTTTTCACTTTGTTCTTTACGAAGGCTTACCTGTCAGTTTAGAGGATGAGTTGCCGGTTGCTGTAATGCCGCTTTATTTGAAAACTAACAGCTGGGGTGAATATGTCTTTGATTGGTCGTGGGCAAACGCTTACCAAAGTCATGGTTATGATTACTATCCAAAACTGGTTACGGCGGCGCCATTTACTCCAAGCCAAAGCCAAAGGATTTTTGTCGCTGACAGTCACGACCGGGAGGCGATTGTCAGTGTGATCGTTAAGAAGCTAATAGAAAAAGCAGAATCTTGTAACATTTCTTCGTGGCATGTTCTTTTCCCTCAACAAGAAGAGAGCGCGTCTCTGACCAGGCTGGGGTTGAAGTCGAGAATTGCCACACAGTTTCATTGGTACAACAGAGATTATGAGTCATTTCCGCACTTTCTTGAGATGCTCAGTTCCAGAAAAAGAAAATCTATCAAACGAGAGAGGCGTCAGATTCTCGAACAAGGGTTCCAGTTCTTGATTACTGAAGGACCTGAGATTTCCGATCAGCAGTGGGATGAGTTTTATCGCTTTTATCAGTCTACCTATCTAGTCAGAGGGATGCAGGGCTATTTAAAGGAATCTCTATTTAGAGGCCTCGCACAATCCATGCCTGAACAGATTATGATGGTAAATGCGATCTTGGAAGGTCAGAACACCGCTGGTGCTCTGTTTTTCAAAAATTCAGACAAGCTGTTCGGTCGATACTGGGGAGCGCTGGCGGACTACCAATTTCTGCACTTTGAAACCTGTTATTATCAGGGCCAGGAATACGCAATTGCTAATCAGCTGCAATCATTCGATTCTGGCGCTCAGGGAGAGCATAAGATACAGCGAGGCTTTGAGCCTATTTTTACCTACTCTAACCACTGGATTGGACATGAGGGGTTCTCTTTGGCGATTGATAGATTTCTGCAGGAGGAGCGTTCTCACGTCGAGTCCTATCAGCATGAGGCGAAAGGCTTGTTGCCTTTTCGGCAGGGTGGCTAGCTGCTTATCATTTTGAGTTTGTACCTTGGTCTTTCACCGGCTTAGAATTGAAAGACTAACGAATAAAGCACATAAAGCCAAAAGGAGCACTTACGATGACAATCCCCTCCCGAATNTTACTCGCAGCGGCAACACTTGTTTTTGCCTCATTTCTGCCCGAATCCGCAATGGCACAGCAGGAAAGAAGCTACGACTACTGGCAGCATCAGCGGGAGATGATAAGAAGAGGCCAACAAGCCGTTTTCATGTGTAATGGATTGTTCACCTCCAATCGTACAATTGAGCAGTTGTACGAAAGTGAGCTAGCTTTTCTTCCCGACCCAATTGGCTCTCCGAAGGGTGGCGACTATCGTATTGCATGGGAAGAGCGCGGCGTTGAGGTAGGTAACGCAGGCCACGTGCCGACAATGAGGGCTATCTTCCGCGAAGGCATTGGCTGCATCATATTGCCTCCCGATCAAACCCTAGCCGAAGCAGATCGGTTGCCAGAATTGACCATGCCGTACCCACCGGGCAACCCTTCCCAGATTCCCTGGCCTGACGGTGATCTGGTAGAAGTGAGACCGTTGTCGCAAGGTGTAAATGCTGCAGCCTTGCAGCGCGCTTCGGATTGGGCGTTTGATCGGCCTACACCTGAGCAAAAGACGATCAGCCTTATGGTGGTTTATAAAGGCGACATTATCCACGAGCGCTACGCGGAAGGTTTTGACATGACCACAAGGACGCGTACGTGGTCTACAGCAAAGAGTATCGCAACGACACTGATCGGCATGCTGGTCGATGAGGGCCGTCTGGAACTGGACGGTTCATTAGGTTTTGAATGGCTACCTGAGGCCAGTTCCCCGGAGACTGATCCACGCAATGCAATAACGCTCCGACACGCGCTGAATATGTCGACTGGTTTGCAATCAATGGATAACAATCGAATGGAATATGCAACCGGGTCCGGCATGTCCTACTGGGCAGGCGACAGCGCAGTCGAAGGCGCGAGAGACCGCGGTCTGATACGTGAGCCGGGCACCCGCTGGGATTACGAGAACTATGACACGCTACTCGCGGTTTACGCTATGAAGCGAGCACTCGGGGGTGAGCGAGAATATGCGGAATTCCCAAGGAAGGCGTTGTTTGACAAAATCGGTATGCGAAACACCCTGGTGAGTACAGATCGTTTTGGTGATTTTGTCCTTAGCAGTCAGGTTTATACTAACGCAAGAGACCTGGCACGTTTTGGGCTGCTCTATCTACAGAGAGGCGTATGGAATGGAGAACGCTTGCTTTCTGAGGCGTGGATTGATTTTGTTACCAGTCCGGCGCCCGCAACTGCGGAAATTGGCAGTATGTATGGCGGGCAGTTCTGGCTCGTCCCTGATGATCGCGTGGACGTTCCCAAGGACTCTTACATGACCAATGGCAATCGCGGGCAGTTTACGATCATTGTGCCTTCTTACGACTTAGTTATTGTGCGTCGTGGCCTTGATTATGGTAGGCAAGGTTTTGATCGCTGGGGTCTTGCTAGAGAGGTTATCAAGGCGCTGAACTGAGATTATTTTAACAGTGCCGGTCGGCCGTAAATCTCTCGCGCTACCGTTCACTAAGAGGCACGATGCTACGTGAAAATCTTATTTTGACAGTCGTGTCGCTGACCTTTAGCTTGGCGTCATGAGCCGCTTAAATTACGCCAGCAGTTTTATATCGATGATACCTGGCCTAAAGTATGTTAGAGACTTATAAGCATCATGCGCTGCTGACTGCGGTGCGCTTGATGCTAGACACCGCTCGTTCTTTTCAATAAGTCGAAGCGACCACTGGTAACTTATGAAGCTGCTGGCTTTCTCAATCTTAACCGTTCTCCTATGTTGTGCTTGTGACGCGTCATATCAAGCATCTAAGGAACAACCGTCACTCTCCACTCCTAACATTCTCTGGCTGGTCGCTGAAGATCTCAGCCCTATTATCCCGGCCTTTGGAGACGATACGGTCGCGACACCAAATCTTGACCGGCTTGCGACGGAAGGAGTCCGTTATACTCGGGTGTTCTCCACTTCTGGTGTCTGCGCACCGAGTCGGGCTGCATTGGCGACTGGTATGTATCAAAACCGAATTGGTGCGCAGCATATGAGAACAACTAACGTGTCCGGATTTGGTATCGATGGTTTGGTACCCTACGAAGCTGTACCACCGCCCTTCGTAAAAATGCACAGCCAGTATTTTAGGGAAGCCGGTTACTACACGAGCAACAATGCCAAGGAAGACTACCAATTTCGCAAGGCGGTTACGGCCTGGGATGATAGCAGTCTAACCGCCCATTGGCGCAACCGTGAGCCGGGACAGCCGTTTTTTTCCGTATTCAATTTTAACATTACTCATGAGAGTCAAATTTGGGTTCAGGCTAAAAATCCTCTTCGGGTGCCTTATGACCTTGATGTGCCTATACCCCCTTACCTTCCAGATACCGAGGTCGCCAAACAGGACGTGCGTCAGGTCTACTCCAACATCGTTGCCATGGATGAGCAAGTGGGCAAAATTCTCGATGAGCTGGAGCAGGACGGGTTACTTGAAAGCACTGTGATTTTTTGGTTTTCAGATCATGGTGGGCCCTTGCCCCGGCAAAAGCGACTTCTGTACGATTCTGGCCTGCGGGTGCCAATGATTATTCGTTATCCGGATCAGTGGCGAGCAGGAGAGCGTGACGATCAGCTTATAAGTTTTGTTGATTTCAAATCGACGGCGTTGTCTCTGGCAGGAATAGAGCCCCCCGACTATGTTGACGGCAGAGCCTTCGCGGGCAAATTTCAGTCTTCTGAGTCGCGTCGATATGTACATGCTGCGGCAGACAGGTTTGATCGGCAGTATGATACGATCAGGGCGGTCCGCGATGAGCGCTTCAAATACCTGCGCAATTATTATCCAGAGCGCGGCTACTATCTACCACTCACCTATCGGGAGCAGATGCCAATCATGCAGGAGCTGTTGTTCCTGAGAGATCAGGGCAAATTAAAGGAGGCCCAGTCGCAATGGTTTCGGGAGAGCAAGCCGTTAGAAGAGCTCTTTGACACGCGGACAGACCCTCATGAGCTGCATGATCTCGCGCACGATCCTGCTTACAGCGATAAGCTCCTCGAGCTAAGAGCGGAGCTTGATAGCTGGCTTTCTGGTTTTGAAGACAAGGGGATGATGTCGGAGCTCGATCTTATTAATGAGATTTGGCCTGGTATGGAGCAACCTGTTACCAGTAGCCCGACAGCATACAAACAGTATGGCAGAATCGTACTCTCGAGCCTTACACCGGGCGCAAACATCGGCTATCAGATACTGGGTCCAGGGAAGCCTTTCGACAGCACTTGGAAGGTTTACACAGACCCATTGCAACTTGCGCCGGGTATGCGCCTTATTGCTATCGCACATCGAATAGGCTTTCGGCCAAGCTCGATGATCGAGCTTGACTAAAGCGACCTTTTTCTCTTAAGAAGAAAACTAGCTAGTGCCGGATATCTAAGAGTCCCATTAGCTTTCTGTAAGCACGTATTTCATATTTAGGAGCGCAGGCTTTCGACGTTCACGGTCACCAGTTTAAAATGTTCGAAAAGGGAACTGTTGGAGAATAAATTAAACATCTAGGTTAAAGAAAGTCGGTGATTTCCGTTCGGCGTCAGGCACTTTATTTATAAAGTGTTTGCTTGTGAACTCATTCCCCATACCAGCAGCTGATTATTTGCCGGCATTGTATAATCGTGTCTTAATTTCAAACCAGCGCGCTGAGCGAGCGCATTAATCCATTCAAAATCTCTAAGGCCGCTTACTGAACTCCTTTTCCTGAGCTTCTCATCAAAACTGGCATTACTAAGTGTGGTAAATTCACCGTTATATTTGAACGGACCATACACAATCAGCTGCGCATCAGCTGTCATGTGGTTTGAGACTTCGACAAAGAAGTTTTCAGCGGAATGTTTAGACATTATGTGTAGTGAGTTCGCCATAAAAATGGCATCAAAACGGCCACACGTCCAAGGAAGTTGATCTACGTCAAGTATGATCGGCTCGGGTAGATTTGTCAGAGAGGCGCGGGCAATTCCGAGCGAAAGGGCGTTGAGATTAGTGGCAACGTCAGACGTGCGCCATGTGAGGTGGGGCAGATATTGTGCGAAATGGAGGGCATGCTGGCCTGTGCCGCTGCCTACCTCAAGCACTGATAGACAGCCCCTCAGCAATGCTTTGAGGTGCTCTAGAATCGGACCTTTATTGTTTTCGCACGCTTGACTGAAGGGAAAACTTGATTCGGATTTGATTGTCATGGAGCTGCCTTAGACTTCATCGCTAGCCCAAAGCCGCCTCAGGACGCAGTCTTTTTGCGCTTGAATACCAGTTTGCTGTCTGAGGATGCTTCCTGATCGAAGCGATAGCCTCCGGCAGCAAAATTGATCAGTGATTCCGGATCTTCTAGCCGATTTTTAATTATATGGGCAGCCATTTGGCCGCGGGCCTTTTTGGCGAAGAAACTGATGATCCGATATTTTCCATTAGACCAGTCCTTGAAAACTGGCGTGATAACCTCTGCGTCAAGCAAACTTTTGTTAATAGAATTGAAATACTCATTGGAGGCTAGGTTGACCAGTGCCTTCGTATTTGCGGTCCGGGAATCGAACTCCTTGTTAATTTTTCTGGTGAGCTTGTCTCCCCAAAAATCGTATAGATTTTGGGCACTGCTAGAAGGGAATTTGCGCCCCATCTCCAACCGATAGGCTTGGATCAGGTCAAGTGGTCTCAGAATACCGTATAAGCCAGACAAAATGCGCAGGTGATCTTGCGCGAATTTGAGATCAGCGACGCTAAACTCTTCAGCCTGTAGCCCAAGATAGACATCACCTTTAAACGCAAAAATGGCCTGCTTGGCGTTTTTTAGATTAAAAGGAGTGTGCCAGTTGGCAAAGCGCTGATGATTCTCGTTAGCAAGTTTTTGACTGATGTTCATCAGCTTTGACAGATCGGCAGGCTCTAATCGTCTCAGATCTTTAATCAGCTCTCGAGATTCTTTTAGAAACTCTGGTTGTGAAAATTTACGAGTCTTTGGGTGATTTTCAAAGTCCAGAGATTTGGCGGGTGAAACCACTACTAGCATAGGGACTATTCCTGATTATCAAATTCTAGCCACCAGTCTAGTGGCGTGATTCCGTCTTCGGGATCATATACATTGCCATAATACCAAACGGTTTCCGAGAACTTTTCTTTGGCGCGGTTTAGAAGCGCTTCGATCGCACCAAACCCCAGTGAGATGTGGATGCTATATACCAACGCTCGTTCAGCGTGAAGATCGAGTGAACCACCTAGCCTTTCGATAGCAGAAGTTAGAAACTGTTCCAGATCCTTAAGATCGTTTTTACGAAAAAGCCTGATACACAGATTACCGCTGCGTCTCTCCAGCTCATAGTCAGCGGTTGAAGGGTTGATCACGCGAAGAATGTCACCAGCGGCCAAATTCCGAGCGAGCAGCGGCGATTTCAGTAATCTTATCCGGTTGGTGCCGTTATCCAACAATTCCGCGTGCAAGCTCTCGAAAACTGGTTCTCCTTCCGCATTCAGGCCAGCCATAAAGGGAAGCTCCAGTTTGTTGATAATAGTTTCTATCATAGGAAAAGGCACAGAGAGTAGAATGACTGCCAACGATTTAAAGAAGAAGAAACCTATGATAGAACGACTGCATAAATTTGCTAAGGTTTTGAGCCGCGTTCGCTTCTTATTACTTGTCATGACAGGGCTTTGTGCGGGATTTATTGCGCTGAGCCTGATAGACAATCCATGGTTAATCGATGATCGTTGGCTGCCCCATAGTTTTACTGGTTTCTTGTGGTTTCTTATGCTCTATGCCTTGAGCCACCTATTTCTGCAACTTCCGCCGCCAGCCGAGAGCGCCTTAAACTGGTGGCAGCGCGTGTTACTCAGCGTACGCTGGAGCATGATGTGGCTATTGGGTATGCTGTTCTTGAGTCTCAGCGTGTCGTTGATCCTGCTGAGCTACCGGCTACTCTTTGTCGCATATATTTGGGTCTCTCTAGGGAACGTTGCGTAATGACGCAGCCTAAATAACGATATGAATAAGCTAATCACTATCATCGATCAAATAAGCGACAGACTAGGGACCGGGGCNTCGTGGTTAGCTTTGCTTATGGTCGTGGTGATGGGCCTTATTGTTGTCCTGCGTTATGCCTTTCAAATTGGTTCAATTGCNATGCAGGAGTCGGTTCTCTATCTGAACGCAATGCTTTTCATCTTTGGCGCCGCATTTACCCTAAAAGAGCAGCGCCATGTGCGGGTTGATATGATATACGGCAGATTGCCACCTAAGGGCAGAGCCCTCATCGATTTGTTAGGGACGACTGTATTTCTATCGCTNAGTACTGTGTTTATTGTCTGGTCTAGCTGGGACTATGTCGCGCTTGCTTGGCGTATCCGTGAGCGGTCTGCTGAATCCAGTGGACTGCCCTTTGTTTTTCTTCTGAAAACTGCGTTACTTTTGCTACCTGCATTTCTGTTTATGCAAGGTGTTGCCGAAGGATTGAAGGCATATTCAGTGCTGCGTGACAGCGCTGAAGCAAAATCAGAGCTTGTAGACCATGATTGATCTGCTGCCCCTGTTGTTTTTTGCTGTGGTTTGTTTGTTTCTGATGGCCGGTTATCCGGTGTCTTTGACAATGGCTGGAGTGTCACTTCTGTTCGCTGGTTTGGGCGAGCGGCTTGGTATACTCGATCCAGCCTTTATTTCGGTAATTCCAAATCGTATATACGGTATCTTGGTCAATCAGAATCTCCTTGCGGTGCCCCTGTTTGTTTTTATGGGGTCGATGCTGGAGAAGTCCCGTGTTGCCGAAGAACTGCTGAAAAATATGGAGTTGGTGTTTAGAGCCTTGCCCGGCGGGCTGGGGATCGCCGTCATTTTGGTTGGAATGCTGCTGGCGGCTAGCACTGGAATTGTCGGAGCGACGGTGGTGACGATGGGCATCTTGTCTCTGCCAAGCATGCTCAGAGCCGGCTATCAGCCTGCTTTTGCCTGTGGTACTTTATGCGCTACCGGAACGCTGGGTCAAATAATTCCCCCTTCAATTTGTCTTGTTTTGCTTGGAGAGGTTATCTCCAATTCGTACCAGCAATACCAGCTTAATGCGGGAATTTTTGCACCCGACTTTGTTTCTGTCGGCGACCTATTCGCAGGCGCTATTCTTCCTGGGTTGCTGCTGATATTCGCATACATTGTCTATGTTTTTGCGGTAGCGCTGTTCAAACCTGAACTGGCGCCAGCGGTGGCCGAGAAAGGAGACCCAGAAGCTAATGTCTTTTTTGCTCTGCTAAAAGGCTTGTTCCCGCCAGTTTTTCTGATAATTGCAGTGCTAGGCTCAATTCTGGGAGGGCTGGCAACATCGACCGAAGCAGCTTCCGTAGGTGCAATAGGCGCTATGTTTCTAGCCGCAGGCAAGCGGATGCTGTCCGCGGCCATCGTGCACGGGGTAGCGATTGAAACCACCCGTGTTACTTCTATGGTGTATCTGATATTGGTTGGTGCCACCATTTTCTCATCTGTCTTTCGCGGCCTTGGCGGCGAAGAGTTGATTGAANCACTGTTCGGGGCCCTGCCCGGCGGCGCATTTTCGGCNGCTTTTGTGGTGATGCTAGTAATCTTNTTGCTTGGTTTCATTCTTGACTTTATCGAGATAACTTTTATGGTAGTNCCCCTGGTAGGCCCTGTGCTTCTNGCTATGGGGCTTGACCCTGTTTGGCTTGGAGTGATTATTGCAATCAATCTGCAGACATCGTTTTTGACGCCGCCGTTTGGGTTCTCGCTCTTTTACTTGCGTAGCGTGGCTCCTGAGGANGTTGATACCNTTGCAATCTATCGNGGCGTCATACCTTTTGTGATAATTCAACTGATGCTTATGACTCTTCTGGCTTTCCAGCCCNNCATAGTGACCTGGCTCCCAGATCTAATAAATAGTTAGCCATTGCGACGACAAGAAGCGAATGGTTTATGCGCATGATTTGGCGCTGGAAAAGAAGATACCAATATGCCCACTCAGTTGANAGGAAATCTACGCGCCTCGATAATCGCTTCCTCGGCGATAAGGCTGTAACTCATGACACTTGACCTAAAGTTACTCCAGGATTCATAAACGCGGCGAGTAGTCGCGTCGGTTTCAGCGAGTTCGAGAATCACTTCTTCTGACAGCCTGCGAAACTCCCTTAATACGTCATCCGGTAGCCGGCGCATCCTTACTCCATGCTCCTCCACGAGTGATGTTAATGCCTCATTATTCTTGGCCATGAGTTCGTCGAGTAAGGTCTGATTCATTACCTCGGCCCCGGCCAGAAGAATTGATTGTAAATCCTCAGGTAACGCCTCGAAACGCTCCTTGTTAAAGATTGTTTCCAGCGTAGAGCCTGGCTCATGCCAGCCGGGATAATAGTAGTATTCGGCTACCTCATGGTAGCCATTGGCGCGGTCATTATAAGGGCTTACAAACTCGGTCGCATCCAGCGTGCCAGTTTGCATCGCGGTGCGCACCTCACTGACTTGCAGAGTTACTGGCACTCCGCCGGCGCGACGAAAAACCTCTCCGCCTAGGCTAGGTATGCGCATCTTTAGACCTTGTAGGTCCGCCAGAGAGTTGACTTCCCTGTTGAACCAGCCGAACATTTGTGTACCTGTATTCCCTCCGCGCACGGGGATGAGGTTGAAGGGCGCATAGAGTTCTTTCCAGAGCTCATTACCTCCCCCGTATCTCAGCCATGCGTCTTGTTCATAACTGGTCATTCCAAATGGAATGGAAGAAAAAAACGGGGTGGCTGGTATTTTACCTTGCCAGTAGTATGCGCCTGAGTGCCCGATTTCAGCAACGCCTTGGCGGACAGCGTCAAAAACCTCCAAGCCCGCAACCAACTCATTTGCGCCATAAACTCTGATTTTCATACGTCCGGCGCTCATTTTTTCAACTATTTCTGCGAAGTATTCCGGCGAAGTGCCCAGAGCGGGTAAATTTTTTGGCCAAGAAGTGATCATTTTCCACTCGTAAATTTGTTGGTCACTATCATCGGCTGATGATATTGCACTTTTCAGAGGGTCATCTTCCCCGCATGCCTGAATCAGCATTGTAAGTATGCACAAGGTAAAAAACTTTTTCGGATTTTTTTGCATGGCCATTCTCTTTTATTGTTGAGTGTGCGCTATTTGGTGTCATCGATTATCCAAGTACTTCGAGATTGGCATACGATAGCACCAGCCACTTGCTTCCCACGGCATCAAAGTTGACTTGTACGCGAGCATTACTTCCCTGACCCTCATAGTTTAGGACAACACCTTCACCAAACTTGCCATGAGCCACCCGTTGGCCCAGTGATATCTGGGTTTCGGGCACTTCAGCACCCTGACCGACGCCCCCGCCTATTGTCATCTCACCACGGGAGGTAACATGTGCTCTGCTTATCGTAGTCTTGAGCCGAACTTCCTCAACTAGACTGTTGGGAACTTCCCTGATAAACCGTGAGGGCCGACACAGCGTCACATCCCCATGCATTCTCCGAGATTCTGCGTGGCTCATGAAGAGTTTTGTCCTTGCTCGTGTAATGCCCACGTAACATAAGCGCCGCTCCTCTTCTAGGCCGGCTAGATTGTCCATGGACATCTTATGCGGGAAGAGTCCTTCTTCCATGCCTGATAAGAAAACCAACTGAAATTCCAGGCCTTTAGCAGAGTGCAGCGTCATTAGCTGGACTGCGTCTTCTGTTTCATCAGCCTGCGAGTCGCCTGCGTCCAGTGACGCCTGATCCAGAAAGGCCGCCAGAAAGGAGCTTGACTTTACATCAATTTCTTCTTCCTCCATCCCCGAGTCGTCAAAACTGCTGGCCGCAGTAATCAGTTCCTCGAGGTTTTCGACACGAGCGCGTGCTTTTTCCCCCCCTTCTTTTTCGTGGTGACTCACCAGCCCGCTGTGCTCAATGACGTGCGCCACCTTCTGATGGAGCTCCAGCGCAGAGCAGTCTTTTTGCATGTTATCGATGAGCTTAAGGAAAGCGAGCACCGCGTTCGCGGCCCTAGCACTTAACAAGGTTTGGTTGACACATTCAGCACATGCTTGCCAGAGAGAGCAATTATGTTCTCGCGCTGTCTGACGCACTGTGTCAATAGTGCGGCTGCCAATACCTCGCGTTGGTACGTTAATAATGCGTTCAACTGCGGTGTCATCGTGACGATTTGTCAACAACCGCAGATAAGAAAGTGCGTTTTTAATTTCAAGGCGCTCATAAAAACGGTGTCCGCCATAGATGCGGTAAGGCATGCCAACTCTGAGCAGGGCATCCTCAAGTTCTCGGGACTGTGCGTTGGACCGGTAGAGGATGGCGGCATCCGAACGGTTGTTGCCGTTGTCAGACCAGTCCTGCAGACGATCGACAATAAATCTGGCCTCATCTTGCTCGTTAAAGGCTTCATAGACGCTGATAGGCTCTCCATCGACACCGTCGGTCCAGAGGTTTTTTCCAAGTCGGCCTTGATTGTGTGAGATCAGCTTGTTGGCTGCATTGAGTATGTTTGAAGTTGATCGGTAGTTCTGCTCAAGGCGAATGATCTCTGATTCGGAGAAATCATCACTGAATTGCTGAATATTTTCGATGCGCGCACCGCGCCAGCCATAGATCGACTGGTCATCATCGCCAACTACCATTAGTTGATTTTTGGCGCCGGCTAGGACTCGTAGCCAGGCGTATTGAACCGTATTGGTGTCCTGAAACTCATCGACCAACACGTACTTAAACCTTTGTTGGTAGTGTTGGAGAATCTGCGGATTTTTCAGCCAGAGCTCGTGGGCGCGAAGCAGAATTTCACCAAAGTCAATCATGCCGCCGCGCTCGCATTCTGTTTCGTAAGCCGCGTAGATCTCCAGCATAGTCTTGGTATAATCGTCATCGAAATGTTCGATATTTTTTGCGCGTAATCCTTCGTCCTTCTGCGCGTTTATATACCACTGGCACTGTTTTGGCGGCCACCTGTCATCATCTATTTTGAGTGACCGAATCAGCCGCTTGATCAGTCTTAGCTGGTCATCAGAATCGAGGATATGAAAATCTTCCGGTAGTCCCGCCTCATGCCAATGCTTGCGCAGCAGTCGGTGGGCCAGGCTATGGAAGGTGCCAGCCCACATACCGCCAAACGACTGGCCCATCAAGTCATCAATTCTGCTGCGCATTTCTCGCGCTGCCTTGTTGGTAAATGTCACTGCAAGTATGGCAAAAGGAGACACGTTTTCGGCCTGTAGCAGCCAGGCAATCCGATGGACAAGCACCCGAGTCTTGCCGCTGCCTGCTCCTGCGAGAACAAGCAGGTTGGGCGCAGGGCTCGCCACTGCACTTCTTTGCTGCTCGTTCAGCGAGTCGAGTATATGAGAGACATCCATGACCATATTCTATCTTCTCGGGGGATCTGCGTCCCGGGAAATGCCAGCAAATTTGTAAAGAAACACTGGTGCGATCCTGTCAGTTTAGGGGCTTCAGAGCCTTAGAAGAGCGGGCAGGAATTTGCTAAAATAATGAAAAGAGCAGTGTTCCACTCTCAGGAGAGCAGCATGTCGGTCCGATCAGACGCCGTACAGTTTAATTGGCAAGATCCCTTCCTTATGGAAGAGCAACTAAGTGAAGAAGAGCGGATGGTCCGCGATACAGCGCGCCAGTTCGCACAGAATAAGCTATTACCAAGGGTCAAAAACGCCTACCGAAACGAAGAGACAGACCCNGGAATTTTCCGTGAGATGGGCGAACTTGGGTTATTGGGCCCGATGATTAACGGCTATGACTGCGCTGGCATGAATTACGTCTGCTATGGGCTAATAGCCAAAGAAATTGAGGCTGTCGATTCTGGCTACCGGTCTATGATGTCGGTCCAGTCCAGCCTAGTGATGCATCCAATCAACATTTTCGGCAGCGAACAGCAAAAAGCCCGGTATTTGCCCAGATTAGCTTCCGGCGAATTTATTGGCTGTTTTGGACTGACCGAACCGGACCATGGTTCCGACCCAAGTTCTATGAATACTCGCGCCAAGAGCGTCGCTGGCGGCTACACTCTTACCGGCGCCAAGAATTGGATCAGCAACTCGCCGATTGCCGACGTCTTCGTGGTTTGGGCAAAGGATGACGATGGAGTCATAAGGGGCTTTATTCTAGACAAAGGCATGGAAGGCCTTTCAGCTCCAAAGATCGAGGGTAAGTTGGCTTTGCGGGCATCAGTTACCGGTGAAATCGTGATGGATCAAGTTTTCGTCCCTGAAGATAACAAATTGCCGGAAGCGCAGGGCTTAAATGGCCCATTCAGCTGTCTTAATTCGGCGCGGTTGGGTATCGCTTGGGGCGCGCTGGGAGCGGCGGAGACCTGCTGGCACTCAGCGTTNCAGTACACGCTTGAGCGTAAGCAGTTCGGTCGACCGCTTGCTGCTAACCAGCTCATTCAGAAAAAACTGGCGCAAATGCAAACCGATATTTCACTGGGGCTTCAGGGGTGTCTCCAGGCCTGTCGTCTTCGCGACGACGGTAAATTAGCGCCTCCGCTCATTTCTATGCTCAAACGAAATTCATGTTTGAAAGCGTTAGACGCGGCGCGAGAGGCCAGAGACATGCTTGGAGGAAACGGTATTTCTGATGAGTACCCTGTAATGCGACATGCGCAAAATCTCGAAGTCGTTAACACCTATGAGGGCACACAGGATATCCACGCTCTGATTTTGGGCAGAGCACAAACCGGCATCCAAGCTTTTACTGGGGCTTAGTTCCGTGACCGGAGGCTACACGAGGCCTTATAGGTAGTTAAACAGGATGCCGGCGAAAATCAAGGCGCCGACCCAGTTGTTATTGAGGAAGGCTTTGAAGCATTGAGCAGGCGCCCGTTCCCTTATCAGGGCTTGCTGGTAGATTAAAAGGACGCTGGCAGCCAGAAGTGCGGAATAGAAGATTCCTCCCAGCGCTAACCGCTGACCTGCGAGATACATCGCAGTAATGAACATAGCTTGCAGCACCCCAATTACTACTTTATCGGCGTCGCCAAACAGAACCGCGGTAGATTTGACGCCTATTTTTTTATCAAATTCACGGTCCACCATGGCATATTGGGTATCATAGGCGATAGTCCACAAGGTATTAGCGATGAAAAGCAGTATCGCGGCTGCCGGAATTGAATCTGTTTGCGCCGTGAATGCCATCAATATTCCCCATGAAAAAGCAATACCGAGTATGACCTGCGGGAGATTAGTGAAGCGTTTCATAAAAGGGTAAATCGCTATGACGCAAAGAGCCCCTATAGAGAGCAGCACAGTCGATAAGTTTGTCATCAGCACCAGAACAAACCCAATTATCGATAGCAGANAAAAACATAAGAGTGCGTCTTTGCGAGTTAACGCTCCCCTTGCCAGCGGCCTATTGGCGGTTCGTTCGACACACCCGTCTATTTTAGAGTCAGCGAAATCGTTGATACAACAACCCGCTGAACGCATGACGCCGGTTCCGAGCACAAAAATAACGAAGAGACTAAACTCCGGGAACCCCTCGGCGGCGATCCATAGAGCACCAATCGTTGGCCAAAGCAGCAATAGGATGCCTATGGGCCTATCCAAACGCATCAGCTCAGCGTAAGCAGGCAGCTTTTCATAGGTTTCAGAAAATCGAGTTTTAAGACGTGAAACAAGATTCGAATACATTGATTGAATGGGGCTAAGCATTGGATTCTTTGCTAACCTGATTTATTGGATGGCCCAGAATAAAAGATTTTCGGCTTTTTAGGAAACATTCAACCGATAGATAAAATAATTAAACGATCAGTTAATAAATTATTGGAACACAGCTTAGGCATCTACAAACTGAAGTCGCTCACCAACCCATCTGCTGATCAGCGGGTCGACTAGCTCAGGATAATTAGCGGAAAGCGCCTCTGAAGCAAGCTTTACATCTTCTAGCATAGATGAATCGCGGCCAATGTTGGCAACTCGAAAAGTCATGAGCCCTGTCTGTTGAGTGCCGAGCACTTGCCCGGGACCACGGAGTTCCAGGTCCTTCTCTGCGATAAAGAAACCATCGGTGCTCTCTCTCATCACTGTCAAGCGCTGCTTGCTGTTTTCTGACAGCGGTGTCTGGTAGAGCAAGATGCAATGGCTTTGCTTGCTGCCCCTGCCTACTCTGCCGCGCAGTTGATGCAGTTGCGCGAGGCCAAGGCGTTCTGGATTCTCTATTACCATCAAGCTGGCGTTAGGAACATCGACCCCCACTTCTATTACGGTTGTCGCAACAAGCAAGTTGGTTACCCCTCGTTTGAAGTCATCCATTATTTCCTGTTTTTGCGCCGCTTTCATGCGCCCATGTATCAAGCTGATTTTCAGGTTCTTAAGTTTGCTTTGCAGAGACGNCGCAGTGGCTTCGGCAGCTTGTGCCTGNAGCTGCTCTGATTCTTCGATCAAAGTGCANACCCAGTATGCTTGCTGTCCTGAGCTACAGGCGCGTCGGATCCGATCGGTAACTTCTGTCCGCCGCGAGGCTGATATGAGCGCTGTGTTGACTGGCGTGCGGCCTGGCGGGAGCTCGGAAATTACCGAACATTCTAGGTCTGCATAAGCGCTCATCGCAAGCGTCCGAGGTATCGGAGTAGCCGTCATCACCAGTTGATGTGGATTGAACTTTTCTGTGCCGCCTTTGTCTCTCAGCGATAAACGTTGATGAACACCAAAACGATGCTGCTCGTCTACAATTATCAAACCGAGTGATTTATAAAGGACTTGGTCCTGAAATAGCGCATGGGTTCCTATTAGGAGCTGACACTCACCGCTCAAAAGTTGTTGAAGAACTTGCTTTCTCTCTGCTGCCCGGGTCTTGCCGCTGAGCCAACCTACCTTGATTCCAAACGGTTCAAACCAGGCGCGAAAACTGGCACAGTGCTGTTCTGCCAAAATTTCAGTAGGAGCCATCAAAGCGACTTGGAAGCCACTGGCAAGACACCTTAATGAGCTAAGTGCTGCAACGAGCGTTTTGCCCGACCCAACGTCCCCTTGCAGAAGTCTGAGCATTGGCGTGGAGGTCATCAAGTCAGCCATGATCTCCGCAGATGCTTGGCGTTGCGAAGCAGTAAGCTTGAAAGGCAGAGACCCTTCGAATCTTTTGATCAACTCGCTGCCCTCTTTCAAGACTGGGGCACGGCGCTGAGCGAAGAGTGCTTTGAATCGGCGCATACAGAGCCGGTGCGCAAGAAGTTCTTCAAAAGCAAGACGCCTTGCACCAGGGTTTGCATTTGAACTCATCCATTCCAAGGGGGAATCCAGAGGCGGGCGATGAATCAGCTTGATGGATTCGGTTAGCCTAAAGAGATTGAATTGCTTGATTATTTCTTCGGGGAGACAATCTTTTAAGCCTTCTGCTTGATCGAGCAAACTTAGCGCTTGCTTAATCACATCCCGTATGCGCCCCTGCTTAAGGCCCTCCGTGGTGGGATAGATCGCGGTGAATATGTCCGGAACAGGCTCCTCCTTTCCGGCCTTAAGGATGCGATATTCGGGATGATAAATCTCCAGCCCTGACCGACCGCGGCGCACTTCGCCGTAGCAGCGGATACGGGCTCCTGGTGCCAACGCATTTTTTTGCGCGGCGCTGAAGTGAAAGAATCGAAGGATTATGACGCCGGTTGAATCCACCACCGCGCACTGCAAGCTTCGGCGCCGCCCAAACTGGACAGAAGTAGATCCGATTTTGCCTTCGAGCTGCATAAACTCGCCAAGCCGAGCTTGCCTGATCGCCGTTATGCGTGTGCGGTCTTCATAACGTAAGGGTAGATGGAACAACAGCGCTTCGATGCTAGTGATGCCGAGCTGGCCGAACTTTCGTTCAAGCGCGGGCCCCACACCTTTCAAATGGGTCAGAGGCAGAGATTCCAATAATTGACTAGTCATTGCTCTTGTTGGTGATCCGCAAATCAGCGCTCGCTCAAGCCACAAGACTGGACCCAGAATAGGAAGCTTCTGACGTATCTGCTAAAGCGCCAGAATTGCTTCTACTTCAACATGCGCATCTTTCGGAAGCGCCGAAACCTCAATGGTTGCTCGGGCCGGAAATGGCAGTGAGAAATATTTGGACATAATTTCATTCACCACAGCAAAGTCGTCCAGGCTGGTGAGAAAAATAGTGAGCTTAACCGCATCATCCAGAGAAGTTCCAGCGGCTTCCGCTAACGCGGATAAATTAAGAAACACTTGATGCGCCTGTTCGCCGATATCTTCAGAGACTATTTCCATCGTTATCGGATCGAGGGGAATTTGCCCCGAGCAGAACAGCAGGGAACCCGTTTTTATCGCCTGTGAGTATGGCCCAATTGCGGCAGGCGCGTTTACCGTATTTATTTCCTGTTTATCGCTCATTTGTGGCTTAATGCTCCAATAGGGTTTTTGATAGCTTTGCGTACCCTTCGGCTTTTCACTCGGCTCACACTGGAGACGGGCAACAGGGCGCGGACGCGCTTCATAACACTGGCTAAATGCACTCGGTTTTTCACATTAATGGAAAGGTTCACAATGCTAAACCTAGCGTCTCGTTCTACTGTACTGATTTTTTCAATATTGGCTTCTGCTCCAGTGATCGTAGTCGCTAGTGTTGCGATTATGCCACGTTGGTTTTCTAGCTCCACGCGCAGTTCGACAGAAAACTCTCCCTGGACTTTTGGGTCCCAACTGACTTCGAGACATTTTTCCTGATTGTCCCTCACATCAGCGATGTTATTGCAGTCGTCGGTATGAATCACCATTCCTCGACCGGAGCTAATATGGCCAACGATCGGGTCACCCGGTATCGGATGACAGCATTTGGCGAAATTCATGACCATCCCTTCGGAGCCACGAATGGCAATAGAGCCTGCTTCCTTGCCCGTATGATCTGCTTCTTTCTTATCGCGAGCAGCGTTTGTGGCGAGGCGCTGCGCGATCATATAAGACATGCGATTTCCAAGCCCAATGTCCTCTAACAGGTCATCCATGGATTGCAGATTGGTTTGCAACAGGACGGCTTCGATATTTCTCTGTGGGACCTCATTCAACTGTGAGCCGAACGAGGCTAAGGCCTTGTTCAGCAGGCGTCGACCCAACGCAACTGATTCAGAGTGTTTCTGATTCTTGAGATAGTGTCTGATATTGCTCCGTGCTTTGCCTGTTTTCACAAAACCGAGCCATGCTGGATTAGGCTGTGTTCCCGGAGCGGTAATAATCTCTACCGTCTGGCCACTTTGCAGCGGCTCGCTCAGGGGCGCAAGGCGACGGCTGATGCGACAGGCCACGCAGGCGTTACCGACATCTGTATGCACGGCGTAGGCAAAATCTACAGCTGTAGAACCAGCCGGCAGTTCCAAGATGCTGCCTTTGGGTGTGAAAACGTAGATTTCGTCTGGAAAAAGATCAATTTTTACGTGCTCAATAA
>PBHS01000019.1 GCA_002719575.1 Gammaproteobacteria bacterium | reverse complement strand
GAAGGTAGCCAAAAAGAAGGTAGCTAAAAAGAAGGTAGCTAAAAAGAAGGTAGCTAAAAAGAAGGTAGCCAAGAAGGTAGCGAAGAAGAAACTCGTTAAAAAGGCCGCCAAGAAAAAAGCAGTTAAGAAAGCGGCTAAGAAGAACGTCGCTAAGAAGAAGGCGCCAGCACGCAAGAAGCGATAGGCAATCTGGCTTCTGTCAGGCACCAACCCCACTGTTCGGTTCCGTTGATATCGACCTCATCAGCGGGCCCGTTCAGTGTGTCCCCCGAAGATCCCTCTGGAGCAATCTAGGGGGATTTTTTAATGGCAATAATTCAATTCAAATGACCAATATACTCGCCTTGGATGCTTCCTCTCTTTATTGTTCTGTGGGCTTGCTTCACAGCGGAGGCTTCGACTTCAAATGCAATCAATCCCCGCGAGCCGCAGCAAGGGAGCTTCTGCCTATGGTTGACGCACTCCTCAAAAAAGCAGGAATCTCTGTCTCGGATCTAAATTTAATTGCGGTTAGCGCGGGGCCCGGTTCGTTCACTGGCGTGCGAATTGGGCTTGGGGTTGCTCAGGGATTGGGCGAATCCGCGGGGGTGGAGGTTATAGCCGTCTCTTCGCTTGCACATGTAGCCTATGAAGCGAGTCTGGCTACGGGAAAACAAGCAATTAGCGTGTTCATGCAAGCGCGTGATCGCGAGTACTATTTCGGAAGTTACCAGTTATTCCCCGAGAAAAGTGAGTTTCGCGTTATCACGGAGCAGGTTGTAGGCTCTGAGAGCATCCCTCACTCGCGTTTGACACACAAATTGGCTAATGATGCTGGCGATTGGGTGCTTACAGGGGATGCTCTGCAGAATTTATTAGAAAAGGGGCTGAAATATGATGCCGGCAGTTCGATTTTGCGTTTCACGTACCCCGGTGTTTCCTCACTCTGTGAACTGGCTGAGTTGATGAAAAAATCGGGACAATTTGATGCTCATCAGGTTGCTCAAGCAAACTACGTGAAAGCAGCGCTGGACTATTCCAAGTCATGAACGCCGAGCATTTTACTTGGCTTCAGCCTCTGATTCTTGCGCTCGTTCAGGGTGGCACCGAGTTTTTGCCGATTTCCTCTTCGGCTCACCTGATTCTGGCCAGCAAACTCATGGGTTGGCCCGATCAGGGCCTCGTTTTTGATGTGGTTGTTCATCTTGGTACCCTTTTTGCGGTACTGGTGTACTTTCGTGATGATCTCGCACGGATGATTCGGGGTTGCTTTGAAAGTCTGACAGAGCAGCGACCAACCGAGTCAGCTAAGTTAGCCTGGTTGCTACTCTATGCCTCGATGCCGGCCGCCACTGTGGGTTTTCTGGCAGAGGAATTTATTGCGGGCACACTTCGCTCAGGTGTTGTAATTGCGACAGCGACGCTTTTTTTTGCTGGAGTATTGTGGCTCGCCGATCATAACGGCGAACGCAAACTGGGCCTGCAGGAGCTGGATTCAAAAAGGGCTCTGTGGATTGGGCTCGGTCAGTGCCTGGCTTTGATACCCGGAACTTCACGCTCGGGGATTACCATAAGCATGGCTTTGTTCTGCGGCCTGGACCGTCGGGCGGCCTCTAAATTTTCATTTTTATTGTCCATACCAATCATTGTGGGAAGCGGACTTCTGCAAGCATATGCGTTACTGAACGATGGCGCGTTGCTAGAGGTTGATCTCTTGATGTTGTTCATGGCTATGAGCGTGGCTTTGTTTACTGCTTTGCTATGCATCCATGCGTTTCTGTCGCTCATTGACAGGGTTGGGTTCTTTCCGTTCATCGTTTACCGTTTGATTTTGGGGGTAAGCCTAGTCTTATGGGCTATTTGAGTCGAGACAAGGCGAATCTTCAAAGAACTTTTGACCCGGCGGAGATTCCTGCAGACACGGTCAGCTATTGCTTCCTCAGTGAGTTGAGATTTTCTGGCACAGCCTGGGGTGCTGAAGCGGAATATCAGTTCGTTTTTGATCAGGGCCGGCTAGCACTAGTTTCCATGCGGAATCGGCAGCAATCTCCGGTTGTTGTTGATTTTGCTGATAGAGTCTTCCAGCGCCGGCTCGCTACCGGGCTTCGTGGACAGCTGTTGGGTAAGGCACTAGGACTGAAAAATTTGCGCAATCCAACTGTACTTGATGCGACTGCCGGACTCGGCACAGATTCTTTCTTGATGGCGCATGCGGGCTGTCTGGTTACCGCAATTGAGCGTAATCCTGCCATTTTTGCGCTGCTGGAAGACGGTTTGCGGCGGGCGGCGCAGGCCGGAGACGCACTTGAAACCCATTTGGAGGCCGCGCGCCGAATGGAAATTCGGCGGGGAGACTTCCTGATGATGGATTGGTCTGATAGGGCCTATGACGTGGTCTATCTTGACCCTATGTTTCCAACGGGCCGCCGCAAAGCGAGTTCNAGAAAGGNAATGACNATGCTCCAGACTTTTGCGAGTGAGGATCAANGNGAATCCGAATTGCTNCCACAAGCGNTNNGGTGTGCNAGGCGACGCGTCGTGGTNAANCGTAATCGAAGATCCCCTGANNTGGCCGGTGTTAAACCAACGCTAAAANTTCNAGGAAGCNGATCGAGGTTTGATGTCTATTGCCGCTNAAGCAGGTGCTGNAGGATGCGTTCATAGATTTCGGAAAGCTTCTCAATATCGGCAANTCGNATTCGNTCNTTGAGNTTGTGTATNGTGGCATTGCAGGGACCNACTTCAACAACTTGNGCGCCAGTCGGNGCAATAAATCTGCCATCTGAGGTGCCGCCTCCTGTAGANGCTTCGGGAAGGATTCCGGTTACCCGCTTCACGCTATCTTGCACTATTNTGATCAATTCTGGCTCTGCAGTTAGGAAGGGCTCGCCGGAGGCATGCCACTGACTTTNANAGTCGACTCCCGCAGAATTTAATTCTNTTTCTATTTNNTCNATCAGCGTGTCTGAAGTGTGTTCGGTGGAGAAGCGCAGATTAAAGTCAATTTCTACGCGATCCGGAATGACATTATTAGCGCCAACACCTCCGTGGATATTAGAAATTTGAAAACTTGTTGGCTGAAAAGCTGTATTGCCATCGTCCCAGTGAGTTTCAGTGAGCCGAAGAAGCACAGGTAGGGCTTCATGAATCGGGTTGCGAGCGAGGTGAGGATACGCGACATGACCTTTGATGCCTTTTACCGACAGTTTGCAGGACAGAGATCCGCGGCGACCGACCCGAATGGTGTCGCCCAATANCTCCGAACTGCTCGGCTCGCCGACGATGCAATAGTCTATTTTTTCACCGCGCTTGTTCAGTTGCTCCACAACATAACGAGTACCCTCTGTTGCTTGTCCTTCCTCGTCGCTAGTGATCAAAAATGCTAGACGAGCCGCCGGNTGGTGATTCGCTAAAAATCTTTCGCTGGCTGTCACCATCGCAGCGAGGCTTGATTTCATATCTGCACTGCCGCGGCCATACAAAAACCCGCCAACCTCAGTCGGCTGGAATGGAGGATAGAGCCAGTCTTCAAGAGGNCCTGCCGGGACCACATCAATATGTCCTGCAAAGACTACCAACGGTCCCTNGGTTCCGAGCGTTGCCCATAAATTGCTCACAGATCCAGAATCGATGCGTTCTGCCACAAAACCGAGAGGCTCTAGTTGATTTGCAATCAGGTCTAGACAGCCATTATCTCTGGGGGTAACGGACTCGATGGAAATTAATTTTTTCGCCAGCTGTAGGGTATTGGACATTACAAATTCTAATTGCTGTTATGAAGATCCTGATTCAGATGTATTCGAGTTAGCTGAGGCAAAGCCTCAACTTCGCCGGAAAGCGAATTTCGGCGAAATAATAGGTTGGGTTCTTCACTGAGCCGTGATGCTTTTATTGTCTCTATCAAAGTACCTGAAGCATCCAGAAGATTTACTTTGGTGCCAGCAGTTACATACAGTCCTGCTTCAATGGTGCATCCGTCCGCGAGGGGAAAGCCGATGCCTGCGTTCGCCCCGATCAGGCAGTTTTCCCCGACAGAGATGATTCTTGTGCCGCCACCTGAGAGTGTACCCATAGTGCTGCAGCTTCCACCGAGATCGCTGTTGGCACCAACTACGACACCAGCGCTTATACGTCCCTCCACCATGGCTGCGCCGAGAGTGCCAGCATTGAAATTCACAAAGCCTTCATGCATCACCGTTGTTCCCTCACCGATATAAGCGCCAAGCCTTATTCGAGCGGTGTCTGCAAGCCGCACTCCAGAAGGAACAACGTAGTTCGCCATCTTTGGAAATTTGTCTACTGACATCACTTCCAGGTTACCACCAAGCTGACGTGTGGTTAACTGACGGGTGGGCAAATCCGCAAGATCAACCGGGCCTTCATTAGTCCATGCTAAATTTTTCAGAGCGCCAAACAGTCCATCGAGATTCTGTTGGTGAGGTTTGCATAGCCGATGAGAAAGGAGGTGAAGCTTTAGGAACGCTTCGGGAATATTAGCTGGCGGCTCATCATCAAAAGTGAGACACACCAACCATTGCTTGCTGTGTGCTCGGTCAATTAAGGAAGACCATTCAGTTAACCCTGTGGCCCTAAAGTTCTCACTCAGATGCTTAGCCTGCGATATATTGAGTTCTTCATAGCCGCTTTTGTCTGGATCCAGGCCGGTGACTGCAACAATGAGCTCCAAACTCGCAGCTCCCAAGCCGCGAATAGGACTAGGGTAGAAAACCTCGATGACATCGCCAGCGGCGTTTCTTGCGATCAGGCCAAGCCCTGCGTTGAGTGTTTCATTATTCGCCATGGTTACTACCTTTCTGTTTGGTGATTCAGCAATTCGTGCCATGCTGACTCATCAAATCCGATCAGCCATATGTTCTCTTGGTTAAAGATAGGTCGTTTAATGAGCGAAGGATACTCACACATTAATAACACCGCAGATTCTTCCGTGATTTCTTTCTTTTGATCATCACTAAGTGAACGCCAGGTTGTGCCGCGGCGATTGATCACAGCTTCGACTCCGAGATGACTGACGAATTGCGAGGCTTGATCTTTTGAGCATCCCAGTTTTTTATAGTCATGGAATTGGTACTCTACACTCCGGGCTTTCAGCCAGGCTCTTGCACGTTTTACCGTGTCGCAATTGCTAATGCCGAACAATATTGTATCCATGAAATTATCCTTTATGATTGAATGGCCAGCCTCGCGCTGAGATTGTTCTTAATATCTTCAAGCAAATCACGCTCGATATCAGGGTCGATAATTGGACGTCCTTTTTTATCTTTTATGAAGAAAATATCTTCTACCCTCTCGCCCAACGTCGTTATCCTCGCGTCGACAATTCGAATCTGATTGTCTGCTATGACTTTGCCTAATGTCGCAAGAATTCCTGGTTGGTCTGGGCAATTTACCTCAAGAGTCGAATAGCCTTTTCCAGGGGTGTTGGTTAGCTTTGCTATGATTGGTTCGTTAAAATAGCGAAGCTTACGGCTCCTGCGGTAAGTAGCAGGTTTTATCGAATCAACGGTGCTTACAAGGCTCTCAAGCAAGGTCGCCTTTATTTCTTGTATTCGTCCAGGATCCGCACCAACGGGCTTACCGTCAGGCTCTAATACGGTGTATGTGTTTAGACAAAATTCATGCAGCGACGTTATGATTCTCGCACTGACAATGTTCAAGCAAAGCCTTTCAAATGCTGCTGTAGTGTTAGCGAAAAGAAATTCGGCATCTTGGGTGTGGACAAAGATCTGGGTAGCTCCTTCAGAGTGATCATTCGCCTCAAGTTTCATTACTGCTACTAACGCCTTTCCATGGCCTGACTGAAGCTGCTCCTGTGTGTGCCAAGCGATATTTTTTACTGATTCCCTTTCGAAATACTCCTCCGGATTGTTCTCCCAAACCAAGTCGATTTGCTCTTTAAGAAACCCGCTGGAAAGCAATTGCTTCTCAGCCAAAGCCTTTTTATTGTTTATCAGTTCGGTGGTGTTAAGAGAGCTGGTCGAATCGTTCCTAAGAGCCCTCAAAGTGTTGCTGTAGAGCTGACTGAGAAGCGACGCTCGCCATGAATTCCATAATTCCGGATTCGTTGCGCGAATGTCTGCAACAGTCAACGCATATAGGTAATTCAAGTGTGTTTTGTCACTGACCGTTTCGGCAAACTCACTGATCACGAATGGATCACTGATGTCTTTTCTTTGCGCTGTCATTGACATCAGCAGATGCTTGTCAACCAGCCAGCAGACCAGATCGGAATCCCACTTGGCTAGGCGATGTCTATGACAAAAATTCCTTGCGTCTATCATGCCAAGTTTAGAATGATCACCACCACGGCCTTTCGCAATATCATGATAGAGCCCTGCTATGTAAAGCAGTTCGGGCTTAGGTAGCTGTTTAGCGATTTCAGTGGCGAGCGGATACTGCACTTCAGCTCCCGGATGGTAGAGTTGGCACATATTCTCAACGACCTGCAACGTATGCGCATCTACCGTATAAATATGAAATAGGTCATGCTGCATCTGTCCAATAATTTGGCCAAACTCAGGTAGATAGCGTCCTAAGATGCCGTACCTCGCCATACGACGTAAATGCAGGGTCATGCGGTAGGGTGATCTTAGCAACTCCATGAAAAGAGTCAGGTTTCGTAAATCGTCCCTGAAATCATCATCGATTAGTCGCCGATTTTCGCGCAATAAGCGAATTGTTGAAGCTCTGATACCTTGGATTTCCGGATCATGCGCCATCAGGACAAAAATTTCTAGCAAGGCAAAAGGGAATCTCTCGAAGATCTGCGGATGAATGACTTCGATGTAGCCATTGTTGATTTGAAAACGGTTGTTGAGGGGAACGATCTTAGCGCGAGCGCCAACTTGTAGGATCGCTTCATCAAGATGCTGAAGCAGAGCATCGTTGAGTTCACGCAGATTAGCTACTGCGCGATAGTATCGCTTCATCAACTTCTCAACNNCNAGAGATGACTTGTCNTCTTCATATCCNAACAGCTTCGCTAATTCCCACTGCATGTTAAAAAGTAGTCGGTCTTCTGCCCGACCNCTCAAGAAATGCAGCCCGTACCGAAGTTTCCACAGAAANTGCTGCCCTTTNTTGATCATTGCTTCTTCNGAGGGTTTGAGAAAGCCCAANTCTGTNAGATTACGGAAGGATTCTGCGCCAAAGTGTCTTTTAGTCACCCAAGCGATAGTTTGAATATCCCTCAGTCCACCGGGCGAGTTNTTAANATTCGGNTCGAGNGCGTAGTCAACGTCATGNTATTTGGCATGGCGAGNCTTCTGCTCNCCAACNTTTGCTTTGAGAAAAGCCTTNGAAGGCCACACTTTGTTTGTCCCGGTCGCTGCAATCATTTGGGAAAGCAATTGTGCCGAGCCAACGATTGTTCGAGATTCCATCAGGGCGGTTGCTATCGTGATGTCTTTGCGGGCTTCTTGCGCGCACTGTTTAATGGAGCGGACACTTTGACCAATGTCTAAACCTAAATCCCAGCATGTGGCGAGGAACGAAGCGATTGGGTCCTTGTAGGTTTTATTGTCATTCTTCTTTGTTAGGATAAGAAGGTCGATGTCAGAAAAGGGCATTAATTCGCCGCGACCGTAACCGCCTACCGCAATGAGTGCAATGTTGTTTGATTGCAGGCCCGGTTGTTTTGACCAAACCCATTCAAGCAACAGATCTATCAAATGCGCGCGGCTAGTTACGATATCGCCGATGTCGAGATTCTGCTTGTAACAATGGTTTAGAGTCGAATTCGCTTCGGCAAGAATTGTACGAAGCTCCGAAATTTGCCTAGCGTCATCGCACTTAAGAAGACGCGTTCTCAACGTATCCCTGTCGATAAAGTCTAGCAGGTGCTTGCTTGATTCGCTGCCTGATCGCGGGGATTCGTCAAGCCTCACAAGGACTCTTCGCCCCTCTTCGTCAATACTTCGCAGCCNTCACCGGTGACCGCAACTGTATGCTCCCATTGTGCTGACAATCTGCGATCTTTGGTTGTCACGGTCCAGCCATCTTTCTTTGAGATTTTGGTATGCCTAGAGCCAGCATTAAGCATGGGTTCGATCGTAAAAGTCATGCCTTCGACAAGCTCTGTGCCACTGTTGGGACGGCCATAGTGAAGCACCTGTGGTTCTTCGTGAAAGGTTCGACCGATGCCATGACCACAATATTCCCGGACGATGGAGTAGTGATTCGCTTCGCCGTGTTGCTGAATGATGTGTCCAATGTCACCGAGCGTGATCCCCGGCCGAACCAAGCTAATAGCTGTGTATAGGCACTCTTGAGTCACGCGTATCAGGCGCTTAGCGTGTATTGGGACATTGCCAACGCAGAACATCTTGCTGGTATCACCGTGAAACCCTTCCTTGATCACAGTGATGTCAATATTAATGATGTCCCCGGACTTCAGGATCTTACTGTCGCTTGGAATCCCATGACAAACCACATTATTGATGGATGTACATATCGACTTGGGGAATCCGTTATAGTTGAGCGGTGCTGGAATCGCTTGTTGAATATCCACAATATGGGCATGGCAAAGGCGGTCCAATTCGCCGGTGCTGACCCCGGGCTGCACATGAGGGCCTATCATTTCCAGCACCTCGGCAGCAAGCCGGCCTGCAACACGCATCTTTTCGATTTCTTTAGGTGTCTTAATATTTGCTTTCATGACTCGCAGGCGATCTTTATTTCGCAACTTCTCTCAGTGGTATTCTAAAACAGCTGTGCCTAGCAGAACAGCACTGTAGCAGATAGCATAGACTGCTATGTCGTCGCGGCGGACCTGCCGTATGTGGAATTTGGTTGCCTAAAAACTTCCAGATACAGCTGGTTTATGGTATAAAGCGCCGCGCTGAGCNCCTCCACGGGATGCTGTTGCTATTCACTAAAGTCGCACACACACCGGCACGTCTCTCTGGGTGCCTGACTGAGGCTCTTCAAGTCAGGTTGGGGGATGGGGTGTGTGGAGGCATAACCCAAGATTAAAGGTACTACCATGACCGTCACTATGAAGGAAATGCTCCGAGCCGGAGTTCACTTCGGGCACCAATGTCGCTATTGGAATCCGAAGATGGAGTCATATATTTTTGGCTCTCGAAACAAAATCCATATCATTAATTTGGAACACACCGTCCCAGCACTGAGCGCTGCTAGTGAACGGATTTCAGATCTCGCCGGTAAAAAGAAAAAGATCCTCTTCGTCGGCACGAAGCGTGCTGCGGCTAAAATCGTAAAAGAGCAGGCGGAACGCGCGGGTATGCCCTACGTCAACCACCGCTGGCTTGGTGGTATGCTCACCAACTACAAGACGATTCGGGGTTCGATCAAAAAGCTTAAAGAGCTTGAACTACAAGAGCAAGACGGAACTTTTGAACGACTTACAAAGAAAGAAGCGTTGATTCTGACCAGAGAAAAATTAAAGCTGGAGCGCAGTATTGGTGGCATCAAAAACATGGGTGGACTGCCTGATGCTCTATTCGTTATTGACGTTGAGCATGAGCGGATTGCCGTTACTGAGGCAAATAATTTAAAAATCCCAGTCATCGGGGTGGTTGATACGAACAGCGATCCTGAGGGCGTAGATTTCGTGATTCCGGGTAATGATGATGCGATTCGGGCGATTCAGCTTTACGCAACGGCGGTGGCCGATGCCTGTATCGAAGGTACAAAACGCTTCGGATCTGCGGGCGGAGACAGCGAGTTCGTTGAAATCGATGAAACAACGGCGGCAGAAGCCGCTGAGCCCACTGCCGAAGGATCTGCATCTGAAGTCTCACATGAGGCCTCTTCGGCAACTGCTGGCTTGGCTGTCGATGAGTCGCAGGTAGTGGCCGAGCCACCTCATGAGCTCACTCAGACTGAAAGCGCTGCTGAAACGGAAGCCATTGCACCAATTGGGGAAGCAGTACACTCGACTGAAAACGAGACCACTTCGCAAGATAAAAAGGTTTCTGCGAAAAAGGCGGCTACTAAAAAAGCGCCGGCGAAGAAAAAATCAGCTGAAAAAAAGGCTCCAGCCAAGAAGGCTCCAGCCAAAAAGGCTCCGGCCAAGAAGGCTCCAGCCAAGAAGGCTCCAGCCAAAAAGGCCCCTGCCAAGAAGGCTGCGGTCAAGAAGAAGGTCGCTACCAAAAAAGCGCCTGCGAAGAAGACGGCTCCTAAGAAAGACAACAACGGCGATGAGTGATGACTGGCGTGATGTCACTGCCCGAGTCTTAGCGTCGCAGAGGTGTATGATACAAAAGCTAAAAGGGGGCACGAGTGGCCCCTTTTTTCTGTGCTATCGAAGTGTGGCACAGCTGCATAAGAGAATGAATCGGTTCAGAGAGGCATTGTGAAAATGGCGAATATAACAGCGAACATGGTTAAGGAACTGCGTGAGCGAACAGGCTTGGGCATGATGGATTGCAAAAAGGCGCTATCTGAGGCTGCCGGCGACATGGAGAAAGCAATTGAGGATCTGCGCAAGGCGAGCGGATTGAAAGCGGCGAAAAAGGCCAGCAGGGTTGCCGCCGAAGGGGTTGTGTTGACCAAAGTTGCTGACGACGGCAATTACGGGGTCGTTATCGAAGTGAATAGTGAAACTGACTTTGTTGCGCGAGATGAGAATTTTTTACTTTTTGCAGATCAGGTTCTGAATTCAAGCTTTTCCGACAGGGAAGCTGATATATCTGCCCTGCTGGCTTCCGGTATTGAGGATGCTCGGCAAGCACTAGTGCAGAAGATTGGTGAAAATATCAATCTGCGCAGGGTAGAGCGCCTGTCTATAGAAATAGGTGCCTCAGGAGCAGTTGAAAGCTATGTTCATAACAACAGGATTGCAGTGCTGGTTGCCCTCCGCGGTGGGGATGCTTCTTTGGCAAGTGATATTGCGATGCACATTGCAGCCACAAGCCCGATGGTGATTCGCGCGGAAGACGTGCCAAGGGAAGTCTTGGCGAAGGAGTCCGCTATTTTCTCTGCTCAGGCGGAGAATAGTGGTAAACCAAAGGAAATCGTGAATAAGATGATCGAGGGCCGGCTTCGCAAGTTTGTTGCGGAAATCAGTCTAATCGAGCAACCTTTTGTGAAAAATCCTGATTCCAAAGTAGGGCAGCTATTGCAAGACGCTGGTGCTGAAGTCCTACAATTTGTGCGATTCGAAGTCGGCGAAGGAATTGAAAAAGAGGAAGATGACTTTGCAGCAGAAGTTGCCGCACAATTGGCCAATTAAGCTTCGAAGCCTGGACAGCATGTGATGCCGCAACGAGAACGTAAATACAACAGAATACTGTTAAAGCTATCCGGAGAAGCCCTCACCGGTGATGCGGATTTCGGTATTGACCCAAAAATCCTGGATCGAATGGCAGTCGAGGTCGGGCAGTTGATAGGTCTCGGCGTTCAAGTCGGCATGGTGATAGGTGGAGGCAATCTGTTCCGCGGTGCGAGACTCCATGCTGCGGGCATGGAGCGAGTGACCGGGGACCACATGGGGATGCTGGCAACAGTCATGAATGCCCTCGCTATGCGGGACGCTCTCGAGCGGGCAAGCATAGCGACCCGCGTGATGTCTGCGATCCAGATGAGCGGCGTTGTCGAGCATTATGACCGCAGAAATGCGATTCGATATTTGATTGCGGGAGACGTAGTTATCTTCTCTGCAGGCACCGGTAATCCATTTTTTACCACCGATTCGGCCGCTTGCTTACGTGGCATTGAAATTGATGCAGATCTAATTCTCAAAGCGACCAAGGTAGATGGGGTTTATTCTGCTGATCCAAAGGTTGATGCCGGTGCGAAAAAATTCGATGAACTGACCTACGACGAAGTTATTGATAAAAAACTGGGGGTAATGGATTTAACCGCAATTTGCTTGAGTCGAGATCATAAGATTCCCATAAAGGTCTTTAATATGACCCGTCCAGGCGCTTTGCTTGACAACGTAATGGGCAAGCAGGACGGCACATTGATAAGATAGTGTTAGCAGGGCAAAAAGGGTAAAGAGAGGCGACAGGATGATCGACGATATTATTTCAGACGCAGAGGAGCGGATGGCAAAAAGCTTGGTAGCCCTAGAAGATGCCTTTAAACGCATCCGAACTGGAAGGGCACATCCGAGCATTCTGGACAGTGTTGTAGTTTCGTACTACGGCTCTGAGACGCCGCTGAATCAGCTTGCAAACGTAACAGTGGAGGAAGGGCGCTCCCTTCTAGTGTCGCCGTGGGAAAAAAATCTACTTGGCGATGTTGAAAAAGCAATTATGAAATCGGATCTTGGTCTGAATCCGTCTAACAACGGCGACACAATTCGTGTGCCTATGCCTCCCTTGACTGAAGAGACTCGAAAAGAATATACGAAGCAGGCCAAACAGGAAGCGGAGAACACTCGGATCGCGATACGAAATATCAGACGCGATGCCAATTCTGATTGTAAAGCTCTCGAAAAGGAGAAAGTAATTTCAGAGGATGAGCAGCGGCGTGCCGAAGATCTGGTACAGAAACTTACAGATAAGTACATTGCCGAAGTGGAGGCCGTCCTCCAAGTGAAGGAGCAAGATCTGCTCTCGTTCTAGTCTTCTATCATCTGCCTAGTTGGAATTTTACCGGGTGATCCTCTTTGTCAAAAAGCTTAGTCTATGACACCTGACCCAAGTAAGATGCCTGTTCATGTAGCCATTATTATGGATGGNAATGGACGCTGGGCCCGTCAGCGTGGAAAGCCGGCAAAATACGGTCACCGGCACGGTGCCGAAGTCGCCCGTTCTGTTGTTGAATCTTGCATAGATCGCGGTATTCCCTACCTCACTTTATTTGCATTCAGCAGTGAAAACTGGATGCGTCCCATTACCGAAGTCGATGGGCTCATGGCTNTGTTTCTGTCNGTCCTTAAACGAAACGAGATTAATCAGCTGCATCAAAAGGGNGTCAAATTTAANTTNATCGGAAGGCGTGACGGNNTGGCCCCCAAACTCTTGCGCAGTATGGANGAAGTGNAAGAACGNACNGCGCTNAATACNGGAACAACAGTCACCGTGGCTGTCGATTATGGGGGGCGCTGGGACATCACTGAAGCAGCTGTTGCTCTGGGCCGACAGGTTGAAGCAGGGCTGATNNNGCCATCAGATATTNACTCGGAACTGCTTCGTTCACAGACTAGTCTGGGNTCAGTTCCCGANCCTGACCTTTGCATTCGGACTGGCGGTGAGAAAAGGATTAGCAATTTTTTGTTATGGCAATTTGCCTATACCGAGTTTTACTTTGCGGACTGCTATTGGCCGGAGTTCACGGAGGCTCAGTTCCGATGCGCGCTTGAAGAGTTTTCCAGTCGACAGCGCCGCTTTGGGGCAACTCATATTGAGGACGGTTATCATGAATGATGGTTTGAAGCAGCGCATCCTTACTGCTGTCATTTTATTGATTGCTTTAATTGCATTAACACTGNTCACTACGCCCTTAATTTTTGCTGCAGTTTTAACTGTTATCTTACTGCTAGCTGCCTGGGAGTGGACTTCCTTTNTGGAAATCAAAGGAATTGCTTCGAAGTTTTCTTATACGCTGACACTTTTCGCCATGTTGATTGGAGCCGCCGCAATCTCAGGTTTCTCCCCCAGCGCAGATACCTTTACTTTATCTCAGGTCATTCTGATCCTATGGATCGGACTGTTTTGGTGGTGCATAGCTGCCTACCTGCTTGTTGGCTATCCCGAGAATTCAGAGATTTGGAATAATAGATCAAAAATTGGCCTGATGGGTCTGCTAGCGTTAGTTCCGACTTGGACAGGCTTGGTTGCGTTAAAGTATGCTTTTCCCTCAGGTTTCCTTGTGCTTGGAGTTGTAATAATGGTCGCTGCGGTTGACATCGGTGCGTATTTTGCCGGAAGGTTTTTTGGTAGACGCCCTTTAGCTCCTGGNTTAAGCCCGAATAAGACATGGGAGGGNGTTTGGGGCGGTCTTNTGACATGTTGTGCAGTCAGCGTGATGCTTATTTGGAGTGCGCATCGCTACCTGATTGAACTACGACCGGCACAGATCTCTATTCTATTGCTGTCCGTTGTTATCACGACTTCGTTCGGTGTGGTTGGCGATTTGTTGGAAAGTATGTTGAAACGCAATTCAAACTTAAAAGACAGCGGGACAATCCTTCCCGGCCACGGTGGAATATTGGATCGTATCGACGGATTGCTGGCAGTCACACCCTTTAGCGTCATCATCATCATGCTCACAATGGATCGGATCAACTGACGCCATGAAGGGAACCCAACAATTAACAATTCTCGGTTCCACTGGCTCTATCGGCTGCAACACGCTAGACGTGGTTTCCAGGTACGACAACATTTCTGTGTTTGCGCTTAGTGCGAATCGTAATAGCAAACTGCTTTTGGAGCAGTGCTTGAGATACGAACCCAAGTATGCGGTTCTCGCAGACTCAGAACAACATGAGAGCTTCAAAAATATGTTGCTNGATTCGGACTGTGCAACAGAATTCCTCGANGCAGANAACTCGNTGGAAATCATTGCTNCGCACGATNAGGTTGACGTGGTGATGGCGGCTATCGTGGGTGCGGCNGGTCTTGCTTCCGGGCTCGCAGCTGTGTCAGCAGGCAAGCGCTTGCTTCTGGCTAANAAAGAGTCCCTGATTATGTCGGGCAAGCTTTTCATTGACGCGGCAATACGACACAAAGCAGAAATCATCCCTATTGACAGCGAACATAATGCGATATTTCAATGTCTGGCAGAAACACGGACTCGATTTTCNGCAGCTGAAGAGCGTTTNGTTGAAAAGCTTATCCTNACNGCCTCGGGAGGGCCGTTTCTCAANANCNCCAAANAAGAACTGATCNNTGTAACGCCAAANCAGGCCTGCGCTCATCCGAAATGGTCTATGGGTCAGAAGATTTCGGTAGATTCAGCCACTCTCATGAACAAAGGACTCGAACTGATTGAGGCCAGCTTTCTCTTTGACCTGCCAGGATCGGCAATCGACATATTGATTCATCCGCAGAGTATTGTGCATTCAATGGTGTACTACCGAGACGGCTCTGTCCTTGCGCAGCTAGCAAATCCGGATATGCGCGTGCCCATTGCTTACGGCTTGGCTTTTCCGAACCGTATGCCTTCAGGTGCCGACGTCTTGGATCTGACCATCCAGCCTCCGCTGGAATTCAGTGTGCCCGACCTGACGCGCTTTCCTTGCATTAGTTTGGGCAGAGAAGCGCTTGAGGAAGGGGGCACAGCGCCGGCTGTGCTGAATGCGGCAAATGAAATTGCTGTTTCAGCATTTTTAGCAAATCGTATTGGGTTTCAGCAAATCCCGGCGATCATTGAGGCCGTATTATCGAAAACCTCTTGTGAACCAGCAGCGTCTCTCGATATCATTATTGACGCAGATAGAGCGGCAAGGTTCGCTGCTAACAAACTGATATAAGTAAGGATTTAATTGGTTCCTTGACCCGGTTGAACCGTCTGAAAAAGCGCTTTAAATGACAGACATTATTGTAAGCCTCATCGCCTTGATTGTAACTCTAGGCATCCTAGTGACCATCCATGAGTTCGGACATTTTTGGGTGGCGCGCCGCTGTGGCGTCAAAGTTCTTCGCTTTTCAATCGGATTTGGTAGAGCGGCTTTTTCTTGGATTGGCAGAGACGGCGTCGAATACGTAATCGCCCCCATTCCACTCGGAGGGTACGTCAGAATGCTCGGACAAGAGGATACGAGTGTTGCCGAGTCGACCAATATCCCACAAAATCAGCGTCACGAGTCTTTCTCTCATAAGCCTTTGTGGCAAAGAGGGGCTATTGTCGCAGCAGGGCCTGCAGCCAACTTCCTTCTGGCGATATTCGTCTTCTGGTTGATCCATGTCAGCTATGGCGTGAGCGGTATTGCGCCCNTTGTCAGCGGGGTCCTCGGTGAGTCCNNGGCTGAGNCTGCTGGTTTGCGTNAAGGCGATGAAATNCTTGCCGTGGATGGAGAATCGACCNTNATTTGGCAGCAGGTCACGCTTCAGATGNTGGCGCGATTGGGNGAAACTGGAGAAGTCAATCTNACGGTNGCCTCNTCAGACACAGGCCAAGTGCGTCAGGTTCAGATCCCNGTTCGNAACTGGTTAGGAGGCGAGACNGAACCCAATCCGGTGGCCGATCTTGGCATCGTCCAGTTTGAAATACCTGCACTGATCGCCGAAGTAATCTCCGGCGGTCGAGCAGAGGCAGGTGGACTAATCTCTGGAGATGAAATCCTTTCGGTCAATGGCGAGGCTATTCGTGGTTGGAGGCATTGGGTCGAGGTCGTACGTGCAAATCCGGAACTACCTCTGGATGTTGTAGTCAAACGGAACGAACTGCCGCAGAGTTTGAAAATCCGACCAAAGCGAACTGCGCTCCTCGATGGCAGCGAAATAGGGAGCATAGGCGCTTCAGTGCGCCAAGCAAGCTTGGCAAACGTAGTGCCATCAGATCGCTTGCGTAATGTTCAGTTTACGTTTCTGGGGGCGATTCGTCCGGCGATTGAAGAGACCTGGNATAAATCGATATTTGTTCTTGATTCTGTCAAGAAGATGATTTTNGGGGTGATCTCTGTAAAGAACATTAGCGGTCCAATAACAATTGCTCAGGTTGCCGGTGAGACCGCGNGTTACGGTTTGGATATATACCTNNGNTTCCTGGCNTTGCTCAGNATTTCACTGGGTGTGCTAAATCTGTTGCCCATACCAGTTCTCGATGGGGGNCACCTTTTGTACTATGCGATCGAAGCGATTATCAGACGGCCGGTTCCTGAACGGATCCAGGTCTGGGGACTGCAACTGGGTTTGCTGCTTATTTCCGGAGTGATGGTGCTGGCTGTCTACAACGATATAACCCGTTTGTTGTGACGATAAATTACACTTGCCACTAAAGTCGCGCTGNCTTATTAGGAATCAAGAATTGAACATGAGAAAACTGGCGATCGCAATGCTGGTGGCGCTCGGTCCTTCTGCCGTTGGTCAAGCCCAGGATTTTATTGTTGNCGACATTATNGTNGATGGNTATCAGCGCATTTCCCCNGGCATCATATACAATTTGTTGCCAATTGGTATCGGTGACGTCGTTACCGGNCAAACCGCTGCCGAAGTNATCCGGTCATTGGTGACCTCAGAGTATTTTGATGAGATTGAGGTCGCTCGGGAAGGCAATATTCTTGTTATTACTGTTCTTGAGCGACCTTCCGTCGCGGAGATAACAGTCCAAGGCAACAGTGTTCTCGAAACCGAGGATATTATCGAAAATATGGCTTCAGCGGACATCGCAGAGGGTCAAATATTCACCCGCGCTGCACTGGAGGCTATTCAGCAGGGGATACAGGAAGTCTATTCGTCTCGAGGTCGCTATGGCGCATCAGTCGAAGTGATCGTTGAAGATCTACCCCGTAATCGAGTTGCCATCAGCCTCGAGATTAACGAGGGGGAAGAGTCGAGGATACGACACATTAATATCGTCGGTAATGAGGCTTTTGAGGAAGAAGAGCTGCTCGGGCTCTTCGAGTTGGGCACTAAGCCCTGGTATCTAATTCTCAGCAGGAAAGATCGGTATTCAAGAGAGCAATTTTCAGGTGATCTGGAGAGGCTAGAGTCATTTTATCTGGATAACGGGTACGTCGAATTTTCTGTTGAATCGACGCCTATNTCAATTACGCCGGACCGCAAAGAGGTCTATATCACAATAAACATCAATGAGGGTGATCAATACACCGTCAGTGAGGTGGACCTCGCCGGCGATTTGGTTGATGCTGAAGCTTTGTTGCGCGCGGCCATATTCGTTCAGCCTGGTCAGACTTTTAGCCAATCTCTGGTGACCGGAACCGAAGAAATCATGGTGCAGTTCCTCGGTAACCTTGGTTATGCATTCGCCGAGGCAACAGGCGTTCCGGAAGTTAACGAAGAAGATGAAACTGTTGAGGTGACCTTTTTTATTGAGCCTGGAAACCGGACATACGTAAACCGGATCAATTTCTCCGGGAACCTTTCGACTGCCGATGACGTACTCCGGAGAGAAATGCGACAGTTAGAAAGCGCTCCAGCGTCTAGTATTCAAATTGAGCAATCCAAAGTACGTCTTGAACGGCTTGGATATTTTGAGACAGTGGAAGTAGAGACAGAGGAGGTGCCCGGCACTGAGGACCAGGTTGACGTTAACTACGACGTAGTTGAGCAAAATTTCGGTGCGGTTAGTTTTCAGGTTGGCACCGGCGGAGGTGGAAACTTCTTTATCAGTTCAAATTTGCAGGCGCAAAATTTTCTTGGGACCGGTCGAACGGTTGGTGTTGGCGTAAACCGCAGTCGATTCCAGAATAGCTTGAATTTTCAGTATGTCGATCCCTTTTTCACGCCAGACGGTGTCTCTAGGGGATTTAATATCTTCGCCAGAGAAATCGATTCCCCATTCAATGTGTCCAACTTCAATACCTCTTCCTTTGGTGGGTCCGTGAGTTTCAGTTATCCGTTGAGCGAGATCTCAGCGCTGGGTATGGATGTTGGATACACGCACACGGAATTGGGGTCGGGTACAGGTTCCGTGCAGGAAATCATCAGCAGCCCCAAATTGATTGAGGGTATCAACCAGTTCGTCATCGAGCCCGCGAACTCTAACCCTTTTGAGGGGCCTGTTCGAGACGCGATACTTGGAAGCGTCAATGGTTTACGACCAGACCAGTTGCGGGCGCCCACCGACCTCGGTTTTGTTGACAGATTTGGCGACACCTTCGACAATTTTTCTATCACCGGACGATGGTTTCGCAATACCTTGAATCGAGGTCAATTGGCTACAGATGGAGCATCTCATAACATCGGCATTGAAGTTACTTTGCCCGGAAGTGATCTTGAATACGCCAGAATCAACTACACTAATCAAATCTACTGGCCGTTGAGTTTTGCCCGTAATTGGGTCCTCGGCCTGCAAACTAATCTGGGATATGGGTTCGGCTACGGCGAAAATAGTGAGATGCCTTTTTTTAACAACTTTTTTGCCGGCGGTTTGATCCAAGGAGGCGGGCGAGTTCGTGGTTTTGAAGAGAATAGCTTGGGGCCAAACAGCACCGCTGGCGCCAGATACTTAACGGAAGGTCCAATTACCCTGCTCCGCGATGAGAATGGAAACATTGTCACAGATATTGCGGGTAACGCCAGTTTTAACCGTGACTTTGGCTATCAGACAGAAACTTTGTTAGATGCTGCAGGTAATCCGATTCTCGATGCCAATGGGGCCCCTGAGTTAGCTCTGGCGGTACAAAACTTCTTCCTTGATAGGGATTTTGACAGTTTCGGTGGTAACATATTAACTACTGCGACGCTGGAACTGATTTTTCCGCTACCGTTTGTGCCTAATCAAAATCAGGTGAGGTCTGCCTTTTTTATTGACGCTGGAAACGTTTTCTCGTCAAATTGCACTGAGCGCACGCGCTTGCTCAATAACTGCTCGAGTTTCGACGTAGGTGAAATCCGCTACGCTGCGGGTTTGTCAATTACCTACCTGTCTCCATTCGGGCCGTTGACCTTTTATTTAGCCGCACCTTTCGGTAAAGAAGGGGACGATACTAAGACATTTGATTTTACCGTCGGGGTTTTTTGATCTATTCAGTAACGTCAGCGAACAGTAAAAAATGAGCACACCCGACTGATCAAGGGGTGCCTTTGAATTTTGGAGATAGATAGAGTGAATACGCGAAAGAATCTGGTAGTTGGNTTGGNCTCGGTNCTCTTTGCGCANGTTGTGGTAGCGCAGGANACTAAAATAGGTGTTCTTAACGCGCTNCAAGCATTGTTTAACTCGGATGCTGCGCAGATCGTCCAGACAGAACTTGAACAGGAATTNGAGTTAGATGAGGCTCGCGCGACGGACCTGACTGAGCAGCTTCAGACTCTGCAGTCAGACTATCAGCAAAATGAAGCTGTGATGACTGAAGACGAAATTCGGCGCATGAACGCTAATGCTCAGGATTTACAGGTGCAGCTCCAACTTATTCAGGAAAGGGTGCAACAAGCTCTTCAGGAAAANAANCAGGAGTTTCTNGCTAGCATGCAGAACGAATTGGCAGCGGCTGTTACGGATGTTGTAGCTGAAGGTGGCTTCGATCTAATCTTAAACGCTGAAAGTGCTCCTTATTTTGCGCCTGTGCTTGATATCACNGCCCGCGTAACCGCTAAACTNAATGAGCGNTCGGCTGCTGCTTCCAGTAATTAAATTGACTTTAGTCGTGGGCCAAGTGTCAGGTGACACATGAAGAGCTATTTGCTCGGAGACATAGCAGACCAGCTTAACCTGCAGCTTATTGGTGATCCTGACTGTCNAATNAAGGGTNTAGGNACTCTTGCGANTGGGNGNGCTGGCGAAATAAGTTTTCTNGGTAATTCTTCCTACCTCGGGCAGCTNGCGACTACCNGCGNTTCTGCGGTCATCGTCGANGCACGCCATGCTGACGCTGTTCCGACAAGTGCNCTCATAGCAGAGCAGCCCTATGTTGCATTTGCGCATGCGTCGCAGTTGTTCGCNGAGCGCCCGGAACNTNAGGCGGGTGTTCATGCTTCGGCNAGCGTGGCCGCTTCAGTNTCTCTTGGCGANGGAGTTTACNTNGGTCCAAATGCTGTCATCGAGGANGATGTNGAAATTGGGGCTAACAGCTCAATCGGACCAGGCACTGTGATTGAGCGTGGTGTGCGATTGGGTGAGAATTGCAGACTTCATGCTCATGTCATTCTGTACCACGAGGTTCGAATTGGATCTCGGGTAACTATTCACAGCCAAGCGGTNATCGGAGCAGATGGATTTGGTTTTGCGTTTGATGGTGCGCGCAGAGTTAAAATCCAGCAGCTTGGTACTGTCGAGATTGGTGACGATGTTGATATCGGTGCCGGTACTACCGTTGATCGTGGGACGATCGAAGATACGATAGTGGAACGCGGAGTGAAGATCGATAACCAAGTACAGATAGGTCACAANTGCCACATTGGGGCACANACGGTAATTTGTGGCTGTACCGCAATTGCAGGGAGTGCGAGGATTGGCAAGTATTGCGTCTTAGGCGGTGCGAGCGGGATGGTAGGCCATCTAAGCCTTGCCGACGGCGTTCAGGTCAGTGCCATGTCACTCGTTAATAAATCCATAACTGAGCCAGGAACCTATTCTTCCGGCACGGGTCAAATGAAGACCGCTGACTGGAAAAGAGCAATAGTCAGATTTCAGCAACTCGATGGTATAGTCCGTCGCTTGAAGGAGCTGGAAAGGCTAATCGAAGCAGATGATTGAGCTCGTNAGCGGGGACAATTCTTGCGCAGATAAGCTGTCAAAATGTGTTTTTGAAAGGACTACGCAACTGGCTCTTTCCCAAGCAAATAAGTTTAAGTCAGGACGATGTTAATGGATGTGCAGGAAATCAAGGAATACTTGCCTCAGCGATACCCTTTTTTGCTCGTAGACAGNATCGTGTCNATGGAGCTNGGCAAATCAATCGTAGCCTATAAAAATGTCACGGTGAATGAGCCTTTTTTTCAAGGACATTTCCCGCATCAACCGATAATGCCCGGTGTCCTGATCATTGAAGCTTTGGCTCAGGCTGCCGGNGTNTTGGGNTTCAAAAGCCAGGAGAAGAAGCCGAAAGATGGCTACCTCTACTACTTTGTTGGAGCAGACGATGTGAGGCTCAGACGCCCAGTCGTTCCCGGAGATCAGCTCTTGCTCACAGTCAATGTAATTACAAACCGCAGGGGAGTGTATCGATTTGCGGCGAAAGCCTCGGTAGGGGATGAATTAGTGGGTACCATGAATATCCTTTGCGCTGAGCGAAAGGTTGAGGATGGTGACTTATGATCAGCAAACATTCCGAAATTGATCCGAAAGCGGAAATAGACGAAGGAGTGACAATTGGTCCTTGGTGTANTATCGGCCCGGGGGTGCGCATAGGCTCAGGCACCTTAATTGAATCGCACGTTGTAATCCGTGCCAACACAAGGGTTGGCACAAACAATCGCTTCTATCAGTTTTGCTCTGTAGGAGAAGATCCGGCGGATAAGAAGTTCGAGGGAGAGCAAACTTGGTTGGAGATCGGCAGAGATAACGTATTCAGAGAAGGTGTTACTTTGCATCGTGGGACCGGCGCTGGAGGGGGTTGCACCAAAATTGGCGATGACAATCTAATGATGGCATATGGTCATGTCGCACATGATTGTACTGTTGGAAGTCACACCGTTTTTGCCAATAATGTGGGTCTTTGTGGGCATGTCGTGATTGATGATTGGGCGATTCTTGGTGGTTATGCAGGTGTGAACCAATTTCTAACTGTTGGCGCTCATGCGATGGTTGGTGGTATGACTCACATTTCCAATGATGTTCCGGCCTACATGATAGTGAGCGGTAGGCCGGCAACCGTGCGGAGTGTCAATACCATAGGCCTGGAGCGCCGTGGTTTTGACAAGGAATCCATCGCAGAAATCCGCGAGGCTTTCAAAATCTTGTACAAGAGAAATTACAGTCTTCAGGAAGCGATTGATCAGATTCGCGTTCTCAGCGAAAACTGCGCGCCGTTGACCGCTTTGGTTGCATCTCTGGAGTCTTCCAAAAAAGGAATTCATCGTTAAATTTTCGGTTGATTTCAGTTTGCACGTAAACAATGTCTGACCCAATCCAGTTCGGTATTGTCGCAGGCGAGAGATCTGGCGATATATTGGGTGCCAGTTTGATCAATGCTTTGCGAGCCCGGTACCCCGATGCTGAGTTTATTGGTATTGGTGGCCCCGATATGGAGTCCCAAGGATGTCGATCACTGTTTCCGATGGAAAGACTGTCAGTGATGGGCTTCGTTGAACCTTTAGGCCGATTGCCGGAATTGTTGCGTATCAAGCGGAAGCTCGAATCTTACTTCAAGGCCTCTCCACCGTCGGTGTTTATCGGCATTGATTCACCTGATTTTAATCTTCGAGTCGAGGAGACACTCAGGTCTCATGGTATTGCCACTGTCCATTATGTCAGCCCTAGCGTGTGGGCCTACAGGAAGAATCGTATTCACAAAATAAAACGAGCCGTTGATCTCATGCTTACGCTGTTTCCTTTTGAGACTGCAATATATGATGAGTTCGGAATTCCAGCCACCTGTATTGGGCATCCACTTGCTGATCAAATAGGATTTGAAGATAAAACTGCCCTTGCCCGGCAATCACTCGGCATTTCTGACTCCGAGCAGGTGGTTTCACTACTCCCCGGAAGTAGAGCCAGTGAGATTGAGCGGCTGGCACCGATTTTCTTCTCCGGTGCCGTCAACACGCTGCGCTCGATGCCCAAATTAAGATTTCTCATCCCTTCTAGCGGCGAGGAAAGCCGGCTCTGCATAGAACGGGCTATGGGTCGTCTAAGCATATTTCTGGGTGAGCAGTTTCGCCTCGTTGAAAATTCGCACGAAGCAATGGCTGCGGCTGACTTTTCGGTGATGGCCAGTGGTACGGCAACGCTGGAAGCAATGCTTCTTCGAAAGCCTATGGCAGTTTTTTATCGGCTAGCACCAATAACTCATCTGATTGCGTCAAGAGTTGTTGATGTTCCTCACATTGCCTTGCCCAATCTGTTGGCTGGCGATCGTCTGGTTTCTGAATTCATTCAACGTGAGGTAACGGAAAGCGCGGTGGAGAGGCAGATTCTGGATTTTTTTTCAAATCCGGATGCGTTTGAAGATGCCCTTCGTCAATTCGGCTGTTTGCACAAGGGACTACGCAAAGATGCTTCNGACGCGGCTGCAGCTGCTATTTCGAAACTCGTCCGCAATCCTGTTTCTTAAGGTTTTTTATGGATTGTCCAGAATCGGAAGATTGTGTTGTGGTCAACAAAAACCTCTGGATTGCCGGCACCGATGAAGTGGGTCGAGGACCGCTCGCAGGGGATGTTGTTGCGGCCGCGGTTATTCTTGATCCAAACATACCGATAGACGGGCTGAATGATTCAAAAAAGCTTACTGGCTCGAAGCGGGAGGAGCTGGTTATTTTGATCAGAGAACATGCCCTCGCCGTGGCAATCGGTCGGTCGAACGTNCAGGAAATAGACACGTTGAATATACTGCAAGCAAGCCTGCTAGCAATGCGCCGGTCAGTAGAAGCCTTGCCGCTGACGCCGCACATGGTATATGTGGATGGAAATCATATTCCAACCTGGCAATTTCAATCGAAGTGTATTGTGAGAGGTGACGCCAAGATTCCCGCGATCGCGGCGGCATCGATCCTGGCGAAAGTCACGCGAGATCGCGAAATGGAGGAGTGGGATAACGTCTATCCAGGTTATGGTCTGTCAAAGCATAAGGGTTACCCTACAAAACAACATCTTGACGCGCTCGCGAAGCTAGGACCGAGCCCAATTCATCGCCGGAGTTTTGCGCCTGTTTCGGCCTTGCTTCGGTAAACATTCACGGCGAAAGCGGGTATATTGATTATCCATCTTCATACACTTAATTTGGGTACGAGACCGCTGTTTTGGTTGCAGAATCATTTATACATCTTCGGCTTCATACCGAATATTCGATCAGTGATGGTTTAGTGACAATCGGCCCACTGGTTGAGTGTTTGGCGGGCCTAGAGATGCCCGCGGTGGCGGTTACCGATCTAGCCAATTTATTCGGATTAGTTAAATTCTATACATCTTCCCAGTCTGCGGGTATCAAGCCGCTAGGCGGATGTGATGTCTTGGTAGAGGATGATGGCGGCGTGTTAACGCCTTTGGTGTTGCTGGTTCAGAGTGAACAGGGTTATTTAAACCTCACTCAGCTGGTCTCGCAGATGTATACGGCTGGCGATAGAACTGGAGAGCCCAAGCTTTCAAGCAAGGATCTTGAAGGGCGCACAGAGGGCCTCATCGCGTTGTCTGGCGCACAGCGAGGGGACGTTGGTCAAGCTCTTCTCGCAGATGACAGCAAGCGTGCAGGTTTCTGTTTGTCTAACTGGCTCAAGCTATTTCCCGACAGGTTCTATATTGAGTTGCAACGGGTTGGAAAGCCGGAGGAAGAGGCTTATATCGAGCGCGTGTTAGCGCTCGCTGTTAGTCAAGATGTACCGGTGGTAGCTACTAATGACGTGAGATTTATTGATTCCGGTGATTTTGAAGCTCATGAGGTTAGGGTCTGTATCAGCGGCCGGCGGACACTCGACGATCCGAGAAGGCCCAGAAACTACACAAACCAGCAGTATCTCAAGAGCAGTCAAGAGATGGCTGACCTGTTTGCGGACATTCCGGAAGCTTATCTGAATGCTACGGAGATCGCTAAGCGTTGCAGCTTGTCACTAAACCTTGGTACCCCTTGCTTGCCCAAATACCCGGTACCTGACGGAAGATCGCTGGAAACCTACCTTGAGGATTTAAGCAGGCAGGGTCTTAAAGCGCGACTAAAGCAGCTTTGTGGCGATTCGGAAAGTAGTGAGCAGCAACGTCATTTCTACTTCGAGCGACTTGATTTGGAACTGGAGATTATCAATCAAATGGGGTTTCCGGGTTATTTCTTGATAGTCATGGAGTTTATCTCCTGGGCAAAAGAAAATGATATTCCGGTTGGGCCGGGCAGAGGTTCGGGCGCTGGTTCTATTGTGGCGTATGCTCTTGGAATTACCGATCTCGACCCCCTCAAATATGATCTTTTGTTTGAGCGTTTTCTGAACCCAGAGAGAGTTTCCATGCCTGATTTTGATGTGGATTTCTGTATGAAAGGGCGCGATCTGGTGATTCAGCATGTAGCAGATCTTTACGGAAACGATGCCGTTGCGCAAATAATCACCTTTGGTACGATGGCGGCGAAAGCAGTTGTGAGGGATGTCGCTCGTGTTCAGGGTAAACCCTATTCTCTGGGCGATAAGCTCTCTAAGCTTATTCCGTTTGGACCAGATGTGACACTGGCGAAAGCCTTGGAGGAAGAGCCAGAACTGTCGCGATTCGTCGACAGCAATGAAGATGCCCAGGAAATTATGGACATGGCCTTTAAACTTGAAGGCGTCACGCGCAACGTCGGTACGCATGCAGGTGGAGTGGTAATAGCGCCGACCAAATTGACTGATTTCACTCCGTTATACTGTGAAGAAGCTGGTGGGGGGCTGGTGTCGCAGTTTGACAAAGATGATGTCGAAACAGCAGGTTTGGTAAAGTTTGATTTTCTTGGCCTTCGTACGCTCACGGTTATTGATTGGGCGGTCAAAATGATTAACGGCCGAAAAAATTGCCGCGAACCCATCGTGATTGATGCTTTGCCTCTGGATGACGGAGCGGTCTACTCTCTTTTGCAGAAGGGAGAAACGACAGCTCTTTTTCAGCTTGAATCCCGTGGGATGAAAGAGCTGATCAAAAAACTCAGGCCTAGCACTTTTGAGGATATCATTGCGCTGGTCGCACTTTTCCGTCCGGGTCCCCTTCAATCAGGAATGGTTGAAGATTTCATCGAAAGAAAGCACGGGCGTACGGAGGTTATGTATCCACACCCTGAACTCGAGCAAGTTTTGTCCAACACCTACGGAGTCATCCTTTATCAAGAGCAAGTGATGCAGATTGCTCAAGTGCTCGCAAACTACACCCTGGGCGGGGCAGATATTCTGCGCAAAGCCATGGGTAAAAAAGATCCGGCTGTTATGGCAAAGCAGCGCGATCTGTTTTTGACCGGCGCGGTTGAGCGGCAGATCGATAAGAACCTGGCTGGGTCTATTTTTGATCTCATGGAAAAGTTTGCCGGCTACGGCTTCAATAAATCACACTCGGCGGCGTACGCGTTAGTCTCCTACCAGACGGCTTGGCTTAAAGCTCATTATCCAGAGTTTTTCATGGCAGCTGTTCTCTCCGCCGAGATGCAGAACACCGACAAGATCGTCACATATGTGGACGAATGCCAAGCGATGGGTCTCAAGGTCTTGCCACCAGACGCCAACATCGGCCAGTTTAACTTCACAGTGAATGAGGAGGGCGGCATTGTTTATGGTCTTGGCGCAATCAAGGGGCTTGGAGAAGGGCCTATCGAGGCGATGATATCCGAACGGCAAAAAAAACCTTTCGAAAGTCTGTTGGACTTATGTCAAAGACTCGATTCTCAACTGGTCAATAGGCGCTCTTTGGAAGCGCTTATCAAATCAGGAGCATTAGATAATATGATGGAAGGCGGTCCTGATGTCGTTAGGGCAGCGCTCATGGCTCTACTGCCCGGTTCTTTGCAGGCTGCGGAGCAGAGTAATCGGAATTCTGCCAGTGGAGTAGATGATTTGTTCGGTGAAATAGCGCCTGAGTCGCCAGCCAATGGAGCTATGGGCTTGGGTACAAGAGTCTACGCTTGGACTGAGCAGGAGCGATTGCAAGCAGAAAAAGCGACGCTCGGACTCTATTTATCAGGACATCCTATTGAAGAATTTCTCCCGGAGCTTTCAAAAATTACCCATAACCGGTTGTCAGGGCTGCGCCCAAAGCGTGGAGTCCAACTGATTGCTGGCTTGCTGTATGGTTTAAGGACAATGAAAACAAAAGCCGGCGACACCATCGCGTTCCTCACTCTTGATGATCGCAGTGCCCGCTTTGAATTATCCTTATCTGCCCGGGATTATGAGAAATATCGGGATCAGCTTCAGCCTGATTCAATTATTCTCGCCGAGTGCACTGTCAGCTTAGATGATCATAATGATGGAATGCGTGGTCGCGCCAAGCAACTGATGAGCTTGTTCGAAGCGCGTAAACGGTTCGCGAAACGTCTTTCGGTTCGGTTGCGGGCCGACGAATTGGTGCCTGCGTTCTGCGATCAACTCGCTTCGATTCTCAGGCCTCACTGTCAGGCCGTTCGCGCAGATTCGGGGTATTCTCGTGGCACAGTTGAGTCGAAAGCTTCAGAATCATCATCCGGGATTGGCAAGGCCGCTTCTGGTTGTCGAGTCATTATCGACTATCAGCGCGCAAATTCTAGAGGGTGTATAGTACTTGGCTCTGATTGGTTCGTCTCGCCGACCGACGAACTACTGCAGCATTTACGGAGGGAGTTTGGAAACGACAGGATCGAATTGGCCTACCGTGGTAACATCAGCTTAGGTTAAGTCAGACGGATGTGCCAGCTGCTTTCATTTCCACTCGCTTCACGCTGCTTTTTGATGCAAGTCTAGCGGATCGCCTATGGACCCCAATTACTTAGATTTTGAGCAACCCATTGCGGAATTGGAAGCAAAGATAAGGGAGCTGCGCCTCGTCGGAACGGACAACGATCTCAATATCAGCGAAGAGATCCAGAATTTGGAAGAGAAGAGCACAAGGCTGACCGAAAAGATCTATGCGAATCTCAGTTCATGGCAAATATCTCAGGTGGCGAGACATCCGCTGCGACCCTACACTTTAGACTTCATTGAACACATCTTTACAGATTTTGATGAGTTTCACGGAGACAGACTTTTTGCCGATGATCTGGCAATTATTGGAGGGCTCGCCAGGCTTGATGATCGGCCGGTGATGGTCATCGGGCATCAAAAAGGCAGAGGCACAAAGGAAAAAGTACGCCACAATTTTGGGATGCCAAGGCCTGAAGGTTACCGTAAGGCCAGGCGGCTGATTAAACTTGCAGAACAATATCAACTTCCGGTGCTAAGCTTCATTGATACTCCGGGAGCTTATCCGGGAATGGATTCGGAAGAGCGCGGAATTAACGAGGCGATCGCCGAAAATATGGCGATGATGTCTCGGGTCAGGACACCCTTGATCGCGACAGTCACCGGGGAGGCAAATTCCGGCGGAGCTATTGCGATTGGCATTGCGGATCAATTAAACATGTTGAAGTACTCCACCTACACGGTTATCACNCCAGAAGGATGCGCAACCATCTTATGGAAATCATCCGACTACGCGGCGGCGGCGGCTGAAGCTATGGGGGTAACTTCTGAGCGCCTTGTGGAGCTTGGTATCGTTGATCAGACAATACCTGAGCCTCTCGGCGGCTCCCACCGTGACGTAGCCGCAACCAGCGCCAATATTAAACAGGCCCTGCTGCAGCAATTGGATATGTTGCAGGCGATGGATATAGATGAATTGGTCGGACGTCGGTACGACCGTCTGATGGGCTACGGGATCAGTTGCTAAGTCGATCCAAAGCTGGTTGCTCAAAACGGGCGGCAAAATGCGTGATTTGAAGCTAAAACTCCTAACGGAATTAGACCGAGAAAGCGTTCCCGATCGGTACGTTGTCGCGCTCAGCGGTGGGCTNGACTCGATCGTTCTTTTGCATTGTATGGTGTCTCTGCGAGACGCTAGCTTACTCCGCGCTGACATTAACGCCGTTCATATCAATCATCAACTCTCGACCGCGGCCATGGATTGGCAGTCTTTCTGCACTGAGACTTGCCAGCAATGGTGTGTACCGCTGGCAACCCGTGAGGTCTCTGTTGCTATCGATGGCTCGTTGGAAGCAGCAGCAAGGGTGGCGAGATACAATGCCTTTCGCGGCCTTGTTCGAAGTGGAGATTTGCTGTTGCTCGCCCACCACCTAGATGATCGCATAGAGACTTCTCTCTTTCGTCTCCTTCGGGGAGCAGGAGCGCAGGGACTTTCCGGTATTCCGAAGATGCGTGCCTTGGGTGAAGCTACTCTGTGGCGTCCGTTCCTCGATTTCGCGCGTGCTGACTTACATTCCTACGCAGTCGAACATCGGTTGGAATGGATGGAAGATAATTCAAATCGGGAAGACTGTCATGACAGAAATTTCTTGAGATTGCATGTCTTACCAATTTTTGAGCGGCGGTGGCCGGACTACCGCTCGAGCTGGAGGAAGAGTCTGGATTTAATGGCAGAAGGCAATGAGTTTCAAAAGGCTCTGGCCGATCAAGATCTACTGCCCATAATGTCGCCACGAGGTGGCTTACTTTTGGCACAGCTAGAGAAGCTGAATCCCGCTAGACAGCGAAATGTGATCCGTCGCTGGTCCAAACTGCTGGGGCTTCAGACATTAGGCTGGCAAATCACGCACCAGTTGGTTGATGAGTTTTTACCATCTATGGGCTCGGGCTTTGATATTCTTGATTGTCTGATGTGTTGCCATGATGGCGAATTGTTTGCAGTTCGCAAGTTGTCTGCTGATGCGCCTCAGCCGTGCGACTTTCTCGCCAGTGATCGGTTCGTAAGACTGCGGCCAAAGAATGGAACGCTCTCGACAACTCAGATTAGTGGTGACGGAATAAACAAAAGATTCCAAAAACTCGAGGTGCGCTATCGCAACGGAAGTGAAAGCTTGAAAATGCGAGGGCGGCCGAATAAATCACTCAAAGATTTGCTGCGAGAGGTGGGGATGCCCCCGTGGCAGCGTCAGCGGGTGCCTCTGATTTATGCTGAGTCAGAGCTTATATGTGTGCCCGGCATTGGGGTAGCAGAGCGTTATCAGGCTGGTCCGGGTGATTTGGGGAATGTTATTCGATGGGAATCGCCTCAGCAGCTCATCACTCCGGAGAAGCCGCTGGAACCGAAGTTAGAATAAGCGTTTTTCAGCTTAGGTTTATTTAAACCAGATTGAGCTTGTTGGGGCATTCTGGTATGTTTTAACTCCATCTGCGTGAGTTCGTGCTGGCGGCTCACCTCATTAGGATGGGGCCTTCATGACACGATATATCTTCATTACCGGCGGTGTTGTTTCTTCTCTCGGCAAAGGCATCACTTCCGCGTCTCTCGCGGCTATTCTCGAGGCTCGAGGCCTACACATTACCCTTCTGAAGTTAGACCCTTATATAAATGTTGATCCGGGAACAATGAGTCCGTTCCAGCACGGCGAGGTTTTTGTCACTGAAGATGGAGCAGAGACGGATCTTGATCTCGGGCACTACGAGCGCTTCAGTCGGACCACCATGTCGCAGAAAAACAACTTCACGACGGGCCGGATTTATGAAGCGGTGCTCAAACGAGAGCGTCGTGGAGATTACTTGGGCGCCACGATTCAAGTCATTCCCCATATCACAGATGAAATCAAGCGCAGGGTCGTTGACGGCGCCGGTGAGGTCGATGTGGCTCTCGTGGAAATCGGCGGCACAGTTGGAGATATCGAGTCTCAACCCTTCCTTGAAGCGGTTCGTCAGTTACGTGTGGAGATGGGTTCTGAAAACGCTCTGTTTCTGCATCTCACACTGGTGCCCTTTCTCAGTACTGCGGGGGAAACTAAAACCAAGCCAACCCAGCACTCCGTTAAAGAGTTGCGGTCAATCGGTATTCAACCAGATATTCTTGTCTGCCGTTCAGAGCTTGGGATAGATGAATCTTCCAGACACAAGATTGCGCTGTTCACCAATGTTGACTCTCCGTCTGTTATAAGTCTGCCGGACACAGATTCTATCTATCGTGTACCCTCAATTCTTGGAACGGCCGGGCTCGATGAAATAGTCGTTAAGAAGTTGCATCTGGATTGCCCAAAAGCCGATTTCTCAGAGTGGGACAGGGTAGTTGATGCTCAACTCAACCCAGAGAAGAGTGTCAAACTTGCGATGGTTGGAAAGTACATGGAGTTGCTGGACGCCTATAAGTCGTTGAATGAAGCGATTCTACATGCGGGCATCCAGATTCGTACACGCGTAGAAATCAGCTATATCGATTCGGCAGAAGTCATGGAAAAGGGTGTTGAGCTGCTGGTCGGCCACGACGCGATTCTAATTCCCGGAGGCTTTGGCGAACGTGGATTTGAAGGCAAGATTCTTGCTACGCAATATGCGCGGGAGAAAAAGATTCCCTTCCTTGGAATTTGTTTAGGACTACAGGCAGCGGTGGTCGAGTATGCAAGGCATGTGGCTGGATTGACCGAAGCCAACAGCACAGAATTCGAGCAAAACTGTGAACATCCGGTGATTGCCCTTATCAGTGAATGGACTACGGCGGCAGGTGCCACTGAGGTTAGAGATAAGAATTCGGATCTGGGTGGTACAATGCGCTTAGGAGGGCAGAAATGCGTTTTGGAGTCGGAATCAACGACTTATCAATGCTATCGACAGACCGAAATTTTTGAGCGGCATCGCCATCGCTACGAATTCAATAACGATTATCAACAAGTGCTGTTGGGAGCGGGATTAAAGCTCGTGGGTAAGTCGGCAGATGGCATGTTGGTAGAGGTTATCGAGGTGCCTGACCACCCATGGTTTGTTGGGTGCCAATTCCACCCCGAATTCACTTCAACACCTCGAGAGGGGCACCCATTGTTTAGGGGTTTTATTGAGGCTGCCGTCGTATANAACTCGCATCAGTCCAGACAGGGGGCGGGCACTGGAGTGACNAGCGTCTTTGNAGAANCTGCCAGTGNTTGAGCNTCACAGNNCCAATGACTGATTGCTTCANATGAATATTCGANAAATATCTATTGCTGGCATCCCCGTGGGAAANGATCAGCCNTTTGTGCTGTTCGGGGGACTGAATGTACTTGAGTCGAGNGNTCTTAGCCTAGAAACAGCGGCATATTTTCGACAGGTTTCGNNNAAGNTCGACATCCCCCTCATTTTNAAGGCATCTTTCGATAAAGCCAACCGATCATCGCTTAATNCATATCGCGGNCCCGGTTTAGAGGACGGNCTTANTTGGCTNGANGAAATAAAATCAAGTCTCGGNTTACCGATCATCACTGACGTTCACGAGCCGCATCAGGCTGCATTGGCCGCGGAGGTCGCTGATGTTATCCAACTGCCGGCATTTCTATCTCGACAAACTGATCTTGTTAATGCGATGGCAAAGACTCAAGCTGCGATAAATATCAAAAAAGCACAATTTCTTGCGCCTGCAGAAATGGTCCATATTCTTGAGAAGTTTGAGAACTCCGGAAATTCACGGCTAATGCTGTGCGAAAGAGGGAGTATTTTTGGATATAACAACTTGATCGTCGATATGCTTGGTTTCCAAACTTTAAAGCGCTTTGGTTTTCCGGTTTTATTCGATGTGACCCATGCTTTGCAGCAGCCTGGTGCGCTTGCNCACGGGGCCGGTGGGCGTCGGGAGCAGGTTACTTATCTAGCTAAAGCNGGACTTTCTCAGGGCCTTGCAGGGTTGTTTCTCGAGGCGCACCCAAATCCGGATCAAGCGANGTGTGATGGCCCGTGCGCTCTGCGCCTTGATTCGTTAGAACCTTTTCTAAGCCAGATGAAAGCACTCGACTCGTTGATCAAGGCTCAACCTGAGCTTGTAACCAAATAGCAGAAAATTTCTGCAAAAATCTTTAAGGTATTGAAATGTCAGAAATTTCTTCCATCCATGCCAGAGAGATACTGGATTCTCGCGGTAATCCCACCATCGAAGTGGACGTGGTTCTTGCCGGTGGTGCGCAAGGTAGTGCCTGCGCACCATCGGGTGCTTCGACCGGATCCAGAGAAGCGCTGGAGTTGAGAGATAAGGATCCGCAGCGTTATTTGGGCAAGGGCGTGCAGGCGGCCGTGATGAACGTGAATTCGCTTATTCAGGATGCGCTTCGGGGGTATGAAGCCAGCGATCAGGCCGGTCTGGATCAGGTGATGATCGACTTAGACGGGACAGCAAACAAATCCGTACTTGGTGCGAATGCGATTCTCGCAGTGTCCCTTGCTGCAGCAAAAGCAGCTTCTTCGGAAGCAGGGATGCCACTCTTCGCCTATCTTGGCCAATTAAATGGCAATAAGAAATTTTCATTGCCCGTTCCCATGATGAATATCGTTAATGGTGGCGAGCATGCCGACAACAATGTGGATATTCAGGAGTTCATGATCCAGCCCACTGGGGCGCCGAGTTTTCGGGAAGCACTGCGATACGGTGCCGAGATATTTCATGCTTTAAAGTCAGTTCTGAATGAACAGGGGCTCAGTACTGCGGTTGGTGATGAAGGGGGCTTCGCACCTAATCTGCCTTCCAATGCTGCGGCGCTGGACGCTATTTTGCTGGCGATAAATAAAGCTGGCTTTCGTGTTGGCGAGGATATTCATTTGGCGCTCGATTGTGCGGCCTCAGAGTTTTATTTTGAAGGCAAGTATATGCTCAAGGGGGAGGGGAAGAGCTACAGTTCGGATGAGTTTGTAGATTACCTAGAACGACTGACAAATTCGTATCCGATATTATCTATTGAGGACGGTCTGGATGAGTCAGATTGGCGAGGGTGGGCTCAATTATCTTCCCAAATAGGCGATAAGGTTCAACTAGTAGGGGATGACTTGTTTGTGACTAACACAGAGGTCCTCAAATACGGTATCGATGAAGGGGTTGCTAATTCAATTTTGATTAAATTCAATCAGATAGGCTCCTTGAGCGAGACGCTAGCGGCGATTAATTTAGCTAAAACTTCTGGCTATGCTGCTGTGATCTCACATCGATCCGGAGAGACTGCTGATACAACAATTGCAGACCTCGCCGTGGCCACTGCGGCTGGACAGATAAAGACCGGTTCACTGTGCCGATCGGATCGGGTAGCCAAGTACAACAGGCTTCTGAGAATTGAAGAGATGTTGGGGGCCTCGGCTCGATATAATGGAATTGGTGAATTCGCCAGATTTAAGATGACTACCGGACAAAAATGAAAGTTTTACTCGGCACGTTGGGGATATCGGTACTTGCCCTGCAGTATCCCCTATGGATGGGCGATGGCAGCGTACGTGCGCTTAATCTACTCGAGAAGAAATTAGACGAACAACACCGGGTCAACGCTGATTTGCAGGCGCGAAATCGCTTGCTAGAGATTGAAGTGCTTGACCTTAAAACCGGTGTTGAGGCAGTGGAGGAACGGGCGCGCTCTGAATTGGGCATGATAGGGAGTGACGAAACGTTCGTTCTTATCATTGAGTAGCGAGATTAAGGCGTGAACAAGGCGATATGTTTGGAAAAATAAATGATGCGTAAAGAGTAGCGAATGGCGATATGGGCTATCGTGCCAGCCGCCGGGCAAGGCAAGCGAATGGGAGCCAGCGTCCCGAAACAGCATCTGCCAATTAATGGAAAAACCGTACTGCAGTATTCCCTTGAACGCCTGGCGCGCGTCAGGGCCCTCGCGGGCCTGGTTTTGGTTCTGCACCCGGACGATGGGACCCCAATGTCTGCTGATCTACCGGACACACTACCAGTGCTGATTGCGCGCGGGGGCAATGAGCGTTGCCATTCTGTGCTTAATGCCCTGAATATTTTGGAGTCCAAGTCAGCATCAGACGATTGGATTTTGGTGCACGATGCCGCCCGACCTTGTTTGAGAGCCGCAGAGGTTGACGGATTACTTGAAGCGGTCTGCAATCATGACGTTGGCGGTTTGCTTGCAGCACCGGTTTCCGACACGTTGAAGAAAGTAAATGATAAAGGTGAAGTCGTCGGCACCGTAAGTCGCTCTTTGCTCCACAAAGCACTTACACCACAGGTCTTCCGCTTCAATATTCTTCGCCGTGCTTTGAAACTTGCGGCCAAACAGAACACGATCATGACTGACGAGTCTGCCGCGGTTGAGTCTCTAGGCCTCTCACCTCTGGTGGTAAGGGGTAGCACGGATAACATAAAGATTACTCATACGTCTGACCTTTTTTTGGCCGAGCTAATTATAAAGCGCCAAATTTCACTAGGGCTGGAAAAGCCATGAGCGCTGGCATGTTTAGAATAGGTCATGGTTTCGATGTTCACAGGTTTAGTGAACTTTTTGATAGTAACAAACCATTGATACTCGGTGGCGTTAAGATTCGGGAACCCAAATCCCTTCTCGCTCATTCAGACGGTGATGTCGTTCTGCATGCACTCTGCGACGCGATATTGGGCGCTATCGGTGAGGGGGACATTGGCCAACATTTTCCGGANACAAACGAGGAATTTGCCAATGTAGACAGTANTNTGTTGCTNAAANAGGTTCTTGAGAGCGCTTCGCGTAANGGNTGGCTTCCGGTNAATGTGGATGTGACAGTGATAGCCCAGGTACCAAAACTTGCGCCATACCGCAATGCNATGCGTGATCGGCTTGCAAATCAGCTGGGTCTGAAAGCTTCGGATGTAAATGTCAAAGCGACGACCACGGAAGGTCTCGGATCTATTGGTCGGGGGGAGGGCATCGCCTGTCACTGTGTCGCGTTATTGAACGCTGCTCCTTAACATGAGTGGGCGCGAATTGTTTCTGCCCCTGAAGTCCCAAGCCTATGCGCTAGGAAGGCCTCCGCACAGCGCTAAAATCAAACAGCGTTATGACGATTTTATCGTNGCTGAGACGCTTGGTTTTGAGCCNAGCGGTTCCGGCGAACACGTCATGCTTTTGATTGAAAAGTCTGGTCAGTCAACCAGAGAGGCTGTGCAGANGATATCNCGCATTCTGGCCATCAATGAGCAGGAAGTTGGTTACTCGGGCATGAAGGACCGTCANGCTCAGACCCGGCAATGGTTTAGCGCTCGGGTTGCGCGGCTTAGCGAACGTGCATCTGAGCGCTTCGGGGAAACTGGTCTTAAAATCATGCGCATGGGCCGCTATCACCGAAAACTGCGAATTGGAGCGCACAAATCGAACGAGTTCCGGCTAGTGCTCAGAGACTTTTCCGGCTGTGCGCGGGATATCGAATGCAGATTACACATCCTAGAAGAGCGGGGTGTGCCCAACTATTTCGGCAGTCAGCGTTTTGGTCGCGAGCTAAAGAACCTTTCCGACGCGATGGCCATGCTTCGGGAGTCAGAGGGGCAAGTTCGCATTAACAATAAAAAACGCAAGACGAGGTCAATGCTCTATTCAGCTCTAAGAGCATATGTTTTCAATCAGCTGCTGTCGCGTCGCGTGAGCAACGATAACTGGTCGAAGTATATCGAAGGTGATGTACTGAATTTGAACCAAACCAAAGCTTTTTTCACGGTAGCAGCAAGCTCCTGGGGTCGGAAACTTTCTGATCGGCTCGAATATTTAGACATTCATCTGACAGGGGTCCTTCCCGGTAAGCCTGATACGAAGAATAGGTATGTAACTTGCGGAAAGGCTGCCGATATTGAGAAAGCAGTGTGCAAAGAATATTCGGAAATCGTGGATAGATTGACTCGGTTGAATGTAAAGGAGGGGCGTCGGCCTCTGCGCTTCAAAATAGAACAGCTTGATTGGCATTGGTTGGATTCAAAAACTCTGGAGCTCTCATTCAGCTTACCAACAGGAGCCTACGCGACCAGTTTGCTTCGTGAGTTGTGTTGGGTTGAGGATTTTTCCGATCCTAATAACACACATGATTTGAATGGATAGGATATAGAGTCGTATGCAGAATCTTAGTGGGATCGGGATGACTTCCCAGCGGACACGAGAGAGACTGTTGGGTCGTCTGATGGACCAGGGTATTCAAAGTATGGAGGTCCTTGACATCATGCGCTCTACGCCTCGCCATATTTTTTTGGACGAGGCGCTCGCACATCGTGCCTATGAGGATGTCGCGCTGCCCATTGGGCACAACCAGACGATTTCGCAGCCTTACGTGGTTGCCCGCATGAGCGAAGCGGTTGTCAAGACTGGCGCCATCGATAAGGTGCTAGAGATTGGTACTGGTTGCGGATACCAGACCGCAGTGATTGCTCGGCTTGCAAGACGGGTGTTTACAATAGAGCGTATCAAAGATCTGTCAGAGCGTGCTAAAACGAACCTGCGTGTCCTTGGCCTGCGTAATATAGAATTCAAACATGATGATGGGAGTCTGGGTTGGGCTGACCGCGGGCCTTTTGACGCGATTATTACTACGGCCGCACCTCGACAGGTTCCCATAGAATTGCTTTCACAACTTGCCGATGGTGGCCGCTTGATTATTCCTGTTGGTGGGAAAGACTATCAGGAACTGAAGTTAATTTGTCGAGAGGGCTCACAGTACACAGAGCAAGTTTTAGACGAAGTCCGCTTCGTCCCCTTGCTTATGGGGCAGGTACAGTCCTAGTTGCTTTCGAGTCGCCTGTTATCGTGGTCAAGTCTATATTAACTGCCAACTCTCATAGCCGCTGGCACGGCATTGCTTCTCTATATGGGAAAGGCTTGGCTATGGGCTTGGGAGACTCAGTGCCCGGTGTTTCTGGAGGTACGATTGCGGTGATTACGCGTATCTACGAAGAGCTTATCTCAAGCATTCGTAAATTTGATATCACTTTTATGCGCTTAATTTGTCAATTCAAACTGCAGGATGCATGGCGACATGTTAATGGTAGTTTCTTGCTGATTCTCGCTATCGGTATGGTTTCAGGTTTGCTTCTGTCGGCAAATTCGGTGCTTTATTTGTTAAGTAACTATTTTGAGGCACTAATGGCTTTTTTCTTCGGGCTGGTTGTTGCCTCAGCGGCTTTATTGTCAAGCGAGATACCCGTCCTTCGTTTTCGATACGGCGCAGCAGCGCTATTCAGTATTCTGACGACTGCGCTGATTGGGTCCCTTGAGCCTGCAGCCGCTTCAGAGCAGGGCCTTGGCTATCTGTTTTTCTGTGGGTTTATTGCAGTCAGCGCAATGATTCTGCCTGGCCTGTCGGGTGCCTTTATTCTGATCCTGCTCGGTGCCTATGAAACTATGCTAATTGCAGTAACTAGTCTGTATTGGTTGCAGATTGGCGTATTCCTGACCGGATGCGTGGCGGGATTGCTGCTGTTCAGTCGCTTGCTTTCGCAATTACTTTTTCACTATCGAACACTTTGCTTCAGTATCATTTGCGGCATTTTGCTTGGCTCCCTTCCGGCGCTTTGGCCCTGGCGGCTGGCGAGCTTGATTGATTCGGGTGCCGAGAATTCTGCTCAGGCGCTACAATCGGTCAATGTTTGGCCGCTAACCTATGCAGATCGGACCGGAGAGAGCCCTAAGCTGGTCCTCGTTGCGCTTTGCATCATGCTTGGCGCAGCAGTCGTTCTGATATCCGACCGGGTAGCATCAAAAAAAACCGAGTCGCGCAACACTGATCAAGTCGTAAGGTCATGAACAAATTCCGAGCGAAGCAAGTATGCTGTTTGCAAAGCCCGGCGGCGCGGAATCTTGCGGTGCTGCTTACGTCCCTCACTTTTTTTGGTTGTAGTTCGCATCAGGCACCAGTCTCAGAGCAAGGCCAACGGCTTGAGCGCAATACTCCAATGATTTTGAGTAGCAATATTAGTGACGACGGGCAGCCTTTTGGGACATCGCGCCCGCGCAAGGTCCTGTCGCTCGAGACTCCCCTAGACTTAGTTACCAGCGTCAGGGAATCTTTACCAGAAGCTATGGTCTCGAGACCGGCACCGCAACGAGCGAGCGGATTGGCGCGAGCGCCCCTTGCTCCCAGCAGGGAAGAGCGTGAGCCGCCGGCAAGGGCTGAGATGGCAGCCGAATCTTCTTTCAATCGTTTGCCAGTGTCGGCGTCACATTTGGTGAGCGCCGGTGATACACTGTTTTCAATAGCCTTCCAATATGATCTGGATTTCAGAAGTCTTGCTCTAGCAAACGGCCTTAACCCCCCGTACACGATCTTCGTCGGTCAGCAGTTACGGCTGAAAGCCGCTTCTGCAATCGCTGAAGCGGTGGCGGAAGGCCCTAGTACGGGGACTAACCCTGCAACTGATGCGGTCAGTGATGAAAGTGAGTCCTCGAGTTCACTGAGGCAATCCGACTCTGAGCTTCTAGCGAGTCAACCGCGCTGGTCATGGCCCCATCAGGGGGATGTGGTAGCGCCATTTCAGCCACAACTGACCAAGGGCGTCGAGATCGCTGGCACAGTCGGCGACGCGGTGCTCGCCGCGGCGGATGGTGACGTGGTTTATTCTGGGAGAGGCGTACGGGGAACGGGAAACCTTATTATCATCAGGCACTCTGATCGCTACCTGAGCGCTTATGCTCACAATAGTGTGATGCTGGTTCCTGAAGGGCGTCATGTTACTGCAGGTCAGAAAATTGCTGAACTTGGCGTGAATGCTGAGGGCCTGCCCATGCTGCACTTTGAAATCCGACAGGACGGAAAACCTGTAGATCCCTCAGGAGTCCTCCCGGCTCGGCGTGTTCGCTAATTTGGCAAGAAGGCTATTTGAAATCGGCTTCTTAGTGCCTCGAGCGGAGCTATAGATCAGCCAACAAGCCGCCAGTTGGCTGTCTCTTCCGGGGTTGCTTAGCGCTCGAGGTACTGCAGTTTATTCGGCTTATCTGCCCACTGTTCGTTGTCAGGTAAGGCATCCTTCTTTTCAGTGAGGTTCGGCCAGACTTCTGCCAGTTCCGCATTCAATTTCAGATACTCTTGTTGGTCTTCGGGGAGTTCGTCTTCCGCGTAAATAGCGTCTACCGGGCATTCTGGTTCGCAAAGCGCGCAGTCTATACACTCATCCGGATGTATAACCAGAAAGTTCGGACCTTCATAAAATGCGTCGACAGGACAAACCTCAACGCAGTCCGTATGCTTGCAAAGAACACAGTTATCTCCAACGACGAATGTCATAACGCGACTTGCCCGTAAATCTTATCCTTGTCCATAAGTATAGGTGTTGATTAGTCTTGCGTTTTGCAATGAATAGCTTAGGGCTGCCGATGCCTCATAGCCGAGGCAATCTTAGCAGCATTCAATAGCGTTTTCCCAAGCAGTTACTTACTTGGAAAGGAGCTTTTTTAGATCATAAATGATGGCGAGGGCTTCCCTCGCAGAAATTTCGTCGGGGTCAATTTTCTCCAGAGATTCCAGAGCCGGATGTGGTTGGCCGTCGAACAGGTTGGTTTGCAGGGGTACTTCCCCAACGTCAGTTGACGCGCTGATGGCGCTGCCTNGAGTGGTTTCAGCAATTTCTAACTCGTTGAGTTTCTGACNAGCGGACTCAATGACTGACANTGGGATTCCGGCCAGCTGGGCAACCTGNAGACCATAGCTTTGACTAGCCGGACCAGCTTTAACGCTGTGCAAAAATACAATGCCTCTGTCNTGCTCCGCAGCGTCAAGATGCACATTACTGATGTTGGGGAAANGATCAGCCAGTGCGGTGAGCTCAAAATAGTGGGTCGCGAATAATGTGAAGGCTTGAAGTTTCTCAGCCATGTANATCGCGGCTGNCCAGGCGAGCGCCAGTCCGTCAAAAGTGCTTGTGCCACGGCCTATTTCGTCCATCAGTACTAGGCTGTTGGCCGAAGCGTTATGGAGAATATTTGCCGTCTCGGTCATCTCAACCATGAATGTTGACCTGCCTCCAGCGAGATCGTCGGAGGAGCCGATACGGGTGAAGATTCGATCCACGGGCCCGAGTGATGCTGCCTGAGCAGGGACACAGCTACCACAGAGAGCGAGCAGCACGATCAGTGCGGTTTGTCGCATGTACGTCGATTTTCCACCCATGTTCGGGCCGGTTATGATGAGCATNTTCTGCTTCTGATCGAGTTCTATGTCATTGGCAACGAAACTATCCTCAGACACGGTCTCGACCACTGGATGGCGTCCTCCAGTGATAGTGATACCGCTTTCAGATCTGAGGTCTGGTCGACAATAGCTCAGTGTGCAGGCCCGCTCTGCGAAACTTTGAAGCACATCCAAACTGGCTATTGCCTCTGCGCTCCTGATCATTGCTGAAAGCTCTTCAGCCAAGTTCTCCAACAATTCATTGTATAAGGTTTTCTCGCGAGCCAGCGCCTTGCTGTTGGCGCTGAGAACCTTATCTTCGAATTCCTTCAATTCTGGCGTAATAAACCGCTCAGCGTTTTTAAGTGTTTGTCGTCTGATGTAATCTGGCGGGAACTGGACGCGAGACTGTCCTTTACTTACCTCGATATAATATCCGTGAACGCGGTTAAATCCCACCTTGAGCGTGCTTATCCCGGTACGCTCCTTTTCTTTCAGCTCGACATCGACCAGGTATTGCCCAGCGTTCCTACTCAGGTTGCGCAATTCGTCCAGTTCTCCGTCATAGCCGGATGCGATGACTCCCCCGTCACGAATAACGACCGGCGGGTTGTGCTCCAATGCACGGGTCAACAAACTCAGCTGGGCGGGAAACTCAGCAATCAGTGCGGCCAATTCCTGGAGTTCGGCGCTGTCACTATCTCTGATTAACGCCTGCAGGTCGGGNAAAAGCGATAAACTGTCTCTAAGTCTGGCNAGGTCGCGNGGCCGTGCAGTTCGAAGACCAAGACGCGCGAGGATGCGTTCCATGTCTCCGATACCGCGCAGAGTCGCGATGCAGGCCTCAAAGCGGTAATCCTGGCANAGAGCTTCAACCATGTTTTGGCGCTTTTTAAGCTCGTCATGATTTCTGAGTGGACGGTTAAACCAGCGACCCANCAGTCTGCTACCCATCGCTGTGGCGCAAGTGTCCAAAACAGACAGCAATGTGTTGTTTTTGCCACCTGATAAATTGGTGTCAATTTCTAGGTTGCGCCGACTGGCAGCGTCGAGAATGACGCAGTCGCTCGGTTGCTCGACCTTTATGCCCTGCAGATGAGGCAGTTCTGAACGTTGAGTTTCTTTTGCGTATTGTAGAAGACATCCCGCCGCCTGTAAGGCCAAATGCATGTGTTCGCAGGAATAGGAGCCCAGACCCTTGACTCCGAATTGCGCGATCAGTATCCGATTGGAATTCGCTTCATCAAATTCCCAGACTGGACGCTGTCGAATCGATGGGTGTCTGACGATCTGCTGGATGGCATTGGCGCTATCTGGCACGAGGATTTCAGCCGGCTTGATTCGCGCAATTTCTGTGAGAAGAGCATCGCTACCTGAGACTTCGGTAAAGATTAAACGACCGCTACTGACATTCATCGTGGCAATACCGTAGCTCGATTCGACNTTAGATGCGTGCGCGGTACTTATGGCCATCAGGCAGTTATCTTTTCGTTCGTCCAGTAGAGCCTCATCACTGACGGTGCCCGGCGTAATGACGCGGACTACCTCGCGTGCAACCGGCCCCCTGCTGGCTGCCGGGTCTCCGACTTGTTCACAGATGGCAACAGAGATGCCGGCCTCAACAAGTCTTGCCAGGTAGCGATCAGCGGCATGAAATGGGATGCCGCACATAGGTATCGGTTCACCGGCAGATTTGCCTCTGGTAGTCAGCGTAATACCGAGTACATCCGAGGCAGATTTTGCATCATCGAAGAAAAGTTCGTAGAAATCACCCATTCGATAGAACAAAAGTTCATCGGGGTGATGTGCCTTGATGCGCAGGAACTGCGTCATCATTGGAGTATGTGCGGATTTTTCAGCCAAGGATGGTTTGCGGTCGAGTAAAAGCGGAATTAACAGGCCTCACTGATGTCGCATTCTACACGGATAATTTTCGGAATGAAGAGTGATTCTTGTTGATTTTCTTGAATCGTGTAAAGCGGATATTATGGTGGCATGGANAGGTTCGACGGAATTGAAATCAAACGCAAAGTTAAGGCACTAGCTGGCCACCTTTTGAGCGCGAATTTTGTTATGGCAACTGCAGAGTCCTGCACTGGGGGTGGAATTGCTCAGGCGATCACCTCGCTAGCGGGCAGTTCAAGGTGGTTTGACAGTGGCTTTGTGACTTACTCAGATGAAGCCAAGCAATCGATGCTCGGTGTGCCTGCATTCCTTTTTGAACCGAATGCCCCCGGAGCGGTCAGTGAGGAAACGGTCCGTGCGATGGCGACAGGAGCCATTAGCAGGAGCGGGGTTGATTTGGCGGTGGCGGTTAGTGGCGTTGCTGGCCCGGAAGGAGGCAGTGTTATCAAACCAGTTGGTACCGTCTGGATCGCTTGGCAGCTTGGCTCCGACATCCGGGCTCGACATTTTCTATTCAGCGGAGACCGAGAAGCCATCCGACAAGCGACCATACTCGAAGCCTTGTCGGGCCTATTGGCCTACTTCCCTGCTCAAAACTAAAGGAATGCTTGTTTTGGCCAATATACTGGTTGTATATACAGTCAAATGCTGCTTTAATCTGTCCCGCGTGTTTATACAGTGTTACATCGGAGTCCGGCGGCTTCATAGCCTATAGCTCTCTCGGCGTTAACCAAGCGCTTCAGGTCAGATGAGGAAGATCTGAACAGAGAGCGCCGCGCGAGGGCTGGATATGGCCAAAAATTTAGCAAGTAGTTGTGGACAGACTACTCTTTAATGCTCAGAAAGCTGAGCAATCAGGCAAACTGCCATGCATCTGGGCATAGTGAGCGTGCGCTAGGCTAGAGCCCAGCCCGCAACTCGCGCCAGACCGGACGGCAGGTTTGGGAACAACTAGATTACTCACGGAACCAGGCATCAGTTGTAAGTTACATTCAAGGAAACAACTATGATTGAAGACAACGGTAATAAAGAAAAAGCTCTTTCTGCAGCACTAGCCCAGATCGAGCGACAGTTTGGCAAAGGTTCCATGATGCGTCTTGGGGACACAGAGCGTGTTGCTATCCCGGCAATTTCGACTGGTTCTTTGGGTCTAGATATTGCGTTGGGAATAGGTGGACTGCCCCGTGGGCGAATCGTTGAAATTTACGGGCCGGAATCATCCGGTAAGACCACTCTGACGCTACAGGTTATCGCAGAGGCTCAGAAAGTGGGGGGGACCTGCGCGTTTATTGATGCCGAGCATGCGCTCGACCCGATCTACGCGGATAATCTTGGAGTGGATGTTGAGAACCTATTGGTCAGTCAGCCTGATACTGGCGAGCAGGCATTAGAAATTTGCGACATGGTGGTGCGCTCAGGTGCCGTAGATGTTGTGGTTGTCGATTCCGTGGCGGCACTGACGCCCAAAGCTGAGATCGAAGGTGACATGGGCGACAGTCATATGGGGCTGCAGGCCAGGTTAATGTCTCAAGCCCTTCGAAAGATGACCGCCAACATCAAGAATTCGAACACCCTGGTGATCTTCATCAATCAGATTCGTATGAAAATTGGAGTCATGTTTGGTTCTCCTGAGACCACGACGGGCGGTAACGCGCTCAAGTTCTACTCATCAGTTCGTCTGGATATTCGCCGCATAGGCTCTATCAAGGAAGGCGACGAAGTGGTCGGTAACGAGACCCGGGTCAAGGTTGTTAAGAACAAAGTCGCGCCGCCATTTCGCCAGACAGAGTTCCAGATTATGTACGGTCAAGGGATTCACCATCTTGGGGAAGTCATTGATCTAGGAGTGCGACTTAACCTGATTGATAAATCGGGCGCCTGGTATGCCTATAAAGGTGAGAAGATCGGGCAGGGAAAAAGAAATGTCTGCCTATATCTGGAAGAAAATCCGACTATTGCTGACGAAATTGAAGTGTCAATCCGCGCCGAACTGTTGGAGGAAGAGGCCGAAGCAGATGACATTATGGCGAGTGAGGACGTCGTCGTGCTTGCTAACGCAAAAAGCAAATCCGCCTCTTAAGCCTTCAGTTGCGCGGTCTGGTCACAATGGACAGCCTCGACTCCGCTTATTCCCCCGTTCTCCGGCGGGCCGCCATGTATTTCTTGGCCCGCCGAGAACATTCTTCGCACGAACTCAAAATCAAACTCAACAGGAAGTTTTCCGGGGTCAGCCAGATTTTGATGCTGGAAGTACTGTCAAGCTTGGCGGCTGAGGGCCTTCAGTCTGATGAGCGCTATACCGAATCGCGAATCCGTTACCGTCAAGAACGGGGTTTTGGATATCACCACATTCGGAATGAGTTGATCAGCAAAGGAGTTGATCCTTACCTAATTGACAAGAAGCTTGACCCAGATGCCGACAGCTGGCTGCACAGTGCACGAGAATTGGTCGAAAAGCGACTCAGCGCCGAAAAAGACGGAAGCTTCCAGGAAATTTCTTTTGCCAGTCCGAAGCACAAGAAACTTACACGTTTCCTCGAAGCTCGAGGATTCGCGCAACGTGATATTAGGATTGCACTCGAAGGGATAATTGCCACCTGATACTGTCGGCCTGCGCGGTGGTCACGAAATTAATTTCAGTTTTCGTCTTTCTATCGGGCGCGAAAATCGGATCCCAGCTTACTTGCTTGCCCCTCGGGTCATTTTTCATTGATTTTGCCGACGATCCAGGCCCATGAGACAATCACCCCCTGTTCAATAATGACTTCAACCTAGGAAGCGACACAGCACAATGTTCCGCATCAGTCTCAGCGTTCTGATGGTGATTCTTATCTCTTGGAGATCGCGATTGCGCTAACGTGGATTGCTTAAGGCAATCCGCTCCTGTTACGAACATTCAAACCAGTATGGAAAAACAATGAAACTTATTAAACCTTTCCGCGGTTTACGCCCGACTCGAGATCTAGCAGCAATTATTGCCTCTCATCCTTATGACGTGCTGAGCCGGGAAGAGGCCTTTGCAATCGCGAGCAATAACCCCCTGAGTTTTCTGCACGTCAATAAGCCCGAAGTTGATGTTGCACCCGAGGTGAGCCCTTATGACCCAAGTGTTTATGCGAAAGGGCGCGAAAATCTTGACAACTTCGTGCAACAGGGGGCTTTAGTACGGGACAACAAGGACTCACTGTACGTTTACCGGCAGGTCATGGGCGAGCACATGCAGACAGGGATTGTTGCAGTCGCTTCTATTGACGCTTATGAATCTAATTTAATTAGAAAGCACGAATTCACGCGCCCGGACAAGGAAGACGATCGTGTACATCATATGGATGCGCTTGGTGCGCAGGTTGGGCCAGTGTTTGTTACCTACCAAGCTCAGGCGCAGATAAACGCGATTATTGCTGAGGTTGTACTGGATGATCCTGAATATGATTTTGAGGCTGAAGACGGGACGCACCACACATTTTGGACTGTTCAGGAAGAAGAGATAATTAAGTCTATTGAAACTGCAATCAATGATCTTGAGTGTCTTTATGTTGCAGACGGCCATCATCGCTCAGCTGCAGCATCCCGCGTTCGTGATTTTTCTCGGGACAAAAATCCGGACCACACAGGAGATGAATCTTATAATTTTTTTCTAGTCGTGCTTTTCCCCCATGATCAGCTGCAGATACTTGACTATAATCGCATCATTAAAGATTTTGGCGATAAGACAGCGCGTGAGTTTCTGGAGGAATTGGACAACAGTTTCGAGATTGTGCCTGTCAATAACGTTATGGAAGCGAAACCGTTGGCACCCCGGCAATTTGGACTCTACTTGGAAAACCAATGGTTTCGCCTTGAGCTCAATGAGCTTGGAAGAGCAGGCATTGACGAGAGTGATCATGTTAATTCTCTTGATGTCAGTATCATCCAACAGATAATCTTCAAACCCATTCTTGATATTCGTGACCAGAGGACCGACGATCGAGTCGATTTCATAGGAGGTATCCGAGGTCTAGAAGAGCTGCAGAGGAGGGTAGATTCTGGGCAATGGCAGGCGGCCATTGCGTTCCATCCTACGTCTGTAAGTGATCTGATGTCTGTAGCCGATGCTTGCGAGGTGATGCCGCCAAAATCCACGTGGTTTGAGCCCAAGTTAAAAAGCGGGTTAATCGTTCATGTGTTGGATTGACTTTCGCGACGTAGCAGCTAGAAACCGCGAGCCGGCATTATCGTTGAAAAAGCGGTTCGGGCATGTTGTGGTACAAGGATCGCCCATTGTACAGACTGATGGCGTCGGGTTAGTCGACGCCGGCCAGTCTGTAGTCTTTTGGCCTATGCAACGCAACGTGCATCTTTTTTGATGTCGACCAGCTTGCTGGCACCATCTCCTATCNGAATCTGCTTTGGCTTCATNGCTTCAGGAACCTCTCTGGCCAAATCGATATGCAATAGCCCATGGTCTAACCGGGCGCTAGTGACTTCCACGTGATCGGCCAGTTGAAAGCGACGCTCAAAATTGCGCGCAGCAATTCCACGGTGCAGATAATTGTGCTCCAGTNCGTCGCCATCGCGACGTCCTTTGATCGTAAGTGTGCCCTGTTCAGTTTGCAAATCTAATTCTTCACACGTGAAGCCCGCCACGGCCATGGTTATTCGATATTGATCCTGTTTGAGCAGTTCGATGTTGTAGGGGGGGTAGGTTTGTGCGCTGCTGTCGCTACGAGTCACAGTCTCCAACAAGGATGACAGGTGATCGAAACCAACAGTTGAACGATATAGAGGTGCGAAATCTAATTTTCTCATGACATATCCTCATGTGTAGGCCGTATTGGCCAGTTAAGCAATATGAAGCGTTTTGTCTACCAAANGGTCAGACCGGTGTTGCGGGCTCATATAAGCCCCGCATATTCTTTATGTTGGGCCCTTTGAACTATTTTCAAGCTTCAGGTAATTCGCGTGNGCTGAAGCCGGCAGTCGTTATTTCCCTCAGCGCAGATTTTGACTTGAAGATTGTCTGATGACAGGCCAGATCTGTTCGCAAGCCGAGCGCGTGGGCTTGTGAAACATTCGCTTTGAAATTCTCTGTTGACGCTCAGCGGTCTTTGATATCAACCCAGTGAGATGATTTTGGTCCGATGTAGTCAGCGCTTGGGCGAATGATGCGATTGTTAGTGCGCTGTTCCTTGACATGAGCAGCCCAGCCGGTCAGTCTCGAAATGACAAATATCGGAGTGAAGAGCTTTGTCGGAATTCCCATAAAATGGTATGCGGACGCGTGAAAAAAGTCTGCGTTACAGAACAATCGCTTCTCACGCCACATCACTTCTTCGCAGCGCACAGACACCGGGTAAAGAACCGTGTCTCCCACCGCGTCTGCGAGTTTTTCTGCCCATCTTTTAATAATCACATTGCGAGGATCAGTCTCTCTGTAAATTGCATGGCCAAAACCCATGATTTTTTCTTTTCGATCTAACATGCCCATTAGAGCTTGCTCTGCATCGTCAGGCGATTGCCACGCCTGAATCATTTCCATGGCGGCCTCGTTGGCGCCCCCATGGAGGGGACCTCTGAGGCTGCCAATGGCACCAGCGATGCAGCTGTGGATGTCAGACAGTGTTGAAGCGCAGACCCTTGCAGTAAAGGTTGAGGCATTGAATTCATGTTCTGCATATAGGATCAGTGAGGTGTTAATCACCTGACTGAAGAGTTCTGATGGACGTTTGCCTGACAGCATATGCAAGAAATGTGCGCCGACAGATTTGTCGTCTAGTTCGGTCTCTATCCGCTCGCCATAATGTGAGAAAATGTACCAATAACAGATAATTGCAGGAAAAACTGCTAGCAGTCTATCAATAGCGTCATCCTGTTGACTGAAGTCCGATTCCGTTTCCAGATTACCTAGCACCGAGCAGCCAGTGCGCATCACATCCATTGGGTGGGCGCTCGCTGGCAGACGTTCAAGAACGTTCTTTAGCGCCTCGGGTAGCCGTCGTAGCTGAGTGATCTTTTTGATGTATTCGTCCAATTCAAACTGATTTGGCAAATGACCCCGGAGTAACAGGAACGCGACCTCTTCGAAGCTGGCTTTTGCAGCGAGAACGCTGATATCAAAGCCACGATAGGTTAATCCAGAACCTGACTTTCCGACTGTACACAGTGCTGTTTCCCCTGCAACCAGGCCACGGAGGCCAGCGCCTCCAAGCTTTTTGTGCGCCATCGATCTTCCTATTTACAGTATTTTTATCTTCTAAATATCTGGATTGTATCTTTAATTTTTAAAAAGCCTATCAAGCTTTTGCTCGTATTCATGATAGCCGAGAATCTCGTAAAGTTGCTCTCTGGTCTGCATATTAGGCATTACAGCTTCTTGGTCTCCATTNGTGGCTATCGCCTGATAGACNTCGATTGCGNCTTGACTCATCGCTCTGAACGCGCTGAGTGGNTATAGAACCATTGCAACACCCGCGTCNCNCANGGTCTCGCAGTTGAANAGNGGTGTTTTTCCGAATTCCGTGATNTTCGCTAANATCGGGACGTCAAGTGCGNNNGCGAATTTCTNATATTGTTCAATTTCCAGGATCGCTTCAGGAAATATTGCATCAGCACCTGATTCAGCGCAGGCAATAGCGCGCTCAATTGAAGAATCAATGCCTTCAACCGCCAGTGCGTCTGTTCTTGCCATGATGACGAAATCGTCATCATGTCTCGCATCCGCAGCCGCCTTGATACGATCAACCATCTCGGATTGACTGACTATAGACTTGTTGGGCCTATGACCGCAGCGTTTCTGNGANATTTGATCTTCAATGTGGACTGCAGCTGCTCCGGCTTTCTCCATCGCCTTGATGGTTCTGGCGATGTTAAACGCACCGCCCCAACCAGTATCGATGTCTACTAGCAGGGGCAGCTGACTCGCATTCGTGATCCGTTCAACATCCGCTATCACATCATTCAGGCCGGTAATGCCTAGGTCAGGCAGTCCGTATGATGCGTTGGCTACCCCACCGCCGCTGAGNTAGATGGCCTGATGGCCCACGTTTTCTGCCAGCATGGCGCAGTAGGCGTTGATTGTACCAACAATCTGCAGAGGGCGGTTGGCCTCGAGTGCAAGACGGAAACGCTTGCCGGCACCTTTTTCGTTCATGTGTCTACCTCAGTTTTTGCGTTTATCATCTTGATTTAGGAGAAACCTACGGATCTTTGGAGCCTTTGATACGCTGTGTTTGTGCTAATTGCCCACTGAGGAGCGCGTTTTTTCATTGCCCCACCGAGTTGATGGTGTGTTTTCTTGCGCTCCATACGTCCTTAAAGGCCGATTGAGGGAGTGCCCTTTCAGCTGGCGGGGCAGATGATACAGCTCATCATACAAGATATCGAATAGACACCTTTAGTCGGATCTCCGAACTACTTGATAATGGGAGTCGTGTTGCGTTTCCATGCGCTCCTAGGCTCTAAAGCATATATGTTTCGTTTGGCGCGACAAGTTGTCGCAGACCTCAATAGACACACAGGTCCGATCGAAGCGATCGGTTGATTACGCCACCAACTTTTACTATTTCCTTTTCTTTCACAGGCTTACTGTTTGTTTGGGCAGACGACTTTAATCTTAGAAGTCGATTCGGTTACCAATCGACCCGGCCCATTGAGCTCGAGGGCCGATCGAAAATAGATTCGGCTCGCACAATAACGTGTTGCCAGACTCTACCGAGTTCGCTTGATTATTTGCCGATGGGAGGTGCGAATGGGAATCACAAGCTGTAGATCGCGCGTCTCAGGCCGGAAACCCCATCGACAAGGCGGGCTTCAACCATCAGCCGTGCGCGGCCATGTGCTGGATGACTCCGGGCTTTCGGCTTTCGACTTTTGAGATCGTGTATTTGTACTTCGTTGAGCTTGGATCGATGTCAGCTGCTTCCGCCATAGCCGCTTCAAGGTCGGCAAAGGCGGCTTGTTCAGTGAGATAAGGACCCGAGATTTTGACTTGCAATGACGGATCATTCGGAGCAGTAGCTAAGATATAGAAATTTTCTGCTTTCACAACTGGAAACCATAAGCCGACACTTCTTTAACCATTGCACAACTGTTTGGGCAAATTGCAGGTGACGGGCTGCTTATGAGGAGATTTATCGGCCGAGTATTAAAAACCAACAGGCTCGTGAACACAAGCTATCGGCTGAGATTTTTATCCAGATCGTTTAAATGTGCTGAGCTCGGCAGTCTTTGATGGACCAAGTATGGCTGCCACATTGATATCAGGGCACAACCCATGTCTTCCAAAAAGCTCATGCAAACGCTTATCTGAAGGCTTTCGAGGGTTTGGTTTTGGTCGGGTAAGGTCTTGGATATGCTACTTTTCGGGCGATTGACCATCCATGACGCGCAATTGCGATTCCAGGTCGAGCAGTTTCTCGGCAACGCGCCGAACACTTACAGAGTACTCTCCCGAAACAATTCTGCGATTCACCTCAACAATTTTTGCCGAATCAATACTGAATTCTTGTTCGGCCCTTGGCCAAACGTCCATGAGGCTTTCGCTGTCAAGATCAAACGAGTCTGATAACTGGCCAAAATGCCCCTCTTCATATTGCCTCGAACTTGGAGTCGTTTCCTTGATAATGTGTGTTTCAGTACCTGTCTTTTTCACGGTCATTACTCGTATACTGACTCATCGGCGGTAGTCGCTTGGACAACTGTCAAGCGGCGAGACATGCTTTGCTTGTCCGATTTCCCGTATGCAATGTTTAAATTGCTGGGGTCCGTTTTACCGCCATATTTATAGCGTCTTGCAAAGGGATATCTTTAAGGAGCAGGAATCGAACTGGAGTGGAGCATGGCTCTATCCAAAAATTTTATGTTGGCCCGGGCTTAAGGCCTGCGAGTGCTTTAAAGTTTTGCTATATTCTACATAGCCTTCATTGATTTTTTGAATGATTCTTAGCCTAACTTAATTTATCACGACGCATGAATTCAGAGAAAACCACATTTCAAGAATCAGCAATTCTATTGATTTGTGATGATGCGCAAGAACGTCACGACTTTCAGACGATTCTGAATTTTATCGGTGAAGCGGTGGTCTCTGGCAGCAGTTCGAATTGGCATCGAGTAGTGGCGGAAAGCTCTTTGCGCCCACAGCAATTTAGCGCTGCAATTTTAGCCGTGCTTCCTCATTCCAATCTGAATAAACTTGTTAGTGCCCTATGTGGGTGGGAGTCAGGTTTGCCCTGCATTATAGTGGGCGATCTCGAATCTTCAATTGAGCTCGCTGCGGAGATTCGTGGCCAGATAACGGAAATCCTGCCTAGCAAGCTTACGCATCAACTCCTTTTAAATGCTATCCACAAAGCAAAACTCTTCCATGATCATTTTAATCGCCTCCGCGACTTGGAGGATGTTCGTGATTTTAATATGTTCCGCTCTCTAGTAGGCAATAGTGCTGAGATTGGGCGAGTCCGGAGGATGATGGGGCAGGTGGCAGCTAAAGAGGTCAGTGTTCTCATTACAGGAGAGTCCGGAACCGGGAAAGAGGTCGTCGCACGAAATCTTCACCTTAACTCTTCGCGAGCTGATAAACCATTTGTTCCGATCAATTGTGGCGCGATCCCAAGGGAACTTCTCGAGAGTGAGCTCTTTGGTCATGAAAAGGGTGCCTTTACAGGAGCGGTTTCCTCTCGCGCCGGGCGCTTTGAATTGGCCGATGGAGGAACCTTGTTTCTCGATGAGATTGGTGACATGCCGCTCAGCATGCAGGTGAAGCTTCTCAGAGTGCTGCAGGAAAAAAGTTTTGAGCGTGTCGGGGGAACTAATACGATTCACACAGATGCTCGTATTCTAGCTGCCACGCATAAAGATCTCGAGCAAATGATTGAAACCGGCGAATTCCGTCAGGATTTGTACTTTAGGCTTAATGTATTCCCAATTGAGATGCCACCCTTGCGATCACGTGTCGAGGATGTTCCGCTGCTGCTAAACGAACTTATTTCCATGATGGAGTCAGAAGGGAGAGGGTCGGTGCGCTTTAATTCAGGCGCTATAAATTGCTTGCAGCGATACCCCTGGCCGGGCAATGTCAGGGAACTCGCGAATCTTGTCGAGCAGATGGCGATTTTACATCCACACCATATTGTAGGTGTGGAAGATTTATCAGTAAAAATCAGAGAATTTAACGCGGAGATTGATCTTGATCTCGATCGCCTTACACAAACTGACACAACATCTTTGAGTGAACAAGACAGCTTGTTGCCAATGCACGGTCTTGACCTCAAAGAATATCTTGCCAATCTTGAACGAAGTCTGATTGGTCAGGCGCTCGATGACAGTGGTGGTGTCGTGGCCCGAGCGGCGAACCGTTTACACATGCGAAGGACCACACTCGTGGAAAAAATGCGAAAGTATCAGATGCAGCGGAACCAGGAGGATCTTGAATCTGTGTCGCAGGACCCAGACTCGTCTGAAGAATAGCATTCGTCTTTAAGCTGTTCGACTGAAAGTCTCTCTCACTATTTGGTCAATCCGGACACCTGTCGATTTGCCACCAGCGCATTGGTGAGTTCCATCGTTATTTCCATTCCAGAAGCGCTGGTTTGTTCAATTTTTGCCAGCAGGTTAGACCAATCGAGAGCAAGCCAGATTGTCGTAGAACGATTGCCGTTGGCCTCGTGATTGTGTTGTAGCTTCGCGCACCGAAAATCACCGAGCGGGGTTGAGATAACTTCTTCGCCCAAAACCCTAAAGCTTATCTGATCCAATGCGTTGCCATTTAAGGTTTCAAAAATATAGACGGCCTCACTTGCGTCGGAGACCTCTAGTGCCAAAGCGAGTTGGTAATTGAGCTCGTCCAGCGTAATCCTATTGATAGCCACAGACCAAGATTGCTTTTCGTTTGCGCTCAGAGCCAGCATGGTATCCCAGTCGAAAATGACTGTTTCATTAGCTGAGCTGACGCCGGAAACCTGATAGCTATAGTACAGAGGTCGAATGGTGTCATTGACATAGCTGAACACGCTGGCTTGCTCAAGCTCACCAATTTCAAAACCGCCAATTTTGGCGTCGAGAGAAACGTTGAGTCGGTAATCGTTTTCTGACAGTTTGACCAAATGTCTCTCTGCAGCGCCATGAATGCCGTTGGTAGTCGCAGTGTAGAAGGCTGAAAATTCTTCAAGAGTGTCGGCGGCTAAGCCAGAGAGCGAGCCGTTCGATAACAGTAGCAATAGCAAAAGGATTGCGCGCTTCATGATCTGAACTGCAGACCTCCGCGAGGTATCATGACTCCATCCATCATTGCCTGATTCTGCTGCAAGCATAGCCTGCCACTCGCGAACCAAGAGACGACTTTGGGGTAAAGCTGCTGCTCCCTGATTAGCACTCGGGCGCCGAGTTCTTGTGCGGCTTCATTGGCGTTGATTGGTATCCTTTCCTGAGCAATTAAAGGTCCTCCATCAAGCTTCTCTGTGACAAAATGCACGGAGGCGCCATGCTCATGATCGCCGGCATCGAGGGCTCTTTGGTGAGTATTGGTCCCCGGATGCTTCGGCAACAAACTTGGGTGAATGTTCAGCATTCGGCCGGTAAAGTTGTTGACTATTTCTGGCCCCAGAATACGCATAAATCCAGCTAAGACGACCAGATCTGGTTTTTTTCTGTTGATTGCCTGGAGCAGCGCGTTGTCAAACCCTTCGCGTGTTCCAAAGTCTTTGTGATTCAAAATGGTGCTCGATATGCCGCATCGTTTGGCACGTTCAAGACCAAATGCTTCCGGGTTGTTCGAGATTACATGGCTTATCATGTAGCCAGAGTGTGAGCTTGCGTCGATCAGGGCCTGGAGGTTTTTGCCATCTCCAGAAATAAGCACGACGACGCAGCAACGCTGATCCTGCATTGGGAATGTTGATCTCCTGTTTTAGTTGCTGAATTTTCGATGATGCTACTACCTGAGGTGCAGAGCCTCAGTCCTAACATTTCGTGGAATTATTTCTCCAATAACCTGAGCGCACTGAAACTCACAATTAAGGATATCTAGCGCGATCTGTACCTCGGCTGAACGCACCGCGGCAATCATGCCTACGCCACAATTAAATGTTCGCATCATTTCCCGCTCTTCAATATTCCCCTTTTCTTGGAGCCATTTGAAAATGGCGGGACGACTCCACGAATCAGAATAAACTATTGCGGCTAGGCTTTCAGGCAAAACCCGCGGCAGATTCTCAAGGATTCCTCCTCCAGTGATGTGTGCCAGCGCCGATATCTCGACTTTGTGTTTAAGCTCTGTAATTTGCGCGACATAAATTTTGGTAGGTGTAAGCAATACTTCGCCGAGAGTGCTGTTTTCAAACTTTTCCGAAAGGCTTGCTCCGGAGCGGTCAATTACCTTCCGTACGAGCGAGTATCCATTGGAGTGGGGTCCTGATGAGTTAATGCCGATCAGAACGTCACCTTCCCGGATGCTCGACTGATCGATTATTCCTGATTTCTCAACGACTCCGACTGCAAAGCCCGCAAGATCATAGTCTTTGGGCTGATACATACCCGGCATCTCGGCGGTCTCCCCGCCAATCAAAGCGCAGCCCGCCGATGCGCAGCCTGCCCCGATGCCGGTAACGACCTGCTTTGCCACACCAACGTCGAGGCCACCTGTCGCGTAATAATCCAGAAAGAACAACGGTTCGGCACCGCAAACAATCAAATCATTGACGCACATCGCCACCAGATCAATGCCTATGGTGTCGTGTTTGGCCAGTTGCTGCGCCAGCATAAGCTTTGTGCCGACGCCATCTGTAGCTGCAACCAACACTGGCTCTTGATAATTGCGCGGTAATTCGCACAATGCACTGAAGCCGCCCAACTCTGTTAGCACTTCGGGTCGGGAGGTGCTTTGTGTGACGGATTTAATTGCGCCGACAAGAGCATTGCCAGCATCAATGTCAACACCGGCGTCCTTATAGCTGAGTGGGCCAGTTGACGGGCTTTTTGTCTTCGGTTCTTGATTATTTGGCACTATCTCGACCTTAATGGAAATATTCTGCTTGCGAAAGCAACCTAGGGATTCTATCAGGAACCGTGAGGGTGGTCAGGTCAAGAAATACTGGTTGGAACTCTTGCCGCCAATACCGAAAGAGAGAATTTAAAGTACACTAGAAAGATGAAATTTCTGCTAACCGTTAAGTTTCGATATTTAATGACTTGTTTGCCGGTGCTTCCCGCATTACTGCTGTTTGGTCATGCTCATGGTTTACCGGTTGCGGGTATCTACAGCGAGCGTGTTCCTGTCGCCAACGAAAGCGATGCGGAAAGAAATCGAGCCTTCAGGAATGCTTTGGAGATTGTACTAGTCAGGGCAACAGGGGAGGAGAAAAACCTGAGTCATCCGGCGGTACAGGAGGCGCTCGATAATGCGCAGACTTACGTTGAAGCGATCCGCTATTTCAGCGAAGCGGTAACGCCGACTCAGGTGTATGAGGGTATTGGTTTACAGTCAGCGCAAGGTGGCACAGTGGTTGAGCCGTCAGTTGCCAATAGGCTTGATGAAATGACACCCGCGCCGGGTCAGCGGGTGGCAGCGAGTACAACAGTCGATGAGCAGCGTTTTATTGAAGTTGAGTTTTCATCCGTGTTGATTGAACGAATGCTGACTGATGCGCGGATACCGCTATGGGACAGTAATCGTCCTAGTGTGCTGATATGGGTTGCTCTTCAGGATGAGTTCGGCAACCGCAGCCTCTTGAGCTCTGATATCAACAACGACATTATAGATTTGATCGCCGATTTCGCTGATGCGCGAGGTCTGCCAGTGCTGTTTCCCGTCCTCGATTTTGAAGATCGCAGAAACCTAAGTGAAGATCTCGTTTGGAGGCTGGACGAGGAGGCGATTCGACTNGCNAGCNNGCGATATGGANCNGACAGTATCNTGACAGGGCGATTGCACTTTACATCCAGCGGAGAANTATTGGGACTTTGGCAGTTTCAATTTCAAGGTGAAACAGTAGTTTTTGATGGCTTTTCGACAGATCTTGAAGCCTATTTGAATGCGCCGCTTGAGCGAGTTACCNCCCAGCTTGCACAATACTTCGCCATCGTACCTGAATCAAACCCTGCTGCTTCGGTGATTCTGCGAGTCGACGGTATTAGTAACCTGCAGGATTATTCTGCCTTGGTTGCCTATATCGGCGGCTTAGGATTGGTTGACAGTGTAGTTGCTTCACAGGTTGCCGGAGAGAGATTAGAATTACAACTTGGACTCGTCGGCGAAGTCCAGCAGCTTAATGAACTGATTGCCCTAGATCGGGACTTGTTACCTATAGAAAGTGCTGCGTCGGGAAGTTCTGGCTTATTGCATTATCGCTGGACCAGATAAAGCTAATCTTTTATGCACGCCGACTCCACTAGTCAATTGCCTTTAGGAATCCGCCTCGATGATGAAGCCACTTTTTCCAACTTTCTGGTCTCTCCGGGCAACAAGCATCCATTCGAAGTGCTTACCGGTTTCCAACTCCCAGCTCAGCTGATTTATCTGTGGGGCGCAAAGGGCAGCGGAAGAAGTCATCTGCTACAGGCACTGTGCCACAGATATGCTGGATCTGGAGCGCCAGCGCTATATCTGCCCCTGTTGGAACGGAAAGCTTTTACTCCTCAAATTCTGGAGCATTCGCGCTCACTGTCCGTTATTTGTCTCGATGATATTGACGCCGTCGCAAAGGACAGTGTCTGGCAGGAAGGCATTTTCCACGCAGTTAATGAGGCGGCCGAGAGTAATGTTTTATTCGTTGTTGCGGCAAGCTGTGCGCCAAGGGACTTACCGTTGTCACTCGACGATCTGGTGTCAAGGATGCATACGGGGCTCGCTTTTCAGATACAGGCCGCAGACGATGCTTTCAAAAAACAGGTTCTGCAGCATCGTGCAAGACTGCGGGGCATGGCGCTGAGTGACCAGGTGAGCGACTACATATTGCAGCGTGCGGACCGAAGTCTAGTTGGTTTGATCAAAGTGTTGGAACGGCTTGATGCAGAATCCTTTCAGAGACAAAGGCGATTAACAGTGCCTTTGGTGAAAGACGTCATGGGCTGGTAACGGATTGGACGTTGATTTTCTGGGAGAGGCGTAAGTACAACAAGAGCGTGCAAAACAACAGCACGCTTAATCCCAATTCGGCCGCTCCGGCGATTCTTCTGGCAGGGTCGAACGCGACCAAAACCCCATGCATGAAATAAAGCAGCACGACGAGACTCAGCCAGATGAACTGCTTAGTGTTTTTTTTATGTATTCCTCGACAGAAACCTAGCAGTGGTGTTGACTGTAATAACCAAGTAACAGGCATTGCTAGGCTGAATTTTTCGAACGTAGTTAAGCTTTTAATCAAAAAGAGACAAAGCAGTGCGTAGTAGCTTACGACAATGCATCGGTAACTAAGGTTTAAAGCTTTGGGAGTATGGCCTCGTTCTCCAACCATCATTTGATCAACCTCAAGCTGAGTCTGGCAATTCGATTGCCAAGTGCCTTACAAAGTTCAAGCTCATCTGCAGTCATTTCTCGAGATGCTTCCGAACCAGAAACATGACTGGCTCCGTATGGCGTGCCCCCGGACCTGGTGTTATAGAGTGCATCTTCCGAGAAAGGAATGCCGCAGTAAACCATGCCGTGATGAATCATAGGGATCGCCATGTTGAACAGAGTGGCCTCCTGACCGCCGTGCAAGCTTGCGGTTGAAGTGAAAGTTGCGACCGGTTTGTCGATGAGCGCGCCCGTGCTCCACAAAGCACCAGTGCCATCTATGAAATGTTTTAACGGCGATGCCATTTGCCCGAATCTGGTCGGGCTTCCTAAAATCAGTCCTACGCATTGTTTTAATTCATCAAGCTCGCAGTATATCGCACCGGTTTCGGGAATGGGGGCAACGCTCGCTTGATGGTCAGGAGAAACGCTGGGCACGGTGCGGATTTTGGCTACGATGCCCTCTATCAACTCGACGCCTTCTGTGATCGCTCGTGCCATCGCAGCGGTGGCGCCTGACCGGCTATAGTAAAGAATGAGAACGTAGGGTTTTTCCATAGATTTCTATCCAAGCTGATGAGAAGGGTTCACATAAGATTTCTGAATTACTTGTTTTGCTCACCTGTGCTTAAACCATAGGTTCCAATCTTGCTGGTGCTTGTCGAATGTTGCCTAGCAAAAAAGCTGGCTTCAAAGTCTGCAAGCCGGCGGCGAGGGTTTTTTATCGTTTTGACCTAGCGAAACAATTTTTCTAGAAAAGATTTCACGGCGGAATGTGCAATTCGATGTTTGTCTCCGGTTTTTCGGTGTGTGTATTCAATAGAATCTTCTGCAATTGTCCTCGCGGAAATAACAAAACGATGCGGAATGCCCAGGAGCTCAGACTCTACAAATTTGACTCCAGGACTGGTTTTCTTGTCTCTATCGTCGAGGAGCACTTCGATACCCATTGCCACTGACTGCTCATAAATCGATTCTGCGACTTTGAGGACTTGTGCGGACTTGTGTGCATCAAGCTGCACGATAACAAGCTGAAAAGGAGCGATATTCTCTGGCCAGACGATGCCTTTATCATCATGATTCTGCTCGATGCAGGCCGCAACAACTCGCGTGATGCCGATGCCGTAACATCCCATGGGCATGACGACGGCCTTGCCNTTCTCGTCCAGGACGGTGGCGCCAAGCGCTGCACTGTACTTTTTCCCGAGCTGAAAGATATGACCGACCTCAATGCCGCGCTTTACCGAAAGATTTCCATCGCCATCAGGACTTCGGTCGCCTGGTCGAACCTTTCTGATATCTGCCGATTCATGAAATTGGCAATCCTTTCCCCAGTTGGCATTGCGAAGGTGATGATTGTTTTGGTTAGCTCCGCACACAAAGTTTTTCATGGAAATCACGCTGTGATCGGCAACGGTGCGAATGCCCAATTTGACTGGGCCGATCGCTCCTGGTTGGCAACCGATAATGTCTCGAATCTCTTCATCAGTCGCGAACGTAAGCGGTGACAAAACGCCTTTTATTTTCTGAGCTTTTGTTTCGTTAAGCTCCTGATCTCCGCGCAAGAGCAGAGCAACCAAGTCGCCGTTTTCTTCCTCGCCACGCACTATTAGCGTTTTTACGATGTTTGCACTACTGATTTTTAGAAGCTCGGTGATAGCTTCTATTGAATGGGCTTCCCCTGTATGAAGGCATTCGGAACTGAGAACCTCGCTGTTTCTCGGCTTATCTGGAAGGAGGCCTTCAGCCATTTCGATATTGGCAGCATAGTTACCTGTATCGCTGAACGCGATTTCGTCTTCGCCCGAATCGGCAAGGACGTGGAATTCATGCGAAGTACTTCCGCCAATGTTACCCGAATCCGCAACCACAGCGCGAAACTCCAGTCCCAGGCGATCAAAAATAGCACAGTAGGTTGCGTGCATGATCTCGTACGTCTGTTCAAGCGATTCTTCGTTCGCGTGGAATGAATAGGCGTCTTTCATAATAAATTCCCGAGACCGCATTACCCCAAATCTCGGTCGACGCTCGTCTCGGAATTTAGTTTGAATCTGATAAAGGTTCGCTGGCAGCTGTTTGTAGCTGTCAAATTCATTCCGAACTAGATCGGTAATGACTTCTTCGTGGGTGGGACCAAGACAGAATTTCCGCTCTTGCCTGTCGTTGAAGCGCAAAAGTTCAGGCCCCATAGATTGCCAGCGGCCAGACTCTTCCCAGAGCTCTGCGTGCTGCACAACTGGCATTGACACCTCCATGGCGCCTGATCGATCCATTTCTTCGCGCACAATTTGAGAGACTTTCCGTAGGACTCTGGTTCCCAGAGGAAGCCAAGTGTAGAGGCCGGTTGCAAGTTTACGGATCATGCCAGCCCGAAGCATAAGCTGGTGGCTCACAACCTCGGCATCGGCCGGCGTTTCTTTGAGTGTTGCTAACAGGTATTTACTGGCTCGCATTGTGATTCAAACCGTCAAAAAAAAGGCAACCACTGCTGCCTTTTTTGATGTGATAAGTGCATTGTCTTTTGCTGAGCGTTAGAGAACGAATCCTTTGAGTTTCTTCAAGGGTAACACTTTAACTCGTGTCGAGGCGGGCTTACGAGGAACGTCCATAAGTTCGCCGGGTTTAAAAGGGTTTTGAACGCCTTTGCGGGCCGGCCGAGCTGGGCGTACCACTGACTTGATTTTTAAAAGGCCGGGAAGCGTGAACTCTCCAACAGCACGTTTCTTGATATGCCGCTCAATGACCACAGACAATTCGTCAAGTACGACACCAACCTCTTTCTTACTCAGTGATGTGTTTCGCGCAATTTCGTTGAGTATTTCGGTTTTAGTGTACTTCTTTTGAATCGCCGGCGCTTTGCGAGTTGGTGTTGCTTTTCTCTTAGCAGCAGGTTTGGAAGATTTGTTCACAGCCATGCCCGTTCTCTTATGTCTATGCATTAATTGATTCTAGTTAATTTACATTGGTTCGCACAAATTCGTCGTCGCCCTTGGCCGCGCCGTGCTCGGCCAAGAGCGGAGAGTTGCCTGTAATCTGAAGTACTGGCGGCTAGATTCGACGGTTTACTTGACTCTCCGATAGCGGCTGGTGATTCGTTTATCAGATCGTTTTTAAGGGACGCTATTTATAAAGCATTCACCGCAGCCTCGCAAGTGATTCCGGTCACTTTAGGCCGGTAAAGTAGCGAGAAAACCTATCGCTGCGAAATTGAAAAATCTCGAGAAAAATTTGGCAAAGATTTGCTGTAAGAACCTTTAATTATAATCCCGTTGAAATATCACGTTTGGGTTAAAACGCGAATTTTGTTCGTGGCCGTCGAGTTCTTAATGGAAGTGCCGTTGGCATTTTCTTTATGCCAAATTTTTTTCAGCGGCCTATGGGCCGCCGCCAACGTGTCTGAGTGCCGGGCCAGTCTTCTGTGGTCTACCAATTGCCTNAACTGAAAAATACCTCATATGCTGATCGCGGCAGTGAATTTTTGTTTGGATGTGCTTCGATAACGCGGTTGCAGCCAGGTTAGTGCATTAAGTTGAATGCAGCATAGACCGGCTGTGATTCTGACCTGCATTACTATCGNAAGGCTATCCCAAGATAGTATACGGGTGATTTTTACATCGGATGCAGCCTCNGTGTGTGCATCCAAGCTCGGGCGCTCTGAAATTCCTGTACACGAAAGATTACGGTTATTTTTCCTGTGAGGTATACTGCGTGTGTTTTTCGGGAGTACTTCGTTTGGCCCGAGCCACTCGCGCCGATCAGCGGTTCGCCTCCGATCACCAAGCCANTGCGGTCTTTGAAATGCCGATATACGAATATCATTGCGAAAGTTGTGGACACTCACTAGAAGCCTTGCANAAGATCAGTGATTCGCCATTGGTTAACTGCCCTGTTTGTAGTGCAGCAAGTTTACAAAAACTCGTCTCTGCTGCCAGTTTTCGCCTCAAAGGAGGCGGATGGTATGAGACTGACTTCAAAACAGGCGAAAAAAGAAAACTTGCTGATTCCGGTGGTGAACCTGCATCAAGCGGCAGTGAACAGCCTCAATCTGGAAAAAAGACGCCAGACACCAAAGGCGACAAATGCGCTCAAAAGAGCAAGCCTTCTGAAGGAAATTCATCCGGCAGCGCGAAATCGACAGCGACAACAAGCATGAGCTAAGCGCGCCGACTTCGCGCCCTTAAATAGGAAGGAACTATGCGTAGTTACTACTGCGGAGAACTTGACGAATCACATGTTGACCAAGAAGTTGCTCTTTGTGGGTGGGTTCATCGTCGACGAGATCATGGTGGTGTAATTTTTTTAGATCTNCGCGACCGGGAAGGNATNGCTCAGGTTGTGTTCGATCCTGACACGCACGAAAGCTTTGCCGCAGCAGAAAAGGTACGCAATGAGTTTGTCCTGCAGGTGCATGGGAGAGTGCGCCGTCGCCCCGCTGGCACCATTAATGATGAGATGCCGACTGGGTCAATAGAGGTTTTGGGAAACGAGTTGACTATACTCAACATCGCAAAAACGCCACCGATGCAGCTCGATCAGTACGCAGATGTTGGAGAGGATGTTCGCCTTCACTACCGGTATATNGATCTGAGGCGNCCGGAGATGATGGAAAGACTGCGTTTNCGCTCAAANGTGGCTAANACNGTGCGGAANTTCTTGGATGAAAATGGTTTTCTAGACATTGAAACACCGCTTTTGACGAAGGCTACGCCCGAGGGTGCAAGGGACTATCTAGTCCCGAGTAGAACCCATCCGAGTCGGTTTTTTGCNCTACCACAATCGCCNCAGNTNTTTAAGCAAGTCCTGATGGCGGCAGGTATGGATCGCTATTATCAGATTGCAAAGTGCTTTCGTGATGAAGACTTGAGGGCAGATCGACAGCCGGAATTCACACAGATCGACATTGAGACATCCTTTATGGATGAGACCCAGATCATGGAAATAATGGAGGGCATGATCAAGCAGATATTTCAATCGCATCTGGAGGTTGATCTTGGCGAGTTTCCCAGATTGACTCATGCTGAAGCGATATCTCTTTACGGATCGGACAAACCTGACTTGAGGATTGATTTGCAGCTCGCCGATATTGATGAGCTTATGCAAGAGGTTGAATTCAAGGTTTTCAGCGGGCCTGCATCGGACGCGGCAAGCAGGGTTGCGGCGCTGAGGGTACCGGGCGGTGCCACATTGAGCCGTAAATCGATTGACGATTTGACTGATTTTGTTGCCATCTATGGTGCGAAAGGACTGGCCTGGATTAAAGTCAATGACGCGTCGTCNGGGATTGAAGGCTTACAATCCCCAATAATCAAATTCCTTGGTGAAAAGACAACTCAGACTCTGATGGACAGGCTTGCGGTAGAAACAGGAGATATTATTTTTTTCGGAGCCGACAAGGTCAAGGTGGTGAACGAAGCCATGGGGGCTTTGCGGGTTCGGGTGGCGGAAGAACTTGGTCTGATTGCTGATCGTTGGGCTCCATTGTGGGTAATTGATTTTCCAATGTTTGAAGAAGATGACGAGGGCCGGCTTACCTCGCTGCATCACCCATTTACCGCTCCTGCTGTGCCGGTAGCAGAATTACGCAAAAATCCATCATCTGCGCTGTCTAGGGCCTATGATATGGTACTGAATGGTACGGAGTTGGGAGGTGGGTCAATTCGTATCAACCAACCAGAGATGCANAAAGCCGTCTTCGATGTGTTGGGTATTGGTGAAGCCGAAGCGATAGAGAAATTCGGTTTTCTGTTGGATGCTCTTAGCTATGGCTGCCCTCCACATGGCGGTATAGCGTTTGGCTTTGATCGGCTGATCATGCTGATGACGGGTTCAGCCTCGATTCGCGATGTGATTGCCTTTCCGAAAACCCAAACTGCCGCTTGTCCTCTCACGGACGCGCCGGGGCCAGTGTCCAACAATCAATTGCGAGATTTGAATATCAGGCTTAGGGAAACCGTGGGCCAATCCGACTTAACATCGAGCTCTACTTCGATGGAGAGTATCCAATAACTGCTGGCGATCCTGGCCGCACAAATGAGGTATTGCAGACATGGCGGGTCATAGTAAATGGGCCAACATCAAGCACCGCAAGGCTGGTCAGGACGCCAAGCGGGGCAAGGTCTTTACAAAAATAATCCGCGAACTGACAGTTGCAGCCAAGATGGGCGGAGCCAATACGACAGACAATCCTCGACTCCGCGCTGTCGTCGACAAAGCCCTCGGTGCGAACATGACACGTGACACGATCGATCGTGCAATATCCCGTGGTTCCGGCACGGCCGAGAGCGAAGATCTAGAAGAACTTGTTTATGAAGGCTATGGTCCGGGTGGAGTTGCAATTTTCTGCGAGACATTGACTGATAACAAGAACCGCACGGTTGCGGAAATCAGGCATGGCTTCAGTAAGTTCGGCGGAAGGCTTGGTATGAGCGGTTCTGTGGCCTACTTATTTGAACGCACAGGCATCATCAGTTTTCCTGCCAATGCTGACGAGGAAATGATCATTGAGCTCGCTCTTGAGGCCGGTGCGCATGATGTCATCAGTCACGAGGACGATTCGATTGAGGTGCGAACCACTCTCGATACCTTTGGACCTACGAAGGATGCTCTAAACGCGGTGAATCTCAAACCTGAAAGCGCTGAAATGACCATGATTGCCTCAAACGAGGTCGAGCTAGATCTTGAAGGTGCAGAAAAATTATTGAAATTGGTGGAACATTTGGAAGACTTAGATGATGTCCAGAATGTTTATTCCAATGCCAAAGTTTTGGATAACATTGCCAGTCAGCTCTGAATGTTGCTCGCATTCGACACAGTCGTCTCTAGCAGGATATTTTGTCAGACATTCCGAGAGCATTGAGTATGCCGCTTGTACTAGGTATTGACCCCGGCTCACGTATTACTGGTTTTGGCCTCATCGATGTTGAGGGGAATCGACTGTCTTTTGTCGAGTGCGGTTGTATCCGGACCGAGAAAGGACCGTTGCCTTTAAGGCTTCAAAAGATCTTCAATCAGCTTTCGCATCTTGTGGAGACGCATCAGCCCTCGCAAGCTGCAATTGAACAAGTTTTCGTCGGGCGCAATTCTGCGTCTGCACTCAAACTTGGCCAGGCTAGGGGCGCCGCGATAGTAGCCTGCCTCAAATCCAACCTTGAGGTGTCAGAATATTCAGCGCGGCAGGTGAAACTCGCGGTGGTAGGCACGGGAGCAGCTCGGAAGGGACAAGTTCAACATATGGTTAAGGCGTTGCTGGGAATCAGTGATACACTCGCCGAAGACGCGGCCGATGCGTTAGCTGTGGCAATCTGTCACACCAATACTCGAAAGAGTTTGGACAACTTGGCTGGTGCCAAGTCTTTTAGCCGCAGGCGACTTCGCTGAAAGTCGCCGAATTGCCTCGGCTATTCAGTCAAAAACCGGAGCTAGAAGAGATGATCGGCCAAATCAGAGGCCTACTTGTTGAAAAGAATCCTCCGGCGATCTTGATAGAAGTTGGGGGCTTGACTTATGAAGTACTAGTTCCTATGAGCACTGTCTATCAATTGCCCGAAGTCGGGAGCGAGTTGAGGCTTCATACCCATTTTGTGGTTCGCGAAGACGCTCAGCTTTTGTATGGCTTCTACCACCAAACAGACAAGGCGCTGTTCCGAGCTTTGATCAGAGTGAACGGCGTGGGTCCAAAAATGGCTCTCGCCATTCTATCAGGTATGGAGGCCGATGAATTCGCACGAAAGGTCAGGGATAACGATATAACAGCCTTGGTTAACATGCCCGGCATCGGGAAAAAAACCGCAGAGCGGTTGATAGTGGAAATGCGGGATCGACTAAGCGATTGGCATGACAGCGCAGCAGAGATCTCGATTGGCGCACCTAATCAATACGCCTCGCTTCTGAGNAAAGAAGCNGAAACGGCGCTGCAGTCACTGGGTTATAAGCCTCAACAGGCTAGCAAAGCTGTTGCCTCAATATTGAAATCTGAGCCGGAAATTGCAGACAGTGAAACACTTATCCGCCTTGCTCTTAGAGGGATGCTTTAGCGTTTGGAGTATTTATGCAAGAAGACCGCCTTATCNCTCCCGATAGCAGCACACGAGAAGAATCTCAGGAGCGAGCTATTCGGCCTTTGTCACTGGCTGATTACGTCGGTCAGGCCGAGGTCAAGGAGCAGATGGGTATTTTTATCAATGCAGCACGNAATCGTTTGGAGTCTCTNGACCACACTCTCATTTTTGGCCCTCCGGGTCTGGGTAAGACCACACTGGCAAGTATAATTGCCAACGAGCTGAAGGTCGCCATTAAGACAACGTCAGGTCCAGTGCTTGAAAAAGCGGGCGACCTTGCTGCTATGCTGACTAATCTTGAAGAGGGAGATGTCATTTTCATTGATGAAATTCATCGTCTTAATCCCGCGATAGAAGAAATTCTTTATCCGGCAATGGAAGATTATCAGTTGGATATCATGATTGGGGAAGGACCGGCGGCTCGTTCTATAAAGCTGGATTTGCCTCCTTTTACCTTGGTAGGTGCGACCACGCGAGCAGGTTTGCTGACTTCACCGTTGCGCGACAGATTCGGCATTACTCAAAGATTGGAGTTTTATTCTGTGGGCGACTTAAAACAGATTGTCGAGCGCTCCGCCGGGATCCTAGCGACAGAAATCACGGCAGAGGGCGCTGAGGAAATAGCGCGTCGCTCACGTGGTACGCCCCGAATCGCCAATAGGTTGTTGCGTCGTGTTCGAGATTATGCAGAGGTCAGATATACAGGCATCGTTAATGGTCATTCAGCACACGGCGCGTTAGATATGTTGAGCATTGACAAGCATGGCTTCGATCAAATGGATCGCAGGCTCCTGTTGACTTTGATTGAAAAATTCTCTGGAGGACCTGTTGGGATTGATTCATTGGCCGCAGCGCTAAGCGAGGAGCGCGACACANTGGAGGATGTCGTTGAGCCNTATTTGATNCAACAAGGNTTNATNATGCGGACGCCACGNGGGCGCGTCGCCACACAATATGCTTATCATCATTTCGGCATCAAACAAGAAAGACCGGCTGTNGATATGTTCGATGACGCGCAATAAGGANGGCTCGATCTCTAAGACCGGCTGAAACCGATTACTCTCCGCTAGTAATGCNNCCGCCGTNANTTAGGCAGNATCGTTNATGACTTTAGTCGTGACTGGGNAATAGTTGGTTAGCTTGGCCAANTTTNATGCCATAAGTCGAAACTATTTGCCGAAGTGGCCGAAACAATCAGTGAAAAGGTTTTGTCTTTACCGCCGTTGTAATTNTTCCTTAGGGTCCTTTTACCGNANCGGGCCTGGAGATGCAAAGAGTGAATGAAGGACTCAATCCAGTTGATCTAATTCTTGATGCCAGNCCTGCCGTCCAACTGGTNTTCCTCATTTTGTTGACTCTTTCAATCGTGTCATGGGTGATCATCATGCAGCGCTGGCTGGTATTGGCTGCTGCAAAAAAAGGTGTGCTGAGCTTTGAGCAGAGATTTTGGTCTGGCATGGANTTGAGCCAGCTCTATAAAGAGGGCACCCAAATGCAGCAGGAAGATATGCAGATAGTGGGCATGGAAAATATTTTTCGTGCTGGATTCAAGGAGTATATGCGACTCCGGCAGCAGCCCAGTGTGGACGGCGAGGCAGTTATGGAAGGCGCTCAGCGCGCCATGCGTGTCGCCTATTCAAGAGAGGAAGAGAAGCTTGAAAGGCATCTCGCTTTTTTAGCTACCGTAGGTTCTGTTTCACCGTATATAGGGNTGTTTGGCACTGTCATCGGTATTATGAACTCCTTTCTCGGGTTAGCGACGCAGACGCAGGCGACGCTGCAGGTGGTTGCACCGGGCATCGCAGAGGCCTTATTTGCTACAGCCATTGGATTGTTCGCGGCAATACCGGCAGTGGTGGCATACAATCGGTATTCGTCAACGCTTGATTATGTTACCAGCAGTTACATGACTTTTAGCGACGAATTCTCTAGCATCCTTCATCGTCAGATTCATACCAACTGAGCCCGGTTCGTAAAGCAAATTTTGTCAGCTATGGAAATGATGATCCGCAAAAAGCGTAAACCCGTTGCCGAGATCAATGTCGTTCCATACATCGATGTGATGCTGGTGCTGCTTATAGTATTTATGGTTACTGCGCCCATGCTCGAACAAGGTATAGAGGTCGATTTACCGCAGGCCAATAATGAGCCTCTCGATATAGATGAAAATATTGCGACCCTCATTGTGTCTACCACAGCCGCTGGCGACTATTTTCTGAGTATTGGTGCTACGGGAGAAGAAAGACAGGCAGTAACATTAAGCGTAGTGGGGGAGCAGGTCGGAAGGATCATTAACGCGAACCCGGATATTCAGGTGCTTATCGAGGGAGACACGCAAGCTGCTTGGGGCTCAATGATTAATCTGATCACCACGCTCAATGAGGCTGGCGTGACGAACCCGAATTTTATCACTCAACCGCTCGATGCGATCTGACTAAAGTGAGTATGAATACTCCGCTGAGCAATCTCGTGATCTACAACGGCTATCCGTTGTCAGTCGCTGTCGCACTTATTATCCATATAATAATCTTTTTTACTCTACTTTACCTGCAATCCGGATCTGAAGCTCAGTCCTTTGAGTTGATTAAACCGACGGTAATAAAAGCACTTTTTATCGATGAGAATCCGCAGCTTCGAAATCGGCAGTTGAGGGAGCAGAGACGTGTCGAGCAACAGCAACGACAGAAACTGCAACGGGATGAAGAACAACGACTGGAGAGGGAAGAGTCGCAACAGCGGGAGGCAGAGCAACAGCGCTTGGAGCGAGAAAAAGCAGCCCTGCGGGAGCGTGAAGAGCTGGAGAGGCTGCGGGCGCTTGCCGAGCGCGAAGAAAGGGAACGTGGAGAGGCAGAATTGGAAAGACGACGTCAGCAAGAAATCGCCGCCGAACAAGAACTGAAGAGGCAACAGGAACTGGAGCGGCGTCGACAGGAAGAATCGGCGGAGGCTTCGGCGGCGGAAGCGGCTCGGACTGAGTACGAGCTAGTGCAGAGTGCGACCACTCTGATTCAACGAGCTGTCCAAGAGATGTGGTCAAGGCCTCCAAGCGCGCGCAATGGAATGCGAGCTGTCCTGCAGATCAGGATGCTACCGACGGGAGAAGTGCTGGACGCTGTCATCACGCAGTCCAGTGGCGATCCAGCATTTGATCGATCTGCAGAGAATGCGCTTTATCGGGCAGCACCGTTCAGGGAGTTGCAGAGTTTGCCGATTAACGTTTTTAATACGAATTTTAGATCGCTATCCTTAATATTCGAGCCCGAGGATCTTTTGAACTAATCATGATAAGCCGAGTCTTTTTTGTTCTGATTTGCCTGTTGTCCGCTAATGCGCTTGCTGAGCTGAGTATCCAGATTACTCAGGGAGTCGACAACCCAATTCCGATCGCCATAGTTCCGTTCGCCTGGGAGGGCAGTGGCGTATTAAGTGAAGATGTCGATCAGATTGTTATGGACGATCTTCAGCAAGTCGGAGAGTTTCGATCACTCTCTCCAGGAGACATGTTAAGCCTGCCGAGTGAGGAAGCAGAGGTTTTTTTTCGCGATTGGCGGGTGCTCGCCCAAGAATATTTACTGATTGGCAAAATAAACCGGGCGCAGGGCAGTCAGTTGGTCCAAGTGCAGTATGAATTCTTCGATATCAATCGTGAATTAAAGCTGGCTGGTGAGATATTAACCGGAAGCGTTACGCAACTACGCGACATCGGTCATGAAATCAGCAATGTGGTGTTCGAACTTGTAACAGGCACCCGTGGTGCTTTTACCACACAGATTCTCTATATCGTGTCCGAGCAGTCTGCTAATGGTCAAACTGTTTTCCGCCTTGAAAAAGCAGACTACGACGGTCAGCGTGCTCAAGTGCTGCTGGAGTCCAACGAGCCGATCATGTCCCCAAGTTGGTCGCCAAACGGTGAGGATATTGCTTACGTCTCTTTTGAGACCAGCTTGCCAAGAATTTACACCCAGAATCTTGCTACGGGCCAGCGGCGGCAAATCACCAATTATCCAAACATCAATAGCTCTCCGGTCTGGTCGCCCGATGGGACCCGTCTGGCCATGGTCTTGTCAAAGGACGGAAGTCCGGATATTTATGTACAGGACTTGCTGAATAATGAGCTGATAAGAGTAACGGATCATCCCGCCATCGATACTGAGCCGGCATGGTCGAAGGATGGTCGGTCGATCGTTTTTATGTCGGACCGGACCGGACAGCCGCAAATTTACCAAATGGCAGTAGGGGCCAGCTCTTTTAACGTTGAGCGTCTGACATATGATTGTTTTCAATGTATGAAAGGTCAATTCTTGCCAGATGGTGTCAATATGGTTCATGTCCGAAGAGAGACGCGCCGAAGTCCCAACTATCAGATCGCCGTTCTAAACATTGAAACGCTGCGGGTCATCACGCTAACTGATACGTCACTGGATGAATCGCCAAGTGTTGCGCCTAACGGCAGTATGATTATGTACGGTACGAAGTTTGGTGGTAGGGGTGTGTTAGACGCTGTGTCCATTGACGGTCGCGTAAAGTTCCGTTTACCATCGATTGCAGGTGATGTGCGAGAGCCTGCGTGGTCTCCCTTTTTTGATTAAGAGCTGGCCCGATTATGTTTTTTCCCGTCGCGTTAAGATCTTCGTTCGATAAGAAAACGGATAAACGGGTGTTTCCTATGTCGGAACATATCTTTGTCGGCTTTTTGCTGCTTGGCATGGCGACAGCTTTATCAGCTCAGGGTCCTGGCGCCGTGATAGAGTCACAGCCTGTTGGTATTGGCAGCCCTTCGGTCGACAGACAAGCGCCAATGAATAATGATGCGCTCTCACTTTTGCTTGATCAGAATCGCCAGCTTCAGGCGGAGATCCAGGCCTTGCGCGGCATGGTCGAGGAGCAAGCCTTCGAGTTACGCAAACTGCAACGAGACACGCTAAATCGCTATACCGACACGGATGACAGGCTGCGGAATTTGGAAACGGCAACTCAAAAGCAATCTACTGAGGCTGTCGCACCAAACCAGTCGATAGGCTCGCGTGGTGAAATTGACGATAATGCGCCTTTAGAGCGAAAACTCCTGTTAGAAGAGTCACAAGTTTCGCGCGATAGTCCGGTGCCTGATGATCCTGGGAGGGAGACGGCAGGCCCAGCGAGACGCGCAGATGCGAGAGGGACGCTGCAGCCAGCAGTATTGAGCGAACAACAGCTTTATCAGATGGCATACGATTCGGTGATAAATAGCAACTTCGAGCGCTCTATCGCAGAGTTTGATCAATACCTTAGTATCTATCCTCAGGGACGATTTGTAACCAATGCTTTTTATTGGAAAGGGCAAGCTTTTCTCTACTTGAATCGCTATGCCGAAGCGCGTGATTCCTACGAAGTCATTCTTGCCGAGTATGCAGAGTCTGCCAAATTGCCTGATGCAATGTATGGACTGGGATTGGCTTACCAAGGACTCGGGAATATTCAGCAGGCCAAGCAGTTGTTAAACGAAATTAAACGCCGTTTTCCGAACACAGGCGTTGCTAATCTTGCTGACACGCGACTACTCTCTCTCGATTAATCCATTAATTTCATCAGCATTGCAGTAGTCTCAGCGCCGTTGAGTTATCTTGTGCTTGGACCGTCTGCATATTACCGAGCTTCAATTCACTACTTTCTCGAGCACCATGATCTTTCAATCCCTGCTAGTGGGACTTAAAACTGCTGTGTAGCCGAAGGTGTCCGTCCGACTGACAGGCTCATCATGATGGCGTAAGTGCTGTGACACCGACCATGTCTTTTTCGGCGACGGGCCATTGACCCCGGATGGGGCTCTTCAAAGGTTTAAATCTAACCGATTCTCTGGGCAAGGCAGATCTAAAATTTGAGAAGCGCCACTGATAGAACAAATCAAGCCGATATCATAAAAAAGCGTATGGGACTGCGAGTTCGACGTCTTGCGGTAGTATGTTATCACACAGGCAATGAAGAGAGCGCTCGTGGCTTTAGCGGTAGCTGTCGTTGCAGTAGATAAGAGTTTGCCAACAGGCAGCTGAGTGACTCAGTCCGCTTTAAGTAAGAAAGCCAACTGCTGATCTAAATATTAAGGGGCGACTTGAGTTTTTCCAGTTTGATAGTACTATACCGCCCTCCCGTGGGTCGTTAGCTCAGTCGGTAGAGCAGTTGGCTTTTAACCAATTGGTCATAGGTTCGAATCCTATACGACCCACCACTTATTCGCTTTCAAGCTTTGTGATGTGCTGTACCGGTTTGGGGAAGCAGTAGGTTAGGGCCTGTCGCGATAATGCCGAAGCTCGCTTGGTTATTCCGAATTCGTACAAAGGATGCAACGCCGGCTTCGAGGCTGCCAGAGGGCGGCGCCTCTCCGTGTGTGCTAACATTATTGATATCTGTAACTCGTTAATAAACATGACAAACACGCCCTCAAGTCAGCTCGCTTCAGACCAGATGATCGTTCGTCGATATTTGGCTCGCGCGGGAGCACCCCCCGCGCTGTCTCCGGCGGAAGCCGAGGACTGCAAATCCGAAATCCTTTCTTTGTTGAGGAAGAGAAATGCTCTCCTTGTCGCACATTACTACACTGACGGAGCGTTACAAGAGCTAGCTGAAGAGACTGGTGGATTCGTGGGTGACAGCCTTGAGATGGCGAGGTTTGGTCATGATTGTGACGCAGAAATGCTCATTGTCGCAGGGGTGCGGTTTATGGGAGAGACTGCAAAGATTCTGTCTCCTAAAAAGACCGTCCTGATGCCGACTTTGGATGCGACCTGTTCGCTGGACATCGCGTGTCCCATTGAAGATTTCGCGCAGTTCTGTGATGCGCACCCTGACAGAGAAGTTGTGGTTTATGCAAACACCTCTGCAGCCGTAAAAGCGAGAGCGGACTGGGTAGTCACCTCAAGCATTGCACTGGAAGTTGCGGAGTACTTATCGGAACAGGGTAAGCAAATTCTTTGGGCGCCAGACAAACATCTGGGCAGCTATGTGCAGCGCACCACCGGTGCGGATGTCCTGCTGTGGGATGCTGCTTGCATTGTGCACGAGGAGTTCAAATCGCGGGGGTTGGAGGACATGCGGCGCCTGCATCCAAACGCGGCAATATTGGCGCACCCGGAATCTCCGCAAGCGGTTTTGGAAATGTCCGATTTTGTTGGCTCGACCACCCAAATCATTTCGGCTTCGCAGCGATTACCAAATGATGCGTTTATTGTGGCGACTGACAGAGGTATTTTTCACAAGCTTCAACAAGCATCGCCCCACAAAAAGTTTATCGTCGCGCCTACTGCTGGAGAGGACGCTACCTGCCGAAGTTGCGCCCATTGCCCGTGGATGGCAATGAATTCCTTGGAGTCATTGCGCACCAGCCTCTCCAACCCAGTAAATGCTATTGAAGTGAACTCGGAAGTTGCACGGGATGCCATGAAACCGTTGACTCGGATGCTAGAGTTTGCCAAAGAGCAGCGGCTCACTGTGCGCGGNAAAGCATGAACCGTGATTTACCCAACTTTATCCATTCAATGCCCGCTGTCTTTGCTCGAGCTCTTTGATCTTCTGGCGGAGTCGGGCTTGAAGCGCGGGATTGCTGGCGTCATCTGATTCGATTTGCAGAGCAAACTGCAGCTGCTGGCGAGCATTTCGAAAATCAGAAATCAGGGTGAAGTACTCGGCGCGGGCTTGGTGAACTTTACTGATGTTTCCCGCTTGACCCCAGGTTTCGGCAAGTCGNTACCATAAATGGTGGTCGCTTTCCCGGTTTTTGGTGTGTTGTTCCATGATTTCAGCTGCTGCATTGTAGGATCTTGACGTCATAAGCGCATCAACGTGCGCCATAATAAGGGGATGATTACCAGGGTTAATTTCCAGGTGGCGCTTTAAATAGTCTATCGCCCGCTCTGCCTCATTCTGCTTTGTGTAGATCTCTGCTTGGGTCACGACAAGACTGATCAGATTTGGGTACTTTTTNAGCAAAGGAGCAAGAGTTCTGTCAGCTTNCGAGTANTGCTCGTTCTCCCAGTAGGCAACCGCNAGGGCATATCGATTCACTTCTTCATTNAAATNATGTGTGCTGAACTCTAGNTTTTTTTCCAAATCAACGATCAGTGCAGCTTTATCTTTTGCGTAATGGCCTATGACGCGTGCTCTTATGATTTGATAGTTCAAGCTGGGCTCATAGTCGCGCNGCGGATAGCGNAATGCACGACCTCTGCTGTCAGAGATTCGTGACTCTGTCAGCGGGTGGGTGAGCAAAAATTCTGGCGGTCTACGTCCAAATCGATTGGCCGCAAGAAGTTGCTCATACATTTTAGCCTGCGCAGATGGATCNAAGCCCGCATTGTAGAGGGTGTCTTGACCAATGCGATCAGCTTCCTGTTCATTGCTGCGGCTAAATCTGAGCTGCTGGTCCATTGCTAAGCCTTGCGCAGCGCCCAGAGCAGCTGCTCCGTGCCCACCGTCGGAGGTAGCCATCACNAAAACGCTGGCAAGCAAAGAAGCNAGATGGCCGACNCGGCCGGATTGCGCTTCATCAACACCTCTGGCGAAGTGNCTTTGGCTAACATGAGCGATTTCGTGCCCCATCACCGAAGCGAACTCAGCCTCACTGCGAGCGTTCAGAAACAAGCCTGTATTGACCCCGATTATACCGCCGGGTGCCGCAAATGCATTGATCTCCTCGCTGTCGATGATCACAAAGGATAAGCGNCGGTCGGTAAGCTGACTGCGAGCGGCCAACCGATAAGAAATGCCTTCGAGATACGTGTTGATGAGTGCGTCAGGCACTGTCGGTGCGCCACGTCGTAGTTGGCTCAAGAACTGCTGTCCCATGAGGTATTCCTGATCCAAAGACACGGTTCCTGAAATCCGATCACCCAAACGCGGCAGCTCGGGCTGCGCAAGACTGGCAGTGCCACAGAGATATAGGCAAACCCCTATCGTTTTAAAAAATAAATTTTGGTGTGACATCAAGCTTCATCAGTAGCGCCTGTTAAGCAGGTTATCATAAATAATGCTTTTGTATGAGTGACTTATCGATAAATTAGCAGAGATTTGGATGGTCAGCTGGGTCAATCGCTTGATACCATGGGCAAATATGTTAGAAGCAGATCTTGAATTAGACGTAACCGGCTTGTCATGTCCGATGCCATTGCTAAAAGCAAAACTGGCGTTAAATGAATTGGTTCCATTGCAGATATTAAAGGTAGTAGCCACGGATCCTGCGTCCGAGGAGGACTTCTATCTTTTTGTCGAGCGCAGCGATCATCAAATGCTCGAGTTTCAGAAAGGCGAGGATGCCTACACTTTTTACATCCAGCGAGGCTGATTTCATTCGGACAAACAATTGTGATCTATGAAGAAACTTCTTAACGACTTCGTCGATCGATATTTCCACGATGAAGAATCACTAATCCTACTCATTCTTCTGGCCGTTGGATTGGTCTTGCTGGTGCTGATTGGAGAAATTCTAGCGCCTCTTATTGCTGCAATAGTTATCGCTTACCTGATGCAAGGCCTTGTGAGCATGCTGCTGCGTTATGGTGCCTCTGCTCGTTTGGCCTTTTTATTGGTGTATACACTTTTCATAAGCCTTTTCGCAGTGATGCTGTTGTACCTAATGCCAAGGGCATGGGATCAACTGAGGCTGCTTGCGAACGAGATTCCAAAACTTTTGAGCGACTGGCAAACCACATTAATGTCTCTTCCAGAGAATTACCCTACGTTATTTCCCGGAAATCAGGTTGAGCTCTTCATCGATGGTTTTGGGGGAGAAGTGGGTGGTTTTGGTCAGAAAATCCTTGAGTACTCTTTGGCAAGTCTGCCGAACGTTTTCGGCTGGGTTATCTTCCTTGTGCTTGTGCCCATATTGGTTTTTTTTGTCATGAAGGACAAAGATGACTTGGTTCTTTGGGTGGGTAATTTTTTGCCTCGAAATCGCCCACTGATGATTCGAATCTGGAAAGAGATGGATGAGCAAATCTCAAACTACATCCGTGGCAAGGTTATCGAGGTCTTCATTGTCGGGGTGGCAGCCTACTTGATTTTTATCGTTCTCGATATGAACTATGCATTGCTTTTGTCTGTCCTCATTGGCTTGTCTGTAATAATTCCATACATTGGCGCGACCGTGGTCACGATTCCGGTTGCGGCGGTAGCATATGTTCAATGGGGAATTGGAAGCGAGTTTTATACGGTGATGGTTGGCTATCTGGTCCTACAAATCGTCGATGGTAATGTTTTAGTTCCAGTTATATTTTCCGAGGCAAATGATTTGCATCCGGTTGCCATTATCGCTGCCGTTTTGGTCTTCGGTGGCATCTGGGGGTTAGCAGGGGTATTTTTCGCGATTCCCTTAGCCACATTGATAAAGGCCATTATTAACGCATGGCCGAAAAGGGCACACGCGAAAATTTCTGACTAGCGCGAATGCCAACAGCATGACTGCGTTTCGGTGCCTATGATATTATAAATAAACGTTGTACCCCGAGCGCGGTATTCATTGAAAACGCGAATTCAAGGCAGCTTAGTAGCAATTGTTACGCCGATGACAGAGCGCGGCGAGATTGATCTCAAAACTTTTGAGAGTCTGCTTGATTGGCATATCCAGTCAGGCACAAACGCGATTGTTGTGGTTGGCACAACCGGGGAATCTGCAACCCTGAGCCCTAGAGAGCATTGCGGGCTTGTGAGCCATTGTGTCGCTCATGTAAATAAACGGGTTCCCGTGGTGGCGGGAACTGGTTCAAACAATACAAATGAGGCCCTTGAATTTACCGAAGACGCGGCGAAGTCCGGCGCTGACGCTGCGCTGTTGGTGGCTCCCTACTATACTAGGCCCTCCCAAGAGGGGCTCTATCAGCACTTTAAGCTGATCGCTGAGTCGGTAGAGATTCCGCAGATTCTTTACAATGTTCCGGGGCGAACGGCATGCGATATTTCGTTTGAAACGATCGAGCGCCTGACTGAGTTTGAGAATATCGTAGGCATTAAAGATGCGACAGGAAAGCTGGAAACAGGGTTAAGATTAGTGCAGTCTTTCAGTGCCAGACTGGCGGTTTACAGCGGCGAGGATCGGTTGTCGAGAGAATTAATTCTTGCTGGTGCAGACGGCTCGATTTCGGTTACTGCTAACGTGGCCCCATCGCTCATGACTAGAATGTGCGCGGCGGCCTTGAACGGCGACCAAGCGGAAGCAGAGCGGCTTGACAGGGCTCTTGAGAATCTACACGAAACACTTTTTCTTGAAGGGAACCCGGTGCCGGTTAAGTGGGCTCTGTCACAAATGGGTAAGGCCGGCTCCTCATTGCGGCTGCCTTTGGTGGAACTTAATTCGCGATATCGTGTTCGAGTTGGCAACGCCCTGGCTGCTGCTGGAATTGAAATCAAAACGGCTGGTTGAGTAAACGCGATAGTGGTTGGTGTTGGGAATGAATTTGTTTAGCGCTTATCTTGGAAGGCCACTGCTTCTGCTTATTGCAGCTTTGAAACTGACTTCTTGCGGTCTGCTGAGAGGGGACAGCGCGTGGTTCGGTGGAGAAAGCGGTCTGTTCGTAGAAGAACGAGGGTATCAGTCAGCGCAAGTCGTTCCGGATATGCGTATACCCGTTGAATTAGATAGCTTCACTATCGATCAGCTTTACGTTATTCCAGAGCCTTTTTCNGCAGATGCGGTTGCCTTCGAAGAAATCCCCCTACCTACGCCAATTGAAGAACGCCGCCGTGAAGGGGTCGTCATTCAAAGCTTGTCGGGTGTNCGCTGGATTCTTATTGACGCAACTCCCGGGCAAGTATGGCCGCTCATCAGGGATTATTGGACAGAATTACAAATTGCTCTTGACTACGAAAACCCTAGCGCTGGCATCTTAGAAACCTCCTGGGTGGAAATAGGATTGGATCAAGAAAACCGCCACAAGTACCAGATTCGGGTTGAACCTGGATTGCACTCAGGTTATTCCGAGATATACGTTACCCATTTACAGAATCGTCGTGAGGAACCGATTCCGATAGAAGTTTCATGGCCAAAGGAGTCTTCCTCTCTCGACCTCGAACAAGAAATGCTACGTTCGGTCTCTCAATTTTTGGCGGATCGTAATGACATTTATCAGGCATCCTCCGCCAGTTTGCTAGCGGGTACGATACAGGCAGAAAGTAAGGCCAACATTATCCCTGGCCCAGATGGTGAACTGGTACTGGAGTTGAAGCTGGACTACAACAGAGCATGGGTTCAGATTCGCCAGGCTCTCCAAAGTGCCGAGATTGATATTCTCGATGAGAACCGCAACCAATCAATGATTAATGTAAGATTTGCTGGAGTAGTGAAAGAGCCAGCCACCCCTGGTTGGTTTGGGAGGCTATTGGGTCGTAGTGAGAACATTGAGCAAAATGAGGCGCAAGATTTCAGTGTACGAATTCTCGAAACAGGTGCGGTTATTAATGTTGTCACTGAGGCCCTCCTCAGCAACCCCGAGTCGGGAGAACTGAATCAGGAATTGCTGCAAGTTATTAATGACAACTTATCCTAATCAATCGTTTTCTCTTCATACCCCGCCGAACTATTAATCATGAGTGAAGCTTTTCTGCCGATCCTCGTCATTGCCTTGGTAACTTTGTTGATTACCTCGATCACTTTCGTCTTTGTTTTGCTCTCGAAATTTAATGCAGTCCGAATTGAGGCGGCTTGTGCCTCCGACAGGCTCAAATCGAAGGAGAAGGAGCTGGATCAGGCAGTTTTAGATCTGGCGTTGATTAAAGAAGCGCTCACAAACAGCAATTTGGAGTTGACTAAGTCGAGAGAGGAGCTGGCGGGGCTAAACACCCGTGCGGAACTTGAGCGCGATCAGTTCGAGGAAAAACTCAAATTTATCGAGCGCTCCAAACAGCAACTTGGAGAATCATTCAAAAATATGGCCAATGATCTGCTCGAGGCAAAAAGTAAGAGCTTCAGCCAGAGCAGCAAAGAAAATATCACGGCCTTGCTGTCGCCACTTCAGGATAAGATCACGCAATTTGAGAAGCGTGTTGAAGAAACTTACGATAAAGAGTCAAAGGAGCGCTTTTCTCTGGTGAGAGAAATTAAATCCTTACAGGCATTGAACAACAAGATAAGCGAAGACGCGATTAATCTCACTAACGCCCTAAAATCAGATAACAAAGCGCAAGGCACTTGGGGTGAGTTCGTTCTCGAGACGATATTGGAGAAATCTGGCCTCTCGAAAGGTCGAGAATACGAAGTGCAAGTCAATCTGAAATCAGAAGACGGAAGCAAATCCCAACCAGACATTATTGTGCATCTGCCTGAGTCCCGCGATATAGTAATTGATTCTAAGGTGTCTTTAAGGGCTTGGGACACATACTGCTCGTCTGATCAGCCATCCGAAAAAGACCGCCTGCTGAAACAGCATATCGTTTCGATCAGACAGCATGTAAAAACTCTTTCAGCAAAGGATTATCAGAATCTTATCGGAATAAATTCGCTGGATTATGTTTTTCTATTCATGCCAGTGGAGGCTGCTTATAGCACAGCAGTTCAGACAGACCGTGATCTTTTCCAGTATGCTTTTGAGAGAAACATCATCTTCGTTGTGCCCTCCACTCTGTTGACTACGCTCAGGACAGTACAGAACCTTTGGCGTCTATCGCAGCAGAATCAGAATGCCAATGAGATCGCAGATCGCGCTGGCGCGCTCTACGATAAGTTCGTGGCTTTCGTTGATGATCTCGAGGAGATTGGCGGTCGCATCGATGCGTCAAGAAGAAGTTTTGAGAAAGCCAAGACCAAGCTGGTTTCAGGTCGGGGCAATTTAGTAGGGCGAGCCGAGGCGCTTCGAGGGTTGGGGGCAAAGACGTCTAAAAAGCAGGATCCCACTTTGGTAGAAGCGGCAGATGTCAGCGATGAAGCCGAAGCGAATCTTCAGCAAAAGCAAGGTAAGCAAGAGATCGGAAAAGATGACACGCGCCACTAAATGCCACCTGCCAACCCTCGGCTTGGCCGAGTCGGTCAACACCTTTCTGCCATGTGAAACCCCCACCGAGTGGGTGACAGAGGCGCTGAATCATCCAAATGAATTATTGATCGATCATGCTAACTGTGAACGAAAGGCAGCGGCGTCAGCGATGAAGCTGATGTACCGCTATACGGATAATTCGGTTTTACTTTCTAAGATGTCGCAATTGGCCAGAGAAGAACTACTCCATTTTCAGCAAGTAGTTGAGCTAATGAGAGGACGGGGCGTCAGATACACTCAGATTGCACCTTCTCGCTATGCGGCGGGGTTACACCAACACGTCTCTAAATCCGGGTCTTTGGCGCTAGTCGACACATTATTGATTGGAGCCTATATCGAAGCGCGCTCTTGTGAGCGATTCGCGTTGTTGGCGCGAGTGCTCGATGCAGAGCTGGGTAAATTTTATCGTAATCTGCACCGCTCTGAGGTGCGCCACTTTCAAGATTATCTGATACTGGCTTTTGATTCCGGGTATGCCGAAGTAGACGAAAGAATTGAGTTTTTCGGAGAGATCGAGAAAAACCTAATTCTTGCTCCTGATGAGTTTTTTCGAATGCACAGTGGAACGCCGATAGCTAAGTAATCAGGGTGAGCAGCGTGAAGGCAGAATGAATGTTTGTTCAAGCTTTTGCGTGAGTTCGCTTAACTTGCTGCAGGGTATTGAGCTGTTCCCNTCNAAAAAANCCGACGTCAGGCTGGGAATGTTAAATAAAGGACCGATCTCTGCAATCTGGTTATTAGCCAGGTTTATTCCGCTTAGCTCNAGCAACGCCTCGAGCGGTGCCAGATTCTTAATTTGATTCCCACTGACATCGAGAAATCGCAATCGAGAAAGAAGGCCGATATTGTTCAGGTTTTGAATCTCAGAGTTAGCGCAAGAAAGTACCGTGATCTCTCTAGGATCGGTTAGATCTTGCTTTCTCAGTGCTAGGTTGATGCATCCCTGAAGGTCAGCATCAAGTGCTTCATTCTCCAGCAATCTTCCATAAGGGTCATATACCGCGCGATTATTGACGGAAATGGCTAATTGATGAGAACAGGCTGCTAAAAACGCTACAAACATGGTTAAGATGACCAAGCTTACTGGAGTCTTAGATGCTTCGGTGTATGTTGGAGCCATAAAGTAGCTACCTTTGTGGAAATTCCTCTGCTTCTCGGTTAGCATCGCGGTCTCTGATTTGGGGCTATTAAATGCGTTATCCGGAAGTCATTTTCCGACGAATTAAAGGAAATTAAAATGAAAACATGCATTGTTACAGCGAAGTTTCTGTTTCTGATAACCGCGGTAGGGACTTCGCTTTCTGCGTTAGCCCAGTCAGATATCGATCTGGAAGACGAAGATAACAGAGCGGGATACGCTATCGGGGTGAATATTGGAACGAACCTAATGCAGCAAGGCATCACAGCCGACGTGCAGGTAGATGCTTTCATGGCTGGTCTCAGCGATGCTCTTAGTGACAACGTGCAAATGGATGAGGCGGCAATAATGGCCGAGATCCAGTCATTTGTGCAGCAACAACAGGACGCGAAGGAGTCTGCTTTGGCAGATAATCTTGCTTCAAGCGAGGCGTTTTTGGCTGAGAATGCTCAGCAAAACGGTGTTGTTACTTTGGCTTCCGGTCTGCAATACCGTGTTCTGAATTCCGGGGATGGGGAATCGCCAACCACCACTGACTCGGTACTAGCGCACTATCACGGCACTCTTATTGACGGCACCGTTTTTGACAGCTCCGTCAACAGAGGCGAACCGGCGACGTTTGGCGTGTCCCAAGTTATTGCAGGTTGGACCGAAGCCCTACAACTGATGAAGGTCGGGGCGAAGTGGCGTTTGTTTATTCCTCCGGGTCTTGCTTATGGCGAGGCATCCCCGACGCCTGCGATACCGCCCAATTCAGCGCTGATTTTTGACGTTGAATTGCTGGAGATTCGGTAGAATCGGTAAACCCTTCCGGCCCAATGAGTCAGAAACGCTTTAACAACGAGCTAATTGAGTTTCTTGAGCGTTCTCCTACAGCTTTTCACGCTGTAGCGGTGCTCAAATCCATGCTGTTGGAGTCCGGTTTTGTTGGGCTTTCCGAAGAGGAGCGTTGGCAGTTAGTTGACGGTCAGGGTTATTTCGTTACGAGGAATGATTCTGCTATTGTCGCGTTTCGTCACAATGCTCAGTCGATGCTCGATGACGGCCTTCGGCTCACAGGAGCGCATACAGATTCCCCCAGTCTGAAAGTCAAACCTAACCCGGTGATCAGCCGGAATGGCTATTTGCAGCTAGGGGTTGAAGTCTATGGAGGGGTCCTGTTTGCCCCCTGGTTTGATCGCGACTTGTCTTTTGCTGGCAGGGTCACTTACAAATCTANGCGGGGGGAATTGTGTTCAGCNTTAATCGANTTCTCCGATCCGATCGCAGTTATCCCAAGTCTGGCGATACACCTTAACCGAGGGGTTCACGACTCTCGCAGCATAAATCCTCAGAAGGAACTGATGCCGCTCTTGTCACAGTGTGCGAAAGGTCAAATGTTTGATTTCAATGAATTGCTTCTTAAGCAAGTCAGAAAACAACCTNTGCATCGATCTGCACAAGAGATTCTTGCTCACGAGTTGTATTTTTATGATACTCAGACGCCGTCTCTGATCGGTCTGAAGCAGGAATTCATCGCNTCGGCTCGGCTTGACAATCTGCTGAGCTGTTTTCTTGCATGCAAAGCGCTGATTTCTTGCAGCAACACTCACGCCTCACTGCTTGTATGTAACGATCATGAAGAAGTTGGGAGTGTCTCGAGNTCGGGAGCTCAGGGGCCATTCCTAAAATCGATACTGGCTCGGCTGAGCCACTTTTGCGGAGAAGGACCTGACCTATTGAGCCGAGTTGTCACGAAGTCTTCCCTCATTTCAATTGATAATGCCCATGGAGTGCATCCAAATTATCTCGACAAGCATGACGACAGGCATAGACCGATCCTGAACGCTGGNCCAGTTATAAAGCTTAACGCGAATCAGCGGTATGCCAGCAATAGTCATTCAGTCGCGTTATTCAAATCAATTTGCGATGCAGCCCAGGTGCCTCATCAGTCGTTCGTAATGCGGAATGATATGGCGTGCGGCAGCACCATTGGTCCGATCACGGCGGCCGAAACTGGAATCAATACTGTCGATGTCGGAGTCCCGACGTTTGCCATGCATTCGGTTCGTGAGCTTGCGGGTTCGAAAGACGCTTATAATCTGTACAAGGTAATTACGTCCTTTTATTCCCGCTAAAGGTATGCCTCGCTGTTCGTCCGGCTCTTTGATCAATTCTTGAGGGGTCAAGCAATTGCCATTGTTTTTTGGTGACCGGCAAGGGTTCACTGCACATGTCTGCGGCGATCAGCTCGGCGGCGAAGGGGCAAGTAGCTAGGCCAGTTGATCCATGGGCGCTGGAAACGTAAATTGGGTGGGTAGTGTCGTAGTATGCCATAAGGGCTTGGTGTCGCCCGATCAGCGGCAGTCGGTCAGAAGTGTTTGCCCTCTCTCGCGCATAATGGGTGAGAACCCGGAGTGAGGGATTTAAATCTGATTGAAGCATCTCTGTTATGGCAGAAATATTCTCCTGATTGGCGGTCTCCGAATTATTTTCGCTTAATCGACAGCGCTGGTAAGTGGCTGAGATTAAGTGTGCGTTTGCTCTGGCTGGAAACAGTGATCTTAATCCAGTGACGATCTGATCCTGTTTCTCGTGTTCGAAACACTTATTTACAACAGTGCTTACACCGGTCGTAAATTCGATTTTCGCCTCATTCAGATTGGGCAGCTGTTCCAGGACATGCGGGCTGGCGATGAATAGAGCATCTGCCCGTTCAGTTTGACAAGCCTTGTCAGATTGCACTTGCCAGCCGCGCTCAAGAGCTTCGAAAGCTGGATTAGCTGTGTTGAACCTAGTTTCGATATTCGGCCCGGAACATAAAGCACGACACAGCTCAATGGGATCTACCCAGCCGCCGAAGGGAAAACACAGACTTCCATCTTTTTCTACATGAAAAAGTGTACTGCCATAAACCCTTTCTAGTCTTTCAGGTTCCAGAGGTTTCCGTTTGTTCATGGCCTTAGCAGATTGCCTGATCTGCGTTTCATGCCAAGTAATTCTCCCCTCTGAGGCCAATTTGACGAGCCAGCGGTAAGTAAAAAGATAAGCTTGAAGATATATCTGTGCGGCTGCACTAGCTGAATTGAAAAGGCGAAGTCTCAGAGCAAGCTGCGGGATACCACTGGCGCCTGCTCCAAAGTCGGGAGCTGGGTCCATAATTGTCACTTGCCACCCTCTATCAGCAAGTGAGTGCGCGATAGTACTTCCGGCGAGGCCAGCTCCTAATACGATTGCCTTTTGGCCCTCTCCGGGATTGCTGGCAGAGAACTTAGAACCGGAATGGCAGCCTGGTTTCCTGGGCGAGGAAAGAATGTGGCGTTTAAGCTTCCAGCCTTTGGTACGCTTAACAGGGAGCCCTACCTCGTTGAGGCTGCGGCGAACGTGACCCGCGCTGGTATAGGTTGCGATAGTTGTTTCCGCCGTCGAATGCTTGGCGAGAAGCGCGAACAACTCCGGCTTCCATAATTCTGGATTGCGATCCGGGCTAAATCCGTCAAGAAACCAGGCGTTCATTGTTCGGGAGTTTTTAGTTCTTTGTGCGAGAGCAGTGGTGGCATCATCAATGTGTAAGTCGAGGATTACTGAGGAGTCGAGAGCGAGCCTGTGTACGCCAATCATCATGTCTTGGTACTGACTGAGCAGTCGTTCGGAGTAGGGGCAAAGGGCCGTGTATGCGGCTCCGGCCTGTTGGAACCAACTCTGATGAGCTCGTTGAAGGAGAATCGCGCTGAGGGGAAACGCTTCAAAGCCTGAGTAAAATAGGCATTGCCAGCCGGGATTTTTGTCTTTAGTTTCAACCCAAAGTTTCCATGCNAGCAGGAAGTTCAAACCTGTACCAAAGCCCAACTCACCAATATGGAAATGTGAGGATTCCGTCGGGGCNTCTCTCCAGCGCTTNTGAAGTTGANTCCCATTNAGAAAAACGTNCTCACTCTCGCCNACCGGATCNNGNNAGCTTGCGTATATATCATCGAACCTGTTGGACCTNAGTTCCNTTCCCGNCGATAACTCAATCANAGGATCNTCGGGTTTCAAACTCTGCNTTTGGGAAGGTAGCCGNNNATGTCATGACTTTNATCAAGCTTCAAGNTANACGCATNNNCCGATCAATCCGAATCGAAANTCGCCGTNCATTTGGAAAAATTCGTATGATACTGAGATTTNACGGTGTTTGCTTTATTGAATGGNCNAGTGGTNGCTGGTGTCGACGNNAGTTTCAGGTAAAATGCGCCTTTTTCGACGGCTTCGGGAGTATCAGGTTGGAGATCAATAGTCAGCTCGCTATTTTGAAGGAAATTGCCATGCGAACCGATAGTCTCAGGAGGTATCTTTGACTATGAATTGAAGAAAGATCGTCTTGCGGAAGTCGAGCTGGAGTTGGGTGAAGCGACGGTTTGGGGGCGACCTAACTACGCCCAATCTCTTGGCAAAGAGAAATCTCAGTTATTCCGGATAGTGAGCACAATCGATCAGCTTTACTCAGGTATTTCCGACACAGAAGAGCTTTTCCTTCTTGCTAAAGAAGAGTCAGACGGCGAATTACTTCATGAGGCTGAATCTGACCTTGTGAAGCTGGAGCAGTCGTTGGTGGAGCTGGAGTTTCGGAGAATGTTTTCGGGTTCTATGGATAGCGCAAGTGCTTATCTAGATATTCAGGCGGGTTCAGGAGGGACAGAAGCTCAAGATTGGGCAGAAATGTTGCTCCGCATGTATCTGCGCTGGAGCGAAGCGAAAGGATTCAAGGCCGAGCTTGTCGAAGTCTCTGGGGGCGAAGTTGCTGGCATCAAGAGCGCGACTCTGCACATTCAAGGGGAATTTGCTTTTGGATGGCTAAGAACTGAAACTGGAGTGCACCGCCTTGTGAGAAAATCTCCTTTTGATTCGGGCAATCGGCGCCATACTTCCTTCGCATCGGTCTTCCTTTCCCCCGAGATAGCCGATGACATCGAGGTCGACCTTGACATGGGAGACGTTCGGGTCGATACCTACCGATCAAGCGGTGCGGGAGGTCAGCATGTGAACAAGACCGACTCAGCAGTGCGCTTAACACACGAGCCGAGCGGGATCGTGGTGCAATGTCAAAATCAGCGATCCCAGCATAAAAACAAGGATATGGCCATGAAGCAGTTGAAAGCGAAGCTGTATGAATTGGAAGAGTTAAAACGAAAGGAAGAGCTGCAGTCAATTGAAGAGTCAAAGGCGGACATTGGTTGGGGCAGTCAGATCCGCTCTTACGTTTTAGATGCGTCCAGAATAAAGGACTTGAGAACTGGCATTGAGGTTACTAATACTAGCGCAGTGCTTGATGGTGATTTAGACCAATTTATTGAAGCCAGTCTCAAGATGGGGCTATGAGCGCAACGGGTAGAACAATGACAGACACAGGCCAGACGAATCAAGCCTTAAACGATAAGAACAAGCTGATCACGCAGCGGCGTGACAAGCTCCATCAGATTCGAAAGCAGCGCGAAGCATTTCCCAACGACTTCAATCGGGCGAACCATTCTGAGCAGATACATCTCGAATATGGGACTAAAGATGCGCACGAATTGCAATCCTTAGCGCATCGCGTTTCTGTAGCAGGGCGGATCGTTAGAACTCGAGGTCCATTCATTGTGGTACAGGATGGGTTTGGTCAGTTGCAGCTGTACATGAACAACAAATCTTTTGACGAGAAGCAAGCTGCTGAACTAAAAGTGCTTGATCTCGGTGATATTGTTGGTGCCAATGGTGAGTTATTTAAGACACAGAAGGGGGAGCTGACGGTACGCGTGTCGGAATTCCGGCTACTTACGAAAGCGCTGAGACCGCTACCCGATAAACATAAGGGGTTAAGCGACACAGAAACACGATACCGCCAGCGCTATGTCGACCTCATTGCCAATAATGCTTCACGACAAATTTTCATCACCCGCTCTAAGATAGTGAGATTCATTCGCGATTACTTTCATGATCGAGGTTTCATGGAAGTTGAAACACCCATGATGCAGGTGATACCCGGCGGGGCAACGGCGAGGCCATTCATAACGCACCATAACGCGCTTGACCAGGACATGTATCTCAGAGTTGCGCCAGAGCTCTTCCTGAAACGTCTCATAGTGGGCGGATATGAAAAGGTGTTTGAGCTGAATCGAAATTTTAGAAATGAAGGCCTGTCAACGCGCCACAACCCAGAATTTACGATGTTGGAGTTCTATTGGGCTTATGCGCGTTATGAGGATTTGATGGATCTGACGGAAGACTTATTCCGTGGGATTGCGAATGAGGTGCTCGGTTCATTCTCTGTAAACTATCAAGGTCTCGATTTCGATTTCTCAAAACCTTTTGCGCGCCTCACTGTGAAGGAGGCCGTTCACGCTCATTGCGAGCTCGATCCGTCTGTAAACCTGGATGACGCGAAATCACTCATGCTTGCAGCAGAACGTCTCGGAGTGTCTTTCGACGAAAACTGGCCTAAGGGAAAGCTCTTAATGGAGATTTTTGAGCAGCAGGTTGAAGAACTATTGGAGCAGCCCACTTTTATAACTGAGTATCCAACGGAGGTGTCACCGTTAGCGCGCCGAAATGAAAAAAATCCAGAGGTAACCGATCGCTTTGAGTTGATTGTTGGTGGTCGGGAGCTGGCGAATGGATTTTCCGAGCTCAATGATCCGGAGGATCAGGCGGAACGCTTTCAGGCGCAAGTCGAGCAAAAAGACGCCGGCGACCGAGAAGCCATGCACTTTGATGAGGACTATGTTACCGCTCTTGAATACGGCATGCCGCCAACCGCGGGAGAGGGAATAGGTATTGATCGTTTGATAATGTTGTTCACAAATTCTCCTTCGATAAAGGACGTGTTGCTCTTTCCGCATATGCGCCCGCGGCAAGATGAATACTGAGACTGCCGGTCAGATGAGGTCTGTAGGGCTGGAAGCGTCTTGGCTAGCCCTGCTGCGGGATGAGTTTAAAAGCAACTATATGCTAAAGCTGCGAGCGTTTCTTCTAGAGGAGAAGCGAAGCGGCAGGCAGGTTTTTCCTCCAGGCAGTGAGATGTTCAATGCCCTAAACAGTACAGCATTTGGCGACGTNAAGGTCGTGATTCTTGGTCAGGATCCCTATCATGGTGAGGGGCANGCGCATGGATTGTGTTTTTCTGTNAAGCCGGGTGTGCAAATACCGCCATCCCTGCGTAATATTTATCGTGAACTAGAAGCGGATGTTGGTTTCGTTCCTCCAAATCACGGTTACTTGCAGGCGTGGACACGGCAAGGCGTTCTGCTATTGAATTCTGTGCTNACGGTAGAGGCCAGTCAGGCCGGCTCTCATCAAGGCAAAGGTTGGGAGCGCTTCACTGATNGGATCGTCGAAATGTTGAGCGAAAAAAGAGAAGCTTTGGCGTTCTTNCTCTGGGGAAGCCATGCTCAGAGAAAGGGTCAAATTGTTGATCGAAACCGTCATTTGGTCCTGCAGTCGGTTCATCCATCNCCGCTTTCGGCGAGAAAAGGGTTTTTTGGTAACAGGCACTTTTCGAGAGCCAATGCTTATCTTAAGTCNCATGGGAAACAAACCATTAACTGGCAGTTGCCTTNATAGGAAACAGTGNAAAAATTATGTCTGAGCGCGCACAAGTTGTCATTGGAGCGAGTCATGCAGGGGTCTCCNTTGCTTTCCAGTTGAGAAGAGAGGGCTGGCAAGGCCCCATAAAACTGGTGAGTGCTGAAAAAGATCTGCCTTATCACCGACCACCATTATCAAAAGAGCTGCTTTCGGGGGTCAAAAACGTTGATGGAATTCTTTTGCGGCCCGAAAAGATGTATNTGGACAACGACATCGACCTGNTACTGGGTGCGACTGCGACAAAGATCAACAGTAAGNNACGGATTGTTGAGATTGATAGCGGCCGTGCTTTGGCCTTCGAAAAGCTNGCACTGTGCACCGGGGCCCGGGTGAGGAAANTGCCTGNTGAGCAGTCCTCCGATAGGGTNNTGTATCTGAGGACCGCGCAGGATGCACTCCGGCTTAAGCGATTGGCGACGGGCGGCAACCGAGCTGTCATTATCGGGGGAGGCTATATTGGTCTCGAGGTTGCTTCCGTTTTGCGAAAGCGGGGACTTGAAGTGACTGTGCTTGAGATNGCTGATCGTGTTNTGGAGCGAGTAACCAGCGAGATTNTGTCCTCTTACTTGACTGCACTGCATTCTCTGCACGGNGTATCNATCAAAACACNAAGCTCTGTNAGTGGCATCAGTGGTGGCGAAGATGATTCGAAACCGATGATCGTTCAATGTGGNGACGGACAGAGCTACATGGCGGATATCATTTTGGTTGGGATAGGCGTGTTGCCGGAAACCGCNCTGGCAGAGACGGCAGGCCTCGNGATTGACAACGGGATTGTGGTCAGTGAGACAGGTGTTACCAGCGATCCTAACATTTTTTCGGCCGGTGACTGCACCAGCCATCCGAATCGGTTTGGTGGCGGGTTAACACGCTTGGAATCCGTTCAAAACGCTAACGACCAGGCGAGGCTAATAGCTGGGAATATGCTCGGCAAACAGTCGGTATATGATATGGTTCCATGGTTCTGGTCAGACCAATTTGATATTAAGTTACAAATGGCTGGAATTAACCGTAATTACGATCATACTCTCGTAAGGGGAGATCCCTCGAGTCTGGATAACGAGGGATTTTGTGTTTTTTACCTCCGTGACAAAAGATTGATTGCAGCGGATTGTGTTGGCAGGCCGAAGGAGTTCATGGCCAGCAAGCAATTGATCTTGAGGAACTTAACCCCTGACCTAGGCAGTTTGATAGATGAACAGGTGGAGCCCTCCACTTGGCTAAAATAAGTGGCCGGCGAGTGTTGCGTTGCCGCACCCCGAGTTAACCCAGAAACACAAACGTCTGTAATTCAGACGCTACTTCGGTGCGGTAGGGCAAGTTGTAAACGCCCCCAAATTCAGTGCAGCAAGTCTAGGTTTATAGGGCCTCAAGCCATCAATAAATTTTAGACCGTGATTGCATAGGTGTTGGTGGATAGGTTTAAAGTTGGCGCTAATTACTGAAAAATCCGTTACCCAGTCATCGGTGGCGCTGCTACTGCGTTCGGCCAGCGAGGCGCAGCTTCTTAGGCAGATTCTTTGGCGATCAAAATTCCTTCATCTATTACTCTCGGCTCTTAAAAAGGACGCGAATGCTATAAGTCCGCACACACTGAGGATAAGGCCCATGGTTTCTCTCAACCGGATTTTTTACGCCTACTCAACCGGCAGCTTCACTTTCTTAATGCGCGCTTGCTTGAAATCTTTCAATCCATTTATTGCAGTAGTCAAGCCGTTGCTTCCTTGGTCAAGAAGCACGCACTTTTATTGACATGAGGGCGATAGTCGGTACAATTCGCGTTCCTGTGACGGGTGGTTAGCTCAGCTGGGAGAGCATCGCCCTTACAAGGCGAGGGTCGCAGGTTTAGATCCGATAGCACCAACCATATTTTGGAGTGGTAGTTCAGTTGGTTAGAATACCGGCCTGTCACGCCGGGGGTCGCGGGTTCGAGTCCCGTCCGCTCCGCCACCTTA
>PBHS01000018.1 GCA_002719575.1 Gammaproteobacteria bacterium | reverse complement strand
ACGGGCTTAGAGATGGTGAACTTGAGTTCGAGGAGGATGCTATTCGTGGGCTCGTCCGTTACTATACTCGAGAGGCGGGTGTAAGAGGGATGGAGCGCGAAATCGCTAAAATTTGCCGAAAGGTTGTTAAGGAAAATGTGGTCCGTAGCGAAACTCAAGGGGGTAAAATCAGTCTCGAGGCTCTTGAAGACTATTCTGGTGTGCGCAAATATGATTATGGTCGGGCCGAAGAGGACAATGTAGTCGGTCAAGTGAACGGATTGGCGTGGACGTCAGTCGGCGGTGAACTCCTCACCATCGAAGCAAGTGCCGTTGAAGGTAAGGGCAAGACCATAAAAACCGGTTCGCTTGGGGACGTCATGCAAGAGTCTATACAGGCGGCGTTTACAGTCGTGAGAAGTCGAGCGAAAGCCCTGGGTTTGCAACCGAATTTTCATGAAAAATCCGATCTTCACATACATGTTCCTGAAGGAGCGACCCCTAAAGACGGGCCAAGCGCGGGCATTGGCATGTGTACTGCGCTAGTNTCAGTGCTGACCGANATTCCAGTAAANGCAAACGTNGCCATGACCGGCGAGATTACCCTNCGNGGACAGGTNCTTAAAATAGGCGGCCTCAAAGANAANTTNCTCGCCGCGCATCGCGGCAATATNAAGACTGTGCTNATTCCAGCAGACAACGAACGNGACCTGNCGGATATTCCGGAAAATATTAAGTCTGACTTGCAAATNGAGCCTGTTCGCTGGATCGATGAGGTCTTGGAACTAGCNTTGCAATATCAGCCAACTCCCNCCGGNACNGAAANNAAATCAATTCCTGAAGCTGAGTCAGCAGGNGAAGATACNGAGCAGGGNGGNGAGGAAAAGCATATTAATACGCATTAATCGGAGGTGTTTTGGTTGACACCGCTTTTCACCGCTTGCTTTAATTGAACACGAGTAAAGTTTAAGGGAACGCGCTTGAGTCGNNGCCTGGGCCACGACGCAAACGNNCTCGCGNAAGCGAGNNGTTTATCAAGCGANACGTNACAACTCGGTCGGCGCGAACCGCTAATTAACGAACGGACACTGCGCTGCTAAAATAGAAGTCAGATTTTGCTCAAGNAGAACTTCAACTCAGAAAAGGGGATAACGTGAATAAATCAGAACTGATAGATGCGGTCGCCGCTAGCGCTGACCTGCCTAAAGCNGCCGCAGGGCGTGCCATCGACGCTATGCTTGATACAATTACGGATTCATTGAAGAAAGATGATCCTGTTGTTCTTGTGGGCTTTGGCACGTTTGCAACGAAAGATCGAGCAGCACGGACTGGTCGAAATCCTCAAACGGGTGCTCCGATCCAAATTAAAGCTGCCAAGGTTCCAAGTTTTAAGGCAGGCAAGGCGCTGAAAGACTCAGTNAATTCTTAGGGAAAAAGTTATCAGTCAGCGATCTACCGTCGCCGAAACGTGAGATCGCAAAAAGCAATTAAGAGGCGCATCTTTGATGCGCCTCTTTACTTAGNTGGAGATGTTATTCCAGTNGAGGCGAACTTNNAGNCGGCGCGCGGTCTTTCAGAGTANAATATTCNTCNCTGTNTGNCGTCGAAAGAACGTCGACGAAGCGCCGAGTCAAAAAGTTTGNTTCACNAANTTGGNCTCTTNCACNATACTGTTTNGAAGAATTAGCGCGAGCTGAAANTAGTTATGCTTCAACANATTCGAGAAAANTCTCANGGCGTANTCGCNAAAGTCATCATCGGATTTATTGTTGCCATTTTCGCGCTTACCGGCGTTGAGTGGTTAATTGGCGGATTTGTTGCTTCACCTCCGGTTGCCGAAGTCAACGGAGAAGAAATTACTGAAGCGCAACTCCAAATCAACACGCAGAATCTTCTAGCATCTCTTGGCGGAGCAGATATCGATCAGCAGCTTTTGGAGCAAATNGCTCTCAATCAACTGGTTGAAGAAACGGTGATGAAACAATCCGTCGACAGGGCAGATATGANTGTTTCCTCAAACAGAGTAGATCGAGCGATACTCGAAAATCCNAGTTTNCAGATAAACGGCGTTTTTGACGGNGATCTGGCCGTCAGCACGATGGCAAGTCAAGGCTACAGCANTGCACGATATCGCGAAGCCCTAGGCCAGAGTATTTTGCTGGGGCAATTGGTAAATGCCTANTCTGGTTCTAATTTCGTTACGAACGCCGAACTTGAGTCTATCGCTGCATTGATGCAGCAGACACGTGATTTCAGATATGTTGCNATAACGCTGGGCACCCGCACGTTGGGAATGCCAATAGAACAAGAGGAGATACAAAACTATTACGAAGCTAATGCGGCTGAGTTTACGNAAGATGAATCGGTTGATCTGAGCTATGTCGTTCTAGACAGGAATGTNATCTCGGAAGAGNTTACAGTNNCAGAATCGGAGATCTTGGCGCAATACGAGGCACAGCGACTGGAATTCGAAGGGTCNTCAGAGAAGCGGGCTGCTCATATACTCTTCGAGCTAAGTAGTGAATTGTCAGAGGAAGCGGCTGTAGCGCTTGCATACGAAACGCGGGAGCGNTTACTNNATGGTCAGGATTTCGCAACCTTAGCGCTTGAATTGTCGTCCGATACTGTTTCGGCTGAAGAGGGAGGAGACATTGGATATACAGATGGGACAGCTTTCCCCGAGCCNCTCGAAATATCTCTGGAAGCCCTATCGCTAAACGAAGTCTCGGAACCAGTGATTTCAGAGTTCGGAGTTCATCTGGTAAAACTAACTGAAGATGCCGAGAATGTTTATCAGTCCCTTGATGAGGTTAGAGGCGGCATTGAGCGAGACCTAAAGAGCGCAGAGGTCGATCTTCTCTTTGCTGAGCGAATAGAGGAGTTATCCAATTTGGCGTTCGAAACCGGAGATTTGTTGACTATTTCTGAACAACTGAATCTAGAAATCCAAAGCGTTAGTTCGGTGAGCCGTTCTGGCGGCACTGGTTTGTTTACAAATTCTGAAGTCCTGGATGCTGCTTTCGATCTGGCTGTCCTCGAAGGTAATAACAGCGATGTGATTGAAATCGCTGACAATCAGGCGCTGGTGCTGCGGCTGGAGAAATTCAATGATTCATTTATATTACCTCTTGAAGAAGTTTTAGCTGAGATATCAATTATCTTGCGAACCAAAAAAGAGAGGGAGGCTGTTGCACAATTGGGAGAGCAGTTTCTCGTTGCTCTCGAAAACAGCGACGATACAGAAGACTTCCTTGAAGAAAACGAGTTGGAGTGGATTGACGCTGAAGGGATTGATCGGAACTCTTTTACCGTCAATCGAGAAATACTTGAGCATGTGTTCTCTTTGCCTGCCCCAGAGAGCTCACCAATACGTTCAAGCTTAAGCCTTTCAAACGGAACATACGCTGTGATCGCATTAAATCGGGTTAATGAGGGAGAACTGAGTTCAATCTCTGAGCCTGACCGAGAACGATTGAAGTCTTCACTCGAGTCCGACTTGGGGGTTAGCGACTATCAATCTTTTCTGAGTAGCCTTAGGGAAAAATCAGATATCACTGCCCCGATGCTTGAAGAAACANTCTAGAAAATTATCTAGGCTCGCGGTATATGCTTCCTAACCTGTGCCCAGATCGCCCATGGCGGTCGTGTTGAAGCCGCCATCCACGTACATTATCTCGCCTGAGATGCCGGAAGCTAGGTCTGAACTTAGGAAAGCAGCAGCATTTCCGACTTCCTCTATTGTTACGTTTCTACGCAGAGGGGTTTGTTTCGCGTTATAGTCCAGCATCTTACGAAAACTCTTAATGCCAGAGGCCGCAAGAGTTCTTATTGGTCCTGCTGAAATGGCATTAACGCGTGTGCCATCGGGCCCTAAGCTCGCTGCCATGTATCGAACATTTGCTTCAAGGCTGGCCTTGGCGAGACCCATGGCATTATAGTTTGGCAGACTTCGCATGGCGCCGAGATAGCTCAGAGTTAGCAGAGAGCCTTGACGCCCAGTCAATAGCTCCTTGCCAGCTTTCGCGAGCGCTACAAAACTGTACGAGCTTATTTCGTGCGCCAAAAGGAATCCAGAGCGTGTTGTAACATCGACGTAATTACCATCGAGCTCGCTGCCCGGAGCAAAGGCAAGGCAATGAACGATTCCATCAAGGCCATCCCAAGAATCAGAGATTCCAGACATCAGATCTTCAATTTGTCTGTCATCCGTTACATCGCAAGGGTAAACGAGGTCGGAGCCCCACTGCTCAGCAAAACCAATAACACGGTCCTTCAGCTTCTCGTTTTGATAGGTAAAAGCTAGCTCTGCACCTTCTCGCCGCATTGAAGCAGCGATACCCGAAGCAATGGACAGCCGGCTGGCAACGCCGAGAATGAGAATCTTTTTGTCGGTTAGAAAACCCATTTNATATTCCCTGTAGAGTTAGTTCCGTGTTCTTGAGTGTGCGCGTTGCAGCGGACGAACNCGAAGCAAAAACGTCCCTAACGCTGACTCGCATTACTCTCTAAGCATCGATCTTGTCTAATGCTGACTCCCAGTGTCTTGTGCTTACTGTGCATATTGCAATTACTATACCTGCTGCGATTGAAAACATAGCAATTTGTAGGTAGAGATTTGGCATTTGCTGAATATTCTCCGGGTCAAAATTTCCTGCGACGAGTCCGGCTACAACGCTCCCTATTGAATAGGTCAAAGTGAACACCCCCATCATCTGACCGGCGAAGCGCTGCGGAGAAAGCTTGCTTACAGCGGCAAGAGCGACAGGGCTCAGGCAAAGTTCTCCAACCGTATGTAGGAAATAGGTTGCGATAAGCCAATAGGGCGCCGCCTGCAAACCGGATGTTGCGACTTGCGCGGCGAAAAACATCACGACAAAACCGGCTGCCATGATGATCAAGCCAACAGCGCATTTGATCCCATAGGACGGGTTTATCATTCGTTTGGTGAGATTTATCCAGAGGGCCGCAAAAAAAGGCGACAGCAACACAATGAAAAAAGAATTGGCAGATTGAAACCAGGCTGTAGGTATTTCAAAGTTGCCGATGATGCGATCAGTATAATCGCGACCAAATAAATTCAAAGAAGACCCTGCCTGTTCAAAGCCCGCCCAAAAAAACGTGGAGGCTACGCAAACCAGAAACAAAGCAGCGAGTGATCTTTTCTCAGCGGCTGTCAAACCAGCGAACAGATATATGACCGCNTAGTAGCCGAGAAAAACCGCTGTTATAAGAAAAGCGGTGTACTGTGCTAAAGAAACTGGATTGATAGCGAGACCCTCACTTATCCCTAGTGACGTGAGACCTGCGATCAGTGCTAGAACTAGAACNAACGCAATTTTGNTTCTCCTTATTCCGGTCAAGCTCAGCTTCTCTGTTGGGTTGGCGCCGTGGCCTTGTAATTTGCCAATCGAGAGGCGGAATTGTATGAGGCCTGCCCCCATGCCAACCGCCGCAGCGCCGAACGCCCAGTGGTAGCCAACGTTTACCTGGAGCCAGCCGCACACGAGGTAGCCAATGATGGAGCCGATGTTGATACCCATATAGTATAGGGTATATCCAGAGTCTCTGCGCTCGTCACCGATTGGATACAGTTGCCCAACTAAAGCGCCAATATTCGGCTTTAGCAAGCCGGTTCCGGACACGACAAAAAGCAGTCCGATGAAAAACGTGCTGTCATTGGGTATTGCTAAAAGCAGGTGGCCGCACATAATTATGATACCGCCGTACCAGATGGCATTTTGGCTACCAATCATCCGGTCAGCAATCCATCCGCCTGGCAGACCCATAAAGTAAACAGCACCTGTATAGAGCCCGTAAATCGCAGTAGCGGATGCAACCGAGATCCCTAGACCGCCCTCCTGCATTCCCAAGGTCATGTAGAGCACAAGTAGCGCGCGCATACCGTAGTAGCTCATCCGCTCCCACATTTCTGTGAAGAAAAGCGTGGAGAGACCAGTAGGGTGACCAAAAAACGCTGTGGTATCGGTACTAGTAGATGTAGGAGCCGTCATAACTGCTTACATATCCAAATCATTGTGAGACGATGAGCTCTTGACCCGGATAGATTAGATCATTATTCGACAGCCCATTCCAACGAAGTAATTCTTCCAAATCTCGTCCGAAACGGTTCGCGATCCGGGTCAAAGTATCATCTGGGCGAACGCGATAGATATCCATAATTGAATCGCCCATCTTGACTTTAGGAGGTTTGGTTTGGGCGAATCGAAGGTTCAGTCTCTGGCCAGGTTGAAGTAACGAATCCAGCTCAAGATTATTGCTCACAGCAATTTCAGCAGATCGCAAATTGAAACGCCGTGCGATGGTCCACAAATTATCACCGCGGCGCACTGTATAGTATTCCGGCAAATCTGTCTTCTGTCGCTTGTGCTCTTGTAGCGGGAGTCGATTTTTTAGTTCTGCCGAAGAGAGTCGGGCGCTGCCCCTAGGTATCAGCAGGGACTGACCGGCAATAATTTTGTCTCCTTCGAGACTGTTTATTTCTCGAAGGCTTTCGGGAGACGAGCCAAGCTGCAGCGCAATTCCACTCAAAGTGTCGCCGGATTTAATAGTGTAGTGTTCCCAGGTGACAAATAGTGTGGGATCCAATTCAGCCAGCCGTCTTTCAAAAAGCTCTTGTCGGTTTTTTGGTAATGCAACTTGCTGAGGGAATTCCGGGTGAGTTGCCCACCTCAGATAGCCCGGATTGAGGGATTGAACGCGGGCGATGTCGAGCTCAGCCAATGAAGCTATTTGCTCCAGCTCAATTTGGTGGCCTATGTCAATATAATAAAGTGGTTCTGTATTGGGAATTTCAGGCAGTTCGATTCCGAAGAAGCTCGGTTCCGCAATCACGCTAGCAAGCGCGAGTAATCGTGGAACGTGCGCACGTGTTTCTGAATTGAGCGGCAAGCTCCAAAACTCCGCTTCCTCGATTAGAAAACTGCCGCGTTGGATTGCACGCCTAACATTGCTGCTGCCAGTGTTGTATGCTGCAAGCGCAACGAGCCAGTCCTTGTTGAACTCGTCGTTTAGGGTTTGTAAGTAATCTAGTGCTGCCGTCGTTGATGATCTGGGATCTCGTCGTGCGTCAAACCACCAATCCTGCTGTAGCCCGAAGGAGCGGCCGGTGTTGGGCATAAATTGCCAAAGCCCTACCGCTCCTTCTCGGGACCGCGCATGTGGGGTAAAAGCACTCTCGACAAACGGTAGAAGTGCAATCTCCATGGGAATATTGCGACTCTCTACTTCTCCTACTATCTCATAAAGAAATGGGGAAGCGCGCTCTGCGATCAGATCAAAGTATGCCTGATTCCTTGCATAGCGTGCTGTTTGTTCACGCACGCGTGGATGCGAATACGTGGATTTGAGAGAAAGAGAGGCTCTGATCCGATCCCAAAGGTTGTGATAGGTTACCGATTTACCAGCAGCGCGATCGCCCCCGTGAACGGGTTGTGACATCGGGGTCGTTTCTGTTGTCTTAGTGGGAATGCGGTGAGCGGAATCAGCAGAGTCTGTTTCATTCACTAAACTAGTGACCTGGCACGCAGCGAGCGTGATGCACAAAACCCCGCAGAGCGTCGCTCGAAGTCCGCTTCGTTTTGATTGGCATGATATTAAAAATGAAGCTTTCACAAGTCTGGAGGGCTAAGCATTTTAGAAATTATCTTTCCAGCTGCGCAAGGCACCAAATACTTGTACCGGCGTTTCAAGTGGCGCCTTTGTCCTCTCCTGCAGCACTTTTATTATGTCCTCATCCTCGCAGCGCAGGAAAGGGTTTGTGTCCAGCTCTAATTGAATAGTTGACGGTAGGGTAGGCTTTCCGAGATCCCGTTTTTTTTGTTCGACGGCCAAGCGCGCCTTGAGCGTCTCGTTGTTTGGATTCGCGGCAGTGGCGAACGCCAGGTTAGACAGCGTGTACTCATGGGTGCAGTAGACTTCGGTTTGTTCATCCAAGTTAGATAGCTTGCTCAGCGATTCGCTCATCATCTGTGGATGCCCTTCAAAGAGCCGCCCACATCCTCCCGCGAATAGCGTATCGCCACAGAAAACCACGGGCTTAATACAATCGATGGCAGCGAACGCAATATGATCCAAAGTGTGTCCAGGAACTTCGATTACCGTCAACTCAACGTCGAAAAGGCGAAAGGTGTCTCCATCAGAAACATATTCGGTGATGCCTTGTATTTGGCTGGAACGAGGGCCTATCACTTTGGGACGACTGTATTTGCCCAACGCAGGCAGGCCTCCGGTGTGGTCTTTATGATGATGGGTAATCAGGATATGGCTCAGATTGAGATTAAGTTTCTCGGCAAGTTGAATCACGGGCAAAGGATCACCGGGATCAACGACGGCCAACTCGGTGCCCGCTTGGCTGGTTATCGCCCAAATATAGTTGTCCTGAAGGGCTGGTATCGGATGAATAGAATTGAACATGATTGGTAGAATTTTCTTTGAACTACGATCTCTCGCCACTAACCATATCTTCCATTATATCATAGATTTAGGGTACGAGAATTCTGCTGGCACTGGGTGCTTCTCCAAGATAGAATCATTTTAATTCAGGAGTGAGCTTGTCTATGAAGCATTCTTCCACGCATGAGACGCGGCGTCGGCTTGGACCTGGCTGTAGTGATACTGATATTCTTATCGAACTAATCGGGAGGTGGTTTCGTTCTCCACAAGGGCAGTCAGTGTGGGCAGCCGAAAAAGCTATTACCGAACAACTGATCGCGAGGCTTTTTGGTTACCATATTCTGCAGATTGGCTGTCACGAGGAGTTTTCGCTAGTTGAGAATAGCCCGGTAGGTCATAAAGTGATGTTCAGGCCTGCCTATGCTAAGGGCAGCACTAATCCGGTGGCGCTCGGCGAGGAATTGCCTGTGGCCAATGACATTGTTGATGTTGTGGTACTTCATCACGCGCTGGATTTTACTGAACAGACCCATCGATTACTCAGAGAAGCGACCCGAGTATTACGGCCCGGTGGGCACATGCTGATCGTCGGGTTTAATCCAGCCAGTCTGTGGGGCATTTGTCGGTTGCTCCGCAGTCGACAACGGGTCCCTTGGAACGGTAAATTCATTTCGAGGGGACGCCTGAGCGATTGGCTTCAACTCCTTAATCTGCAGCTGGAGTCTAGCGCGCTCGGTCTTTATTCTCCTCCAACGAGTATTGCTAAGGTACTTACATACGCCAGCCGAATTGAAAAACTGGGTACTAAGATTCAGTTGCCATTTGGTGGTGTTTACATTTTGCAGTGCGTGAAACAAATTACGCCAATCACCCCGATTGTGCCTCGCTGGCGCCCCTTGCGCTCAGGTTCACTCGGAGTTCCTGCCGCTGAAAATGTCCGCGTAACCATTCATTAAAGGACGGTAAGCGGATGTCGAAGCCAATTAAGATGTTTACTGACGGCGCATGTCGAGGTAACCCCGGAAAGGGAGGCTGGGGCGTGCTCTTGCGTTTTGGAGAAACTGAGAAAAAACTCTATGGCGGTGAAGATTTCACCACCAACAATCAGATGGAATTGATGGCGGTCATAATGGGTCTTGAGGCATTAAAGAAACCCTGTCGCGTAATTGTTACGACTGATTCAAAGTATGTGTTGTCCGGCATTACTGAATGGATGCTGAACTGGAAAAAGCGAAACTGGAAAACTGCAAATAAGAAACCTGTATTGAACGAAGATCTTTGGCGTCGACTAGATGCCTTGGCGTCCCAACATGACGTTAGTTGGGAGTGGGTAAAAGGGCACAGTGGTCATCCGGAAAACGAAATAGCTGATCAACTAGCCAATCGAGGGATTGACGAATTGACTTCATCGGATATCTAGTTTTAGAAGGGCAATTATCTCACTGAGGCAGGCGAGTAACGCGAGGATAACGGGGTAAGACAGCGATCATGAGACAGGTTGTATTGGACACAGAGACCACTGGGCTCGATCCTAAACAAGGCCATCGGGTAATCGAAATAGGTTGTGTGGAGATTGAGAATCGGCGTTTGACCGGCAAGAACTTCCATTGTTACCTGAACCCTGATCGCGACATTGATGAGGCAGCAATTGAGGTCCACGGGCTTACCAGACAATTCTTATCTGACAAACCGCATTTCGCACAGATCGAGGGCGAATTTCTTGAATTTGTGGCGAGCTCGGAGTTGGTTATTCACAATGCACCATTTGACATTGGGTTTCTAGATAGCGAATTGGCTCTCTCTCCTTCAAGTAATTACTCGATCGGGAGCTTTTGTAAGGTTCTCGACACTCTCGTACTGGCAAAAGAAAAACATCCTGGACAGCGTAATAACCTTGACGCTTTATGCAAACGATACAGCGTCGACAATACGCAGCGTGACTTGCACGGGGCATTACTGGATGCTGAGATCTTAGCAGATGTTTACCTGATGATGACCAGCGGACAGTCCAGTTTGTCGCTCCGAGAAGAGCCTACTCGGGCAGAGTTAAATTTCAGTAAATCTCGCAGGCTTGATCCTGCAAGAACCCCATTGCGCATTATTCGTGCGTCGAGGCAGGAGCTTCGAGAACACGAAGCTCGGCTGGATGAGATTGACACAAAATGCGACAAGCGGAGTCTCTGGCGGCGTGTAGACAGCTTGCAAAACTGAGCCGTCCGTGGATCTGTATCATCTTGGTATCGGGCGATCATTAACCTTTTGCTTAATAAACACGCGAGAAGTAATCGACATAAGTAAACCCTGTTAAACTGCTTGAACTAACCCCCTCAGCCTTATAGTATTCGGTGGCCCGCCGGGCTTTATAAATAAACCAAAATGTCTAAAACCGGCAGAAAAAACGGCACTCGCCTTGCGAGTTAGGCTGTTAATGTCCCACAAATTACCGACCTCAAGCTACTTGTTGATTGACGATGGCAAGCAGACGTCGGACAAGAAAATTAAGCACTCGATGAGGAAATAGATCTATGGAAACCCTTGAATGGAATAGCAATATGATGATTTCGGCTGTTGTTCTTGCCGTAACCTTTATTGCGATTTTTACGGAAGAAATCCACAAAATACATCGGGTGAAATGCGCCATGGCAGGCGCTGNTGCCATGATCGTAGTTGGCCAAATTATGGGTTTCTACAACCCAGATGAAGCGGTAGAAGCCATTGACTGGAATGTGGTGTTTCTGCTCGGCGGCATGATGACGATTGTAGCGATCATGATCCCAACCGGGGGCTTCCAGCAGCTCGCCTACTGGGCCGCTGACTTCAGTAAAGGCCGTTTGTTTCTTCTGCTTGCCCTAATAGGTTCTCTGGTTACTGGATTGTCTTTGCTCCTAGATAATGTAACAACAGTGGTGATTTTCGGCCCACTGATAATCCTGATTTGTCAGTCTTTAAGGGTTACACCAATACCGTTTTTACTGGCTGCAGCACTGCTGTCTGACACCGGCGGAGTGGCCACGCTTGTTGGTGACCCGCCAAACCTCATGATCGGGTCAGCGTTCGGTATCGACTTCAATACATTTCTCATTCACATGGGGGGAATGGTTCTGCTTGCTTGGCTTGTGGTCCTAGCGATGCTTCGTGTCCTTTTCAAGGAGGACTTGGCGGTCACGCCCCACGAACTTGAGTTGAATGACCGTGAACCTCTGTCGGATCCAAAGACGTGGTATGGCGCAATCGGGGTTCTTGGCATAATGGTTGTTGGGTTCATAATGCATAATGCCCTGCATTGGGAACCCTGGTTCGTGACNGCGTTGGGGTTAACGGCTCTCGCCTTTATCGGCAGAGATCTGGATATGGAAGAGGCCTTCGCCCACACAGAGTTGGCGCTTCTGATGTTCTTTATCTCTCTATTCATCATCGTAGGCGGAGTTGAACACAGTCAATTTCTTGAATACCTCGGTCAGTTTATCATTCCATTCGTTGAGTCTGATCTTTTAACCGCAACGCTGCTTTTGATGTGGGTGGCGGCCTTCCTATCTGCCGCTATCGACAACATCCCATTTACCGCCGCGATGATCCCGATCATTGCCGGAATGGAAACGCAAGGTATTAACGTCACACCCCTCTTCTGGGGTTTGGCTGCCGGTGTCGGGATGGGTGGTAACGGGACTCACATTGGCTCAACCGCCAATGTGTTTATTGTGACTATCTCGGAGAAAATGGCGAAAGACGCGGGAGATCCATCGTTGGCGATTACGCCGGGGTTGTGGATGAGGAAAGGTTTGCCGGTAATGCTAGTTACGCTTATTACTTGCACCATCACTGTATATGCCTTTTGGGACTTTTTCTCAGCCCCCATTCAGACAGCAACAGTTGTCAGTGAAGCCATGGGAGGACACTAGTCTGAGCTTTAACCGCTGTCACAAGAATGGAGCGTCCGGCTGATTCTGCCCGACGCCCCGTTTTGTGCCTCGACTGACTGTTGCGGCCTTGCGCAACGGTTCAATCAGCCATCATAATTCGGATGATGAATGGATACTTCTTTAGCAAATTCTCCTCAACAAGGGACGATAGGGTTCTTTTATTTGTTGGAAATCAAATCCTAGTACGAAACGGCGAGTTTCTGTGGCGCCGCGATCAGATTTCCGAGGAATTTATTGCGCAAGAGACCATGATTAAGGTTTCTTNTGGGCGGGAAGAAATTTTGGTTACCCGTGCACCCGCAGGCGCCGCAAATAGCCTAAATGCAGAATTGCGTTCGCTGCGCAGCCTGCTGCTTGAGAGTGACGAGCGATCCATGCAAGTTGCTGGCAAAGCGAATCAGCTACTCAACTGGCATGATTCGCATCAGTTTTGCGGCTTTTGCGGTGAGAGAACAATGCCGGATCGCTCTGGTCAGGCGTTATTCTGCAAAGATTGCCAGCACGCCTTTTTCCCACGCATCAATCCTTGTGTCATTATGCTGGTGGTAGATGGGCATCGAATTCTGCTTGCGAGAAGCGCGCGGTACCGTGCTGGTTTTTATAGCTGTCTTGCTGGCTTTATTGAAGTGGGAGAGTCAGCAGAGGATACTGTTCGGCGTGAAGTAAAAGAGGAAGTGAATTTAGATGTTGGCGCTATTCGCTACTATAAAAGTCAATCCTGGCCTTTCCCATCGCAACTTATGCTTGGGTTTTACGCGGACTATGCCTCAGGGCAAATCAAGCCAGAGCAAAATGAGATCGAGGAAGCGGACTGGTATGACATCCATGATTTGCCTACGGTTCCATCAGCAAAAGTAAGCGTCGCGGGTGATTTAATTGAGCACTACATTAAAAGCATGAAGTTATCTCTTTAACTTTTTCATTCCTCTAATTAGAACGTTTTTAAAGCACAGATTCATAATATTTTAAGGAGCTCTGGGTGGAGTTTTTGAGTGAGTACGGCATGTTCGTCGCGAAATCGATGACCATAGTCATTTCTTTTGTTTTGGTGATAAGTCTGGTTGCCGCAAGTGGTGTGCGCGGGAAAAAATCAGGAAAAAAAGGGACTGTCCGCGTNAGTAAGCTAAATGAGCATTTCGAAGCGTTAAGAGATTCGCTCAGAGAAGTCGTTTTGGATAAGGATAGTCTTAAGAGCTTGCAAAAAGAGGAAAGAAAACAGGCTAAGGCAAGCAGAAAAGAGATAAAAGAAGCACGTAAGAAACCGCTTGATCAAGGAACAGGAGAAGCTTCAGGAGCAAGAAGTAGAAAAAGAATTTATGTCGTTAATTTCAAGGGGAACGTTGCTGCCGACGCGGTTGTTTGTTTGCGTGAAGAAATTAGTGCAATCCTTTCTCTTGCGACTTCTCAAGACGAGGTGCTGGTCAGATTAGAGAGCCCAGGAGGCATGGTTCACGCCTACGGCCTGGCTTCTTCTCAATTAGTCAGGCTAAAGAAAGCTGATATTCCCTTAATGATATGCGTCGACAAAGTTGCAGCCAGTGGTGGGTATATGATGGCGTGTTTGGCTGACAAACTGATTGCCGCCCCATTTGCGATTATTGGCTCTATCGGTGTCCTCGTGCAACTGCCTAACTTCCATCGCGTTCTTAAAAAGCATGAAGTAGATTACGAGATTATCAGCGCTGGAGAGTATAAACGCACGCTCACGACATTTGGTGAGATTACCGAAAAAGGCAGAGATAAAGTTCGTGAGGATGTAGAAACGATCCATGGCATTTTCAAAAGCTGGGTAAAAGAGCATCGCCCAAGCGTTGAGATCGATGACATCGCAACCGGGGAGACCTGGCTTGGCAGTCAGGCAAAAGAGCGATTCATGGTTGATGAAATCAGCACCAGTGATGAGTGTCTTCTAGCTGCCTGTGAAACTGCTGATGTTTTTGAAGTTGAGTATGAGCTGCCAAGGTCAATCCAGCAAAAGCTGAGTAACATTCTCGAAAGCGCGCTTGAAGGAGTATTCTCAAGGATAATCAATCAGCCAAATAACGAAAAATATCAGTAAGCGCAGAAGCAAAGCATCATTCGAATAAAGAGGAGTCGTCTATTGTCCCAGTATAAAGCCTATGAGGTTGTCGAGGTTGTAAAGAAAAAATTCAAGGGGGCTGTGGTTAAGAAAAATGTCGACGAATTGCCCCCCGGCGAGATTCTTGTCGATGTGCAATACTCGTCTTTGAATTACAAGGATGCTCTGTCGGCGAATGGAAATAAAGGGGTCACCCGTCACTACCCTCATGTTCCCGGAATAGATGCAGTAGGCACTGTTATCGAAACTGAAAGCCCTGATTTTTCCGAGGGACAAACGGTCTTGATCACAGGTTATGACCTTGGGATGAATACATCCGGCGGATTTAGCCAACGCATCAGAGTGCCAGTTTCGTGGGCTGCGAGGTTGCCTGTAGGAATGGACCCTGCTACGAGTATGCGGTTAGGTACCGCGGGGCTCACAGCCGGACTCTGTGTGGATGCCCTGCTCAAGAATGGTCTAGAAATAGATCAAGGCGAAGTCTTAGTTACGGGTTCAACCGGTGGCGTCGGGATTATCGCTGTGGGCATTCTGGCTAAATTAGGGTTCAAGGTCACTGCGAGTACCGGCAAGCCTGAGATGGAAAATTTACTGAAAACTATGGGTGCTACTGAGATTGTTGGCCGAGATGAGTTCAGCGATCCATCAACGAGACCTTTGCTTACGGAGAGGTGGGCTGCCGCGGTGGACGTTGTTGGAGGAGATACTTTGTTCAACGTAATTAAAGGTTTGAGATATGGAGGAAGCGTCGCGGCCTGCGGTCTTGTCCAGTCACCGGTATTTCAGGCGTCAGTCTTGCCTTTCATTCTTCGCGGCGTCAATCTGCTTGGAGTGGACTCTGTTGAGTTGCCATTGATGCAAAAAGAGCGTATCTGGAACAAACTTGCAAGCGAGTGGAAATTAGAAGCCCTAGATCAGGTCTGTACTGAAATAGGGTTCGATCAGTTGGAAGCTAGTTTGGCAACAGTTCTGTCGGGCGCCGCTGTCGGACGCTACGTACTGAATTTACAAAGTTGATCAGAATCTGTCACTGTCGTTTTAGCTTGCTGGGCTCCTCGGCATTATATTACTGGCTTATAGGGGCTTAAGAAGAAAAGTTGCATGATAATGTTGAATCTTCTGCTGCTCCGCAGATATTGCCCCAAGTGAATGTGTCACAATCGCAAGTTATATTGACTGTGCTAATTCAGATTAGGTGCGAGCAAGCGAGAGAGTTCGTCGATCGGCAAATCTTTTCGCTTTGCCAAGTCGTTGAGCTGCTCCGCTGAGACTTTCCCTACTGGAAAGTATTTGCTGTCTGGGTGGGAGAAGTAATAACCACTTACTGTTGCGGCTGGTGTCATCGCATAACTTTCGGTGAGCTCAACTCCGATCTCTTCCTGCGCTTTAAGCAATTCAAATAAGATCTTTTTATCTGAGTGGTCGGGGCATGCGGGATATCCTGGAGCAGGCCGGATTCCCTGATAGGCTTCCTTGATCAGGTCCTCATTTTCTAAAGCCTCTTTGGGTTGATAGCCCCAAAATTCTTTTCTGACCCTCTCATGCATATGTTCAGCGAATGCTTCCGCTAGTCTGTCTGCTAAGGCTTTCACCATAAGCGCACTATAGTCGTTTTGCTCCGCTTCATATTTCGCTACCAGCTCTTCGGTGCCAATCCCTGCTGTAACTACGAAAGCCCCAAGGAAGTCTTGCTTTTTTAATCCTTCGGGAGCGATAAAGTCTGCGAGACACAGTTGAGGTGCTTCAGCATTTTTGATCGCCTGCTGTCTCAGAAAATGAAGCGTTGCGGCAGGTGNATCTTTATGATCCTCGTTCCAAACAGCGACGTCATTGGCGCCCCTGCGGCGTGCGGGCCAGAACCCAACTACAGCTTTTGCCTTGAGACTTCCGGCGGCGATTATTTCACCCAGCATTGTTGTTGCGTCACTGTAAAGATCTTGCGCAGCGTGGCCCACTTTTTGATCATTCAGGATTGCTGGAAACTTTCCTGCTAAAGACCACGTAATGAAAAAAGGTGTCCAATCAATGTAGGGTACTAATTTTTGAAGTGGGTAGTTGTCAAAAACCTTTGTGCCTAAAAAACTCGGACGAACAGGGTTGTAGCTTCTCCAGTCGGCCGAGTATGCTTTCTGGTTGGCAAGCTCGAAGGGCATAAGATTCCGTGATGCAGCGCGTTTGGCAGATCGAGCTCTTATTTCAGCGTAATCACTGCGTATCTCTTCACAGTACTTCGGCTTTTTGTCCTTGTTGAGCAGGCGGTTTACCACTGTAACGCTACGCGAGGCGTCGGGTACGTAAATCGTGGCGTCGTTTGTATAATTTTCTTCTATTTTGACTGCTGTGTGGGCTTTGGATGTGGTGGCGCCGCCGATGATCAATGGGATATTGAATTCAAGTCGCTGCATTTCCTTAGCAACATGAACCATTTCATCTAAAGATGGGGTTATCAGTCCACTTAGCCCTATGATGTCGACCTGCTGTTCGCGAGCTATCTGAAGAATTTTTTCGCAGGGAACCATCACACCAAGATCGATGACCTCATAGTTATTGCATCCAAGTACTACACCAACAATATTTTTGCCGATGTCATGAACGTCACCTTTGACCGTTGCAAGTAGAATCTTTCCTTTGGTTTGGATAGCTTCACCGGTTTTTTCGGCTTCGATATACGGGAGAAGATAGGCGACGGCTTGTTTCATTACCCTAGCGCTTTTGACTACTTGAGGGAGAAACATTTTTCCGGCCCCGAACAGATCGCCAACTTCGCCCATGCCTTCCATCAGGGGGCCTTCTATTACTTCGATTGGTCGATCTGCTTGTTGTCGTGCCTCCTCAGTGTCCTCCTGGATGAATTTTGTGATTCCCTTGATAAGTGAATAGCTAAGCCGTTTTGAAACGGAGTGATTACGCCAACCCAAATCCTCTGAGGTTGCCGAAGGTCCTGATTCAGAATAAGCTTGAGCGACTTNCATGAGCCGCTCAGTCGAATCAGACCGTCGATTTAAAACGACATCCTCAACGACTGTCTTGAGATCATTTGGAATCTCATCGTAAACCGCGAGTTGACCAGCGTTTACAATTCCCATTGTCAGACCAGCCTTAACTGCGTGGTAGAGGAAGACCGAATGGATTGCTTCTCTGACGGCATTGTTGCCACGAAATGAAAATGAAACATTACTTATGCCGCCAGAAACTAGCGCGCCGGGTAGATTATTTTTTATGTAACGGCAGCATTCGATGAAGTCGACGGCATAATTATCATGTTCCTCGATGCCTGTAGCGATAGCGAAAACATTTGGGTCAAAAATTATGTCTTCTACCGGAAAGCTAAGTCGCTCAGTCAGCAGTTTATAGCTGCGCGTGCAGATTTCGATTTTTCGTGCAAGGCTGTCTGCCTGACCGGCTTCGTCGAACGCCATGACGACCACGGCAGCGCCATACTGAAGGCACGACGCCGCTTTGGCCAAGAAATCCTTCTCGCCCTCCTTTAGGCTGATCGAGTTAACGATTGATTTGCCCTGGATGCATTTCAGTCCAGCTTCAATTATTTCCCATCTCGAGGAGTCAAGCATTATCGGGACTCTGCTTATATCGGGTTCGCTTGCGACTAGTCTCAAGAATTTATCCATAGCCGCTTTGGAATCGAGCATGCCCTCATCCATATTTATGTCAATAATTTGAGCGCCCGCTTCGACTTGTTGNCTTGCAACTTCTAACGCCTCATCATAGTTTTCTTTCTTGATTAATTGAGCGAAGCGAGCTGAGCCGGTAACGTTGGTTCGCTCACCGATATTCACGAACAGGGATTCAGGATTCATTGAGAATGCTTCAAGACCGCTCAGACGGCAGGCAGGCTCGATGTTTGGCGCTTGGCGTGGCGCTACCCCTTCAATTGCGCTGGCAAGCGCAGCGATATGATCCGGTGTAGTGCCGCAGCATCCACCGACGATATTAACGAATCCAGAGCGGGCGTAATCCCCGACGAGAGATGCCATTTCTGCGGGCGATTGGTCATACTCCCCAAATTCATTTGGTAAGCCAGCATTGGGATGGGCAGACACAAGAATGGGNACNATCGANGCCATTTCTTCGATGTGGGGTCTGAGNTGTTCAGCACCCAAAGCGCAGTTAAATCCGATAGAGAGAGCACGGGCGTGGGCCATAGAATTGCAAAATGCCCCAACTGTTTGGCCCGATAAGGTTCTGCCACTCGCGTCTGTGATTGTGCCGGAAATCATGATTGGTAGGCTTCGGCCTCTGTCAGAAAAACATTTATGGACGGCAAATACTGCAGCTTTNGCATTGAGTGTGTCGAAAGATGTTTCAACCATGATGATGTCAGCGCCACCGTCNACTAGNCCNTCTGTTGACGAGTAGTAATCATCGACCAACTCGTCGAAACTGGTGTTTCTNAAANCAGGATCGTTTACATNNGGCGATATCGATGCGCTGCGACTAGTAGGCCCGAGAATGCCNGCNANAAANCGGGGCTTATCCGAATCAAGGGTAATGAATTCATCNNCTGCGGAGCGNGCNATCCGCGTGGCTTCCAGATTAAGTTCGTAGGTNATGTGCTCTAGGTGGTAATCTGATTGCGCGGCGCGAGTTGAATTAAAGGTATTTGTTTCAATGATATCCGCGCCAGCCCTAAGGTTGCCGCAGTGGATGTCTCGAATGATATCCGGCTGCGTTAGAGAGAGTAGGTCATTATTTCCCACTAGATCGTGGGGAAAATCAGCAAAGCGATNACCCCTGAAATCCCTCTCGGAAAGGTGGCGCGCCTGNATCATGGTTCCCATCGCGCCGTCGAGAAGCAAAATGCGTGTTGAAAGCAGTTGTTGGAGGAGGGNCTCGGTATTAGTGCTAGTCATTGCTGGCGTCTATTGGAAGGGTCCAAAGTGTATCANAAGCATGGGGCAGCGTCAGTCAATGAAAGTAAAATTTGCAGTAACGAAATTGNTCGTTATCGTTGGATATTCTCAAGCTCAAAACGATCAGTTATCATGCGTCGGATCACAAACGAGCCTGGATCAATTATGGTTATCATCACTGAATCAGCACAAGAATATCTGGTTGAGCTGCTTGAAAAACAAAATGTCCCTGACATTGCTGTAAGGGTGTTTATCCTTGATGCCGGAACGCCTCGAGCGGAGACCTGCATCTCATTTTGCAGGCCTGGGGAAGAAAAGGAAAATGATGAGGTGCAGGAGCTCAGCGGCTTTCGGGCGTTCATCGATCAGCCCAGCCTACCGTTTCTCGAGGAAGCGGTGGTTGATTTCCAAAAAGATTCAATGGGCGGACAGTTGACGATAAAAGCACCGAATTCCAGATTGCCCAAGATTTCTGAAGGTAGCTCTATTGAAGATCGTGTGAACTATATTCTGTACAACGAGGTTAACCCGGGGCTCGCCGCTCATGGTGGTAAGGTGTCTCTTGAAGAGATTTTCGAAGAGTCGATTGCTGTCTTGCGGTTCGGCGGAGGTTGTCAGGGCTGCGGAATGGTTGACGTCACTTTAAAGGAAGGCGTCGAGAAGACCTTGCTTGAGCAAATTCCTCAGCTGACTGAAGTGCGCGATGTCACGGATCACTCAGTAAAAGAAAATGCTTACTACCAATAGTTGGCTATTTTACGGTCTATGATTCTTCTGACGTCTCATAAGCAGTCTGAAGAGATGCATATATGGCATCTTTGAAGTCAGAGTCGCTAACATCAAGCGACTGTATTATTTCTACGAGCACTTCGTTGTCTTCTCGCCCGCTCCATATTTTTCGGTACTTTCCTTCTTTGTAACCATTGTCCTGCCTAAAAAAGTTAAGTACATTTTTCCCAACATATTGACGGAAAAGCTCGTTCCAGCTCAGCTGGCAATCCGTCATTATGCTGGCGAATACTGAAATCTCAATTCGGCGCGCCGCGGACAGACCAATTAACAACTCAAGTTTTTCAAGAAGAGGCAATTCAGCCAATTGGTATGTTTCTCCGTCGAACCGCAGTTCGCGGATTGCGTGGGTTGTCGACATCGCCGCTCGCAAGGATGCGTGAGCCTTCGATTCGCTCTCGCCGCTTCGCAGCAGCACTTCAGACAGAATGAAGTGCCAGATATCGATAAGTTCCATTTGAAGCTGCGCCAGGTCTTTCTCCTGCTTTTTCCACCACTTCCAACCGTGGTGTTCGATGGCCTCTCCAGCCTCTAAAACAACGGCTCTCAAGTACGGGTAACGCGCTTTTTTCCAGTTAGGGTCTACCCTGCTGTTCATGCTCTGCTGCATTGACAGCATCGTATTTACCTGGTCGGCAGAAAGCATAAGATCTGAGTGTTTCTGGCTTTGCTCAAGGTTACTTTGTCGTGACAGCCTGTACCTTTGCTTGCTTGGCGAGGGCGCTGAGCATTTCTCTGCGGCTACTCAGCATGTCACGGTACGATTTTCTGGCNGCTAGNGCTTCTTNGTCNTNTTCTGGCGCGGTTTCTAGTTCAGCNAGCCAATNTTCNAGAACCTGAATCTCGCTGTTTAACTGCGCAGTGCCTTCATCAATCAATTTCTGATCAATATCGATGCCGGCCTTGCCTAAGGCTGTTCGCTTTTCGTTAGTCATTTAACCACCCAACTCCACCTAGGATGAGGTCGCATGTGTCTCGTAATTGTTCTGAGTAAGCAAGAGTGTTTGACACCATGTTGGATCACCACTTCCAGCGCTTCTTCCGCGCTCATACCCTTGACGGGCCCATACAGGCACCGTCCTAACTCCTACCTCAGAATCTCATAGTGCCCCTAACTGGTCAAGACGGGCAATTTGCGAAATTGGCTTACACTGTCATGCGGACGACTTCGTGTATTTTTGTCGCGGGGTTTGCCGTGACTATACCTCGCCGGTGATCCTAAGCTTATTCAATGTTGTTTCGAGAGCTCGGCGTAAATCGCGAGATTTGGTATGAATCGCATCGCCTTCACCTGCCAAAAGGGATTGGTTGAATCTTCAGCTAGGAGCGGGCGAATGAGGTCGCAGAAGAGCGTGGCAACGCGACTCCGTGTAGGTCGATAAATGATTGCAAAGCCTCAGTTAGTTAATCGCGTCAGGGCCTTGACTGATGTGCTCAAGCTCACTAGAATTCTCGCCTTCCTNCAGCTGATGTGCAATGTTTCGAAAGATAAATTTTGTCCCCTTCGTCTAGAGGCCTAGGACACCGGGTTTTCATCCCGGCAACAGGGGTTCGAAACCCCTAGGGGACGCCACTTTCTTCGACAAAAAAAACAGAGGGTTATCGCTCGTTCGGCCGTAATCCAGTTTGCTTTTTGGGTGTAAGAAGCTGATTTGCCCTTACACTCATAGCTGGTCGTCCATCAGTGAGGTTTTCTCNTGCTTCGCNATCTTTAAGATTTTTGGTGTTACGATTCTGAAGAACACTTGCCGCGCGATATAGTAAGCAAGAGGTGGCTCACTTGCCGCCGCAAAAGCTTTTACGAAGGGAGCTCTCTCATGATGCCCATAACAATGCTCACCGTTTCAGTCGGGCTTTTCTTTTCTTTTGCAGTCAGTGCAAAAACTGATCTTCCGAGCATTAGTGATCTTGAACCCGGTTGGTCCGTAATTTCGACTGACGGCGTTTGCTCCACGGGAACGCCATATCAGTTTTATGCCAAACCTTCGATAAACAGCAATGATGTGCTCGTCCACTTCAACGGTGGCGGTGCTTGTTGGTTTGGCGAAGCGTGTGATCCAAACTCACAGCCCAACGTGCATTCTCTCTTCGCAGAGATGGANATCAACAATCCGGCTAATATGAAGGGCATCTTTGAATTCGATAATCCAGAAAATCCCTTCATCGANCATTCCGTTGTAGTAGTCCCCTACTGCAATGGTGATGTTCATCTAGGCGGCGGTCAAAAGGATTATACTTATGAGAATGGTGTCGGCGACGACGTGAATGTAACCGTATTTCACAATGGCTTTTCNAATAGTCAAAGCGTTTTGGATTGGGTGTATAGAAATTTTCCTTCACCCAGTAGAGTTGTGGTCAGTGGTAGCAGCGCTGGTGCTATTGGTGGATCCTTCTACGCGGGCCTTATATCAGAAAACTATTCAACTGTACCGGTCACGCTGATCGCTGATGCCGCGGGCGGTTACGCGTCTCCTTTTACTTACCGCACATTTGCAGCCTGGAACGTTGCGAGCGTGTTGCCCGACTGGCCAGAGTACAATGGTGAAACGAATCAGTCTTTATCTTTCCANGATTTTTATATAGCTAGTGCTAATCACAATAAAAATTTGACGATAGCGCAATTTAACACTGCTGAGGATCTGGTCCAGTACAATTTTTCACTTTTAATTGGTGATAAGGTGGGCAGTTTTTCTTTACCGCAACGCATTTTCACGAACTACTTAGAGATTGAAAGCAATACTGTGGACTTTTTTCATTACACTGCGGGTGGACGAGCTCACACGATTTTGGGCACCCCAGAGTTCTATCAATACTCAGTTGAGGGTGTACGATTTGTCGATTGGGTGTCAGATCTTATTAGCGGAAAACCCGTGATGGATGTGTCCTGTGTACGTGAATCTTTTGGTTGCGAAAACGCGCCATCCGTTCGCAAGGCTGACTAATTACGCATGTCGTCGTGTTTATAGTTTCCGTTCTCTTCTTGCAAGGTCTGAGGGTCCTTCGAGAGTGAAAGCCAGGGTCTATCCCTGGCTCTGCTNTATCTTTAGTTGGTCCTTTACACTTAGATATCCGTGTTAACCAACTGACCTGTTCGCTGCATATTTCTCTAGGAGCTTGAAAATTTGCAGTAAATCCGTTGGTGATCGATTCTCTTGATTAAATCCCTTCTAGGTATCCGTCCAATCGATCTGTTGCCATCATAAATGCTGATTTCTTCTCGCCAGCAGCATCTTTGATAGCGGCAAGGTTGACGGATGCATCACCGACCGCAATTACGCCTACCATTGCCATCATCAAGTGTGGAGTACATTGGTAAACATAAGTACCTTCTTCTGTAAAAGTTACTTTTACTTCTTGGCTCATACCTCCAACCCAGCCTTCTGCACCAGCGGGTATCATACCGTCTATAGATGCCGAGTTATGCCCTGGGTTTGTTGGCTTAAAAGTCACGGTATCGCCCACAGCTATTTTCAATACACTCGGTTCGAATACCATTACTCCGTCCGCGCCTTGATTGAGCATGGTTACTTCGAAATCCTCTGCTAACGCNTAAGAAGTCATGAATGTGAGTCCTGCGAGAGCGATGAGTGAGCGGTATTTGTTCATTGGGTTTCCTCCAAGATTTTGGTAAATGAGAATGATAATCATTTACAAATGTTACTGCAAGGTGTATATCTTTGCCCCAGACAAAAAAGAATTCCCGCGAAGGCAGAGATCTGAGTAATTATAACTCAGAGGAGCGTTTGTAATGAAAATTATTAGCAGTATTTACGCGTTATTTGCGTGCTTTATGCTAACAGCCAGCTGCGCCACAACTGAAAGCTCAACACTAACGCACACGGAAGTTACATGCGCACAAGCCAAAGTTGGTAGCGGAGAGCTCGCTCGGGTATCAGAAAATGCGAGATACCGTATTTATGATTCGACTGGTGCCAAGATCGAACTCTGTGCGCTAATTGAGTCGATAAAGAATGCTGACGTGGCTTTCTTGGGTGAAATACATACCGACTCTGTCGCGCACGCTTTAGAAGCCTTGGTATTAGAAATGGCATGGGATGAGCGCCTCTCGTTGTCCCTTGAGATGTTCGAAAGCGATGTTCAGCTCACCTTAGATGAATATCTGGGGGATCTAATCAATGAGGAGCACTTTTTAGAAAGCTCACGCGCCTGGGACAACTACGATTCAGATTACCGAGCGTTGGTAGAATTTAGTAAGAAGAATAATGTCCAAGTTATCGCTGCTAATGCGCCGGGCAGATACGTAAATATGGTAAGTCGATTAGGCAGCGGCTCACTTTCGTCTCTTTCTGATGAGGCCAAGAAATTCCTGCCTCCACTTCCTTACCCAAGCGCAAGTTCGGAATATGAAGAAAGATTTAGGCAAATAATGAGATATCACCAAGTTGAACCACAATCCTTGGAGAAAAAGCAAGAACTACATGTTGTGGATGCTGACTCCACAGACGCCAACAGTTCATCAAGAGAATTGCGAGCAAATGAAGTCTATGAGAATTATTTAAAAAGGGCTCTGGAAGCCCAAAGTCTTTGGGACACAAGCATGGCATGGTCGATAGCTACTCACTTAAGGGCGAACCCAGAAGCTCGTGTTCTGCATATTAATGGCAGTTTCCATAGTGACTACTCTTTGGGCATTCCCGAGCACTTAGAGAAATATTTTCCAGGATTGAAGACTTTAACTATCAGTGTTGTGCCAAGTGCGCAATTTCCAGAATTTAACGATTCGATGAAAAGTTTAGCTGATTTTATAATCGTGACGGATGGCAATAATCAACAAACCGACTGAATTTTGTTGAGATCATGAAAAAAAACTTGCTCGACAAATCACAATGATGTGGAAAAGTAATTAAAATTTTCCACGTTTGCCCATCGGATGGAAAACCGCGACTGATTCTAGGATGTGAAGTCATAATTTCCAAAAACAAGAAAACCGACATGCATTGATAAACTCAGCCTTACGCTGTCATGGCGTTTCAGGCCGGCATTTTTGGTTCGAAGCTCCGTGTGTAGACGATAATTCTTTAGTCCGGCAACTGCCGGACTTCTTATGTCCTCCGCTTTGTTCAAATATTTCTCGTCATTAGCCATTATTTGCTATACACAAAGCTCTCGCGCCATACTTCCTGCTTCCGAGCGTTCGCGACGAGCCCGCCAGAGCGGAAAATCAAATGAAGATAGCCATTTCCATCAAAAACCTTCGTAAAACCTACGACAATGGGTTTGAAGCCTTGAAGGGAATCTCCCTGGAGGTCGAGCAAGGGGATTTCTTTGCTCTGTTAGGGCCTAATGGTGCAGGTAAGTCAACAACAATTGGTGTGATTTCGACCCTGGTTAACCGATCATCCGGTGAAGTTGAAATATTTAATCGAAACGTTGACAGCCATGTTTACCATACCAAGCTAGATCTCGGTGTTGTACCGCAAGAGATAAATTTCAATTTGTTTGAGCGTGTTGAAGACATTGTAATAACTCAAGCGGGCTATTACGGATTGCCTCGCTCGCTGGCGAGGGAGCGCACCGAAAAGTATCTGCAGCAGCTGGGGCTGTGGGACAAGCGTAAAGATCGATCTCGCTCCCTTTCCGGAGGTATGAAGCGGCGTTTGATGATCGCGCGGGCTCTGGTCCACGAACCGAGGCTGCTCATTCTTGATGAGCCAACTGCTGGCGTCGATATAGAGCTTAGGCGATCAATGTGGGACTTTCTAATCGAGTTAAACAGAAGAGGAACTACCATCATCCTTACAACTCATTATCTTGAAGAGGCAGAACAGCTGTGCCGAAATATAGCTATTATTGACGATGGTATGATAGTGGAAAACACAAGCATGAAATCCTTACTGGCGGAGGTCGACTCGCAGATGTTTGTTCTGGATATTTCAAAAGCCGATCTGACTCAAGCGGCCCTTTGCCTCGGAGAATTTCACGCACGAGCACTTGATGACCATAGCATTGAGATTACTATCCATCGTGGAGACAGTATAAATGCAGTGTTTGCGGAGCTTGAGAGAGTGGGGATTGAAGTAATTAGCTTGCGGAATAAAACCAATCGACTTGAACAATTGTTTGTCAACAAATTGGCGAGTAGCAAATAGACTGGTCATAGCTTATGTACGTTAATCACAAAAGAATAGCTTTCGAAACGATCGTGATTAAGGAGATCAGACGTTTTTCTCGAATATGGGTTCAGACTTTGGTACCTCCAGCGATAACCATTGCTTTGTATTTTCAAATTTTCGGCAATTTGGTGGGCCGCAGAGTAGGAGAGATGGGCGGCTTTCAATACATGGAATTTATTGTCCCCGGACTCATCATGATGTCCGTAATACAAAATTCCTATTCTAACGTTGTATCAAGTTTCTTCAGTCAAAAGTTTCAACGTAGTATCGAGGAATTGCTTGTGTCTCCAGTTCCTAACTATGTCATTCTGACGGGATTTGTAGTTGGCGGTATGGCGCGCGGCCTAGCCGTGGGGGCGATCGTGACAACACTTTCTCTTTTCTTTGCTGATATTCAGATTGCTCACCCACTCATTACACTGGCCGTTATTATCCTGACCTCAGTGGTGTTTTCGCTTGCCGGATTTATTAATGCTGTTTACGCAAACAGTTTTGACGACATATCTATTATCCCGACTTTTGTTCTGACGCCGCTGATCTATTTAGGTGGAGTGTTTTACTCCACCCAAATGCTGCCACCTTTTTGGCAGACGATCAGTGCTCTAAATCCAATCTTTTACATGGTGAATACCTTCAGATATGGCTTTCTCGGCTCGTCTGACGTTGATGTAATCTGGGCGTTTCTTATTCTCGGGATATTTGCTGTTTCGCTTTACGGCAGCTGTATCTGGTTGTTGCGGCACGGCACAGGCATCCGGCTCTAGGCTAAGATTAATCATGTCAAATAATCCACTGGGAGAGCATAGCCCGAATCCAAGCAAATATGATCCTGGCATTCTGTATCCGATTCCACGATGGTCGGCGCGGTCTTTGCTGGACGTTGAAAGCAAAGTGATGATGTATGGGTTTGATCATTGGCGAGCTTATGAACTTTCTTGGTTGAACAGTAAAGGAAAACCGATTGTGGCTGTTGCAGAGCTCTTCTTTGATGTGGACTCGGAGAATATTGTCGAATCCAAGTCATTAAAGCTGTACCTCAACTCACTCAACCAGGAGCGGTTCCCTGATTCAAAGGGAGTCGCTGAGGTGATCGCTAATGATCTCTCGGTTGCGAGTAAATCAAAGGTGCGTATCGAAATTCATGCGCTTGATGCTCAATCTCAACACACTAAGACTCGTAACAGCGGCAAGTTGATTGATTCTCTGGATGTTGAGATTTTGTCTGATGAGCCAGATGAAGGGCTGTTGAAAAATGAAGGTGACCTGATACTCGATGAAACGCTTTTCACTGACCTGTTTCGCTCAAATTGCCCTGTTACCGGTGCGCCTGATTGGGCCAGTGTCCTAGTCAGGTATACGGGCATGAAGATCAATGAATCCCAGCTATTGGCTTATTTGTGTTCATTCCGTCATCACCAGGGCTACCATGAAGAATGTGCAGAGCGTATTTTTCGTGACATCATGCAGCGCTGTGAACCGGAAGAACTGACGCTCACCATGAATTACCTTCGCCGGGGTGGTATCGAAATAAACGTTTACCGAAGCTCCAAGCCTTTATCTGGTGGCGAATTGGAGCCCCGCTTAATCCGGCAGTAATGCCTTGAATTAAGCTTCGTGCTGAGCTACTGTACGCGCCTCGCGCTTCGGCGGGGAGGTGGGAATTTGTCAATATCCGGTGAGGTGTCCGAGCGGTCGAAGGAGCACGCCTGGAAAGCGTGTATGTCGAAAGGCATCGAGGGTTCGAATCCCTCTCTCACCGCCAGTTATCAAAATAGGACCCTCGCCCATACAGTAACTCGTAGCTCTTCGTTTACGAATCGAGCTTGAACAACAATTACTAGATCTGACGCCTGTTGATCAGGCAGTACTGGCGGCCATCAGGTCGACACTTACTGATGGTGGCGGTCAAACAGTGCACTTGATTTTTTAGCAGGCATTTACCTCGATGTTGTGCATACGCACAAGGAATGGGGTTTGATTTTCTCTGGATCTTCATACCCGCGACGCCAAGCTTCGCTGATCAGCACCCAGACGCTGTGCTGCTTTGGGACCTGCTGTTCTCTCCTAATTAAAAGCCATTTATGTGAAATGCTCGCATGTCTCCGAGATTTCGGCATACTATCGACAAANTGTGAATATAGCTTTTTAATATCACTGTAAACGTAGCGCTCGGAGAAATCATGATCCACCAGCACAAGCTCCCGATGTTTTGTTTTCTGCTTTCTACCTTGTTCNCGCATCAGCTCATGCTTGCGCAAGACTGGCCCAGCTACGGCGGTGACAATGGCTCTCAAAAGTACTCCACTCTTGATCAAATCGATGCCAGTAATGTTAGCCAGTTAGGTATTTCCTGGGAGTGGAAAAGCATCGATAACCCGACGGTTGCAGCAAATCTAGAGGTGGGTAACAACAGTGCCGTGCCAGCTGCCTACAAGGCAACGCCGATCGTCGTGGATGGGACCATGTTTGTTTCGACCTCATTTGGTCGCATTGTGGCTCTTGATGCCTACACTGGAGAGCTGCAATGGAGTTTTGATACTGCGGCCTGGGAGGCAGGCCGCCCGATGAATCTGGGCTATAACACCCGTGGAGTGGCGTATTGGATAAAAGATACGAAACAGCGTTTGTTCTTTGCTACTTACGACTCCTACCTATGGTCGATTGATATTTCGACCGGGAAGCCGGATACAGGATTTGGAGAGAACGGGAGAGTTGATCTTGTAGAAGGCCTNGGGCGGGACTTTGATCGTAAGCTTTATGGCGTTATATCCCCACCGTTAGTTACCAACGACAAGGTTATCGTCAATTCGGCGATCCATGATTCGCCTCAATCGCTTGAAATGCCACCGGGTGATGTTCGTGCTTTCGACCCAGAGACGGGGAGAATGGTATGGGTTTTCCGAACCATTCCGCGGGCTGGTGAGTTCGGAAATGAAACCTGGAAAAACGGTTCTTCAGAGTATACGGGCAACACCAATTCTTGGACGATCATGAGTGCAGACGATGAATTGGGAATTATTTATATTCCGATCGGAACGCCGACCAACGATTGGTACGGTGGTAAACGGCTGGGTGACAACCTATTCGCGGAAAGTCTAGTTGCGGTCCGCGCAGACACAGGCGATCGGATTTGGCACTTTCAGACCGTTCATCACGGACTTTGGGACTACGATTTACCTGCTGCACCGACACTGGTAGAAATCATTGTTGATGATCGTCCTATTAAGGCTGTCGCGCAGATTTCGAAGCAGGGATTCACTTATGTCTTCGACAGAGTGACCGGGGAACCTGTCTGGCCGATAGAGGAAAAAGCCGTGCCTCCAAGTTCGGTGCCGGGTGAAGTGGCCTCGCCAACCCAGCCGTTTCCAACGAAACCGGCTCCCTTCGAGCCTCAGGGGATTAGCGACGAAACATTGATTGACTACACACCGGAGTTGCGCCAGGAAGCACTGCAAATTATTGAAGAATTTGATTATGGCCCATTGTTCACTCCGCCAACGCTACGTGGCACCATTCAATTTCCTGGCTGGGGCGGAGGTGGTGAATGGCATGGAGCAGCGTTTGACCCGGATACTGGCGTCTACTACATCCCCTCAGCCTCAGTGCCTATCGTCGTTCAGCTCAGAGAGGCGAGGCGTCAGCGTGAGCCACTTGGATACGTGCGCGGCGGCGCGATGTCAGTGAGCGGACCGCAAGGGCTACCACTGACAAAGCCTCCTTATAGTCGTGTCACCGCGATTGATCTCAACAGTGGAGAGCATAAATGGATGATTCCTCACGGAGAGGGTCCACGACAGCAAATTATCGATATGGGGATTCTTGATCCTGGGCCTGTTGGCAGCACGAGCCGGACGGGCCCGGTGCTCACCAAAACCTTGCTATTTCTGGCCCAAAATGATGGAGGCAGGAATTTGTTGCGGGCGTTGGATAAGACAACCGGGGCTGTTGTGCATGAGGTTGCCTTGCCGCTGCCGCCAGCGGGCACACCAATGACGTATATGGTTAACGGGAAGCAGTTTATTAGTATTGCAGTTGGCGGTGCGCAGGATTCTAGACTGGTTAGCTTATCTTTACCCTCAAACCCCTGACGCAAGGGCGTTTAGCTCGTGTTATACTGCGCTTGGGCAGTTCGCGTCGGTCCCCTCGCAATGACAGGTTATGAATCCCGCCAGGCCCGGAAGGGAGCAACGGTAGTATCCGAATCATGTGCCGGGGTGCGGCTGGCGCGGATTGCCACTCCAGTAACTCAGTTTCCCAGCATAGCGCGCTGCCATAATGCACTAGATAAACCGATCTCATGAGCTACAAAGTCCTTGCCAGAAAATGGCGTCCTAAGAAATTTGCAGAAGTCGCCGGGCAGGGCCACGTCTTGAAGTCACTGATAAACGCTCTTGATAACGATCGTCTTCACCACGCCTACTTGTTCACTGGAACTAGAGGTGTGGGAAAAACCACCCTGGCCCGGATATTAGCGAAGTGCCTCAATTGTGAAAAGAAAGTAACCTCCGAGCCCTGCGAGGCCTGTTCAACTTGCAAAGAAATAAACGAGGGACGCTTTATTGATTTGATCGAAGTAGATGCTGCCAGCAGAACCAAAGTAGAAGACACGCGAGAGTTGCTCGATAATGTCCAGTACTCATCCACTCGCGGTCGTTTCAAAGTTTACCTAGTTGACGAAGTACATATGTTGTCCAATCACAGCTTCAATGCGCTGTTGAAGACTCTGGAAGAGCCTCCGGCTCATGTAAAATTTTTGTTTGCCACCACTGATCCGCAGAAACTACCGATTACGATTTTGTCACGGTGTCTACAGTTCAACCTTAAAAGTTTGAGTCCCAAGCTCATAGTCGACTACCTTGAAACAGTTCTGCAGCAGGAACAGATAAAAAGTGACAGCGAGGCCCTGTGGCAGCTAGCAGCGGCCGCTTCAGGAAGTATGCGGGACGCGCTGACCTTGGTTGATCAGGCAATATCCTATTGTCAGGGTGAAATCAGTCAAAGTGGCGTGATCGATATGCTTGGCGTGCCGGAAAAAACGCAAGTCTTCGAATTGCTCGCCGCAATGGCGCAGGGGAATCTGTCCCTCGTCCTCTCACTGGTGGATAAGATTTCTCACCACACACCGGATTACTCAAACACTCTCGACTCGCTTCTTTCAAAGCTTCACCGAGTGGCTATAGCGCAGGCAATTCCGGGTGATATCGACAACAGTCNAGGTGACAAACAGGAGGTTCTTAAGCTTGCTGCGGAATTTACCGCTGAAGACATTCAACTGTTTTATCAGATTGGCGCTAAAGGGCGAAACGAGTTGAGAGATGGACTGGATACGCGTTCAGCATTTGAGATGCTATTGCTGCGCATGATGATTTTTTCGCCTAGCTTGGTCAACCAGAACCTCATGCCAAGCGGAACAGCATCAAGTTGTGATGAAAAGTCTGATCGCCCGCATAATTCTCAATCCGCAAATGCTGGCAAACAAACGCNAGGGGACACTTCGGAATGCTCCCAGGTGCCGACTCCCTCTAATAGTGAGAAAGCCCTAAAAAAAAAGATGATAGCTGANCAGAATGAGCCTGATAATCTACACAGTCAAGCTAGCGCTTCGAGTAAGCACATCAATGATTTTTGCGAGACCTCGTCAGAAGTTATGCAAGATCTTCCTGATCTAGCNATAGGCCAAGAGGCATTTTTGAAANCACTAACGCATGAGTCCTGGATGCAGATTTTTCCGACACTGCCGGTATCCGGAATCGAGGCTAATATTCTCGCAAATACCCAATGTGAAGGATTTGAGAATGGCACTTTGAGGCTTAAGCTGGCCGACAATCAAAGCGCTTTGTACAGCGAAGAAATGTTACCAAAGCTCGCGCACACCCTGACTCAATTCTTTGGTGAACCTATCAGTCTTGACGTTGCTGTGGGCGTTGTTGAGATGGAAACCCCTGCGCTCAAAGTGCAGCGACTGATGCGAGAAACACAACAAACTATGGTAAGCGAATTTGAAACCGATACAAATGTTAGGAAATTGGTTGACCGATTTTCTGCAACGGTTGAGAAGGAGAGCATTGTACCTCTAGATAACGAGGGTTTAGCGTATGACTGACTTAAATGAGCTCATGAAGCAGGCTCAGAAAATGCAAGATCAATTTAAGCAAGCTCAGAACAATCTAACGCGTCTTGTTGCGGAAGGCCAATCCGGCGCAGGACTGATTGTCATCAAGATTAATGGTCGCTATGACGTAATCTCTGTGAGTCTTGACGATTCCGTTCTTAAGGAAGGGAAGGAATTTATTGAAGATCTCATCAGTGCTGCCTTTAATGATGCCGTCCGTAAACTAGAAGATAAGAAAAAGCAGGCGATGAGCTCCATGACAGGCGGATTCAAGTTCCCGGAAGGCTTTAACTTCCCAGTTTAGGATTAAAAGGTTCTCATGAATATCAGCCCACTCCTTGATCAGCTGATTGAAGCGTTTCGCTGCCTTCCTGGGGTCGGGCCGAAGTCCGCGCAGCGTATGGCTCTTCACCTCCTCGAGAGAGAGAGAGAGGGGGGTAAAAAATTGAGTGAAGCGCTGCTTGCAGCGGTCGAGAACGTTGGTAACTGCCAGAGCTGTCGGACGTTTACCGAAGAAAGCTTATGTCGGATTTGCGCCAACAGCGCTCGAAAGAAACAGCAATATTGTGTTGTTGAGTCTCCCGCAGATGTTTTTGCTATTGAGCAGTCCGGTAGTTACCAGGGAATCTATTTTGTTTTGATGGGACATTTGTCGCCTATAGACGGGATTGGGCCAGAGCAACTTGCTATCCCGAAACTTGTTCAACAAGTTAAAGACGGAGATGCAGAAGAAGTCATTATCGCATGTAACTCGACGGTTGAGGGAGACGCCACGGCCTACTACATCGCTGAACAGCTAAAAGGCTGTGATGTTCTTGTTTCAAGGATAGCACATGGTGTTCCGGTGGGTGGGGAGTTGGAATATGTCGATGGTGGAACTCTGTCTCACGCATTTTCGGGCCGTACGCCCATCTCTGGTATTTGAACATGCTGGCGGATAATGGTCAGCAAGTAGACTATATAGAGACACAAGTCGCGTTTGAGGAATACTGCCGCTCCTGGCTCGCTTCCCCAGTCATTGCAGTGGACACGGAGTTTGTCCGGACTAATACTTTTTACCCCAAGCTAGGTTTGCTGCAAATAGCTGATGAGAACCAATGCTATCTAATCGATCCTTTAAAAATAACCAACTGGGACTGTTTTGTTGCGGTATTGTTGAACCCCGTTCGCGAAATAGTATTGCACTCCGGTGGTGAAGACCTCATTACGCTGTTGATGGTGTTGGGACAGTTACCTGAAACGTTCTTCGATACCCAGATTGCAAGTGCCTATGCAGGCCTGGGCTTTTCGAAAAGCTATCAAGCGCTGGTTCAGGAAATCACCGGGCGAAATCTGCCGAAGGACCAGACTCGTTCTGATTGGTTGAAGCGCCCCCTCTCTGAATCCCAATTGAAGTATGCAGCTGATGATGTTTGTTATCTGCTTCCGATATTTCGTGAACTAAATGCTCGTTTGGGAGAGAGGAACTACATCGGGTTTCTAAAAGAAGACGCTAAGGCGCAGATTGAAAACACGAAGCTTTTTGAGCAATCTAAATACTGGGAGTTGGCTTACACAGGTGTCAGTAACTCCTGGCGATTGAACAACAGGGCGCTCGCGTGCTTACAACGTTTGTGCGCCTGGCGTGAGAGACAGGCACGAAAAAAGGATCTTCCCCGGAGCTGGATTGCTAAAGATTCTGATCTCTTAGTGATTGCGCAACTTGTGCGAGAGCAACGCAACCTCAATATGCGAGAGCTGCACGGTTGTGCGGTGTCGGAAAGCGCTTTCGTACGGAAGAACGGAGAGGAGATTATCAGGCTGGTTAATTCACCGCCGGACTTCAGCTTAATTAACCGTTCTTTGCTAACTCTCCCGCTGTCTGCTTCATTGAGAGCCATGATTAAAGGGTTTCGCGAGACGGTCCAAAGGCATGCAAAACAAATGGACATTGCGCCGGAGCTGCTTGCGAGAAAAAAGCAGATTGTAGCGGTTGCCCAGGAGATGGAACGGGGAAGCAAACTCATTTGGCCCCCAGAGCTTCGGGGCTGGCGCGGTGACAGATTGGCGATTGACTTCCTTGAAGTGGCTAGCAACTTCGACTCCAAAGGTCTCATAGGGGATGGCAATGAGCCATTGAGGACAGAATTTTAGAAACTTCTCATCGAAGGCCTGAACGAAAAAGCATGGTAGTCAGTATGTGATCGTCGAGGGCGTTTTATTCTCAAAACTGTCGGATGAAGAGACGTTTGAAATGGCCTGGATACTGATTGTTTAAAGATATTAAGAGTAGGAGATTGGTTTGCGCGGATGTTATTGGGACCTCAGCGGAGGGATTCCCGGCAGGCACGGATGCGCGACAGCTTACAGTTGTATATCCGCATCGAATGCCGGCCAGAAGTGCCTATCGCCAAAGATTTGAGGTTACCTAACTCCTGCGTGACATTTACCAATCACGCGCTTGCTGTGGCGAATCTAGGGCGGAAAATGTCGTCAAAGATGAGCTAATGTCAGAGGACTTTGTGCATTCTCAAGGTTATCATGAGCATATATTAGCTAAGTTGATGAATAAGTTCGTAAACAAAGAATTCTTTTACTTCTCGTTTCATAGATCGGCGGGTCATGGCTGCTGAATTTACTTACTTTGGTAGTTGGATGTTATATCTTCTGGCGTCGCTGGTGTTTCTCAGCGTCTACTGGCGTTTAACCCGGTTTCCTCGCTGGTTGGGTCTGAAGCACAGTCTTCGCTGTCTAATGATTGCGCTCATTTTCACACCTTGGTACGCGAATTCTGATGGAGATACTCTCGCGCCAGCACTAATGATAATCGCTCTTGATGCGATAACTAAAGGGCTTGAAGATGTATCAACCGCGCTTGCTCCCTTGCTTTTGGCTCTATTTATCGCTGAATTATTTGCCGTTTTTCTGTTTTTTCGGGAGAAAGGAAGATCTTTAGATAAGGTGAGTTAGTTCAGAGCCCGTGGTTCTCGCTAATCGACGAGAGCGGCAGAAGAATCGCACGCTCATTTGGTTTTTATTAAGAATGAGCGATCTGATGAGATCATCCATTTTGCGAATTGTTGGGTGATTTAGCCCGACCATGCGATCCCAATACCTGACACCTCCGAGACAGATAATAAATTTAAGTTTACTACACAACTACCATAACTATGGAAACGAGCATGAACTTTACCGGAACGGACGATTATGTTGCGACTAATGAGTTGCAGCTTGCAGTTAAAGCAGCCATTCAGTTACAGAAACCTTTGTTGATCAAAGGAGAGCCAGGCACAGGAAAAACCATGCTGGCGGAGCAAATTGCCAAGTCCTTGGATCTTCCTTTGATCCAGTGGCATATCAAGTCAACGACCAAGGCGCAGCAGGGTTTATACGAATATGATGCGGTATCACGGTTGCGAGATTCCCAGCTTGGCGACGACAAGGTTCAAGACATATCGAATTACATCATTCAGGGTAAGGTTTGGCAGGCATTTCAATCAGAAAAGCAGGCGGTTCTTTTGATAGATGAGATCGATAAGGCTGACATAGAGTTTCCAAATGATCTGTTATTGGAATTGGACAAGATGGAGTTTTTTGTCTACGAAACCAAACAGGTCGTTAAGGCAAAAACTCGTCCAATTATCATCATCACAAGTAACAATGAAAAAGAACTTCCGGATGCCTTTCTCAGGAGATGCTTCTTTCATTATATTGAGTTTCCCGATCCTGTCACGATGGAGAAGATTGTTGAGGTGCACCATCCTGGGATCAAAAAGGAATTAGTCAGCCGCGCAATGGATATATTTTTCGAGGTTAGAAAGGTTCCCGGTCTGAAAAAGAAACCTTCTACTTCAGAGCTTATTGACTGGCTTAAATTGCTCATGGCTGATGATATTCCGGAAGATGTACTAAAGGACAAAGACATCAAGAATGCCATACCTCCACTTTACGGCGCATTGCTTAAAAACGAGCAGGACGTTCATCTTCTCGAAAAATTGGCCTTCATGCATCGAGCAAACAGATAATGCTGATTAATTTTTTTATGACGCTCAAAAAAGAGCGTCTGCCTGTTTCATTTACGGAGCTTTTCGCGCTTCTCGAATGTCTCAAGCAAAACCTTGCTTTTGGTAACATCGACGAGTTTTACCATGTCGCCAGATTATGCCTGGTTAAAGACGAGAAGCACTTCGATAAATTCGATAAGGCTTTCTCTAGGTACTTCGAGCGGTTTGATCTCATTGATGACCTGTCTTTGTATCAGATTCCTGAGCAGTGGTTAAAAAAGCAATTTGAAAATTCTCTTAGCGAGGAAGAAAAGGCGCAGATCAACGCAATGGGAGGGCTAGAAAAGCTGCTGGAAGCTTTTCGAAGGCGGATGGAAGAGCAGGAAAAAAGGCATCAAGGGGGTAGTAAGTGGATCGGCACAGGAGGGACGTCTCCATTCGGAGCCTATGGCTATAACCCAGAAGGCATACGCATCGGCCAAGATGAAGGCAGAAACAGTCGGGCAGTCAAAATATGGGACAGGCGGGATTATCGGGATCTCGATGATTCAGTTGAGATAGGCACGCGTAATATTAAAATGGCTCTACGAAGACTTCGCAAATTCGCCCGAACGGGCGCGGACGAAGAATTGGATATGGATGATACGATCTCTTCTACTGCCCGAAATGCTGGGATGCTGGACATCAAAATGGTTCCAGAGCGCAGGAATGCGGTAAAAGTGTTGCTCTTCTTTGACGTCGGCGGTTCCATGGATCCTCATGTGAGGCTCTGCGAGGAGCTCTTCTCTGCGGCGAGGACAGAATTCAAACATCTGAAGTATTTCTACTTTCACAACATGCTCTACGACTCAGTTTGGACGAAAAGCCACCGCCGGCACGCTGAAACCACTTCGACTTTCGAGTTGATAAATACCTACACAAAGGACTACAAAGTTATTTTTGTTGGTGATGCGACAATGGCGCCATATGAAATTACCCATGCGGGCGGCAGTATCGAGCATTACAATGAAGAGGCTGGTGCTGTTTGGTTACGGCGGGTGACGGAGGCTTTCGAGCACTTTGTTTGGCTCAATCCTACACCAAGAGATTACTGGCAGCACAGCTATTCGATCGAAATAGTAAAAGAATTGGTTGAAGATCAAATGTTTCCGCTCTCAGTTAAGGGACTTGAAGAAGCAATGACGCTTCTGACTAAGTGAGCCTTTGATCAATGGACAATGAAATTAAGTGGAGTGGTGGGATCAAGACTGGTGATGAAGCAGAAATCAGGGAAACTAGATACGTTTCTATTGTTTACATTAGAAAAGACATGATTCTGGTTTCAGTGTGTCCCCAAAGGTAATTGACTCTCGGGTAAACCGATATCCAGCCGGATTCGAATCTTTCGTAATCGGTATTCCGGGCGAACTTGGCTGTGAACGGGCTGAACTCTTTGTCGAACGAAAATCTGAACGTCTCTTTCAACATCAAAAAACTGGCTATTGTTCTCAAGAACTCACCGCTTACAAGGTCTTGAAAGGAATTTTTATCGTTAAAGACCTCCCTAGATCTCCGATTTCTGCATTTTTTCGCTTAGGGCTCCGATAGACTTTTTTAAGTTATACCCCTGTTGTTTTACGTGTTGTCAAAATAAAAGCAAATGTTGATTGAAGACTTAGAAGAGCTGCTACCGGACTGTCAATCCTGTGATCAGTTCCGTTTCGGCAAAAGATTAGCTGCGTATCGGAAGAAAAACCCAGTGCGCAGCGATGAAATTGCGCTTTCCCAACTAGACAACGAAATACGTCGGTCAATCCAAGCCTGTCAGATACGTGAATGCGCGATCCCCGCTGAGATTTGTTATCCAGCAAGTCTTCCGGTAAGTGAAAATGTCTCGAAGTTAGTCCAGCTTGTCATCGATCACCAGGTGCTGATTGTTGCGGGCGACACAGGTTCAGGGAAAACGACGCAATTGCCAAAAATTTGCCTGCAGGCGGGTTTGGGACGTCGAGGACTGATAGGTCACACGCAGCCTCGACGTCTCGCTGCTTCCTCGGTAGCAAACAGGATTGCCGAGGAATTAGGAACTGAGGTGGGGCAGGGGGTTGGTTCGAAGATCAGATTCATCGAGAAAAGCGCTCCTGAGACCTACCTTAAGGTCATGACCGACGGAATCCTGCTGGCTGAAATTCAACAAGATAGATTCCTTAATCGATATGAAGCACTCATCATAGATGAAGCACATGAGAGATCGCTGAATATTGATTTCCTTCTGGGGTATCTAAAAGAGCTTCTTCGCCGCCGACCAGATCTCAAACTTATCGTTACTTCAGCCACGATTGACGTTGAGAAGTTTTCCGCTCACTTCAATGATGCTCCTGTCATCAAAATATCCGGTAGAGCTTTCCCAGTCGAGGTTGAGTACGCGCCCGTTGGCGATCAGGCGGAAGGTCAAAACCATTCGGAGAACATAGTCGAGGCAATCGTCTCAGCGTCTAAAAGAATACAGGAACGCGACTTAGTCCTGGGGCGAGACACAGGTGACATTCTGGTGTTTCTCGCGACAGAGAGAGATATCCGAGATACAGCGCAAGGGCTTCGAAGGGCGCGACTCCCAAATACCGAGATTTTGCCATTGTATGCTCGACTTGGACAATCAGAGCAGGCTCGTGTATTCAAGCCGCATAAAGGTCGCAGGATTGTTCTCGCTACGAACGTAGCAGAAACTTCAATAACTGTTCCCGGAGTTAACTATGTTATTGACACGGGTTTAGCACGTATCAGTCGTTATAGCATCCAAAGCAAGATACAAAGACTCCCCGTTGAACGTATTTCAAAAGCAAGCTCCAATCAGCGGAAAGGTCGCTGTGGTAGGCTCGCTAATGGCTTGTGTATTAGGTTGTACTCCGAAGCTGATTATAAAGGCCGTAGTGACTTTACTGAACCAGAGATAATGCGAACTAATTTGGCATCGGTCATTTTACGGATGCTTAATTTGAGAATCGGAGAAATTACCAAGTTTCCTTTCCTAGAAGCGCCGGAACGTAGAGCCGTAAACGATGGTTTTAGATTGCTTGAAGAATTGAATGCGATCGACCGAAAAAAGCAACTCACGGAAGTGGGGAGGCAGATGGCCAGTTTGCCAGTTGATCCCAAGCTGGCACGTATGCTGGTGGTTGCCAACTCCCAAAGTTGTCTCAGCGAGCTGCTGGTCATCGTAAGTGCCCTAAGCATTCAGGATCCGAGAGGGCAGAATGGCGGAAATAAGGAGTCAGCTCTCGACGTCCGACGACAGTTTGAGCATCCGGATTCTGATTTCTTGAGCTTCAAGATTCTTTGGGACGCCTTTGAAAAAACGCGCCGAACCTCCACACAGGCGGAGCTCAGAAAGTATTGCAAAAGCCATCACCTGTCCTTTACGCGCATGCGAGAATGGCGGGATGTCCACCGGCAGCTGCTTTTGACTTGTAAGCAGTTGCGATTCCGTATCAACAGTGAGCCAGCAGAGTATTCGGCGATACATAAGTCGATCCTGAGTGGGGCGATAAGCCAAATTGCCTGTCATCACGAGGGTAAGATTTACCAGGGGGTTCGGAATAAGAAGTTTCTTCTTTTGAATAGCTCCGTTTTATCTGGAAAGCGAGCGCGTTGGATTGTAACGTCCGGCCTCATAGAAACTTCTCAGGCATTCGCTAGTGTAGCTGCAAAAATTGAGCCTGAATGGGCAGAAGAATCGGCACTTCATTTAGTAAAGAGCGAAATCTTTGAACCGCATTGGAGCAAAAAGCGCCAGCAAGTTATCGCACACGAGAAGATCAGTTTGTTAGGTTTGAAGCTTATTGAAAAAAGACCTGTTTCATGCGCGAGATTTGATCTTGCCCTTGCGAGAGAATTATTTATCAAACAGGCCCTCGTAACCGATGAGGTTGTTCTAAAGTCTTCCTTACTTGACCGTAATAGACGCTTCCTCAGGAAGTTGGGAAAAGAAGAGGAGAAGCTGCGTAGGCCAGATTTTCTGCTTAGTGAAAAAGATATCTTTAGGTTCTACGACAGGGGTTTGCCGGAAGACGTTGCCTCTACCGCTGATCTGGCGCAATGGCTCAAGCGAGCTTCAGCAGCAGAGGCGCGCAAACTTGAAATGAGTCGAGCTGCCTTGATCGAGGCTGATAACTTTCGCCTTGATGAATCCTTCTTCCCTGATCAAGCTGCGATCCGCCACAATAGACTTAAACTCAATTACCAATTTAAGCCGGGTCACGACAGCGACGGAGCAACGCTGGAAGTGCCGCTTGCTCTACTCTCTCAGCTACGACAGGCTGACTTGGATTGGGTGGTGCCGGGTCTTCTTCGAGATCGTCTGATTGCGATTCTGAAAACACTGCCAAAGTCACAAAGGAAACTGCTCATTCCTATAAGTGGTTTTGTCGATGGCATCTTGCCCCAAATTTCGGCCGGCGATGGAGATCTCATTTCTGCGCTATGCGTACAAATAAAACGCGTCAAAGGAATTTCTTTGAGTGCAAAAGATTTTGATGAGAATCGCCTCCCTCCTCACTTGAGAGTAAAAGTAAAAGTGCTCAATTATAAAGGGAAAGAGCTCGATTGCAGTGCGGACTTACTCGCCTTGCAAAATGAATATGCCAGGGAAGCTAATTCACCTGTGGTTAATTCCGGTGCTCATTATGGTCATGAGTTGGAATGCACTGGAATGCATGATTGGGAATGCGGAGATCTCCCGGAGTCTATCAGATTGGGAGAAAAGTTGGTCTTGGTTCGGTACCCCGCTCTAATAGACGAAAAAACCAGCGTTGGCGTTCGATTGTTCGCGGAAGCAGAGCAGGCTATTGAATCGCATCGAGAGGGTCTCACTCGACTTTACATGTTAAAGAATTCACAATTAAAGAAAACGGTCAAAAAGCAGCTCGAAGGTTTTCAGCAGAGAAATGTTCTGAAATTGTCACCTGAAATGTCAAGTCTGGTGCCGGAGTCTCTCACAGCTTGCTATTCGAAAGCTTTTCTACAGAGTAAGAAAACGGTCCGTTCTCACGCAGCCTTTACCGCCCAATACGACAGCAGCCGCAGCGAATTGGTCGAATGGGCTTCTCGCTTAGAATCATTGCTCCAACCTATTTTGGATGGCCGCCTGTCAGTCCAGAAGAGGCTAAATCGACTTTGGC
>PBHS01000017.1 GCA_002719575.1 Gammaproteobacteria bacterium | reverse complement strand
CAGCGAGGAAATCCTGGGTCAGATACAGTGACGCCAGCGCTCGGCGTTGAAAACGCTCACTCCGTAGGCGCTGAGAGATTTCTTTCCAGTCCAAGTTAGGATTTAGAATATCCGGGCCAATTTTGGCTAAAAACGGATGGAGTTCTAGCTCAAACCGATCCCAGATGCTGATGTCACTGGCGCTATACAGCAGTGCACTGTGAGTGCTCGTATGGAGAGCAAAGCGTAAGCTTCGGTTAGTCTCAGGGAAAGCACCCCGTTTAACGATGTACCAGCGCCCATAGAGCTGATTGTGCGAATATATCGTGAGCTCGTTGTCAAAGTGGGTCAGCAGTGCTTTACCCCGGGTTTCAATCTTACACACTTTAGCATTCTGGAAGTCCCGCTCCCTGCCCTTTAAACGGTCCAGACCGAAATGGATGTCTTCGATTCGCCTGCCTTCCAAAACTTTGGCGATTTTGTCGGCGGCACGCCTAATTTCAGGTCCTTCAGGCATAAGAAAACAGCAACTATATAACAGATAAATTAAACTGGCCGGTATACGAGTTACGCGACTGTGTCCAAATAAATCAATCCGATCAGGCAAATTCTCCAGACTCGGCGGCGACCAAGTCAGCAAGCTCTCGGGCTAATTGGGCCACCTGATCGGAGTCCTCTCCTTCGACCATTACTCTCAATACAGGCTCTGTGCCCGAGGGGCGCAACAAAACTCGGCCTCTGCCATTCAGCTTCTCTTCTATGCTCGACACACCTTCACGAATACTCTGGTTTTCAGAAACATTAGAAGGTTGACTAAGACTGACGTTGATCATGGTTTGTGGAAGCTTCTGCATTGCACTGCGCAATTCATTCAGGGACTTGTTAGTCAACACCACAGCAGTAAGCACCTGCAACGCCGAGACTATACCATCGCCGGTCTTCGTAATGTCATGACAAATTACATGCCCTGATGATTCACCGCCAAGCTGCCAGCCTCGCCGCTGCATTTCCTGCAAGACGAAGCGGTCACCCACTGCCGTGCGCGCGAAGGGAATCTCAAACTCGGCAAGTGCTAGCTCCATCCCAAGGTTGCTCATCTGTGTGCCCACAACTCCACCGAATTCTGCATTCTGACGCCGGCGCTCACAGGCAATAACAAAGAGCATCTCATCGCCATCAATAACATTGCCCTGATGATCCACCATGATGCTTCGGTCACCATCGCCGTCCAATGCGACACCAAGATCGGCACCCACTTCGAGAACTTTTTCTTTCAGCGCCCCTGGTGAGGTGGACCCAATCTTGTCGTTGATATTTAAGCCGTTTGGATTTGTTCCTAAGGTGACGACATCAGCGCCAAGTTCGGCCAGCACGGCGGGAGCGATATCGTAAGTTGCGCCGTTGGCGCAATCGACAACGATTTTGAGGCCAGTGAGCGTCAATCGAGAGCCAACGGTACTTTTACAGAACTCGATATACCGACCTCTGGCATCATCGATTCTGCTCGCCTTACCCAGAGACTTCGGTTCAACTGTTGTCAGGGCCTTATCGATTTCGGCCTCAATCGCCAGTTCGATATGATCAGGCAGCTTTGTTCCGTTGTCAGAAAAAAACTTAATCCCGTTGTCCTCAAAGGAATTGTGCGACGCGCTGATCACGATACCCGCCTGTGCTCGCAGCGTGCTTGTTAAATAGGCGATAGCTGGTGTAGGCATCGGGCCGGTGAGATTGATATCAACTCCTGCCGCAGTGAGGCCTGCTTCCAGCGCTGCCTCAAACATATAGCCAGAGATGCGCGTGTCCTTGCCAATCAATATTTTGCTGCGGTTACTTCCTTTGGCAAAAACCTTACCTGCTGCCCAGCCCAGTTTGAGCATAAAATCAGGCGTTATCGGCGTACGGCCAACTTTGCCCCGGATTCCGTCAGTTCCGAAATAGCGTTTTTTTGCTGCCATAATTCTGTTTTCGACTTTCTGATGCAGGTCACAATAGTAAGTAATCTTGGCCCAGAGTGCGAGCAATAGCCAGTATTACGCCTCCCACGTAGATTGTGAGGCAACGGAATCTGAGAGATAATTTGTGCTTATTGCTTACTGACAGCAGGTCAACCCCGTGTGCGGAATTGTCGGCGCCGTCGCCGAACGAAATGTCACCGAAATCCTTTTAGAAGGACTTAAGAGGCTTGAATATCGAGGCTACGATTCGGCTGGCATCGCACTGCTTGCATCCGACAAAACGTTGGTGAAAGTACATAAGACCGCCGGAAAAGTGAATAAACTCGCAGAACAAGTTGAGGGCAGGGCCCTTCGTGGCCAAACTGGCATCGCTCACACACGCTGGGCAACTCACGGCAGGCCGACAAACACGAATGCACATCCCCATAGCTCAGGCGGGCGAATTGCCATTGTTCATAACGGCATCATCGAAAATTTCGAAAAGCTCCGGGATAAGTTAGTTTCTGCGGGATACAAGTTCGCTACTCAAACTGACAGTGAAGTCATTGCCCATCTGATACATTTTGAGCTTAAGGAAAGTAGATCTTCTCTGTTTGAAGCGACCCAAAAGGCCATCAAACGCCTGAAAGGCGCGTATGGCATTTGTGTTGCGGATGCGGCCACGCCAGAACAATTGATCGTAGCGAGATCAGGCAGTCCGCTCGTCATAGGTGTCGGAATCGGGGAAAACTTTGTTGCTTCCGATCCACATGCTCTCGGTCAGGTGACAGATCAGTTTGTCTACCTCGAGGAAGGGGACATTGCGCGAATTACCCGGCAAAGCTATGCAATCTGGCACAATGGCAAGCAGACCAAACGCAAAATCAGTACGGTGGCTGGCTCAAGCAGTGATGGTGACAAAGGCGTATACAAACACTTCATGCTGAAAGAAATTTATGAACAGCCGGCCGTTATCCGGGACACGCTGGACGGCAGAATTTCAAAGAACCGGGTGCTTGAGAATGCATTCGGTGTTAAGGCTCCGGGCATCTTCGATAAAGTCGAACATGTGCAGTTTGTGGCTTGCGGCACTTCCTATCATGCTTGCCATGTAGCTAAATATTGGCTGGAGTCCATTGCTCGCATAGAGTGTTCAGTAGATATTGCCAGTGACTATCGTTATCGGGACATCATAGTGCCAAACGGCTCGTTACTAGTCGCCGTGTCTCAATCTGGCGAGACCGCGGACTCTTTGGCAGCTCTTCGCTACGCCAAAACGCTCCCTTACACAGCCTATCTGGCGATTTGTAACGTTGCGACCAGTTCGCTCGTGCGCGAATCAGACTTTTCACTGCTTACGATGGCCGGGCGAGAAGTCGGTGTCGCTTCAACCAAAGCCTTTACGGCACAGCTAGCCGTCTTGCTGATTCTTACAATTGCTCTGGGGCGTCGACATGGCCTGACTCCAAGAAAAGAGACAGCCTTGGTAAAGGAGCTCAACCGTTTGCCGGACCTTATCGAGAGCACTCTGAGCCTGAACACAGACATCCGTAAGATGTCGCGGCAATTCGCCGACAAGCACCACAGCTTATTTCTCGGCCGAGGAATCCAATATCCCATCGCGAAAGAGGGGGCACTAAAGCTGAAGGAGATCTCCTACATTCACGCCGAAGCCTATCCTTCGGGAGAGCTCAAGCACGGACCACTGGCACTGGTTGACGAAAATATGCCGGTAATTGCTGTGGCGCCTAATGACGACTTACTTGAAAAGCTTCGCACTAATCTCGCGGAAGTTAGCGCAAGAGGAGGAAAGCTGTATGTCTTTTCCGATGAGAGCGTGAATTATCAGGGTGACAAGAACTGTAAGGTAATCCATGTTCCCGCATCGCCTGACGTTCTTGACCCGATCGTTTTCACTATACCGCTGCAGCTCCTCTCCTACCATGTTGCCATCGTGAAAGGCACTGATGTGGATCAGCCTCGTAATTTGGCAAAGTCCGTCACAGTGGAGTGAAATTCGTAAGTCTGATATCGNTAACATCACACTCGGATGTATTGTCAGTATCACTTCTCGTAAATTCACAGTCTGCAGATTGAGTGATGATTGGGAAGAACTACTCGCACTGATACACGATTTACACATCAACGGAATGTCGAATAGAGATATTTCCGATTATCTAAACTCAAACAACTACAAACCAAGAAGAACAGACAAGTTCTCAACAAAGCTAGTTTGGATTCTCATCGAAAAATATAAAATACGACTTCAAAAGAAAAATGAAGTAAAAATCAAAGTTGAATAAGTTGGATACTGGATCAGGAATTGAACATGAGTAACGAAAAAGATAAGCACATTTGAAAGACCTAAGGAGGATTCATGTTTGGATTTGCCAAGAAGATACATAAGCTTGAAGGGGAAACAGCCGCTAAATGCTTGGCCGATATGATGAAAGATAGGGGCTTATCGCCACAAGAGTTTGTGATGCAAGCTGACACCCTAGTGCTAGAAGCTTTGGAGAGAGTAGGAATCTGGGAGAAATTATCTAATGATGCTTATAAGGAAATATNTCAATTAGCAGTTTTGATGGGAAATGAGCAATACACTAAAGCAAATGTAGATAAAGTTCTTAAACACTTTAAAGGTTGAAAGCTGTTTTTCGGCGGGCTATTGAAGATGCCGCTGAGAAGGATTTGAAATTCACAATTGCGGGAGAATATTGAATTGCAAGCTCATTTAAAGAAAGTAAAGGAAGAATAGGAACAAGANAAGCACAGAGAAATCTTTTGATAAACTATTAAGGAAAATATCATGAACGATAAAGAAGAAATCCAGAATCTAGTCCAACTCTATGTCCAGAGCATGGATGAATCTGACCCTGAAAAGGTAAGGCAAGTATTTCATACCAATGCGAAGGTGGTTGGATACCTCCATGGCGATTTCCTGGAAATGTCAGTAGGTGATTTCGCTAGTTTCGTGGAAGCCCAGAAACCTTCGCCAAAAGAAAAAAATGAAAATGTAGTCTTTGAAATTCTTTCATGTGACGTTGATGGCACAACAGCATCAGTTAAAGTCAGAGATAAATATCTAGGCATTACTTTCTTAGATACTTTGTCCTTTATAAAGGTTGAAAACGGGTGGACTCTTTACAATAAATTGTTTCACGTCGAGAGCGAATAGTCTCACTCCATAGCATCAAAAAGAGAGAAAGACGCTTCTTAGGAGGAATTGCAGTTTCTTAATGCGGAAGAATATATGAAACTCGAGTCAGAGGACTAAATGGAGATGAGAAAACTTGGCACCTTGATAGTTTTCGCAGTTTTTCCTTTTTCGAATACTTATTCNCAAAGCTATGATGGGTAATGGCTGCTAGCAAAAGAAGAAATGAGAGCTTCTTANGGATATTCAGGATTTAAGAAAAAGATCAGCACTACTTCGGTTCAAAGATCATTATGAGGCGGAGAAGTTCAAACTACAGCAGCAGATCAAGAGACGAAAAGAGCGGGAAAAGATCGGTAGTAGGTAACTGTCTTCAAACTAATGAGTTCGCTAGTATGGGTATTGTAAGGGGACACAACCGTCTTTTGCCAATCGAAAATTCGAATTGAGCAAGTAAATACCTAAACTAGGAGGTAAAAATGACTTGGGATGCAGTTGGTGCGATTGCGGAATTATTAGGAGCTCTTGGAGTAATCTTGACTCTCTTATATCTATCTAGGCAGATAGAAAATAACAGTAAGCAGCTAGAGGGGAGCGCTCTGGTCGCTATTACTGAGTATGAGAGGTCAATGCTCGAGGATATATTTGCAAATGAAAAATTATGGGATGTCATAAAGCGTGGAAATGGCGACTGGGATTCATTAAATGAAGAGGATCAGTCATTGTATGCAGTATGGTGCATCAAAGAATCTGGTTATTGGGAACTTCTTTATCGGTTGCGTCGACAAGAAGCTATAAGCGAAGAGATATACAGTACAAAAGAGAACTATTACCTTGAGTTATATCAGACCCAAGGTCGGCGGAAATGGTGGGATGAACACAATACCTTACTTCTCGGTCGAGATTTCGTTAAGCAGATGACAGAAAAGTTGAATGGTAATTTAACGAGTTCATCGGATTTCGAGAAAAAGCACGCTTTTTGGGTAAAATCATAAAAGCATTTGTAGATGATAGACTCGAATGGATAAATGTGAAACGTAAATCGCTTGGATACAAACTTACAAAAGGAAAGACTAAGAAGACGATAAATGGCGTTTTTTCGTTAAAAAAGTCATCACCAAAACAGTGACAAATAGTGGTCTTTTTGAATTACTTAGTCCGTCACGGTGGAGTAGTTTCGTTTGCTGAATTAATTATTTGGCAATCTAAATAAATCCTCTACTTTACATCCAAGAGTTTTGGAAATTTTTAAAGNAAGAACAGTAGAAGGGACATATATGCCATTCTCAATTGCATTAATGCTTTTTCTAGAAACACCAGCACTCTCAGACAACTCCTGTTGCGTTAATCCTGCCCTCTTACGAAGTTCCTCAAGATTGTTTAGAAGTTTTTTATGATCTTTGCCCAAAATTATTTCTTTTCGAAGTCTTCAACCGCATTGGTTAATTCTTCACTTGTGTTTGGGTAAAGATAACCAGCAATTAATTGTCCCAAACCAATAGCAGCAACTAGTGCCCCAACACCCTTGAGCACTGAACCCAAGAAAAATACACCAAATAGAAACAGACCCACACCAGTAAATAATGTAATAACCCCCGTTCTTCTAANGTCGATTGGTTCTTTTTTTCTTTCATCAAGCATATTGATCATACCCTCTATCTTTGAGGGATCTTCTAGATTTNTAGATATCTCTAAAATTGTTCTATTTCTATCCTTGCTTTCCAAATATAACCAAATGAACACCGACACCGGGATTATAATTGATACAAGTATTCCTAAAATTGGTATTAACTCGTCCATAAATATTTCCCAGCAAACTAGATGTAACGTAAACTTATCATTAAAAGCATGAGAAGTAAAGGTTACAAACTAATTATTGTAAAATTCTTTATAGAGCATGAATAAGAAAAAGGGTTGTAAATTGGGTGATGGAAGTTTTGTCGCTGCTGTCGATATCCAGTCACATGCAAAGAAACTGGGTAAAAGGTGAGTCAAAATAAGACTCTGGTTAACTCAAATCGGTTAATGTGGAGTAGTTTACAACAGCAAATTATAAACACAATTTAGAAAACCAGTCATGTTATCCCTATAAGAAGTAGAACGCTTAAAGCAATTAGCGATATGCCAAGATACTCTCTGCGAGATATCTTTTCACCAAAGTACAGATAAGTAATTAATAGACTGACTATAAATTCTACTTGTCCCAAGGTTTTAACTAACGCGGCGTTTTGCAGGCTCATCGCTGTAAACCAACCAATAGAACCTGCAACTCCAGAAAATCCTATAAATAAACAAGTGCCTAAATTATTTCTTATTTTTGCAAATTGTTCCGGTTCTTNTAATGAAATCCATGTTAAGCAAATCAATGACTGCAGAACTACCATATAAAAAAGTACCGCCGCCGCACTAANTATCAGCGGAGTTTCGAGAGAAAGAGATGCGTCCCGAATCCACAATGATGCAAGGGCAAAACCAANCCCTGCGCCTATTCCATATCGGATACTTTGGTTATCTGAAAAATCTCTTAATGTCACTTTCCAATTACTCGCAACTAATAAGCCACAAACCCCAAAAAAAACGGAAAAATATCCCCAAAAACTTAAATGTGCCGAGAAAAACATCGCACCCAGAATTGCAGTGAGGAGCGCCTCTGTTTTTGCCAGAGCAGTGCCTACAGAAAAATTTCTTAGAGTAAGCGCTTTAATCAAAAATACCGTTGCTAAAATTTGAGAAACACTAGCTNGGGCTCCTGAAATAATAAATTTACTGGTTAATTCAATATGAATAGGTTGATAAATCCGCATGACGAGGAAGAAATAGAGCACAGCAAATTTAATACCAAATGGAAACCTAACTAGAGCAGCTGCTTGGATGGAGATTCTTTTACTTACCTGTTTTTGACTAGCCGTTCGAAGCGACTGCATAACAACTGCTAATAATGTGAATGTTATCCAAGCTTCCATTGGTACAATATAAACCCAGAGTAGTGAAAAACAAGGTAATGTTATTTACTGTTGTAAAGCACTCGATAACTGTGGAGTAGTTTACAACAGTAAATTAAACAGCGAGCATNTTATTGGAGAGACAAATGTCGATATATGACGGAAAAAAAGTATTAATCACTGGGGCTTCTTCAGGCATAGGATATGCCTTATCTGAAGAATTAGCCAAAAGAGGATCAGAAGTAATAGTCACTGCAAGAAGGAAGGACAGACTAGAAGCATTGGCTCAAAAAATCGAAAATGCTGACGGAAGGGCTCACATATTTGTTGAAGATTTATCCCTGCCTGGATCCGGTAAAAAATTATATGATCAAGTAAAATCTGCAGGTTTAAATATTGATATTCTTATCAATAATGCTGGTTACGGACGTTGGGGAGAGCTGACAAGCCATGAAAGAGATGACTATTCAAAAATGTTGCAGNTTAATGTAAACACCCTAACTGATCTTTGCCATTTATACATTCCGGATATGGTGAATCAAGGTGGCGGNGGTATTATAAATGTTGGATCGATGGCATCTCTTTCACCAATTCCTTACGCAAGCGTTTATTCGTCTTCAAAAGCATATGTTTTAATGTTTTCAGAGGCAATTCGTTACGAGTACCAAGAAAAGGGAATAAAAGTAATGGCTCTTTTACCCGGGGGTACGGAGTCAGAATTTTCACGCATTGCTACAGAAAAATNGGAAGTACTTACTGAAAGGTACCAAAAACGAGAGGGCTCAGCGGCTGGCGGTACTATGCAAACCTCTCTAGAAGTTGCCNATGAATGTTTAGAAGCTTTTGAGAAAAACAAGCAATACATTATTTGTGGTGGTAGAAATCGCTTTTTATATAATCTAACAAGAATCATGTCTCGCCAACGTGTTCTTGAGATGACAGGTGGGATGTTTAAAAAAATAGCAGGCTAGCTTTGAGNTTATTACTTACGGTTGTAAAACACTCGGTAACAGTGGAGCGAGATTTACTACACAAAAGACAAAGATGATTACACAATTGGATGTGACACCATCATCAACACTAGACAACTTTCTCAATTCTCGTAGAAAGAGAATTATGACTAAAGAAAGAAGTTGATGTATCAAATGAGTCAGAAAGAAATTTCTAATATGGAATGGACTATCGAGCAAGCTCTGCAGCAGGGGGTAATTGCACACAAGGAAGGTAAACTTAAAGATGCAGAACGTCTTTATCGGACTATTTTGCAGTCTCAACCGAAGCATCCGGATGCGAATCATAATCTAGGCGTACTAGCAGTATCTATNAATAAAACTGNTGCGGCATTACCGTTATTTAAAACTGCTCTTGAAGCTAATTCAAAGATAGAACAGTTTTGGCTAAGTTACATTGACGCTCTTATCAAAGAAAAGCACTTTGATGATGCTAGGCAAGTCCTTAAGCAGGCAAAGAAGCAGGGCGTGGATAAGGGCCGGCTAAATGCCTTAGAAGCACAACTTTCGACTAAAACTGAAAAACCGAGCACTGCAGATATCCCACCTCAAGAACTGCTTAGTAGCCTTATAGGACACTATAAGAATGGACGATATCGTGACGCAGAGAGACTTTCTGTTGAAATCACTCAAGACTTTCCAAAACATCAATTTGCCTGGAAAGTTTTAGGCGCAGTATTAGGAGCAACAGGCAGAAAGTCTGAAGCCGTCGATGCCTATCAGACAGCAATTANGATATCCCCGAAAGACGCATCTGCTCACTACACCTTGGGCAACACGCTCAAAGGGCTGGGTAAACTAGACGAAGCTCTAGTCTGCTATAACCGAGCAGTCACGTTGAAGGCTGACTTTGCNNAAGCCTACAATGACCTCAGCATCACGCTAAAAGAATTGGAAAGGCTGGCCCGCGCTAACGCAGGATTAAGTCAAGCGGAGGCATTGAAATCTAACTATGCCGAAGCACACTCCAACTTGGGCAACATGCTTAAAGGACAAGGAAGATTAGACGAGGCTGAAACAAGCTATAGTAGGTCGATAGCGTTGAGGCCTCAATATGCCGTAGCTCACTATAACTTGGGTAACACGCTGAAAGCGTTGGGCAAGCTGGACGAAGCTGAAGCCAGCTATAAACAAGCATTAGCATTGAGGCCAGACTTAACTGAAGCCCACAATAACTTGGGTTACACGCTGCAAGAACTGGGCAGACTGGACGAAGCGGAAGCAAGCTATACCAAAGCAATAGCATTGAAGCCTAATTTCGCTCTAGCCCATCAAAATTTGGGCATTACGCTACAGCAGTTGGGGAAATTGGAAGAAGCTGAAGCAATCTTTAAGCAAGCGATAGCATTGGAGCCGAACANTGCCGAAGCCCACTGCAACCTCGGCGTTACGCTCAAACAGCTAGGCAGACTGGACGAAGCGGAAGCCAGCTACAAGCAAGCGATAGCGTTGAAGCCTGACTATGCCGAAGCACACAGGATGCTTACATCACTAAAAAAATTTGATCGACAAGATGAACAGTATTCAAGAATGCTACAGCTATACCTTAATGAAAATATTCCAGAGGAGATGCGTTGTCAAATTAACTTTGGTCTAGCTAAGGCATGTGAGGACTTAGAAAATTTTGAACAAGCTTTCACTCACTATAGCGAGGGCAACAAACTACGAAGAAAGTTATTAAAATACGATATCAAACAAGATTCAGAACTGTTCAAAAAAATTAAATCTAACCACCCGTTGATTGAGCAACATGCATTAGAGCCTGACAAATTGTCATGGAATTTAGTCCCCATTTTTATTGTCGGTATGCCACGTTCTGGCACAACCTTGGTTGAGCAAATAATATCTTCTCATTCAACGATTACAGGTGCTGGAGAATTGCCTTATGTATCTCAATTTGGGTCGGTTATTGCAAATGGTTCTTCTGAAGTTAGTACTGAGGCCTTACTTGATTTCCGACATAAATACCTTGAAAAATTGGAAAAAGTTTCCAGCGGAAAACCCCTTGTCACCGACAAGATGCCACAAAACTTCCGTTACTTAGGACTGCTAGCATCAGCGTTTCCTGGAGCCAGAATAGTGCACGTTAAGCGAAATCCGGCCGCCGTATGTTGGTCGAACTACAAGCAGTACTTTGCACATAAAAGTCTTGGCTACTGTTACTCGATTGATGACATAATCAGTTATCATAAGTTGTACAAAAACCTCATGGATTTTTGGGTAAGCAACCTCAGCATCAGTATATACGATCTCGATTATGAATTATTAACAATTGATCAGGAAAATGAGACCCGGAAGCTTATTGAGCATCTTAGTTTGGATTGGGATGACAAATGCTTGTATCCTCAAAAAAATTCAAGGAGCGTAGCAACAGCGTCTAATGTCCAGGTTAGGGAAAAAGTGTATCGAGGTAGTTCGGAGCAATGGAAAAAATACCGACCATTCTTGAGGGGGGCACTTGATGACTTACTGCCGTAATGAATAAGAAATCAGAAAGAGCAGATAAGCAAAATCTTGAAAGATATTGATAACCGACTTAAGAACTACCATGTGTAGTTATTTATGCCTGAAATTAAACCTTTGCATGCAAGCACAAAAAATTGAACTATTTTTCGGTAGGAACCTCGAATTGTTTTATACTGTCAAACATTCCCGCTCTTTCTTATTAAATGATAGAGCTATAATTTCCCTTCCTCTCTTAATTTTTTTCTTATCTTAGTTGCGCTTATCTCAGTAATAGATTTATCGAAAACTTCTTCTTCAAAGGTATAACCAACTCCTCTTCCATAGGTAATATTGACTATGTTGGGAACCAACATAATTTCATACTCAACCCCTCTTTTAAAACCATCTTTCAGCAGGCTTCCTTCAATATCTGAACAAACAGAATCCCAGTCGAATGGATTATCACTTTGACCTTCACCTCCTGATGCGCCTTGGACATCCCTGACCTGCACAATTACTTGTCCTGTTTTTGCAATACATCTTTTAAAAAGCGCTTGGTGCCCCTCATGCCATGGTTGCCACCTCCCTAACATTTGAACTGTTGGCTTTTTCCAATCAAACATTTTTTACTCCAAATTTAATATGTTTGTACCAAACACGTTCGTGCAAATAGTAAAGCAGCGTTTTTGTTGAAATTTCAATACTTGCTATCCCTGCCGCCCAGTCTATTTTCCCCGTGATTACCCATGCAATAAAGAATGTATCTGTCGTTGCTAAAACTCTCCACGTAAAAGCTTTTGCAAGATGTCTTCTTTTACTTATTTTTTCCACTGTAGGATCTTTTCTGCGACATCATTATGATTATAGTCATTCCATAATTTAAGATGGGAATCGACTTTCTCTGGCTTTTGAAAAATTCGATTGGTATCTTCGAATCGTCCTTTTTTTACAGTGTCCATCCAAACAACAAAATCTGCATCGAAATTTTCTCTTGTTGCTCTGGTAGGGCAGACAAAATCACAAACCACAAATCTTCCATGACTTTTTTCAAAGTCTGCAAAGGCTCTCATCCTCTTCGATTGTCTATCCCTACCTATATCGGAGAAATCCCAATCATTAGCCATTTCTCGGATTTTGTCCGCGTTATACCATGCTGCGTTTATAATTGGGACCAGTCTTTCCGCTAAGTACGTCTTCCCACTCCCTGGGAGACCCATAATTAAGATTTTCATAAGGATTGCTACAATAGCTAAAATAAGCGTGCATCATATATACGTTAAAAATTAAAACAACATCTTATTTTTCTGACATTAGCGCGGATATCTTTCGAATTGGAAACCGTTGATGAGATCCTAGAAAATTATGAAAGTTTCTAACCTCAGTCGTTGATTCCAGAATTGACCTTGGGTGACGCGCGTTTATATTCGGTTATGTAGGCATTTGCAATATACATGGTCGTTTTATACATGGGGGGACGTTTAGCATGCGGATAGCGCAGGGCAATTTCTCTGGGCAGCGTGTAAAAAAAATTCTGTTGAGCCCACGATTAATAAATCGCTGGGACGTTGTGTTATAGCACACAATGACTGCAGGCAAGTCTATTCTTGCAATTGCGAAAAATTCGAACAATGAGGCCGTGGGCTTACTATGATGTGTTTTGCCTTGCCAAAATCATCGAAGTTCTTCATCTACTTGTGAAAGATAAAATGTAGCTAAGGGTTTAATCGGGGTCTTCAGATGAAAGCACTGCCACCGTAAAATTTGTCTCAACAACAAAAAGTCATCTCAGACACCGCAGATTCTCGGAGACAAAACCGATCAAGATGGACTTATACCGCAGTAAAATCAGAAGGCTTCATCCACAGAGACTTCATCAGAAAGCTCAGCGAGAGATTTAGTTCGGCAATCCCCTTACCACACCTTTCTCGATAACTGGAAATCCTTTCAGCATTCATAATGATAATTTTAGGTACTTCATGGGCAGACTAAATAAATAATAGAAGAAGAGGCATATCGATAGGTTTTAAAAAGACTTCAGACCATGCCTGTGATTCAAAAAAGTTCGGGCTTTACTTTAGAACCAAATCCCGAGGACCATCGTTGTATAGGATACCTTGATTTATAGAGATTTATTCGGAGATGGCAAACTTTTTTGATGGTTCAGTTCTGGTGGTTACTCTAATTTCTATGTCTGGATCTTTAGTTTTCCTCGGGGCCATTTTGTTAGATAGTGTGAAAACGCGAGAGCGGCCGTTATTTGATTATTCTGAAATGAGATACACGTGTGAGGACAATTCTTTCAGGCTCAAGTTCAGAGAAGAGCAGAACGCTAAGTATCAATACCTCTCAATGAAAGCAGTGAATGAAAGGGATGCTGTACTCAAAAGGCAGCGACAGTACCAGTGTAGACTATGGAATTCGGCGTGAGTATAGATAAGCACATGCATGTAGTTGCATAGAGTCTTAAGAAATGCAAACGTTGCTCGCGGCAAGAGCCGAGTACAGATTGGTAGAAAAGAAAAAGATGCTGCCTTTCTTTGAAACCAAGTTTTTGAAAAAGATTAAACATAAGGTCACATAAACCGGGGAAAACTGAGATTTTCATTACATTGGGAATTGTTGTGGAAACCACAGGCTTCGCATTTAAATGGAGCAATCAAGGCTCAGTATCTGACGCATTCCATTTGATTCTAAAATTGACAAACAGGATCTAAACGCGTTATCCCTACATTCTAAATTAATTTCAAAAGATGCCGGCCTGCTGCAGATGTCATTACTTCGATTTCAAGACTTTTTATCTGGACTGGTAAAGCGACAGCGGGGCGTTTTTGCAAAATCCGAGTCAGAATCAGTCGAAGATCTCGTGGATAAGCTTATGGGTTCGGTCGGCGAGGTTTCAGGTATAGTGACGGCAAGGCAGGTATTGGATCGCTACTCAGATCTGAATTCTGATGATAAGCTCGCCTTCTTCCATCACTTGGAAAAAAATTTCAACGCGAATGAGGATTACATTCAGAAAGCATTCACCAACTATATAGGCCAGCCATCAAGTTCCACTCTAAGTACCTTGTCCAAAGCGGCTGAGCCGCTCCGTCAAGAACTCCTGCGCAGATTGAATCAGACACCAGGTGCCACGCATGATCTGGTTGCCATGCGCAGCAACTTACTGAGTTTCCTAAAAAAGAACCCTTCCCTATCAGCGGTTGATGAAGATTTTCAACGCTTATTTGCCTCTTGGTTTGGTCGAGGGTTCTTGCAGCTGCAAACAATCGACTGGTCAACGTCTGCAGCAATACTGGAACGTATAATTCGCTACGAAGCTGTTCATGCGATCAAGGATTGGGACGATCTGCGCAATCGAATCGAACCACCCAACAGGCGGTGTTTCGCCTTTTTTCATCCCGCGCTGATTGATGAACCTCTTATTTTCGTTGAGGTGGCCCTCACCCATGGCATACCCAAAAGTATTGATGCCATTCTTAACGAAGCAGNAACTGANCCAGAATCGNATAACANCAACGANACGGCTGTATTTTACAGTATTAGCAANTGNCAGCCCGGNTTGCACAACATCTCCTTTGGAAACTTATTGATCAAGCAGGTGGTTCAGGAACTGCAGGCTGAATTTCCCTCCATCAAGACATTTGTTACCCTGTCTCCAGTTCCGGGTTTCAGCCGATGGCTAAAATCGGACGACTCAGTCCTCACAGCAGAGCTGAATGAACTAAAACAAGATGTTGCAAAGCTAAGTTTAACGGATGCGGCAGATGAAGCACATCAAGGAAACATCCGGAAACTGGTCGTCAACTACCTCGTTCTGTCGAAAACAAGGAACAAACCGAGCGATCCGGTCGCGCGATTTCACCTTGGCAACGGAGCAACGTTGCATGAAGTTAATGCAGGTGCGGATCTTAGCGACAACGGCATGAAACAATCACGCGGGACCATGGTCAATTATCTCTATGACCTGTCAAGCATAGAATCCAATCATGAGCAGTTCGCTCTTGAGGGTACCGTAAGCTTTCACAGCAAATTGAAGNCTTTACTGCTCNATTAATGAAAGAACTCAGCGCTTATGCCTGNGTATCTAGACCTTTCATCCTGCTCGCTTTCTAATTGCCTTTGGAAGCCCTCTTCCNCGGGTGATGAACATGGATCGGCATCAATAAAAATAACTAAACTTTCGCACTATGATTAGTAAGTTTGTAGTATGGTTCTGTGTGAATCAGTCATACTCAAGCTGCGTGTCAGAAACATGACGGCCTGTTCAAGTTGAGGAAATAAGTCCCCTAGGCGCGTAATCGTCATCGAACTCTGCAACAAGCGCCGCAGACTCCATTGAGCAATCAGGGAACTGGCCTCAAATGCACAGAAACACTGAAGTACTTAGCGGCGACCAGCCGGAACATCTTGCACGTGCGGCGGCGCTGCTGAAACAAGGGAAGCTGGTCGCCATTCCGACGGAGACCGTCTACGGCCTTGCCGCCAATGGTCTGTCAGCGAAAGCAGTCAGGGGAATTTTTACCGCAAAAAGCCGCCCTCCTGACAACCCCCTTATTCTCCATGTTGCATCTATCGAAGATGCATTCCCGCTCTGGGAAGCAACGGCGCAACAGCTAGAAGNCGCCTNAACGTTAGCTAACGTATTCTGGCCTGGCCCGCTGAGCATCGTCCTTAAAGCTGCTTCCTCAGTACCGACTGTTGTCACCGCTGGCCTTGACTCTGTAGCAGTCCGAGTCCCAGCCGGAGCGGTCGTCCAGTCAGTAATGCAAAATTGCGGCTTCCCCCTTGCGGCTCCTTCAGCCAATTTATCAGGTCGACCAAGTCCCACCTGTGCCAGTCACGTGGGGCGCACTTTAGGGGGGCGCATTGCGGCTATTTTAGACGGCGGGCAGACCACCGTTGGTATCGAGTCCACGGTAGTTGATCTAAGATCGGAGCCCCCGCAACTGCTTCGTCCGGGTATTATTTGTACAAACGAGCTTCGTTCAGTTATCGGAGATCTGTCAGTCTCGCAAGCACCAACCGTAGCAGCGTCACCTGGCCTGCGACACAGGCACTATCAACCCGAAGGTATAAAGATTAAGCTAGCGACAAGGGGGATAATCAAAGCGCAGTGGGCGTCGGTAGCAGGGGTTGCGTGCAGTCAGGATCTGGCGCTAGAGATGGGCGAAAGACAANCACCAACATGGATCATGCCAGACACCCCCGAATCATACGCAGCCATCCTTTATGATAAACTTTATGCCATGGAGCAAAGCAAAATCTCGATAGTNTTTCTNGAACGACCNAAGCAAAACGAATCCTGGCAAGGAGTGAATGACAGACTGACGCGGGCNGCTGANGCAGTCNCTTAGCAGTCTCCCGAATCCATCGCTTCTGCTTTGCGCAAAACTTTTGCAGTTTGCTCTTCACGAAATGCTGACAGCTTCCTCGCCAGCAGTGGATCGCTAACGGCCAGTATTTGTGCTGCTAGGAGGCCCGCATTTGTCGCATTATCGATCGCAACAGTAGCGACAGGAATACCTTTGGGCATCTGAACGATAGATAAAAGTGAGTCCTGCCCCTTAAGCGCCGTCATGGCAATTGGCACGCCAATGACGGGCAAGACTGTCATTGCGGCAACCATTCCGGGCAGATGCGCAGCCCCGCCTGCTCCAGCGATGACCGCTTTAAGACCACGCTGACTGGCAGAATCGGCGTATTGTATCATCCGTTCAGGAGTGCGGTGTGCGGAAACAATCGTCATTTCAAAGGGCACATCGAGCTGCTCAAGTATGTCAGCAGCGCCCTTCATAACCCGAAGATCGGAGTCACTGCCCATAATGATCCCGACTTGAGCAGTCGCAAGTTCTGTTGATCGGTCAGTCAATTGGATGCGCTCCTTTTACATTTAGGTGTGGTCTGATAGTTTCTACTTTGTCCAAGGCTTCATCTACCGTGGCCGCCACAACCGTGACATGCCCCATTTTGCGTCCAGGAAAACATCGGGTTTTCCCGTACAGATGCACCCACACGGATGGATCGTTTTGCGCTTGGTCAGCTCCTTCTATCACGGTCTCGCCATCGAAACCTTCGGCACCAAGTAGATTAAACATAACGGCGGGCCTCGTTTGCTCGGTACTGCCGAGTTGATTTCCNNAGAGAATGTTNAGCTGCTGTACAAATTGCGAAGTNTGNCAGGCCTCCNTGGTGTAGTGTCCACTGTTGTGGGTCCGAGGCGATATTTCGTTAATCAGAAGTTCGCCTTGCGATGTCAGGAACATCTCCACACCGAAAATGCCCTTTCCTTCCATCTTCTCGATCGCACGGACGGCCAGTCGCTGAGCTTCACCAAGCAGGCTAACGTCCAACCTGGCCGGCGCAACGAGGTAGTCGAGAACGTTATCCGCTTCATGNAACACCATCTCAACAGGCTGATAGACAGCCGTTGCGCCTCGCCCATCAGCCGCCACCATCACAGAGATCTCCATGCTTCGCTCGATGTAACGCTCAAGAAAACCTTCGACCCGAAGACGGTTGGCGTTGTCCTCTGCTGAATGCAAGACAAACACGCCGCGTCCATCATATCCGCCTCGGGCCGCTTTCTGGACGACAGGGAAACCGAACGCTTGATCGCTTACGTCCTCGTCTGCGGGGTGCTCTTGAAAATCTGCGGTGGGCAAACCAAGATCAGCATACCAGCGTTTCTGCTGCAGCTTATCAGTAACGCGTGATAGCAGGTCGGGATCAGGGACTACATCATGCCCTGTCGCCTGCAACCTGCTCAGCTGTTCGACACTGACGTCTTCCAGATCAATTGTTAGAACGTCAGCCAAAGCGGCGAGCTGATTGTAGCCTTCGCCACTAGATGGGCATCCCGGAACATGAATTCCGCCAACCAAAGCTGCCGGGCAATTCGGGTCTGAATCCAGCACGAAAATCTTAGTCTCTCTGTCGGCGCCTACATTGCTCTGCACGACCGCTTTTACCAACATGGCCGCCAGCTGCCCACCGCCGATAATTCCTATTGTTGTCATATTAGCGTTAGGGAAGAAAAAGCTNATCAGTTTACAGGAAAACGCGCCCTTCAGCAGCAAATGTATATTCAGTTGGGTATCAGTTTAAAGTCTGATAATTGCAACAAATCGTCGCTGCGGCGTTTATAGGGCTGGCGATTCGCGTATAGTACGCAGCTTATCGCTTGTCATTGAACCTCACGCTCTCGGCCTTCATCGCCTGTTCTCACGAATGAGCTGTCGAGCCTGCATTTCTTATGGGACCGAAGGGCTTCCAACTTCTCAACAGGCGCAAAGCGAAATATGCTCAGACAATTCTTCCATTCATCGGCTACGGTCTACCTCAGCTGCTGCCTCATGGCACTAATGCCTGTGTTAGCGCAGCGCGCCGTAGCTCAGAACATGATGCCCCAAGTCATCCGAATAACCGAAGCAGACAATGATTTTCGTCTCGATGGTGACCTCGATGAGGAGGTTTGGAAGAAGTTGCCCGTGATAGAAGGCATGAAAGTCATCGTGCCGGACACGCTGGCAGAGACCCCTTACGACACTCACATTCGCATGTTTTATACCGAGCGCGGTATTTATATTGGAGCCATGAATTTCCAACCCCCTGGAAGTTTGATTGCTCGGATGACATCGCGAGACACCCGCCTCGACCGGGACGCATTTACCGTGAGCCTCGATCCTTCAGGTCAGGGACTATACGGTTATTTCATAAGGCTCAACCTCGGAGAATCCATGTCTGATGGCACGATTCTACCCGAGAGACAATTCAATCTGCAGTGGGATGGAACGTGGAACGGACGCACAAGCGAATTAAAGAACGGCTGGAGCGCGGAAATTTATATTCCATGGTCAATGTTGGCGCTGCCCCAGGTTGAGGATGTTCGGCGAATTGGTTTTTATTTCGAACGCCAGGTCGGACATCTCAATGGCGATTCCTGGGCAGTCCCACCAATCCCGAGGACTGTGAACGAATATCTATCAGCTTTCTCCAAGTACGAGCTCAGGGGCATCGAGCCACGTAGACAGCTCACCTATTACCCGTTTATCGGCGGTGTCCGCGACGCCGAGGGTCACGAAAGTAGTTACAAAGTGGGCGCTGATATCTTCTGGCGCCCAACCACCAATACCCAATTGACTGTCACTCTGAACCCAGACTTTGGCAGTATTCAGGCAGACGACGTCGTCGTGAATTTGACTGCCTTCGAGCAATTTTTCCCCGAGCAACGCGACTTTTTTCTGGAAGGACAAGATATTTTTATCACCCACCCGCGCCACAGCAACCCCGGCGGGCCCGGCGGGCCCATTCAAATGGTTAACACACGACGCATCGGTGGTGCGCCGGAATTGTCCATTCCAGCGGGGATCAATGTGGAACCCACGGATCGCAGTCAACCCACCGATTTGCTGGGCGCATTGAAGTTTACTGGCCAGCAAGGCAAAGTCCGCTACGGCACACTGCTTGCATCCGAAGACGACCTCATAATCGGGGGTAGCCTCCATGACGGTTCTCCTGTCACGCTCACCACGAAGGGGCGCGACTTCATTGTTGGGCGCGCACTTTTTGAAGACACAAACTCGGGAGGGCGCCGCAGCATTGGCTGGATGGGCACGAGCGTCACACACCCCAATGTCAATGAATCGGTAAACGCGATCGACGCGCATTATTTTTCTGCAGATAATCGCTGGGTAATTGATTCCAGTTTCATGCGTTCAGACAACGACACAGAAGTAGGCTACGGCGGTATGGCAGACTTTCGGTTCCGGCCCGAACGAGGAAAGCAACATACGTTGCGTGCAACATACTTCGATGAGTCCCTTGACATCAATGGGCTTGGTTTCCTCACCCGAAATGACCAGATGAATCTGGATTACAACTACAACATATTCGAATCTGACATTGAAGGATTGCGCTCACGAACCACCACATATGTTGTTGCCAATCAATGGAATGTCGAAGGCCGGCCCGTTCGGCTCGGTCTCTTTCTTAATCAGGACTACAATTTTCTCAACAACGACACTTTTTCATATTCTTTGGGACTGTTCCCTGCCCGAACAGATGATCGACTGGGCCGTGGAACAGGCGATTTTGCGGTGCCCCAGCGAGAGCGGCTAAATCTGAGCTACTCCAGCAACCCGGCAGAGAAATTGGCATATGAGCTTGCGCTGAATTGGGAAGCAGACGACCTTGGTCCACAAAGCGTAACCGGACGCACGGGCCTGACTTGGCGGCCTACTGATCGTTTTTCGTCGGCAATCAATTTGCAGTATACAGATCAGGAGGCACTTCTTATTCATCGGGGCNGTGGTGCATACACCAGCTTCGAAGCGCACCAGTGGGCGCCAAATCTTGAGGTCAATTACTTTATCGGGCCACGTCAACAGATTCGGTTTACCATGCAGTACAATGGATTGAAGGCATTTGAAGACCGTTTCTGGCAGAGCTCGCCGGACGGGGCAAAACCTCTTCGATCAGTCGCCAAACCGAATGCAATCACTGACAACTTCAGTATTTCTCGAATGACATTTCAAGCCCGCTATCGCTGGGAAATTGCCCCTCTGTCAGATCTTTTTCTCGTTTACACCCGTGGCTCCAATCTGCCGCGAGACACTTTCGATAGCTATTCAAATCTGTTCGCTCAGACCTGGAACCAGCCAATCGTGAATACCTTTGCGTTTCGACTTCGCTATCGATTCGGCGCCTAAGCACAGTCAGGAAATTCTGAGACCCCGGTGACTTCCAACGAGGGTCGGACCTGTCAGCTTCGCTCTTATGGAGCGACAGACGCTTACTGATCAACCATCATTACTTCTCATGATTGCCGATGCGCCGAATGCCGGATGGACACCTTGTAAAGACGCGTCTGGGGACGTTTCTCCGGACTTTTTCGCCAGTAGGCTTTTCATCCGGCGTCCTATCTGGGAATATTGCAACGCTCAGTCAGGGAAGCTCCTGTAGGATTAACACCGACCAATTGTCGAAGAGTAAGATCAAGCCAAACAAGGTAACCAAAGCATGTCGAAATTTGCCCCATTAGCGAAAGACCAACACGCTAAACTCAGAGTCATTCAATCGGGAGACTACACGCGTTTTAAGCAGCAAAACCTGATTCCGATCGTGGTTCGCGATTTCTTTACCCTGTCCGCTGAATTTCCTTTGGTGTTCGTCACCAACAAGAGCACCGAGGATTTCATGCCAGTAGCGATAATGGGTCTTCAGGAAGGCCAGAACCTTTACTGCCAGGAAGAGCCCTTTCCATCACAGGTTATTCCGTTGGGCTTCGGTAATGCGCCCTTCGCTATTACTGCAACAGATGATTCTCGGGAACAATTTGCGGTATTGGTCGATGAAGAAAGCTCCTTGTTGAGCGAAACTGAAGGCGAGCGAGTGTTCACAGACGATGGCAATAAAACTGAATACATGGAAAGCCGCATCGAAGGCCTAGTGCAAGCCGCCCAGCAGAATCATCAGACTCAGGAGATCACCAAGTATCTAACGGAAAAAGGCTTACTAACGACTCAGCAAATCCAGTTACAACATAGCCCAGACGGCCGACGCTACAACATTGATGGCATACACGTTGTGGATGAGAAGAAATTTAATGAGTTGTCCAACGAAGATTTTCTGGACATGCGCAGCCGCGGGCTCGTTGCACTGGTCTACGCGCATTTGAATTCTCTGCAGCAACTTCGTCGCGTCTCCGAGCGTCAGTATTTCGCTGATAAGGCCTCGANAGCGCATGCAAGCGCTGATTGAGCCGGGTNAAGGAGGCTTGCTNGANAATCCGCTGACGTGGGATTCCTTCNGTTCATGACTCAGGGGCGCNNAACCTCAGCAGCATACAANAGNATCGCAAGCNCAATCCTCNTAAAAGCGNTAGTCCGGCGGTAGCGAACGAATNATACGGCGGGCTTTTCTGTCNACCCGGAANCAAACAACCANTATGCNTCGCGACCAAAAGCATCGATCGTTAAGTTTGCCTCGCTNGAAGNCCGGCAGANCGTTACTATTTGGTTCGTAAACCTACGGAGAGCAACTTAATGAGAATTCTGATAGCCTTTTTGCTATGTACCTGCTACCTCCAGCGTGGACTAGCACAGAGCGACGAAGGCGAAGTCATTGTGATTTCTGAGCTCAATCGCGCCGAGGTCAAGCAATTTATCGAAGAGGCCGAAAACCAATTTTATGAAATCTTTAACGCTAATATCGATGATGATGACTTCAGGATCACCTGCCGCCGAGAAACCCCCACTGGCTCAAATATCCCTGTCCGGATCTGCGAACCCAAATTCATGATTGACGCCCGGGCCCGCAATGCCAACAACTTCGGATTCAATCCCGGTGTAGTGGAGGCGGACAGAGCGATTCGAACATCGGTGGAGCCCCAGTATCGGAAATTGCAGCAGATGATGGAACAGATGACCCAAGAAGTGCCCGCATTTTCTCAGATTGCCAGCATTCTGGCGCAGCTTCGAGCGCGACAAGAGCAACTGCTCAATTAGGCAAAAGCGTTAACTATGGACATAATTAGCACGCTCAACGTAGAGGAACTCCGGCAGCGGTACGAAAAAACCGGTTATGTTGTTATTCAAGACCTTTTGCGTGATGAAGTAGCGCAAGCTGCTTATGAAGCTCTCAAGCATCGGTTGCCGTGGGAATTTCATTATCGGGAGATGAACACAGGCAAAGTTGGCGTAATTAACGCGGCCGACCTAGAGCGGCTGACACCGAGGGAAGTCAAGCGATTGGTTCCTCCGATGGCGACCCTAAGTGATAACGACTTTTCATTTGCCTACTGCAGATTCACTATTCCGTCAGATGCGGACGATTGCCCGGAAGGTGCTCAGGTTTTAAGTCATATTTTTCAGTACTTCAACAGTCAAGAATATCTGGATCTACTAGCTGAAATCACCGGTGATGGGTCTGGCCAGGAAGTAAGCACCTGGTGCTCTAGGTACGACCGAAATCACCATTTGTCTGTGCACATGGATGAAAGCCAAAGTCAGACTCGCATCGCAGCGCATGTCCTTGCTCTAAGTAAAGATTGGAAGCAGGAGTGGGGAGGAAATTTTGCATTTTGCAATGCCGACGGTGAACCAGAAATAGTAGTACCACCTTCGTTCAACAGTTTGATGCTTTTCAAGGTTCCCCGCCTCCATCTGGTCACACAGGTTGAATCGTTTGTTGGCGAGTCACGATACAGCCTGTTTGGCTGGTACAAAGTTGAAAAAGAATACTTCAACGTCCCTAAAGTCAATCAGAACCTTTAAAGGGAAAGGCTAAGTTACAGAAATAAAAAAGGGGCCCTAAAGGCCCCTTTCTGTCTAACGCTGCACTAAAACTCAGAAGTTATACACAGCTCTCGCATAAAACACTCGGTTGAGTGGATCATGCAGCGCGCCAAGAACACCAGCGAACTCCGGTGAACGCTGCGCTTCTCGGTCAGTCAGGTTACGACCACCAACCGTGAAGCTAAGCTCACCATCGAATACCTCAACACCACGATAGGTGTAGTTNGCATCCAACTGAGTCCACGCCTTGATGTTGGTATCTCGTATGCCTGCCGGACGGAAAAACCCACCGAAATTGTCGAGGTGAGTAAATAACGGCCCATCATAGTTGTCGAGAGCATCAATGTAGCGCGTGATCGCTTGCAATGAGTGGTTACCCATTGTCCAACCAATCTGCAGATTAGCCTTCAGCTGAGGGAGCTCAGGAGCNGCACCAGTTCGGTCATTGTAGTTCCCTGCACCATCCTTCACAGGATCAGTGGGCTTNGACTGATAAAGAAACTCATCTATGTAAGTCCCTTGCAGACCAAATCGCAGGTCGCCCCAATTACGCAGACTCATGCTGTAGCTGGCCTGAAGGTCAAACGCAGTGACTTCAACGGTCTCCGCGTTACCTGCACCTAGGCCATTAATCTGAAGAATCGTCCCCAAGTCGGCTGGATCTCGAATAATATCCGGGTTATATCCCGGATTGTTCACCCAAGAAGCGAGCTGAGCAAGCGTAGGCTTAGTAGACGGACTCAGACCATCACCACTGAAACCGGTCGCTGCCTGGAANTTCGCGAAATCAAACGCCATGATGTCCTGAGCACTAGTGCCGATAATCCGATTCTCAAACAACGTATTGTTGTAAGTGATTGAGATATCGACATCGCCTAGAGCCAAATCTACACCGAAAGACGTGGACTCCGACTCCTCGTTCTGCAGTCTTGGATTGCCCCCAGAGCATGCTGTGGTGAAAGCGTCGAAATTAGAGAACCTGTCTGTAACAGTCGAAAGACCACAGGTCACTGGATTCAGCAACTGCTCCAAAGAAGGCGCGATAAATGCCGTGCCCTGAGTGGCGCGCAGTGTCAACCAGTCAGTGGCCGCCCACGTGGCTCCATACTTGGGATCAGTTGAAGACTGTCCAGTAGAGAACTCTTCGCGACGCACCGCCGCCTGAACCTCAAGGGTCGACAGAACAGGTATCGATAACTCCGCAAAGTAAGCATCGACCGTTCGGTCGCCTGAAGTTAAGAACTCCTTATCAGCGCTACCAATCCAAGTGTCGCCAGCGATCTCTACCAGAGAGGGTATATTGGTGTAGGAGTCATCTCGACGCTGNTAGCCAATCGCAGCGCCGATGGGACCACCAGGTAGTTCAAAGCCGCCCAAGGGCACTTCGCCGTTGAGCACCAAGTCGATGACGTCGAGGTCGTCGATTACCCACTCAAGGTCTCGAGCCGAGATGGCTTCAAGCACGTGCAATTGCGTGTGATTAGCGGGGTCAGTCACAAAGAACGGGTTGTAGCAGCTCTTGCGATCGTTGACCACATCACAGTTAAGACCCTTGATCATCTCAGTGATGTCGTAGTTCTGATTCGACATGAACTCCAACTCACGTGAATTTCGAGTCCAAGANGCCTGNCCCTCCCATCCATCGATGAACGGCACNGTNAANTCAGCCTGGAAAGANACTCGAGANAGCGTGTCCTTGCTGTCAGTCATGTTGTCCATGTCAGGGCTGTGTCCNGGCATNACAAGCATTGTTTTATTCAGCGGNCGCAGCGTCCTNGGAGTCACATCCTCATGAAGAGGGATGCCGTTAGGCGTTGTACCNGCAACGAGGTAGTCCATNAGACCGTCATTGTTCAGGTCGTCCATACCACGATCGGGGACGCCATCACCATTTGCATCTACACCGTAGAGCTGGTTACCCGCAGAGTCCATCGCCATGAACGGATTGCCTGGGATCTCACCACGGACCACTGGAAGCTCGCCAATACGCGAATTGCCGGGGTTAGAGGTTGACGTGTAGCTGACTTCATAAAGTCGTGTACGAAAAGCTTGCGCGGACAGCGTCAAGTCATCACTGACATCCCAAGTCGCGTTCGCATAGAACTGAGTAGTCTCCGTAGGTTCGCGATAAGAACGATTATCGCCAAAGTCGAAGAAGCAGCTACTTCCGAGGCGATTACCGAACTTATTAGCGATCTGGTCAGGGGTGTAGCTGGTTCGCGCAGATCCTGGAGCACATGACGGATCCGGAGTGCGAGATCGAGAGCCCGTATATAAACCATCCGCGCCTCGGTTAGGCGTATACCAGTTTCCTGGTGCATTAGACGAAATGGTAAGACCTGAGTTGGCAAGCAGGTCACGCTCATCCCAACCCAGACGGCTGTTCTGACGGAACTGACCGGCAAGGACAACATCAACATCCCCTATATCCCCGCCCCACATCATCTGTACACTGTGTTCGTCGTAATCTCCGCGTGAGTCTTGCTCAGCATAAGTGTCCACTTTGAATCCGTCGTAGGACTTGTAAGGGACAAAGTTAACAACGCCAGCCACTGCCTCGTTTCCGTACAGCGCCGCAGCTCCGTCAGCAACGATGTCCATTCGCTGAATGGCAATCGTTGGAATCAGGGCGTTTACGTTTTCATTCACGAGTCGCTTTCCGTCAAGCAAGGTCAGCGTGGACCTCGCGCCGAGACCACGAAGGTCGACTGACGATGACCGAGAATCTGTTCCCTGAATCGTGTTGGTTACCGAGGATGCCGCACCATTAACAAAGGTCAGGTTTTGTACAACCTCGCCGATGTTAAGGGTACCCTGCTGCTCAAGATCGACCGCATCAAGTTGAGTCACAGAGGAAGCTTGGGTAAAGCCCTCACTGCGACGGATGAAGGATCCAGTAACAACAACCTCTTCAACTTGCTGGTCCTGCGCTAACGAGGAGCCAGCCATAGGGAGCAGAGACAAGGAAATCGCCGTACAAAGCATATTGCGCTTATGCGGGTTTTTAAACTGCATACTATCTCTCCAGTGTTTCTTATTTAAGAAGCTTCTTATTCAAAATCTTGAGCGAAGATCAATAGGCCTGCCTATCCACAGTCGCCCAATTAAGAGAATAGACCGCCAATTATTGAAGTCAAGCCCTATGTTGGTGCTTTTCTAAGTTATTTTCGGGTAGAGGCTCTCGGACAATGTTCGCTGGAGTTAAATATCTATCTGATTTTATTAGTTATTTCATAGATATTGGAATTTTGATTAGGGGCGCCCGGATGAATTGAATCGAATTGCCCAAAAAACGAACCAGTGTATTTTTGATTCTCGAGCTGTCTTGACAATTCTAAAAGCCCTGTGAAGACGTATATGCTTCCGACCGTATAAATGCTCTTAAAATCAGGTGCTAGCCGATTATCCGACTACAGTCTTGAATCACGGGAACTGCAACGCCCTAAGTTAGGATTGCTGATTATCTCGACTTGCATCAACACTGGCAGGAAAATGCATCCAACCGGTAACGATGTATTTGACACCTGAATCAAGAGTGTTGGCCCTATGAGCATGGGTCCACTCAGCCGGCCAGATAAGGGTCTTCCCGCACCTAGGCTGCACAATAAGATCCTGATGAATGAACTCAGTTGAGCCCCCACCTGACACATCGTTTAGATAAGTCATCCAAGCGAGGACCCGGTGAGAACTTCCTAGGGTAGTTCGCTCAGAGTGTACCTTGAGAAAATGTCCCCCCGGCTCATAGCGCTGGATATTGAACGAACCGATGTGAGCCTGTGGCAGGACCTCCTGCAAAAACGGCCACTGCAATAGATAGTCCTGATGACAGGTAAACAAGCCTTCCAGATATGTCCTCACAGGACCATGGTCGGCCTGCTGTAATTCTCTGGGCCGAATGGTAAGGTCCAGTGACTTTTTCGACTCTGGGTTCAGACCGCCTGCGATCTTTCCCTTGGCGTGGTTCTCAGGATGCGCTTCGAAAAACGCCACAAGGTCTCTGCACAAGGAAACCGGCTCGATCATCCAACTCCCGATGAAGTGCGGAGCCTCAGATGTGGAGGCTAAGCTCAAGCGCTCCACTTGCACTGTCGTCGAATCAGAGTGACTCAAATCGAACTCCTTTTTCACTGTCAAAAATCACCACACCGAAGCCCTGCTGCTCTTTCAACAATCCTTCTTCGGCCTCGCCAAGAGCGAGTAGAATTGAACCAATTGAGCCGGCTACCTCCCTGTCCTCAGGGCTCTGCGCAAGGGCCTTCTCGTAATGCATGAGCGCTTCCTTCAGTCTACCCTGCAGCTCCAGAACACTGGCCAGACTAGCACAGAATGTTGGATTCTCGGGTTCAGATGCGAGCGCAGTGCGATAGCTTTGCTCAGCCTCTGCCAGTGAGCCTGTCCGCTGGAGTATTTGCCCGAGACTGCAATGCGCCGCGGCCAAATTAGGCTGTTGGGCGATCGCACTGCGCAGTGCCGATATCGCCGCTTCAAGTTGTCCCTGTTGCCTGAAAGCTGCTGCCAAATTACAAAGCACTCCCGGTGAGGCTGGCCGCAACTCCAGCGCCTTTTCAAAACATATAACAGCCTCGTCAGGCCTGCTACTCTGGCACAGCAAACTGCCGAGATTATTAAGGGTGTCACCAAGATCAGGTTTCAGTGCAAGCGCTCGTCGGTAACTCTCTTCCGCCCCTGCGGCATCACCCAAGCCCCACCGAACCAAGCCCAAATTGCCGATTGCCTCAGCGTAATCTGACTTCAGCGCAATGGCCTGGTGATAGGCCGAGGCTGCGGATTCAAGTTCGCCAAGATCACGCAGCACATTTCCTAAATTATTGTGCGCAGCGACGTAGTCAGGCGCATGTTGAATCGCCGAGCGGATCAACTCCAAGGCCATCTCACTTTGGCCCGCCATATGAGCCAGCACGCCCAGCATTTGCAATGCCATCGGTTGAGTTGGCTCTGCTGCAAGCACCTGGCGGTAAAGCTGCTCTGCATGCGCATACTGGCCGCGGCGCTGATGCGCCATGGCAGCTTTTAACGCCTGCTCAATATCAGGGTAATCAGGGCCGGGGACTTTGTCCGGCTTTGGTGGTGACTCACTCATTCGAATTCGATCATGCAGAACCTTTCCTGCCCGCCAGCACATTGAATGCGATGCTGACTCGGTCATCATCGCTTTGGTTTTCTTCCACCCCATGCTCAAGCCATCCGGGGAATACATACATTCGACCTGCTTCAGGCTTCATGCGAACTTCCTCGGTGGTGAAGTCCGTTGGCCGTGTCGCAGGGTAGGTGAGCATCCTCGAAGCAACTCGAGGATCTCTGAAAAAGATGTTGCCACATTCAGGCGTTTTGACACTAACGTAATAAATACCGCTGAAGTGACAATTCGCGTGGTAATGTATTTTGTTCGATGCGCCGGGCGGATTGATATTAATCCAGGCCTGCAGATTGAACCCCAGATCAGGCTCAAAGTACTGGGATTCACCAATTCTTTGAGTGACCTGCACGATTCGCATGCAAAGATCTTCGAATTCTGGCAGGCTCTGAATATTGTTGGGGCTTTGCCATCCCTTGATATTGGTGTTTGCGACCCCCTTGGGGTTCTGTTCCCGCAAGTCATAGATCCGCTCCAAGAGTGCAGCGTTAAATGTGCTACGATCGTCGAAAAGCGTGCTCCAGACGGCAGTAGGGAAGATGAAATTGGGAACTATTTCCAAGTGCAGAGACCCTTCTAATCAAAGCCGATGGCGGTAACCCCAACAATACTGGATTTTGCTGGCGTCCCCAAGTTTTCGATATCAGCCTGAAAAGCATTACCACAGGGCAACATAGGAAGTGCTCAGCTCTGACAAGCCGGGATAGCACGCATGCCAGACACCATGCACTAACGGCTTGTATAGGTGTATCAGAATCTGGTGAAAACAATGCTCTCAGGTTTTTACAGTCGCCAAACAGGCCATCCGAGGGCGTATTTAGGCATCAACCGCATGGCACTTAAGACCTATTTCTTGTATTTTTCATCCACTGATCAATGGGACGCTGGCAGATATAACTGAACATTGGCCCAGCGCGACACACAACACGCAGTAACTTTCAGCCAACAGGTATTTTTATGATTCTTGCCAGTGCACTTCGGTCGTTCAGACGCTCCTGCCTCTTCTTGTCGATATTCAGCGCCGTGAGCCTTTCGACATCATCCTTAGCACAAGCGCAACAAGGCGAAGCAGAAGACTGGATAGCAGCCACCCTGTGCGCCTCTGACGAGCGAGCGGTTGACCTCAGCGAGGAGCCCTCTTTCACCTTCACTGACTCTGACGGCAATAATCCACGCTATCTTAGTGCGGAGCAGTCAGGACTCACGACTGCCGACTTTGCGAAACTTGAGCTGGCGTGGGCGATTGCTTTTCCCGCCACTTCCAGCATGCGGGCGGCACCAGTGGTTGTCGGCCCGACGGTGTTCTATTCGGCGACAGATTCAGGTCGAGTATTTGCACTGGACACGGAGTCGGGCTGCGCTCGATGGGCCTATGAACCGGGCACTCGCTTGCGCTCTTCTCTCGCCTACGATGTTGTCGACGACGAAGGGATATTAATATTCAGCGATCAGGCCGGAATGATTCACTCAATCAAGGCCTCCTCAGGGGAAGTAAACTGGATATCCAGTGGGCAGGCTTCAAATAACCAAGGCATGCTCACAGGTACACCGGTCATCCATGAAGAACGGATCATCGTGCCGATATCCGGCTCCGGNGTCATTACCGGCGGCAATCCNAATTATGAGTGCTGCGAGAATCATGGCGCGGTNGCTGCGCTGGACGTACGCACTGGCGAAANAATCTGGGAGTACCACACGATGCCTGCCGCCGAGTACACCGGAATGGTCAGTGCGACCGGCGTTAAGCAGCGAGGCCCGTCTGGCGCTCCCATTTGGACTACACCAACGATCGATGCAGAGCGCAGCCAGATCTATGTCACGACAGGTGAGAACACCTCCCACCCCACCACTGGCACCAGCGACGCGGTGATTGCCCTTGATCTCGAAACTGGTAAGGAGCTCTGGGTATTTCAAGCNCTCGCCAACGACATGTGGAACTTTGGCTGCAGCGCAGGTGGCCCCAACTGTATAATTCTTGATGACACCAACTCGGTCGATTTCGATTTCGGCGGACCTGCTGTTTTAATAGACACAGGAGAACGAGAGCTATTAATTGCTGGTCAGAAGTCGGGAGATCTCTGGGCACTCGACCCGATCACGGGCACCTTAGTGTGGAACCAGCGAGTGGGGGAAGGAACTGCATTGGGCGGCAACCATTGGGGGATTTCAACCAATTTTGACAAAGCCTTCATGACAATAAATGATCCGAGCGGTATGAACGGCAACAGCCGACCGGGACTTTACTCCTACTTCCTGAAAACCGGCGAGCCTAGTTGGTCCTACGAGGTCAAATCGGACTGCGACGGACGCAGCGACCGTCTTCGTCGCTGCGAAGGCCTTTATGGATTTTCCGCGACGCCTCTCACGGTCGACGGTGCCGTAATTGCCGGGGGGCTGGATGGGCGGTTGTTCGTTTTTAGCGCCCAGTCTGGGGAAACACTCTTCCGTTACGACACGGTCATGAATTTTCAGACGGTGAATGGCGTCGAGGGCTATGGCGGCTCAATCGACAGTCATTCGATTGCCGCCGGTTCAGGCATGGTGTTCGTTGGATCTGGATACGGAACTTTCGGTCAAGTCGCGGGTAACGTGCTGCTGGCATTCAAACCGGCGAAGTAGATTGGAATTCGCCAACCTGAAAGTTTCCAATGCAATGAGGCAGAACATGGCCGGTCTTCGCTCGGCCTTATAATGTGCGCCAGTCTTGCGAGACGTCTCACTTAATCGATTTGGATCAGGGGTATCTGCCGAACCAAGCTAGGACATGCTCCACTTTGCCAATCAACCGCGAAGGTCTATCCGCTATGTTATGGGAGGAACTGGGGATGCGCACCATAACCACTGTGACCCCTTGGATTTTCAGCGCTTGGTACATCTGCTCCGTTTCCGAGATCGGGGTTCGACGATCCTCTTCTCCAGTCATTAGCAGAGTCGGCGTTGTCACATTGGGGATCAGAGAAAGCGGAGATCGCCGCCAGTAGTCTTCGATATTTTCCCAAGGCAGCCCCGGGAACTGATTGGCGATTTGACCAATACCGCTATCCGCGGTGAGTACTTTNGACACCCAGTTAACCACCGGTTTCGCAACCACTGCAGCCTTGAACCGATCGGTCAGCCCGATTGCATAGGCTGCAGCAATCCCCCCTGCTGACCCGCCGGTGATATAGAGACGATTAGGGTCCGCTATGCCTTGCTCAATCAGTGCATCGATACCGGACATATGATCAGAAAAGTCGTACTCTGAGGAATATTTATTTTGCAACAGCAAGGCGAACCGCTCACCGTAACCAGTGCTGCCACGATAGTTGTTATAGAAAACTACGTATCCGTCTGCCGCCATACGCTGAAGTTCAGCTGAAAAGTGCGGTCCATAGGCCGAGTGGGGGCCACCATGAATTTCCAGAATCAAGGGGTAACTGCGATCGGGATCGTAATTCGGAGGCGTGAGATACCAGCCCTGTATCTTCTCACCATCGATGTTGGAGTCGTAGATGATCTCATGNAACTGGCCCAGTGTTTTGTGACCCAGCAAATCTTCATTCAACTGCGTGAGCTGAAGCTCTCCACCGCTACCCAATGCAACCAGATCTGCCGGTCGAGCCTCTGATCCGCGGGTCACCACCAGCAAATCTGACTCGAAGCTGTAAGTGCCGCTGGTATAAGGCCTGCCAAGCGACTCACCGCCAAGGCCGCTCACCACCGTGATGTGACCTCCGCCCAGATTGGCCCGCGCAACCTCGGTCACGCCGCGNCGGGTCAGCTGATAATACAAACTATCATTACCATCCCAGACCCAGTCAGACACAGNATTGTCGANGCCAGCAGAGAGATTACGGTTATTCTGGCCATNAATCCCNATCACATGNAGATAGCGNTTNCGNTACGCTAACTTTTCGTTGTCAGTCTTGCCATATGCAATCAGCGTCCCATCCGGGGAAACCTTNGGCNCGGTCTCAACACCTGGCATGGAAGTGATCTGACGAAGTTCGCCAGCCATGTTGACGGCGAAAATATCAGACTCCCTCGATTGAAGCGCCCAGTCATCATCACGATTCGCGGAAAAGACAATTTCGCGGCTTTCGGGCGTCCAGCTGAGACTGCCACGATGATTATAGTTGCCGGAAGTCAGCTGGCGCGGCGTACCTCCTTCAGCCGGGATCACGAAGATGTGCGAAAAAGCAGGATCGAGGATGCCTCCGCCGTCGGCCTGATAGCGCGTCTCGGTGACATACTCAAAGGATGGTGACCACTCCGCGCCTTCAGGCTTAACCGGCATTTTCACTGAAAACGGACTGGCATCGAACGGCACATTCATTGTGAAAGCTATCTTCTTACCGTCGGGTGACCATGCTATGTTGGATACCGGTTCCTGAGTATTTGTAATGAGCGCGGTTTGACCTGTTTCCATCCAGCGCACGTACAGCTGCGAACCCCGATCAACGTTGGAAAGATAGGCGATCCTTTCTCCATCGGGTGACCAGCGCGGCGAGCTGAAATTGGCAATGCCCGACAGTAATGGTCTGTGTTCAGATCCATCCGGAGCTACCAACCAGATATTGGAACGACTGCGGTCGGTCATAATGTCATTACTGCGGCGTACGTAGGCGACCTGCGCTCCGCCAGGCCTGACCTGCGGGTCAGTCGCATACTCTAATTCAAAAACATCACGTGAATTAAAGAACTCCATTTTTTCCGAGGCGGCTTGCACAGACTGCAACACGGAACAAACGCAAAGTGTGACGAGAATTCTATTATTAGTTACCGATAACATGGCTAAGCTCCTATCGCTGTCGATTTTCATCCCGCATCTGTAATACGAGTCTTTTTCTGAGCAGACACGGCGGTGTCATCCACATGAGACAGGTATCGCAGCTTGCGTAACGACCAAAAGGTGCTGAAGTCGACATCCATTTTTTTATTTATCAGACCATCTCTCACGCATTCAATGCAGCGCCAGTCAATTTGTTAGCGCTGTCTCATTGAGCACGGGCTACAGGTACCGATCGAACCAAGCAATCCAGCGCTCAAAACGATCCCGCTGAAAGCTGGGACGTCGAATGCCATGATGCTCGTCAGGATACACTACCAGCTGAGTTTCCTGGCCCAAACGTTTCATGGCAATGTACATTTGCTCGGAGTTGTTAATCGGCACATTCCAATCCTCTTCACCACCCATCCACAGAGTCGGAGTACTGATTCTCTCCACTTGGTTGAACGGCGAAAGTTCAGCCCAGAGCTCGGGATTTTCCCAGGGCAGGCCGAACTCCAGCTCGTACATCAGCTGGTATTGGTCGTGCCCATAATTAGAAGTCACCAGCCCGAGACTCGCACCAGATATGGCCGCTTGAAATCGTGTGGTCTGAGTAATGACATAGTTGGTTAAAATGCCCCCATAAGACCAACCGCCAACGCCAATGCGTGCGGGATCGACCAGACCAATCTCGATGCCGTGATCTATCGCGGCCATCACATCCTCGTAATCATTCTTGCCCCAGGCGGCGACTGTACCGTGCGCAAATTCTTCGCCGTACCCGGTAGAGCCGCGTGGGTTAGGCATAATCACAGCATAACCGTTTGCGGCAAATAACTGAGCCGTTTCGTTGAAGCCCCAATTGAACTGAGAAGCCGGACCTCCATGTAACCACAGGATTGTCGGGTAGGACTTTCCTTCTTCATAACCGACAGGTTCCACAAAAAAAGCCTCCACTTCGGTGCCGTCGGCGCTCTCGAATCGTCGCTTTGCGACCAACGCGCGGGAGATGCCTTCCAGAGACTCGCTGCTCACTTCGGTCAGGCGAGCCAACGCGCCATCGAACGCGTACAGTTCGCTTGGCATTGAGGCATCAGCCAGACTTGCCACAATTACTCCGCCCG
>PBHS01000016.1 GCA_002719575.1 Gammaproteobacteria bacterium | reverse complement strand
CAAAAGACTATAGCAAAATTAAGGATCAATTCCGTCCCGCACACGCTGACTATACCTATTTCAAAAAATTTGGGATACGGGATTATCGTGGGGGTGGCCGTTCCTCTGCGAGGGAGACTGCAATGAGAGTTGCTGCGGGTGCGATTGCCAAGAAATACCTTGAACTCGAATGCGGGACCCGAATTGTGGGGTATTTATCCCAGCTTGGACCTATAGCCATAAAGCAGGTCGTTCCAGAGCAAATTGAGCAAAACCCGTTTTTCTGTCCCGACCCTGCTAAAGTTTCTGAGATGGAACAGTACATGGCGCAACTAAACAAAGAAGGCAATTCTATCGGTGCCAAAATTACAGTGGTCGCTACAAATGTCCCAGCCGGACTTGGAGAGCCGGTTTTTGATCGCCTTGACGCAGATATTGCTAAGGCGCTTATGAGTATCAATGCAGTGAAGGGAGTTGAGATTGGTGCAGGGTTTGGTGCAATTATTCAGAAGGGCTCAGAACATCGCGATGAGATTACTGCCAAAGGCTTTCTCAGTAATCACGCAGGAGGGGTGCTCGGTGGTATCTCCTCGGGTCAAGAGATTGTCGTGAATCTCGCTCTCAAGCCCACATCAAGCATTCGCTTGCCGGGAAGGTCACTCACGACCACTGGCGAGGAAACAGAAGTCGTCACCACGGGTCGTCATGACCCTTGTGTCGGGATCAGAGCGACCCCAATCGCTGAGGCGATGCTGGCTCTGACCATCATGGATCATTTCTTGCGCGATAGGGGCCAGATAGGCGGAAGATAGCGCCTAGCTAACTTTTGAAGAAGAGACTGACACACTTAGCAGGTTAAAAATATGAGTGGAAAGACCCTTTACGATAAGATCTGGGTATCTCATTTAGTTAAAGAGAGGGAGGATGGTACCAGTCTGATATACATAGATCGTCATCTAATTCATGAGGTNACTTCTCCGCAGGCTTTTGAAGGTTTGCGGCTAGCTGGAAGGTTGCCGTGGCGGGCGTCCGCTAACTTCGCTACACCGGATCACAATATTCCGACTACAAGTGAAGAGAGAAAGCAAGGACTCGAAGGGATCAAAGACCCAGTTTCTAAAATACAGGTATCAACACTCGACGATAATTGCGGCGAGTTTAATATATTTGAACTCAAGATGAATGATTCGCGCCAAGGNATTGTTCACGTGGTCGGGCCTGANCANGGCGCGACGCTTCCTGGCATGACTATNGTCTGCGGTGANTCTCANACTTCAACACATGGTGCTCTGGGCGCGCTTGCTCATGGTATTGGCACATCTGAAGTGGAACATGTGCTGGCAACCCAGTGCCTTATGCAAAAGAAAATGAAGAATATGCTTATTCGTATCGATGGAAAGCTGCCGATAGGGGTAACAGCCAAAGATATTGTTTTGGCTATNATCGGTAAAATCGGCACAGCGGGTGGTACAGGCTATACGATTGAATTTGGAGGTGAAGCGATTCGCAGCCTAAGCATCGAAGGACGCATGACGATTTGCAACATGGCGATCGAGGCCGGAGCCAGAGCNGGATTGGTNGCTGTAGATGATGTTACGCTNGANTACATNAAGGATAGGCCATTCGCTCCNAAGGGGGCACTTTGGAAACAGGCGGCGAAAGCNTGGANANAATTGGTNAGTGACGCAGATGCCCACTTTGATTCGGTNATTGAACTACATGCCGCCGATATTGAGCCTCAGGTGACTTGGGGCACATCACCTGAGATGGTTGCTCCGGTTAGTGGTGCAATACCTAAACCAGAGAATGAGTTAGATGTGACCAAAAGGGGCAATATGGAACAGGCTCTGAGATATATGGGCCTATCCGGGGGTACAGCCATTGAAGATATTCAATTGGACTGTGTGTTCATTGGCTCCTGCACGAATTCTCGAATCGAAGATCTCCGGGAAGCAGCAAAGGTGGTTGCTGGCAAAAAAGTTGCAAAAAATGTCGAGATGGCGCTGGTTGTACCTGGCTCGGGTTTGGTTAAACAGCAGGCGGAAAGTGAGGGATTGGATAAGGTTTTTCTCGAAGCNGGGTTGGAATGGCGAGAGCCCGGCTGTTCAATGTGCTTGGCCATGAATGCTGATCAATTAGGAGACGGTAAGCATTGTGCTTCGACATCTAACAGAAATTTTGAGGGACGCCAGGGGTTTGGGGGCCGCACTCATCTGGTAAGTCCAGCAATGGCTGCGGCGGCCGCAATTCATGGGCACTTTGTTGATGTGAGGAAGCTCGCTTGAGACGCAGTATATGAAGAAATTTTCAGTCGAGTCAGGANTNGTGATGCCGCTGGACAGGGCAAANGTCGANACNGACTTTATNATTCCNAAACAGTTTCTTAAATCNATTAAGCGCTCGGGCTTCGGTGTAAATTTATTCGACGAGCACCGGTACCTCGATAAAGGTGAACCGGATATGGATAACGATAAGCGTCCACTGAATCCTGACTTCGTGCTCAATCAANCTCGATATCAGGGCGCATCGGTNTTACTCNCTAGAGANAATTTCGGCTGCGGTTCNTCGNGGGAGCACGCTCCTTGGGCTTTAGANGACTTTGGTTTCAGAGTGATCTTGGCGCCGAGTTATGCAGATATTTTTTTTAATAATTGCTTCAAAAACGGTATTTTACCAATCGTTCTTCCTCGTGACACGATCGACAAGCTTTTTTTGGTCGTGCTCGCAAACAAAGGCTACAGCTTAGAGGTCGATTTGGAGCAGCAGAAAATCCGCAGACCAGATGGGGCTGATATCACGTTCGATGTCGATTCTTTTCGGAAGCGTTGTCTGCTAAACGGCTTAGACGACATAGGAATAACGCTTGAAGATTCTGAGCTGATCAAAGCCTTTGAATCAAGATGGCGTGAGAAGGCTCCCTGGTACTTCGGAGATTCGGGCAATGAGGCTAATTGAAAATTTGGAATCGGTTGGTGCGTAAGCGTGTGATTGAGATTAAAAGTACATGAAGAAATATAACGTGGCGATCGTTGGGGCNACCGGTGCAGTTGGTGAAGCTCTCATAACCATTCTTGAGGAGCGAGATTTCCCAGTTGAACGGTTATTTCCATTGGCGAGTGAACGTTCGGCTGGCTCGACCATTATGTTTCGCAATAAGCCGATCAAAGTGGAAAACCTCGCTGAATTNGATTTCTCTTCAGCTGATATCGGTCTCTTCTCAGCTGGTGGAACAGTGTCTGCTGAATTCGCGCGCAAAGCGGGCGATTGCGGCTGNATCGTGATAGACAATACCTCCTATTTTCGATACGAAGACGATATTCCCTTAGTCGTTCCGGAAGTCAATCCTGAAAAAATATCCGAATATGTAAACCACAACATCATTGCAAACCCGAATTGCTCCACAATACAGATGCTTGTGGCCTTAAAACCTATTCACGATGCCGTTCGCGTCAAACGGATTAGCGTGGCGACTTACCAGGCTGTTTCAGGTACTGGCAAAGCAGCCGTTGAGGAGTTGGCAAAGCAGACGGCTGAATTGCTAAATGGTCGTGACGCGGAGTATTCCGTTTATCCACGCCAAATTGCCTTTAATGTCCTACCTCATATCGACAAGTTTTTGGAAAACGGCTATACGAAAGAGGAAATGAAGATGCATTGGGAGACCCGAAAAATTTTTGATGACAAAGATATCATGGTTAGCGCGACCTGCGTGCGCGTACCAGTATTTTACGGTCATTCCGAAGCAATCCAGGTAGAAACAGAAGGCAAACTNACTCGAAAGGAAGCGCAAACGCTGCTAGAAGCGGCTACGGGCGTGGAGCTAGTCGATGGCCCCTCTGACACCAATTACCCCACGGCTTTTCATGATTCAGCGGGGCGGGATGCCGTGTTCGTCGGAAGAGTCAGGGAAGATCTGACTGTGCCTAATGGGCTTAATCTTTGGGTCGTTTCTGATAATGTGCGCAAAGGCGCAGCATTGAATTCCGTTCAGATCGCTGAAGAGTTGATAAAAAGCTACTTATAATGAATACTTTTGGCCGACTATGCTAGGGTTATTTGGCCCTGCGGGACAGCAATTAAATCCCCACAGAAACGGTCTGGCGGCTTAACTCTCTCCCTAGCGGATATCATCGAAGCGCTGATACGGGCTGTGAAAGCTTGTGTCAATGCAAGGTGCTGGTTGCGGTATTAATCGGAGACTTCCGATCCGGCGCGTCGAAGGTGGAGGGGACGATGTTTAGGAGAAACACTGTTTGTATTATCGGCTTCCTGCTTGGCACGGCGGCCTCCCACACTTCGGGCCTTGATCTTGGCGCAATTACTGTCGAGTCTTATCTTAATCAACCACTCCGACTTCGGATCGAAATTACCGAACTGGGGGAAGTCCGACTCGATGATGTCACTGTTCGAATGGCTTCGACGGAGGACTTTGCCAGATTTGGATTTGCGTGGGCCGAGATTATGTCAAGCGTGAGCCTCCGCATTCAAAGGTCTTCTACTGGCGCTTACGTCCTCCTAACCAGTCCTGAAACGATTAACGTACCCTATCTCAGTTTCGTTCTCGAAACGCTCTGGCCCAATGGCCGATTGTTGAGCGAGCACACTGCTGTTCTGGATTTGCCCGTTTATAGAGAAGAATCTGCTCGGCCAGAAACGAGTCTGCGTCAGCCTATCACCGGTTCTCGAAGCACCACTGACGCCAGCGGCGATAACAGCTCGATGCTTACGGGGGCGGAATCAGGACGATCGGGTTTTTCAGACCGTGACACAATAGAAGTAAGTCCCAGTAACACCCTTATTGGGATTGCGCGTCAGATTCGACCAAATGAATCAGTTTCCCTGCAGCAAACGATGATTGCGATTCAGTCGCTTAACCCTGATGCGTTTGCGCAGGGCAATATTAATATCTTGCTGTCTGGCCGAATACTTCGGCTACCCACCGAGCAAGAAATCCTTGACATAAATGCGGCAAGTGCGTTTGTTGAAGTTGGCCGGCAAAACCAAGAATTCGCTGAAGTTGAACCTTTTGGCGTGCCCGGCGAAACGAACTCGGATCGGAACAGCCGAGCCGGTCGCTTGAGCATCGTGGCTACAGATTCTGATGATGTTGATGCGTCTTCGTCGACTTCTTCGCCACAAACGGAGTCAAATGCAGATCTTGACCGAAGAATTGCTGAGCTTGAAAGCGAACTATCCGTTCGCCAGGAAGAAGCTGATCGGGCACGCATAGATAGAGAAAACCTTGAGCTTAGGCTCGCAGATTTAGATGCGCAAATTGAAGCTACGCAGGAGCTGATTCGTCTAAAGGATATTCAGCTCTCTCAACTTCGGGAATCACTGGCTTTGGCTGAAGCCGTTGCTGGAGTAGCGTCAGCAGGGCAATCAGCTCAGGAAGCGCCAAGGAATCCTGATTCGCCAGTATCAGAAACTCCGTCTTCGCCCCTAAGTTTATTGTCTGTACTAGTTAATAACTCCTTCATTCTTTTTGGTGCGCTTGGGCTTGTAGTCTCACTGTTGGTGTGGGTCATGATCCGTCGAAACAAATCAGTCGCGATGAGTGATTCTAGGATTTTGGAACCATTGGTTGATGCTCAGGCAGAGCAGCTTAGTCGTTCAGAGGAACCTAAACCTGGCGATTCGGGCTCGGATGAGTCTGACTCATCTGACAGATACTCAAAGATTGATGACAAAAAAGAAGAGCGGATTAATAAGGGCCTAAATCAAGTTATGCCCGCTGACAACGCTCAAGAGCCGTTTTTTAACCAAAATCAAGGAACCGAAACTGATTCTAGATCGATGAACGAGGACAATTCAGCCGCTTATGGTACCGCTGATTTATCCCGCGATGATTCTGGGATCGACTTAGACGATTTTGACACCGGTATTTTTGATCTTGATGGCAGTTCAGGTTCGGGTAACTTGGGCCGGGATAATATGAAAGAAGTAACTAGTAAAAATGATGATTTTGGTATGCCCTTTGATCTTTCTGACTCCAAGGAGCGCATGGAAGAGGAGTTGGAGCAGTTTGAATTTGTCGGCTCTGAAACAGGCGCCTTTCATCAAGACAAGGGCGTTGAGCCTGATACAGAGGAGGGAACATTGCCCTCCGGAGATGATAACGCTTCTTTTTCTGCGGCCGCCAGCGACGATGGTTTTAATGATTTGGATTTCTTCTCTGAAGAAAAGATAAGTGGCTTGGACGTCTCTGAGGACGGCTTGATGGGGCCTTCAGATGATATATCCGTCTTGTCCAATGATGACGAAACGGCAACAAAGCTCGAATTAGCATACGCCTATCAAAAAATGGGTGATGCCGTTGGCGCTACAGAAATACTACAGGAAGTGATCGCAGAGGGTAACAAGAACCAGATAGCAGAGGCTAAAGAGCTTCTTGAGGCTTTGCAAGACACACTCTGACTGTGGTCATCCCTTTGTCATTTATCGCGAGATATAGCTCACGTGGCCCCACCTCCTGCAGCATCAAACCACCAAAGCCGAATTGCCCTGACCGTCGAGTATGACGGCTCCGCTTTCTCAGGTTGGCGGAAGCAAAGCTCTCCTGTTCTGAATACCGTTCAACAAGCCTTGGAAAACGCGCTTACTAAAATTGCAGACCATTCGGTGTCGATTATATGTGCCGGTAGAACTGATGCTGGAGTTCATGCAACCAGTCAGATAGTGCATTTTGACTCGCGAAAGCCAAGAGATTTTAAAGCCTGGATTGATGGAGTTAACAGTCTACTTCCTAGAGAGATCCGGGTTGTTCGTGCAAGTCGTGTAGAGGAGTCTTTTCACGCCAGATTTACAGCGATTTATCGTCGATATTGTTATCTGATAAGCACTGCATCTGTCGCCAGCGGAATCTTCAATGGCAACATCACTTGCATCAAGGGGCTACTGAACACTCAAGCGATGCACGGAGCGGCACAGCAGCTTTTGGGGGAACATGATTTTTCAGCATTTCGCGCGGCGGGTTGTCAATCTGTAAGTGCTAAACGAAATGTTCTCGCTATATCGGTGATCGATTGGTTTGGTATCACCGTGATAGATGTTAGAGCGAATGCATTTCTACAACATATGGTTCGTAATATCTGCGGATCTCTGATTGACATCGGGAAAGGCAAGCGAAAAGAGTCTTGGATTGGCGAGGTCCTTGACTCAAAAGACAGAACGAGAGCGGGCATCACTGCGCCTCCCGACGGTCTTTACCTTGTCGAGGTAGGTTATCCAGGAGAATCATTGCTCGATAATGGGCCGAGATTTCCGCTGATTCTCGCGGGCTACGAATAGTCGCGGCACTTTGAATTTGTTAACATTAACTCTTTATAAACCGCATCAAAATCTGTGTCTAAAGTCTGGACCAAAGTCTGTGGAATAACCCGAGCTGAAGATGCGCAAATGGCCGAAGAACTCGGTGCTTGCGCGCTCGGAGTGGTGTGTTATGAGCCGAGTCCACGACATGTTTTGCCTAGTTGTATCGGCGAGATTTTTGCCAACGTTTCCAGTAAAACTGAGCGGGTTGGGCTTTTTGTTAACCCATCCGCTGAGCTGGTGAACCGCGTACTAGACTCAGGGGTCATTAGTTGTCTTCAGTTTCATGGCGAGGAAGACGAAGATTTTTGCGCGTCATTCGAGACTCCTTACATGAAGGCGCTTAGGGTCAAGGATGGGCGCGATGCGCTGAAGTCAGCAAAATCCTACAGAAGCGCCGATCGGATATTGCTAGACACCTTCGTTGAGAATGTGCCGGGAGGGACTGGTAAGACTATGGATTGGACTCAGGCTGCTTTGGTGGCATTAGGCTGTGACAAGCCTGTCGTTCTCGCGGGCGGCCTGGATGGGGATAATGTTGGTGAAGCGATCCGAACTGCTGCGCCAGCAGGTGTAGATGTTAGTTCTGGCGTAGAGGAATCACCCGGGATAAAAAATGTTGACAAATTAAAGTCATTTTTTAACGGAGTTTATAGTGTCTGAAGTTTCCACTAGTTTTGAGGTAGATTTTGCAAGGTTCAGAGGCCCGGATGCCAATGGTCACTTCGGGCCGTACGGCGGTGTGTTTGTCGGAGAAACACTAGCCTCTGCGGTTGAAGAGTTGGCTCTGGTTTATCAGGAGCTCTCTATGAATCAGGAATTTTGGTCGGAATATGACAACGAGCTCAAGCATTACGTCGGGAGACCGTCGCCACTTTACTTCGCTGAGCGATTAACTTCGGCCTGTGGAGGTGCTCGTATCTACCTAAAACGGGAAGATCTCAACCATACCGGCGCTCATAAAGTGAACAATACTATCGGGCAAGCTTTGCTTGCCAAGCACATGGGGAAGACCCGGATTATTGCCGAAACAGGCGCAGGGCAGCATGGGGTCGCCAGCGCCACGGTAGCCGCTCGGCTCGGGTTGGAGTGCTACGTGTATATGGGGGCCGAGGACATAGTCAGGCAGGCACCTAACGTTTACAGAATGAGACTCCTTGGGGCTAATGTCGTTTCCGTGGAGTCTGGATCTCGTACGCTTAAAGATGCGATGAACGAAGCGCTCAGGGATTGGGCCACTAATGTGGATAACACTTACTACATTATCGGGACTGTTGCAGGCCCGCATCCGTATCCGCAATTGGTCCGAGACTTTCAGTGCATCATGGGACGAGAGACGAAGAAACAAGCTCTAAAAATGTTTGGGAAACTACCTGACGCTTTGGTTGCCTGCGTTGGTGGGGGCAGTAACGCCATAGGGCTGTTTCATCCTTTTTTGGAGGACAAACAGGTCGCGATGTACGGTGTTGAGGCAGGGGGCAAAGGGTTAGAAACCGGTGAGCATGCCGCGCCGCTCAACGCGGGGATACCGGGTGTCTTACATGGTAACCGCACTTATTTGATGACCGATGCTGNAGGGCAGATACAGAAAACCCATTCGGTGTCCGCCGGCCTCGATTATCCTGGGGTAGGGCCGGAGCACGCCTGGCTCAAAGATCTGAAAAGAGTTACTTACGTTGCCGCGACTGACAGCGAGGCCATGGGCGCCTTCCATAAACTCACGCGGCTCGAAGGAATAATTCCGGCGCTTGAAACTAGTCATGCTGTCGCTTACGCGATGGATCTGGCGAGTAGCATGAACGAAGATCAGACAATTGTAATAAATCTTTCTGGTCGAGGTGACAAAGACATCGAGACCGTTGCGCGGCTCGAGGGAATGAAGCTCTAGAGTTTCTCAGCGAATCATGAGTCGAATTACGGCAATAGCAAGTAGNCGGCNNCNGCAAAACAAAAAGCTGCTGATCCCNTATTTGGTGGCAGGTGATCCGGATCTNTCAACCACGCTCGCTCTAATGNATGANTTGGTCAANCAGGGTGCAGATATTATTGAGCTNGGCATACCTTTNAGCGATCCTGCATCAGANGGTCCAGTAATACAGANAGGCGTCGANCGGGCGCTTGCCGGTGGTACTACACTNCGTGATACGCTGGATATCGTNACANAATTTCGTCAGANCGACGCTGAAACAGGCATTGTCCTGATGGGGTATCTCAATCCAATTGAAANAATGGGTTACGAGGAATTTGTCAAGAGTGTTACTGCGGCTGGCGTAGACGGGGTATTAGTGGTGGACATGCCACCGGCCGAATCCACGGAACTGCATCGGAGGCTGTCTGACGCTGCTATTGACACAATATTCCTTGTCGCGCCCACGACTTCGGCAAGCCGTGCGAAAGAAATTGTGAGGGTTTGTTCGGGCTATGTGTATTACGTGTCACTGAAGGGGGTCACAGGGGCCGCGATAACCGATTTTGAGTCCATTGAGGAGAGCATAAATGCGCTTCGCCAGTTGACTGACTTGCCGGTCGTTGTAGGGTTTGGTATCAAAGATTCGGAGAGTGCGCGTGCCATGGGCTCTGCGTCAGACGGCATCATTATTGGTAGTGCACTGGTAGACAAGATCGCCGAACTGTCTAACGGGNCTAAGCACGCACCTACTTTGGCGACTTGCTGCACTGTCATCGGCGAGGCCAGAAGCGCGATAGATACGCCATGATGACTATTATGCCCATCAATGACACAGTTTCGAGGTAGTCAGAGCATTGAGCTGGATTGATAAAATATTGCCTTCTATTTCTGCCTCAGACGGGGAAGGCAAAAAGTCGACTGTCCCAGAAGGTCTCTGGAAGAAATGTCCGCGATGCGCTGCCATGCTCTATCAAAAGTCTTTGTCAGAAAACCATGAAGTTTGCCCTAAATGCGATCACCACATGCGAATTACGGCTAGGCGTCGAATCGAGTTGTTTCTGGATAGGGAAGGCCAAATGGAACTCACTAGCGACCTTGAGCCTTTAGACATACTTAAATTCAAGGATCTTAAACGATATAAGGAAAGACTCAGCTCCGCACAAAAAAGAACCGGTGAGAAGGACGCGCTTATCGTTATGCAAGGCACGATAAGTGGCGTCCCGGCGGTTGTTGCGGCGTTTGAGTTCGGCTTTATCGGAGGCTCAATGGGAGCGGTCGTAGGGGAGAAATTCGTTCAGGCAGTNAACACCTGCCTTGCTAGTCGCCAGCCGCTCGTTTGTTTCTCTACCAGTGGCGGTGCCAGAATGCAGGAAGCGTTGGTATCTTTGATGCAAATGGCCAAAACCTCCGCGGCTCTCGAAAAAATGCGGTCAAAAAGCTTACCCTATATTTCAGTGCTGGTTGACCCGGTGTATGGAGGCGTGTCGGCTAGTTTGGCTATGCTTGGTGATGTAAACATTGCTGAACCAAACGCGCTGGTTGGTTTTACNGGNCCNGACGTAATTCGACAAACCGTCAGAGTCAAGTTGCCAGAGGGNTTTCAGCGCGCTGAATTTCTTCTNGAGCACGGTGCNATAGATATGATCGTGCANCGNAANGAGTTNCGAAGTCGAGTAGCCTCNTTGCTTGATAAGCTCNTGTATTACCGTAANTTTAGNAANTGAGAGCANAGCGTCAATCGGTGCCGTCAAATCTTCAAGAATGGCTAACCTATATTGCACGGGTCCATCCTCGCGAGATCGACTTAGGACTCGAGCGGGTTAGGAGCATTTCGAAAGCAATTTCTCTAGTAAAACCTCCTACAGTCGTGACGGTGGCCGGTACAAACGGCAAGGGTTCAGTCGTTGCGGTGATGGAGCAGATTCTGTGTCAAACTGGCGTTGAAGTGGGTGCCTATACCTCGCCACACATTCACCGTTTCAACGAACGCATTCGTTTGAGAGGATTACCATGCGATGATGATCTCATTTGCGAAGCATTTAGTCAGATCGATTCATTCCGTGGAGAGACTTCTCTAAGCTATTTCGAATTTGCTACTCTCGCCGCGTTGTGGATATTTCACCAAAAGGAGGTATCCGTCGCTCTTCTGGAGGTTGGATTAGGGGGGAGACTGGACGCGGTAAATATAATTGATCCCGATGTCAGCGTTATCACAGCAATTGGACTTGACCATCAAGATTGGCTTGGNGANAACCGCGAAGCGATNGGGTTGGAGAAAGCTGGAATNCTCCGNNCGGGAGGAATTTTTGTTTGCGGNGACCCAGATCCTCCCTTGACTATTACTCAAAAAGCCAAGGAACTGTCCTGTTTATCTGTCTATCAAGGCCAACAATTTGGTATTCAAACTTACGAGGGTTGTGAATTTGCAAGGTGGCGAGGAGTTGCGTTGGACGGACGAACGATAAGCACTGCACTTCCTGAGGCTAGCGCTGTTTTACCGATAAACGCCTCGACCGCATTGCAGGCGCTGGCAAGCGCAGGCATGGAGGAGAGTTTGACAAATTCAGCCGCATTCTTCGCATCCATCGAAATGCCCGGAAGGCAGGAATTGACAGTGGACAGACAGACAGCCATTCCGGTTCTGTTGGATGTGGCACATAATACGGATTCGATCGATGCATTAGTGGTTGCCATAAGGCGTCTTGTACAGCCAAAACCGGCGGTATGCGTCAAAAAGAGAAAGGTTCGCCTTGTGATAGCAGTTATGTCAGACAAGGATGTCGAAACGATGCTGGCATCCTTAGTATCCATAGCGGACATCTGGTATATTTCGCAAGTCGAAGATTCAAGATGCTTGCCAGCCAAAGAGTTGGGGAAACGGCTTAAAAAACTTGATTCAACCGCGCCAACGCGCTGCTTCGACAGGGTAACTGAGGCTTATCAAGCGGCTTGTGACGATGCTGTAAAAGAGGAACTGGTCGTTGTTGCAGGTTCATTTCACACCGTAGCGGCGGCTCGAGTATTTTGCCAGACGTTCGACTGAGAAGGGATCGGGATCGCCCAAACGTTTAAAGCCTCGTCTGTTTCTGNAGATCGAAGTTCGGTAGTGAAACCCGGACCTTAGGAAGCTGAATTGCAGCAGAATACAAAACAGAGAATTGTCGGCACCATTGTCTTGCTGGCTTGTTGTCTCATCTTTTTGCCGATCATATTTGATGGCGAGGGCAGTTATGAGTCTACGCTCATCAGCCGTATTCCAGATCCACCGGAAATAAACATACTGCCCGAGCCGCAGCAGATCCGTCCTGTTATCATTGCAGACAGCGATCTGTCGGATATTACTCTTTCGGAAGATCCATCCGACCTCCCAATCGCAGTTGATCAGAGAACCGGTAACCCCTCAGACATCTCCTTTTTGTCCGAAGAACCTGAACCGAATGCAGAGCTTGGAGTAAGCGACGCTATCCCCTCGGACACTTCTCAGCACAGGTCGCTTCCGCAGTTAGGTGATGATGGTTTGCCGAGCAGTTGGAGTGTTAGATTGGGCTTATTTTCTAATGCAGACTACGCAGCAAACTTACTTGAGCGCTTGCTAGAGTCAGGCCACCGAGCGTATATCAGAGAGGTGGAGTCTGATGCTGGTCAACTTCGTGGAGTTTTTGTCGGTCCATGGTTTGACAGACAGGTATCGGTAGCAAACCAGAACAGTCTGCGAGAAGAATTCCAATTAGCGGGTATAGTCGTTCCCTATGAGATNGAGGAATAGGGTTTTGAATCAAAAACAATGACGCAGTTTGATGTCATAGTTCTCACGGTCATTGCGGTCTCTACAGGCCTCGGATTGATACAGGGAAGTGTAAGTTTATTACTCCTCCTACTTAGTTGGTTCGCTGCTTTCTTTATCGCGGGTGGCTACTATGAGTTTGCGTCTGGATACCTAGCTGGCATGATTGAAAACGCGACTTTCCGTTATGTTGCTTCGTTTATCGCGCTGTTTGCGCTGGTCATCATGGTGGGAAAGCTTACGGGCTTCGTTATCTCCAAAATTGTTTCTATTACGGGATTGAAGACATTGGACAAAATCCTAGGAGCAGCGTTGGGGTTTACGTTTGGTACACTAGTAACTTTAATTCTTTTGTCTGTTTCTGATCTTTTTTTTAGTGCGTCGGACGAGCAATGGTGGCAACAGTCGACTTTAATACCTTTTGGTACAGAAGTGATTGAAGAAATTAAGATCTATTTNATTGACAGTGACGCAATGAATATTTTTTCTTGAAGTAGGGTTATTTACGGCGGAGCGTATTTTTATGTGCGGATTAGTTGGAGTTGTTACGAGTCAGGATGTTGGTGTGTGCCTCTATGACACTCTGACCGTTCTGCAGCATAGGGGCCAAGATGCTGCGGGTATCATGACCAGCGACAATGGAAAATTAAACTTGCGCAAGGACAACGGGCTCGTCAAGGATGTTTTCCGGACTCGTCACATGCGTCGGCTGACAGGCCAGATGGGCATTGGTCATGTAAGATATCCCACAGCAGGTAGCTCAAGCCCTGCGCTCGCCCAACCATTCTATGTCAACTCGCCCTACGGTTTGTCTCTTGCTCACAATGGTAANCTGACAAATACATCGGATCTGAATCGCGAACTTTATAAAACTGATCTGCGCCACATGAATACCGACTCAGACTCAGAAGTCCTGCTAAATATCTTCGCTCATGAGTTGTCTCAGAAGAAACAGATCGAACCGAGACCGGAGGATATCTTTTCATCGGTCGCAGGTGTCCATAAGCGCTGTCGCGGGGGCTATGCCGCAGTTGTCATGATAACGGGATACGGGATACTTGGGTTTCGTGACTTAAATGGCATACGGCCGCTGATTTTTGGCTCTCGCACAACTAATGGCCAGAAGGAATACATGATTGCCTCTGAAAGCGTTGCTTTAGATTCCCAGGGTTTTACGGTTGAACGCGATGTTGCTCCAGGAGAGGCGGTTTATATCGACGTTCACGGTAATCTGCACACCAAGGTGTGCGGTGAGCCTGGCATCCATACCCCCTGTATTTTTGAGCATGTTTACTTTGCTCGCCCGGACTCTTTAATGGACAGTATTTCAGTCTATAAAGCCCGCTTACGCATGGGCCAGCGCTTGGCTGAGAAAGTAAGGCGATTGTGCTTTGATCATGACATCGATGTCGTGATTCCGATACCCGACACTAGTAGAACTTCTGCTCTTGAATTGGCTAACCATCTCGGCATTAAGTATCGTGAGGGTTTTGTTAAAAATCGTTATATCGGACGTACTTTTATAATGCCCGGACAAAAGCAGCGTCATAAATCAGTCACGCAAAAGTTAAACGCGATTGAATTGGAATTCAAAGGGAAAAATGTTCTTCTGGTGGACGACTCTATTGTTCGAGGAACAACCTGTAAGCAAATTATTCAAATGGCTCGCGATGCTGGCGCACAAAAAGTCTATTTTGCGTCAGCTGCACCGGCAATCCGTTATCCGAACGTCTACGGGATCGACATGCCGGCTGCCACCGAGCTTATTGCGGCCGGGAAAAGTGATCAAGAGGTTGAGGCGCAGATAGGCGCTGACTGGCTTATTTACCAGGACCTTGATGACTTGATTGCTGCTGCTGCCGAGGGCAATCCCGAACTAAATCGCTTTGAATGTTCAGTATTTGACGGTGAATATATAACCGGAGATGTTGATGAAGTTTATCTTAAACGTTTAGAGCTGGTTCGAAATGACGCAGCGAAATTGGCTAAGAAAAACAAGAAGAAATTTGCGAGGCAGCAGAATCTCGTTGCAGATATTCATAATGATTGATGAGTAAGGGTTTATTGAAAACTGTTACTTTCTCTATGGCACGTCGTCAAAAATTAGTTCAAGTCTTTGCTAATGCTGAGACCGAAAGTTTTGGAATCTTTCTCTGCGTTTCGGAGCTTAAAAATCTGCTGCGAGCATAACAGAGCTTGACAGCGCCTATAATGTCATGCCGGAAGAGTTTCTTGCATACCAGCTTAGCAGCTGGATGGCAGAGAGCCCGCTTGTCTTTCATGAGTGTTAGTGCCCCAAACTCAGGACTGGTACGCCCGAATTGCAAGTTGTCGTGTTTCTAAAAATTCGTTAATAAACCATATGCACATTTATCTCAGATAGATGAGGAAAAACTCTCGGAAAATGCTGTAACTACACTAGAGATCATAAACCGCGTGTGTTTCGCTGACAATGTCCGGTAAAGATTCAGATTTTCGTGGGTTTTATGCCTTTGGCCGAGAGAAGCTTTGTAGCCTCCGTGGTCCTGTTTCCGTGAATTTCGAGAGTTTGGTCCTTGAGAGTGCCTCCAGTTCCGAGGCTTTTCTTAAGAATTTTTAATAGATCAAGTAAATCAGTCCTGCTAAGGCCAAGGTTAGAAATTACCGTGACCTCTTTTCCGGCACGGCCTTTTTTCTGTAGTTGAATCCGCGGAGCCCGGATTGCACTTGTTAAAGCTCTCTCAGATGCGCACTGACACTTGCATCTACGGAGCGATTTACCGCAAGTGCTGCACACGTTGCTGCCAGAAGTTGTATAGACCAAATTTGATCGGGGCATACTTCAGTGTTGCTTATATGGTTGTAAAAGAGCGCTTGAAATTACTTTCTTATGCAACCTTCGCTGAGATCTAAGTGTTATAAAGAGGCGGGAGGCAGTAACGATCTTCGGCGGCCCGTTGCCTTGATTTTGTAATCTTGGTTCGTCTAAGGGTTGTTACCGTTCGCATACAAGAATCTCTATTGAAATTTTTGGCTCCAGATCGGCCTGCCTCACTAAATAGGTTCGCTTGCAAGTCCAAGACATGCTCTTTCAAATCAAGCGCTTCACGTTGTTGGAGTATGTCTTCCGTATTCAATATGCGACTATTCGATATAAAGTGATCACACCATAGGATCAGAGATTGTCTTATGTGGTTCAAGTCGTTTTTTCCCAGAGCTTTCATAAGCTGTCGAAAGGCAACACGCTCATTGTTGACAGGCGTGTAACGATTAGCGATTTGATTTTTGGTGTAACTCAGATACCTGGTTAATGCTTTCTGTTTTGGCCATATGGCAAGCCAAAAGATACTCACTAGCACGATCAAAAACGTTGCCGAAATTAGATAACTTAACCAGTTCGCTCTAATTTCAATGTACTCTGCCTCTGCCTGCGCATCGATCATGTCTTGGTCTACCACAGGAGGCATCGCAAGCAAGTCTTCCAGATTACCGCTGCTGGTAATCGTCTGTTCGGCTGGTACTGCTGCTTCAGCTATCTCGCCTATGGAAAGAGTCATGGCCGGTATGGTGGTCACCTGTTGCCTGTCGGTCTCAATGTTCCACCAGGGGATAGTAATTTCGGGAATTTCAAGATCACCACCGATGGTAGGGACGATTGTCATTGTTTCAACGCGAGTGCCGACAATTGCTCCGTTAACAAAGGTACGGTCGATTTTAGCTGGATCTGGGTAAATGTTGGCGCCATCTAGACTCGTTGCTCCGAAGGGTGGTAAAACAGCGCCATCTAGCCCGTCTGCGACCATAGTGATGGTGCGAACGAGAGGGTCGCCGATTTTTAGCTCAGTGTTGTCAGGTGCCCAGCTTTCCTCGAGGGTCAGGTTTGATACCGGTAGCCAAATAGGACTATTTGCCGCAGCAGGTGGTCGCTGTTTGACGTCAACCGTCATGCCATCGATAAAGGCGGTTACCCGCCTTGTGTTCAAATTCCTAAAGACAAAGTTGCTTGATCCGTCTGTTACTTCACCGCGAAAGAGGATGTCCGGAATCTCTAGCGGACCGCTTTTCTGTGGAAATATCACGTATCGCTTTTCATATACGCCATAGCGAACCCCATCGATGAGCTTTTCATATTGGTTCGGAGAGCCAATTAGTTCTATGACAGTGTCAGGCATCTCAATTTCTGTAAATTGAGGGTTGCGTATGCCATTGATGGTATAGAGAAGCCTGACGGTAAAGAGCAGTTGCTCTTGTACGAAGACACTTTCTTTATTGGCTTCTATTTCAAGAAAAAGCTCCTCTGGTGACTGATTGGAGCGCGCTCCCTGGTTTACCACCGATATAGTGATTGCTTCAGTGAGGTCGTTGTTTATGGTCAACGGGGGGATTTCCAGCTCCCCTTCCTTAAGAGGGAATAGAGTAACAATGTAGTCAGTCCAAGACTCCACAGAACCATTGATCGAGCGTATCTGGCTCGAAGTCCGGGTGCCTAATACATCAAAGTTCTCTGTGAGAGGCGTTAGGTCAAGCTGCATCCCTTGACGCTGTTCAAAAACTCGAATCGTGTAGGTCAGCGTTTCTCCCCGGGCCAACTCTTGGCGATCGACTGATACCTCTATTTCCTGAGCTGAGACTGCAAAAGCAAGGCAAGAAAGTAAAAATGCACCGGCTGATTTTAAGAATGGCTGGGTCACCATATCTGGCCTCCGCTGCTTGTATTGTTGGCAGTTCCATTGAGTTGTCGCTGACGATATTGATAGCGAAATTTTCGACGCAGAAGTTCCCCGGGGTCATCTTCAATTCGGCGAAGCCATTGTTCAAGCGATTGCTGCTCTTCTAGCTCTTCGTTGGACGATTCCGATGGGGTATTTTGCTCACTATTGGACTCTGAGCCTTCTTGCTCCTCTGGCGGCTGATTTTGCTGTTGCTCTTGCTGATCCTGATTGCCTTCTTGGCTTTGTTGATCCTGCTGTTCAGAGGTTTCTTGCTGCTCTGACTCATTTTGCGAATTTTGCTCCGACTGATTGTCCTGGCTGTCCCCTTCTTGCTGCTCTCCTTTTTCGGACTCTTGCTGTTCAAGTAATTTTTCGATGACTGCCTTATTCGAGAGCGCGTCCTCATGATTCGGTTCTAATGAGAGGGCAGTTTCATAAGCTGCTATTGCCTCGGGGTAGCTCCCTGCCAAAGCAAGCGCATTGCCTCGATTGTAATTCCCGTCGGCGGTATTGATGGAACTGAACGCCGCAATCGCCGATTCGTAATTCTTCGACCGGTAGTTGGCGGCGCCTGACCACGCGGAAGACTCAAACAAAGAGGCAGCCAATTCGTGGTTTTCATTGGCGAATGCGTCTGCAGCTTGTTGATCTTTAGTTCTCCACAGATCTCTCCAATCGAAAGCCTGCGCCTGATTGGAGGGTATCAGTAATCCGGACGAGCTAAGAAAGAAAAATGAAAACAACCAGCCTTTTCTAAAACTCATTGCTACGGCAGGTAGAACTAGAAGAAGAAGCCAAGGACCAGATTCATACCAGATATCGAATTCCTCATCGACTTCTGTAAGTTCATCATCAAGAAGATCGAAATTTGACAGTAAGAAGGCGAGGTCGGAATCGGCCAATTGGATATCGTGATATCGGCCCCCAGTGCGGTTCGCGAGAGACTGCAGGACATTACGGTTGAGCGAAGGGGTAACGATGTTGCCAAATTGATCGGTAAGAGCGCTGCCATCACTGGTGCGGATTGGTGCTCCTTGCTCGGTGCCAATCCCCATGATTAACAGCTCGTAGTCTGTCTCAAGTAATCGATTCGCGAGAAGCTGCTCTTCAGAAAAACCATTGATCCCATCGGTCATCAGAAGTACACGGCCTCTTGATGCTTCAACTTCATCCAACAAACCAATTGCAAGGTCGACAGCTGCCACAGGATTGGAGCCGAAAAGCGGCATGATATTCGGGCTGAGGGAGGGCACCAGTGACTCGATAGTAACTACATCGTCTGTCAGTGGTGTCACGGTATGCGCATCGCCTGCATACACAACTAAAGCAGTTTGGCCTTCTTTTCTCATGGCGAGAATGTCTCGTAGCTTACGTTTAGCGAGGTCAAGGCGAGTAGGTTGATGATCAGGTGCAAACATCGAAAGGGAAAGGTCAAAAACAATAACCATTGCGTCTTCCCGTTTCTGAACAGGCTGGGGTAACTGTTCCCATACTGGCCCTGCCAGAGCGACAATACTGAACAACCAGGCAAAACTCAGTAACAAGAGTGGCGTTCTTTGCGAAGCATTCTTGCTTCGATCTAGCAGAAATGGGAGCAAAGATTTGTCAACAGCCCTGTCCCAAGCTGTAACCACGGAATTAATACGCCACAGCGCAAGAATGAAAATTGCCACAGGAACCAACGCTAATAGCCACAGTGGTCTCAGGAGCTGAAAATTTTCAATCAGTGCGGCAGGGAGAAGAATTTCCATCAGGCACTGCTTCCTTCTGGACCTTGATTTGCGTCGCCATCGTCTTCGTACGCGGCGCGTGCACGACCAGTGAGAGAGAGCCAAGGAATTGAGAAAATGGCCAGCATAAAGCTTATGATTAGTGCGGCTCCAAGCGGCCAATAAAAAAGCACGCGAGTCGGGCGATAGGTTTGTTCATCTTGCTCAATTGTCTCTAGTCGGTCCAATTCCTCATAAATGCCTACCAGGTCATACACGTCTCGAGCACGGAAATATCTCCCACCGGTGGATTCGGCGATTCGTGTTAGTACCGCTTCATCCAACTCAGCTGAAGGGTTAATTGCTCGTGCCCCGAAAAAAGTGCGTTGAACGACTTGATCCGCGCCGATCCCAATCGTGTAGATCTTGATGTTTTCTTGCTGCGCCAGTTGGCCCGCCTGCTCCGGTGATACAGCTCCAGCATTGTTCACGCCGTCTGTCAACAAAACGAGGACGCGGCTGTTTTCAGGACGGTTTCTGAGGTGGATCACTCCTAGTCCGATTGCATCACCGATTGCAGTGGCAGATTCTTCAATTATTCCGATCTCAGCTTCATCCAAAAGAGTACCGACAGTTTCCCGGTCGAAGGTGAGGGGAGCCTGTATATAGGCATGGGCGGCGAATAGTATTAATCCGAGCCTGTCGCCTTCACGTCGCTCAACGAAGTCCCCAACAACCGCCTTGACCACATCAATTCGTGAAGCCTGCCGATTGCCGACAACCATATCTTGAGCTTCCATGGATCCGGAGATATCTACAGACAGCATGAGATCTCTGCCCGTTGANGGCATTTGGACCGGATCTCNGAGCCATTGGGGGCGGCTGGCTGCCGTGACCATTAGAAGCCAGATCAGTATGCTGCAAATGAGACTCAATAATCGGCCGCTGCTCAGGCTCTCATTTTCTGATTGTAATCGTGTAAGAGCGCTNAAGAATGGCACATACAGAGCGGCATCCTGTCGCGGCGCTTGGCTGATTAATCGGTACACCAAATAAGGCAGCGGTAAAAGCATAAAGACCCAAGGCCAGGTGAATTCGAGCATTATCGGCTAGACCTTTTCACTGAAAAAGGATTAGTCGATGGTGTTGTACTCGACTGGTAAACACTGCGTATCCAGTTTTTTGCCATCTGATGTAGCGCCTGACTATCCAGCTCAATGCGTCTTCTGAATCGACCATGGGCGAGGGCAGCGGAAATCTGATCATTGAGTAACGAAGAGTCACCCGTTCGCCGAATAAATGCAACCCAAGGATCTCCAGCCAGACTGCCTGCACCCGATTCCGGAAATTTAATAAGAGCTACGCGCCGTATTACAGTATTCACGTCGTTTATGTATCGGAGCAGTCTCTCCTCGCCAGTGGCTTGCGCTAATCGCATTGAACAGCTTTCGAGCTCTCTCAGTGCGCTTCTGTATGCCCTTTGCTGCTCGACTTTTTGATAAAGCTTTTTTGCTAAAATGCACCCGGCTGCCAGAAAAAGCGCTGCAAGAATCCACCAGCCCGGCGCTGGGGGCCAAAAGCTGATTTCTGCGGGTAGATGAATGTCCGCTAGTTGCGCTAATAATTCTTCGCTATCCATTCTCGAATCTGTTCCACTACCAGTTGATTGGTTCGCATTTTGATAAGGCGAATCTGTAATTTTTCGAGTTCGTTTTCCAAGAATTTCATACGTTCTTGAAATTGATGTTTATAGCGCTTTCGAGCCTTTGAATTATATGTATTCAAGGCGCCTTTTCGACTGCCATCAGTGATACTGTAAATCCCGGGTACCGGAAGGCTCTCCTCCAGAACGTCGTAAANCAGACAACATATAACATTGTTATGACGGGACAGCTGATTCATATACTGCAGTGCCCTTTCATCCAGAGTCATGAAGTCAGATATAATGTAAAGCGTGCTTCCTGGTTTGGTGATTCGGCGAATCTGGCCTAAAGCAGAAGCGAGGTCGGACCGAGGAACGAGCTCTGTTTCATTGTTTGGCGCAGTTACGCGCTGCAAATTTCGATTGTACTGATAAATCTGATTCAATAGGTGCAATGCAGAGCGTCTAGATCGCTTTGGGCGAACCAGGCTGGAACAGCGGTCCGAATAAACCAGACCACCAACCCGATCACCGTTATCGATTGACAGCCAGCAAAACAGGGCTGCGGCCTGTGCTGCAATTACAGATTTGAAGGCAATCTGACTGCCAAAGTACATGTTTCGGGATTGGTCCAAGGCTACAATAACAGGCCTTTCTCGCTCTTCTCTGAACACCTTTGTGAACGGCCGGCTCGTGCGCGCAGTCACTCGCCAATCTATCAAGCGGATATCATCTCCCGCCTGGTAGGGCCGGAATTCTTCGAAATCAATGCCTCTGCCGCGCATTTTGGAAAGGTGCAATCCAGAAATACCGGCGATAGAGCGGGAATGAGCGAGATATCCGAGGGTCTTAGCCGCATAGCGTTGAATGAGTAGCTGTTGTAGCGAGACGATAGCCCCTTTGCTTTGGTAACGAGCATGCTGGGGGTCGGTAGCTAGTCGAGCTGACATTGGAATAGACCGAATTTATCAGGCGGAGGGGACACGTTCTCTAATCGTTTCGAGCACGTGATCGGGAGTGATACCACTTGCCTCAGCTTCAAAGCTGAGCAAAATCCGATGGCGCAGTACATCGAAAAGGATTTCTTGTACGTCATCGGGGCTCACGTAATCACGGCCCTGAATCCAAGAATGCGCTCTCGCGCAACGATCGAGCGAGATTGTTCCGCGAGGACTTGCCCCATACTCAAGCCATGCGCTGAGATCGTCGCCGTAAAGCTCGGGTTTACGGGTCGCCATTACGAGCTGAATAATATATTCCTCTACCTCTGGTGCCATATGCATGGCCAGTATTTCTTTCCTCGCTGAGAATAGATTTATCTGGGCAAGCTGAGCAGGCGCTTTGCCTTCGACATCAGCGGCTTCATTTCTCACCAAGTGCAGGATGTCTCGCTCAGCTTCTACCGCTGGGTAATCAATCGTTGCATGCATCAGAAAACGGTCAAGCTGTGCCTCCGGCAGCGGATAAGTACCTTCCTGTTCTATCGGGTTTTGGGTTGCCATGACCAGAAATAAATCTGGTAGCGTGAAGGAGTCTCTGCCCACCGAAACCTGTCGCTCTGCCATCGCTTCAAGAAGTGCAGACTGGACTTTAGCAGGAGCTCTGTTGATCTCATCAGCCAGCACCAAATTGTGGAAAATAGGCCCCTGCTGGAAACGGAAGGAGCCGTCTTCAGGTCTGAATATCTCGGTACCTGTTATATCGCTCGGTAACAGGTCGGGTGTGAACTGTATCCTATGAAAATCTCCTTCAATGGCGCGAGATAAGTCCTTGATGGCCTTCGTTTTAGCTAAGCCGGGGGCGCCTTCAACAAGCAAATGTCCATCCGCTAGCAAGGCTATCAGAAGTCGGTCAAGCAACCGTTCTTGTCCGATGATCTGCGTCGACAGCCAGTTTTTTAATTTAACGATATTTCCGTGTTGGCTCATTTATGGCGTTTCCCAATTCTGCGAGGTGCTTTGAAGGAGTCTGGCGATTGTAAACGTTTTGAAATGCATGTCTAGGCGAACATTGTAGCGGAGTGTAGCTTATTCGTTTTTCAAAGATCACATGGGTTATAATTAGTTATGGTGCTGTCTTCTGAATGAACTTCAAGTTCTTAAGCGCTACAAACTTGATACGGGCACGGTAACGATCCACCCCAGTACAGGCTTGAATCCTTCTCCCGTTGAGACCCATAAATTGTTAATCAATCACCACAGAGTTCTTACTCTTGAAGTTAAATCGTGAGTAGTCTTACTTTTTATACAACCGCTGGATGTCACCTATGTGAAAATGCAGCATCGCTTCTTTCGCAACTCAAGACTAACAGGGCGGTAAACATTGTCGAAGTCGATATCGCTATTGACGAGGATCTGGTGGAGCGTTACGGCACGCGCATTCCGGTGGTGCGAAGAAATGACAATCTCAGAGAGCTTGGCTGGCCATTCACGTTGGAACAGTTAGAGAGCTTTGTCCAACATGAGGACATATTTTTATGACGCATGACCTCAGGGATACTTTGGCACTTTCGAAGACTGAAGGCGTTCGACGCTGGCGCTTGTTCAAAAACCTTCTGAATGCTCAGTATGCGAAAGCACCTTGTTATTCAGCTGAAACAGTGTGCAAGCATTTTGCGCTGTCACGTTTCTAAGCCAATTTGCATCCTCATTCCGGCATGCTGCGATTCTGCCCAAAACTTCAGTTAGGTACTTGGGTTCATTTCTTCGGGATTTTGGTTTTGGGCGAAGACTTCTCGGCAAGAGATAAGGAGCGTCTGTTTCAATCAATAAACGATCATGTGGAATATAAGTAACGATATCCTGAAGCGTTTTTCCTCGTCTTTCATCGCAAATCCAACCTGTTATGCCAATGTACATGCCCAGATCGAGGTACTCCTTCAACGCTTTGTGTGAATCAGTGAAACAATGAACTACTCCGCCAGAAATTTTCGCGCGAAAGGCGGAAAGCATTTCGAGAAATTCTGTGTGCGCATCTCGCTGATGCAGAAATAGCGGTTTTCGAACAGTGCACGCTAATTCTAGATGCGCTTCGAAAACGCGCCGCTGCATTTGCGGTTCTGAATAATTTCGATTGTAATCGAGGCCAGTCTCGCCGATAGCAACCACTGCTGGATTTTGCAGTAGGACTTTTAGGAGCGCGAAGTTAACCGGATTAACATGTTGAGATATGTGCGGGTGAAAACCAGCAGTGCTGCTAAAAAAAGAAGGGTGCTCTCCTGCCAATTTTGCAGCTGCTTCGCTGGTTTGCATGTCGGTGCCTGTCAGGATGATGTGGGTTAGTCCAGCGGCTTTAGCCGCGGTAACGACGTCCTCAAAATCGGCCTCAAACGCGCTGTGCGTCAGATTGGCTCCAATATCAATTAGACCGTGCATCTTTTTTTTCATTAGGCAGGGCTCCTCAGTCTTGTTAATCAGACTTGCCGCTAACAATGGGCACCTATGTAGATATTCATGGGGTATTGCCCGATAATACGGCGCTCTCTGAATATGGGGTTCAACCAATGGATGAAAACTTTAGCAAGAAGCCGTTGAAGTGGGCCGAATTAGGTTTTCAATATGTCAAAACCGACTTTCGCTACTCTGCGATTTTTCAAGAGGGAAAATGGCTGCCGGGCAGTCTGGTCAGTGAAGAAAATTTGATCATCCACGAGGGTTCGCCTTCTTTGCACTACGCTCAACAGTGTTTTGAAGGTATGAAAGCGCAAACGACGCAGGATGATCGAGTTGTCCTCTTCCGCCCGAATCTCAATAGTGAGCGAATGAACCGCACGGCCTCGCGACTGTTAATGCCAGAGGTGCCACACAAACTCTTTATCGAGGCTGTGGAAGAAGTGGTGCGGGCAAACTATGCCTGGATTCCGCCCTACGGTTCTGGCGCGGCGCTTTATATTCGGCCAATGCTTATCGGCGTGGGTGAAAATCTTGGTTTGAAACCTGCCCGCGCTTTCGAATTTCGCGTGTTTGTGTCACCCGTAGGACCCTATTATAAATCGTCCGGACTTGCAGCTATCAGTTTGGCTGTGTCTGATTTCGATAGGGCGGCGCCTCAAGGAACTGGAAGCTACAAAGCAGGTGCAAATTATGCGGGTGGATTGCTGGCGACACTTAAAGCACAAGAGCTCGGTGCCAGCGAAGCTTTATATCTCGATTCCGCGTCACATCGGTTCATCGACGAAGCTGGCTCAGCCAATATCGTGATCGTGTTGAAAACTGGTGAATTGATCACTCCGTCCTCAGAAGCAATCCTTCCGAGTATTACCAAGCGGTCCGTCATGGAAATCGCTTCTGAGCAGTTTGGGATTAAGACAGCAGAAAGGGCGATCGATCTCCGAGTCGAATTTAACTCATTCGCAGAAATGGGTGCTTGCGGCACCGCTGCCGTTCTGTCTCCAATCGGTCGTATCTATTTCGACTCGGAGTGGCATATTTTAAACGGAGATGGGTATACGGTCGGCCCGGTAATGCAGAAGCTATACGACTCGCTTGTTCAACTGCAGAGAGGTGAGGTTGAGGATAAATTTTGCTGGCTACATGAAGTTAAGATTTGAGTTCGCAACTTTACTGATTTCGCCGACTCAAACCATATTCGGAGGCCTGATCAATCTTTCTTTTTTAGCCCGATAAGCAGAGAATCTGCCTCGTCTCGAATAGTTCTCTCTTTTGACCGCAATTAAGGTGGTTTGGTTTAAGTATGCACATCACCAAATCTGGCTAATTTTTTTGCTATCGAACGATTTTGCTGTTTGCCCGAGGACAAGTTATTCGCAACGCAAGACTTGACCGAAACGTATCTTCGCCTTATATATGTGCGCACTTCGGGTTAGTTGCTTAGCGCTCTCGTATCTATAGAACCTTTTACTGAACCTCCAAAAATGGCTAAATCACTTGTAATCGTTGAATCTCCCGCTAAAGCTAAAACGATCAACAAATATCTTGGCTCCGATTTTGTCGTCAAATCGAGTGTGGGTCACATTCGTGATTTGCCGACAAGCGGAAGTGCGAAGGAAGTTGATCCGAAGGCGAGGGCAGCCGAGGCAGCTAAAACTCGAAAAATGGCGCCCAAAGCAAAGCTTGCCTACAAGAAAAAGAAGGCAAAACAGCAGCTTGTAAGCAGGATGGGGGTCGATCCTGAAAAGGGTTGGAAGGCAAACTATCAAATTCTGCCCGGTAAAGAGAAGGTTGTTTCAGACCTCAAGAAAGTAGCTAAAAACGCCGACCACATCTACCTGGCCACGGACCTAGATAGAGAAGGCGAGGCAATAGCTTGGCATCTAAAGGAGGCCATTGGTGGCAACCCAGAGCGCTACAAACGCGTTGTCTTCAACGAAATCACGAAGCGTGCCATCACTGATGCCTTCACGGAGCCGGGTGAGCTCGATATGCGCTATGTCGAGGCTCAGCAGGCAAGACGCTTTCTCGATCGCGTGGTTGGCTTCATGGTATCACCCTTGCTTTGGACGAAGGTTGCCCGTGGCCTCTCTGCAGGACGGGTCCAATCTGTGGCTGTTCGTTTGGTCGTCGAGAGAGAGCGTGAAATACGAGCGTTTATCCCAGAGGAGTACTGGGAGATTTTTTCCGAATTAAGTACCAGCGCTCTCGACAAGCTTCGGTGTCAAGTAGTTAGAGCCGATGGAGTAAACTTCCGCCCGGGTAATCAAGCGGAATCGGATTCCGCACTGTCGATTCTCGAAAGTGCCGATTTCGTCGTCAGTAATAGAGAAGATCGACCTACCTCTTCTAAGCCGCGTCCCCCCCTGATTACGTCCACATTGCAGCAGGCTGCGAGCACGAGGCTTGGATTTGGCGTTAAGAAGACTATGCTAATGGCCCAGCGGCTCTACGAGGCCGGTTATATCACGTACATGAGAACGGATTCCACGCATCTGAGCCAAGATTCGATCGAGAAATGTCGTAATTACATTGAAAAAAAATTTGGAAGGAATTATCTGCCGGACAAACCGCTGTACTACAGTTCTAAAGACGGTGCTCAGGAAGCCCATGAGGCCATCCGGCCAAGCAATGTTGAGGTCATGCCAGACAAGCTCATGGGAATGGAGCAGGATGCGGTCAGACTATACGACCTAATTTGGAAGTTTTTTGTCGCTTGTCAGATGCCACCTGCCCGGTATTTGAGCAGTAGTATTACGATTGCTGCTGACAAATTTGAGCTGCGTACCAAAGGCAGGATCATGCAATTCGATGGCTATCTGAAAGTGATTCCCTCAAAAGATGAAGATGTGGTGCTTCCTGCCGTTGAGGTTGGCGAATCGCTCACGCTTGAGAAGTTAGAGCCCTTGCAAAACTTCACTAAGCCGCCAGCGCGCTTTACTGAGGCTAGCCTGGTGAAAGAACTCGAGAAAAGAGATATCGGTCGTCCATCCACGTACGCCTCGATTATTTCGACGATTCAAGATCGTGGTTATGTAAAAGTCGAAAATAGGCGATTCTATGCTTTAAAAATGGGGGACATTGTCTCGGAACGTCTGCTCGAAAGCTTCGATGAGTTAATGAGTTATGATTTCACTGCGAAGATGGAAGATTCCTTGGACGATGTTGCCGCCGGTAAAACAGATTGGAAGAAGCTGCTGAATCAATTCTACGAAGGTTTCATAAACCAGCTGGCCGTAGCGGAGGGCGAAGATGGTGGGATGAGAACCAATCATCCTACCGATACAGACATTGATTGCCCGAAATGCGGAAGACATATGACGATCCGTACTGCCTCGACAGGGGTCTTTTTAGGTTGCTCCGGTTACGCGCTTCCACCGAAAGAGCGCTGCAAAAGTACGATTAATTTGACTCCCGGAGAGGAAGCTTTTCGCACCGACACGGCTGAAGAGGCGGAAGAACAGGAGAATAGGCTTTTACGTCAAAAGCAGCGATGCCGAATCTGTAATACGGCGATGGACGGCTATCTAATAGACGAGAAACGAAAGCTGCATGTCTGTGGGAGTAATCCTGACTGCAGTGGATTCGAAGTTGAACACGGAGAATTCAAGATACGGGGTTACGATGGTCCCATACTCGAATGCGACAAATGCAGCGCTGAGATGCAATTAAAAACTGGTAGATTTGGAAAGTACTTTGGTTGCACTAACAAAGATTGTAAAAATACCCGAAAGCTTCTTCGCAATGGAGAAGCAGCTCCGCCTAAGATGGATCCGGTGCAAATGCCCGAATTGACTTGTGAAACTGTCGAGGACCATTACGTATTGAGGGACGGCGCTTCCGGACTCTTTCTTGCCGCTAGTAAATTCCCGCGAAATCGAGAAACTCGTGCTCCGCTTGTTAAAGAGCTACTGGCACATAGTGACGAAATCGATCCCAAGTACAAATTTCTGTTCTCGGCGCCTGTTGAAGATGATCAAGGAAATTATACGCTTGTGCGCTTCAGTCGTAAGACAAAGGAGCAATATGTCCAAAGCGAGATCGACAAGAAGGCAACAGGGTGGAAGGCGTTCTATCGCGACGGTTCCTGGATGGTTGAGACAGNAAGNAAAACCCGTTCTGAANCCGCAACAAAAAACAAATAGTAGCGTTGCTAAAATTTGTGCGAGCAGCCGAACCAGCAAGNATAAAGGCTTCTATGGCGCCTTCAATGTCTAGATCTGACGCCGTATCACGCCGACGCTTACACCTTCGATCGCGAAATCGCGGTTGCGTAAATCAACTTCGATAGGTTCGTACTCTGGATTTTCAGCAAGGAGTTTCACCTTGTGATTGCTTCGGGAACGCTCAAAGCGTTTAACTGTGACCTCGTCGTCAACCCGAGCCACAACGATGTCACCATTTCGAGCATTGTCAGTCTTATGAACAGCGAGCAAGTCATCCTCGTAAATACCCACGTTGATCATGCTGGTACCCTTTACAGCGAGTAGATAGTCAGCTCGTGGCGAGAAAAGGTCGGGAGGAATATCGCAATAGTCTGCGATAGACTCTTCAGCGAGAATCGGGCTGCCTGCAGCAACCTGACCGACAATGGGTAGGCCGAGTTGCTCAGAAATTGGCAAGCGGATTCCTCTTGAGGTTCCCGGTAATATTTCGATCGCACCTTTTCTCGCAAGCGCTCGTAAATGCTCTTCGGCAGCATTCGGGCTCTTAAATCCCATCTCTTGAGCTATCTCTGCGCGAGTTGGCGGAAATCCGGTATCAGCGAGATAGTCCCTGATGTAATCTAAGATCTGCTCCTGACGTTCCGTGAGTTTGTGCATAGCGGTATTCCAGATATGTGCATAACTGTAATTATATACAGTTATCTGCCATTCTCAAATAGACTTGAGGGTTACAGAATTAATTGGCAATCTGCGATGGGCTATAGGCATGAACCGAGTGATTGACTTCCCCCCCCCCGGCTTGGAATCCCGCTTTGCCCGCATGCCGCTTATTTGTGATAATTCTTAAAACATTGGGCGTACTTTGATGACAGACGACAAGACCCCCGGCGTTCTGATGCTGGATATTCAAGGTCAATACTTGTCAGCGGAAGACCGACAACTCTTGTCCCGGCAAGCGGTAGGTGGGCTCATACTTTTCTCCCGTAATTACACTGAACCAGATCAATTAAGGGGGTTGATCGCGGAAATTCGCGAATGTAAGCCTGAGATTCTCATAGCAGTGGATCAGGAAGGGGGTAGAGTGCAGCGGTTTACGTCGGGTTTTGCGCGATTACCGGCACCGTATAGATTATCTTCGGTCTTCGACAAGAGTCCTGCTGAAGCTGTCAATCAGGCCCAAGTACTCGGATGGGTTATGGCTGCTGAAATATTGCACTTTGGGCTAGACCTAAGTTTTGCACCTGTTCTCGATTTACATACCTCTGCAAGTAAAGTAATTGGTGATAGGGCTTTTTCGTCTGAGGTGGATACCACAGTCAAGCTGGCTAGGGCATATGTCAGCGGCATGCACGAGGCAGGAATGGTCGCCACAGGTAAACATTTTCCGGGTCATGGCACGGTAGCTGCAGATTCTCATTTAGAGCTGCCAGTCGATGATCGCATTGATTCCGAACTTTGGTCACGGGATCTCAGGGTTTTTAGTGAATGCATTGATATTTTAGATGCAATCATGCCTGCTCATGTCTGTTATCCAAACATAGACCAGGCATGCGCCGGGTACTCGAATGTGTGGTTGAAGAATATCCTTAGACAGCGACTTGGGTTCGAGGGGATTATTTTTAGCGATGATTTAAGCATGATGGCTGCAAAAGCAGTTGGGCCTGCAGAGACGCGAGCCGCGACAGCATTGGCTGCTGGTTGCGATATGATCCTGGTATGCAATGATCGTCAGAGCGCAACGGATGTTGCTGATTACCTCGAGAAAATAGAACATACCGGCAATCCAAGACTTACAAGCCTGCGCGCGAGTCCGTCTCCTGAATTAGCCACGCTTTATGAAACGGAAAAGTGGGCATCAGCGATTGAGATTGTTGACCGACTCAATTATTGATTTTTTAGGAGACAATAATGTCCAATCTTTTATCGATGGAAAGTATTACCGAACTAGGTTGGGGTGTAGAGCTTTTCGCCGCGGTAATGCTCACCTTTATCGGTCGCTACCTTGCGATGCGCGGATTGAGAATATTGGGCGAACAATTCGAGAAGACCGCTAACGTTTGGGATGATGCTTTATTCAAAGCAGCTCAGGGCCCACTGAGCTGGTTCATTCTAGTCCTTGGACTAATTTGGGCCGTCCAGATAAGCGATGGCTACCTCGATATGGCCCTGTTCGGACCAGCCAACCTAGAAATTATAAGACAGCTCACTTTTATCGTGCTGACCATGTTTTTTCTGGTGCGATTTGTCACCTTGGCAGAGGCGCGGGTACTTGACCAATTGCAGTCACAAACAACCACGGAGCGGGGACGCTTAGATCCGACAACCTTGCATGCGTTGGCTAAATTAACGCGGCTTTCAGTCGTAGTTTCTGCAGTATTGGTTGCCTTGCCGACCCTTGGGATCGAGATAACGGCGCTGTTGGCATTTGGCGGTGTTGGTGGTATCGCCGTGGGTTTCGCTGCACAAGATCTCTTGTCAAATTTTTTCGGCGGGCTGATGATTTATCTGGACCGNCCGTTTGCGATTGGGGACTGGATTAGATCACCGGATCGAGAAATTGAAGGGACGGTTGAAAGTATTGGCTGGCGGCTAACGGTGGTGAGGACTTTTGACAAAAGACCGCTTTANGTCCCGAATTCCGTTTTTGCGAAACTCGCTCTCGAAAACCCCTCGCGTATGACCAACCGACGTATTTACGAAACAATAGGAATTCGCTACAGGGACGCATGCAAGATGGATCAGATNGTGAANGATGTGTACTCCATGCTTCAGTCGCACGNAGAGATCGACAAAAAACAAACTCTTATCGTCAATTTTAATGGTTATGGAAAGTCATCATTGGACTTCTTTGTTTATACTTTTACGAAGACAACCAATTGGACTAAATTCCATGAAATAAAACAGGATGTCATGCTCAATATTATTCGCATTGTCCACGGGCATCAGGCCGATTTTGCCTTTCCAACAACGACGGTAGATGGGATAGATCAGCTGGTTTCCGGCTCACTGGGACCTCAACACGGTGATAGTTTCAAGTGACCCCTGATGAAGTCCTTGCGGTGAGCCGAAGAGCCGAATGCCTGCATACAGAAGCGGAAGTCGAAGCTGCGATAACAGTACTGGCTAATCAAGTGACTGAAGTATTGGAAAACCGAAACCCGATTCTGTTGTGTCTCATGAATGGAGGATTGGTATTTTCCGGAAAACTGTTGACCAGACTGAACTTTCCTTTACAAATCGATTATCTGCATGCATCCCGTTATCGCAACGAGACACATGGTTCGGGGTTGGAATGGCATCGGCTTCCTACGCTACCAATGCGTGGTCGTGATGTGCTTGTGCTGGACGATATTCTTGACGAAGGAAAGACACTTTCCGCGGTCGTTGAACACTGTCGAGTGCAGGGGGCAGCATGTGTCCGGATAGCAGTGTTGGTCGAAAAAATCCATGAGCGGAAAGTGGAAGGAATTCGAGCAGACTTCGTCGGCCTCGATGTGGAAGATCGATACCTTTTCGGTTTTGGAATGGATTACCGCGGTTATCTGAGAAATGCGGCGGGCATTTACGCTATTGATAAAAGTGATTCTGATTATTGAGGTTCAATTTCGATCAAGGCAGGAATCTCTGTTAGCATCAGCGCTAGACGTACGGTTCTTTTTTCTGTGGTCTGCAGCAGGCATCGATAGTTTTCAAGCTGAGGTCGATATTTTTTAATCTGATCCTGAATGAATTCACTTTCACTTTGCTGTGGTTGCCGTTGGCTTGTCTTGTAGTCGANAATCCANCGAATTTCGTCTTGATCAATAAAAGTTCGATCGATAATGAACTTTTGCAAGTGGCCGTTTTTTTGTCGGACTATCTCCAGCTCGCAGGCGCTTTCACGATTCTGATTGTCAAAAATCCAGTTCAACTTTGGGTTCGTTAGNGTCTTCAGCACAGTTTCTCTCATGTGTCTGATGGCGCATTCCATTTCTTTGGTCGAGAGTTGCAGAGAGCGAAGGCTGAGCTGCCAATAAGTAGCGACTGTTCCGAGTTGAGCGAGGTAGTCGGACTTGCTGTTGCTTTGGGTATAAGCCTCGAACGCTTTGTGAATCAAGGTTCCCATCTTGCTCGAGACACGTTCAGCGTGTGTGGGGGTATTCCAGTTTTGCTGATGCTCGTCTGTAGAGGCTTCTTGTTCCTGCTCGTGATACTCGATGTCCGCGGTTAGCGCTGCTATTGCCTGATTTTCCGCTTGCGTAAACTTTAGGATAGGTTTTAGCCGTGAAATCATCGTGGCNTGGTTTGTNGACCCGAGATTTGCTTGGTTCTCAGCAGTTGTATGAACTGGGCTGGGAGATGTTTGCGAACAACGCGAGAACTGTTCGCGAAGTTGCGGCCAGATCAAAGCAAGCAAAGAGCCGGCGGGNGGCGGTCTGAATTCGCCATTTTCCTTTTTTGGCACTGTGGCAAAGAGTGTGGCGGACTTTTTCGCTCGGGTTGTCGCGATATAGAGTAGTCGAGTGCTTTCTAACTTTTGCCTAACGTTCTGCTCATGTCTGATTAATTTATACAGCGTGGATTCCTCTGAGCCGGTTGGAGTAACAGCGGCCAGAAAAAGCCTCGGCTCACCAAGAGCGTTCAAACGCTCATGCCAAACCAGCAANTCTTTATTATCGTGCTTTGTGGTTTGCGAGAGGCCTGGCAATAGCACGTGATCGAATTCGAGCCCTTTCGATTTATGCATGGTGAGAAGTTCCAGCCTGCAGGTCTCTGAAGGTGCCTCCGGGCTGGGAACAAATGTTGAGCCCACCGTCTCTTGAAATGCAAATATATCGTTGAGGCCACCTGCAACTTCTTCTTCACTAATTAAGTTAAAAAAGCGCTGGACGCAGTTGATTTCAAGTTCGTTACGACAGCAATTGATGCCACGAAGCAGTCCCCAAGTGGCTTCGACAGCTTGGCGCAAAGAGCGTTTATAGCGGCTGGCAATAGCGAACTGCATGGCAGTGCAAAACTGCGGTAGTACCTGCACCGCGTGCGCACTTAGTCCGGTAATCGATCGGTGATCCTTGATACTGTGCCAGAGAAGTGAATCTCTAGAATGGTTAGTCAGTTTTAATAGGTCTCCACTTGACAGACCACACCAGGGCGCACGCAATAAACATAGCCAGCTAAATTGGTCACCCGGATTCAAGATCACTTTAACCAAGCTAAGCAGATCTTCTATAACCGGCAAATCTGCCATTCGATCAATATCGGTAGCTTCCCAACATAAATCTCGTGCCCTAAGTGCTGGAATGATATTTTTCAGCTGTGCCCTGGTTCTNACCAGTATNGCGATACTGTCGTCCGGGAACTGCTCCTGCAGNTTTACCACCNTNTCTGCCAGTTGCTCTGANTCCTGAACNANGGCTTCTTGTCGCTGATCATCTCTTGTATNCCGTCAGTTTTAAGGAAACACCTTCNCCATCACTTTTCCGGTGAATAACTTCTGCTCGGCTGTAAGGCACCGCTCCGCGTGAAATGTCTACCTNTGCCGGAAANGCGTCGGCAAAGGTTTCGTTNACCCAATCAATNAGNGGNTNCTGTGAGCGAAAGTTGCTTTGAAGTACGAGTNTTTTTAAAGGAANTTGCCCAAGCCCGCGGCTTTGTGCGTCAAGATATATCCCTACGTTGGCATTGCGAAAGCTGTAGCACGACTGCATCGCGTCTCCAACAAGAAAAAGTGTGCGCCCGTCACCGAATTGCCATCCCGCCGTCAACTTCTTGAGCAAATTTAGCTGCATTTGGGAGGTGTCTTGAAATTCATCAACCAAGANATGNTTAATACTGCTATCCAGCGCTAAAGCAAGATCTGTGGGTTCTTCTTCAGTGCCCAGTGCCATGCAAGCGGCTGCGCCGGTTTGGGTGTAATCGACTATCCGATGTCGCGTGAAGGCAATAAGAAGCTCTGCGTTCAGTGCTCGAAGCACATGACAAAGTGAGTTAAGAAAGCCCCACTGGTCATCATCTTCTTCGGTTGCAGGCAAAAGTCTNATAAATGCGAGCTGTTGTAAGACATCAGGATCTTTCCTTAGTTTCACTATCAGAGCATCCCGCTTGTCTTTATACTTTTTGCAAATAAGCTGCCCTTCTTTGGTGCCGTCAATGCTGACTGGAAAGCCATGATTTTTATTGACCTTGCTCAGCCAGTCTGCAGATTCCGGCGCTTCGCCATTTTGCTTTTTTATTAAAAACCTGCACATAAAAAGCCAGGCGGGCAATGCTTCCATACTAGTGTTGGGGAGAGATTTCAGCGGGAAAAAGCTGGCGATAGATAATTGCTCCTGCTGGTCATCTAAATTAGCAGCCGCAAAGTTAGCCAACTCCATCAGTTCGCGTTTACTCTCATTTAAGCTGCTTGTAACAGATAGCAGCGTATCCTTTGTCAGTTCAAACAAACCTTTTTTGAGAAACTGGGCAGTTTCTGCTTCGCTACTCGTTATATCAGTGATGTAATTTGACCACTGGTCCCGCCGCTTAAGCATACGAAGCAATTGGTTTTCAACTGATGCGAGATCGTTGTCAAGATGCTTCAAAACAATCTCAATATGACGCGCTAGTTCAGTGCCGCTCTCAAGATGAGAGAGAGTTGTATTGATTGCCTCTTTACAACAGACCTCAATGTCTTCAGTGACGTTCGGACTGCCACCAATTTGTGAAAGGGTAGGGAGTTGTTTGGCGAGATAAAGACAGAAACTATCAATGGTTTGCACCCGCAAACGGCCAGGGGACTCCAGTAGCCGCCAGTTTTCGCTTTGGTCTCTTTCGAGAACTGATTGTCCAATTTTCAGTCGTGTAGCTTTGATGCTGAACCTCTGGGCTTTGGCGCCATCAAGGTCTCGGCACCAAGTCAAAATTTTGATGATGCGATCACGCATCTCGCTGGCTGCCTTTTTNGTAAACGTGATTGCCACTACTTCTTCAGGTTGGGATGAAATCGCGAGCAGCTTGAGAAACCGCATGGTTAGCAGCTCCGTTTTGCCCGACCCAGCGGGCGCTTGGACTATAAAAGATTGTCCGATTTCGAGGGCGCTGTCTCGCGCGTCCTGATCAGGTAATTCGGCTGAAAGCGAATCAGCCATGCAAGTCACCAGCGGATGCGTTGACGGGGTCAAATGGAGTTGCTTCGGTTAATTCCTCTATACGACAAAGCCCCTGCAACCCGCAGTAACGACAGCTCTTACGGGGGTCTNCNGGATCGACGCANACCAGTCCGGACTTGAATTCCTGNGNAAACCGAGCGATTTGTGANAGAAAAGTTTCAGACAGCTCAGACCACGATTTCTGAGTTTTNCCGTNCGTGGAGNTCGCNTTGATCTGGGTNTGAAAATTCNCTTCGGAGGACAACCCTTTGTACTCTATTNTGGCGGGATTGATATAGACCAAAGATATTGCGCCAACTGGNCTATNCTGAAGGCTTGACATTGCNGTGAAGTAGAATGGGATTTGTAGATCTTCAGGTCGATCTGCAAGCCAACTGGTGCTGCTGGCAGAAGTTTTTCCTGTCTTGTAGTCAATGATGGCCAACGCCTCGTTGTCGAGTTTGTCCACACGATCAACCTTGAAGCTAAAATGCAAATCGTCATACGGCCAGTGATGCTTTTTTTCTTTCTCCTCAATTGAGTAATGAAGACGTCCGGCTTCACCCTTGGAATCAGTGAGAAATTTGATCAGTAGTGCTGCGGTGCGGTCTTTTTCAATACGCAAAAACGTCGGAGTCATCAGCGTTTTTTTTACTTGACGGAGGTAACCAACCGCAAGGTCCGCCGCGTCATTGCACAGAGAGGTTAACTCGTCATGGCTGAGCGCCAGCAAGGACTCTCTTATAGAAAGTTTACCGAATAAATATTCAAGTGCATTGTGAAGTGCTGTGCCTCGCTCGGCGGCACTTATGCCAATCCCGAATCGAGTTAGCGGGGAAGCATTAAGTCGATGTTTTGCAAATGCTTTAAATGGACAACTGGACTGGTCACTCAGAACCTGATGCCCGCCAACCGCCTGTGGGAGAGGCAAAAAGGTTAACTGGGCGTCGTCGGGGGACTTGGCGAAAACCTGACTGCCATAATTTTGACGACCGTATAAAGGCTGCAACGACAGGACAGGATTCTTCTTGGGGCACTTTTGTATAAAATCCGCCACAAAGCTGGAGGGCCTGAATTCTTGGCCATCGTCATTTTTATGATGGCTGCTCTGCATGGATTTTTTTGCTGAATGACTCAGCGTGTCAAAAATTGCTTCTGCATGTGCATATTGCACCGCACTATGACTGCCAGGTATTTTTTGCTCAAACTGAAGACGATAGGGTAAGAACGGTGAGGGAACATTATTTGGGGGCCAGGCTTGATCGTTCATATTGATAAGCCACAAGTGGTCAAATTCCAGACCAACCGCTTCTTCGGTTTTGTAGATTGAGATGTTGGCGCGCTGGGAGAAGTATTGTTGGGTTTGTGTAGAGCGACACAGCAAATGCAAAGAGCTCAAGGCTTTATTCAAGTCGAATGGCCCTGTTACTGTGGATAGCGCAGCGAATTGCTCCATAATATTTTGCCATCGTTCTAGAACTTGTGCTTGATGATGGGTCAGATTTGTTCCGGGCCAGCCAAATGCCTTAAGGATATCTTCAAAGAGTCGCATCCAGTCGGCAGAGGAGGTCAGCTTACTGTGTCTGCGTTGCAGTTTCCTTACAGTGCCGAGCGCTTGATATAGCCGAGGGCAATGATGCTTCTTCTGTGTTTCACCGGTGAAAAATAGGAAGTCATTCATCCGGCATTGTACGGTGAGTTGATTGCGGATAACGCGTTCCAGTTCAAACCGTGTTCGGACATTCTCTTTCTCGACCACAAAAAAAGGTGAATGGATCAGGCGGCACAAGTCTTCGCCAGACTGTTGCTCTCTGATCAGGCCGATCGCCAATAAAGCGTCATGGATGATTGGCTCATGAATCAGTATGTTTCCGGTCTGATTACTATTGATTTTTTGAGATGCCCTTCCAAAATCTAACAGGGCGTGCGGATTGAGTTCACATTCGATTCTTAGTTTGATGTCACTTAGCTGAATTGCATTCAATTCACCAACAATCCCTATGTGCGAATCGGGCGAATCGCAAAGCTTCTCTCGGGCCCACTGACAGACGGCATCTAACTCTGCTGCCCAAGAGTCAAATGTGAAGTGCGTTTTGGCCAACGGGGGTTTGCAGAGGCTTGGCTCAATGTATTCGACATCATGAAATCGAGCCAGGTGATCGAATAAGTCGGCGTATAGCGGGGGCGGAGAGAAAAAACCAAATAGGAAAAAGCCGCCTTCAAGGGTGGAGTGGTCACACGCGCTGAAATGGGTGTTGATCAGAGCCAAACAGTCAGCAAGGCTAACTACTTTCTTTTTATCGCAACGCATCTCGAATTGCTTCTTCCAGTCGAGGAATGAGGCGATATCGGGCAGCACGCGGTAGCTCAATAGTTCATCGGGATGCTGTTCCTCAAGCTTCCATTGTCGCATTAATTGATATGCGTAACTTACAGAACGGGCGGTTTCTTCTGGATTTAACAGAGGAGTTTTCGCGCTTGCGTCTTCTAAAATGCCAACCCAAAGAAAGAGTTCTTCAGTTGAAGATATTGGCAATCGATTTGAAAAAGGGAACAGGCCTAGGTTGGCAAACTGCTCCCAGACTCTCCGAATCCACACATCTATACTGATAACTTGTGGCGCGTGATATACGCGATTACCCTGAGAAGCTGCAAATGAGTTGATCAGAGCATCTTTGAGACGATTGTTTGGCACAATGATTATTGCGTCTTGCGAAAACGCTGGCTTCAAGGTTTCGAGAGAGAATCTTTTGATCATCAATAATCAGCTTGTCGTGCTTTCTTGTGAGTNAAACCAGTTCCGTACTTCCTCCTTGTTGCCTTGAAAGACGATCCTTGTTGCCTTCTTGCTAAGCTGGTATTCGTACATCGGGTCGTAGTAGTTCTGTAACAATTCTGTTATCCAGAGTTCGTGTGACTCAAGTGTACCGTTCGAAAACTGCTGCTCCAGCGCTTCCTCCATCAGAATTTTAATTGCACTGTATTTATCAACACCCAAACGTCTCTTGATCCGATCCAGTGAGTCGAGCAAAAAATGGTTGAACACGCTGTCCGCTTGCTGAGCATCCTCCTTAAGTAACTCCTTATAGTTGGACTGGATGTAATCCAAATGAATTGTTTTCACTCGGGATTCAAGCGTTTCTTGTATGAGCGCCATTGGTGCTTTTTTCATGGNGTTGTGGAACTCATAGGGGATGAAGAGTGAACCAATAGCATGACTTTCATCTTCGACCGCGACNACAGTGGAATTAAGGGCTAAAGCCTTTTCGATNGCCACACCCAAGGCGTTCTCGAAGGAGGCTTGGGCCGGCTGTGGGTCAACACGACGGCCAAATGCGGAGCCACGATGGTTCGCAAGACCCTCNAGATCGAGACTGCTTGGCAAAGAGTTAATAAAATGCGTTTTACCGCTGCCCGTTTTACCCGCCACAAGCGCCAGTCGCTCGCTGCTGGCGAGCTTCTCTGTAGCGTTGATTAGGTATCGTCGCAAGGATTTATAGCCACCTTCCGCACGCGCGATGGTGTATCCTGCTTCAGCGAGCCAAGACTGTACTGTTTGCGAACGAAGTCCTCCGCGTTGACAGAACAGCACCGCATTTGGGCTCGCGTCAAAGAAATCTTTCCATTTCGACATTAACCGATCCTTCACTTCCGGATTAACGAAGCGATGTCCAAGTGAAATTGCGGCAGATTTGCCTTCGTTTTTGTATATGGTTCCGACTGCTTCACGCTCACTGTCTGTTAGGAGAGGAAGGTTAGTGGTATTCGGAAATGTGCCGCGTGCAAATTCGCAGGGTGCCCGAACATCTAGGAAGGGCGTGTCCCGACAGAATAGTGTGGAAAAAGTCTCTGAAGAGACGATTTTGGCCATGTCTCTGAATATTCTTTGTAGCTGCGTGATTACAGGGATAGTGTAGCATGCGGCGCTTCACGCTAGGCAGGACTAACTCCTTTATCGCCACTTTGCTGGATGGCTATTTTAGTCTAGAGGGTTCAAAATATAGCGAGTTTTATTGAATTATCAGGCTGCTAGCAATGGCAACTCAACAATTTAAGAACTTTGCCAAACTTGCTTCGGGCACTAAGCCGCGAGGTCCAGCACCCGTTCATTTGTGGAACCCTCCCTACTGTGGTGATCTTGATATCGTGATCCGTCGGGACGGAACCTGGTTCCACGAGGGGCGACCGATCAGGCGCAGAGAGTTGGTGCAGCTGTTCTCTTCATTATTGAAAAAAGAAAATGGTTGTTACTATTTAGTAACCCCAGTTGAAAAGGTTGGCATCAAGGTTGAAGACTGTCCCTTTGCTATTGTTGGAATGGACGTGAGGCAGGATGGAGGTATCCAAGTACTAACATTTTTTACTAATACCGATGAGCAGATTACTGCCGACGGCGCACATCATCTCTCAGTTGGTGATATTAACGAAGGCGATTCCCCACACCCGGTAATCCATGTCCGCAATGGTCTCTCTGCACTATTGAGCCGGGCCGTGTTTTATCGTTTGAGCGAGCTCACTGTGGAGCATAGATACCAGCAGGTTCTCAGGCTAGNGGTCTTTAGTAGCGGTATCTTTTTTCCGCTGGATTGATTCCGATCAGCTAGAAACCGGGCATTAAATCTCATCCTCGAAATTAGCTAAGTTGTTGAGTTTTCAGTAGGTTAGACTTAAATNAGGGTGCCAGTGAGTTGACCTTCTGCGGCAAAAACGGCATCATTAGCCACCTTTCTAAGGGCAGTGATTCATTAGAGATCAGTCGCTACAAATTGTTTGGAATATTTGTGGCTGGATTTCTCGCAGCAGCAGCTTATGGCCTGCCCTTACTGTTTCTTAGTTGCAAATCTTTGGAGAATCCATGAAGGTCCTTGTTGGAGTTAAGCGTGTTGTCGACGCATATGTGCGTGTTCGCGTTAAATCAGACGGCACTGGCGTTGATTTGACTAATACCAAAATGGCGATCAACCCCTTCTGCGAAATTGCAGTAGAAGAGGCGATTCGCTTGAAGGAATCCGGNACTGCGACAGAAGTGATCGCGGTTTCTGTTGGTCCAGCATCAAGTCAAGAACAAATCAGGACCGCACTCGCTCTGGGGGCAGACCGAGGAATTCTGGTCGAGACTGCAGAGGTGGTAGAGCCTCTTTCGGTCGCGAAGGTCCTAAAAGCAATCGTAGAAAAAGAGAAGATTGATCTCGTCATCCTCGGGAAACAGTCAATCGATACGGATAACAATCAGGTTGGTCAAATGTTGGGAGCCTTGTGCAATATGCCACAGGGGACCTTCGCCTGTAAGGCCGAAATNAAAGGTGGCGCTGTGGAAGTGACCCGCGAAATAGACGGGGGTGAACAAACTGTTTTACTGACATTACCAGCGATCATAACCACTGACTTGCGTCTTAACGAGCCGCGCTATGCGTCTTTGCCAAACATTATGAAGGCGAAGAAAAAACCGATTGATAATGTTTCTCCAGAAGATCTGGGAGTAAAAATTGTTTCAAACATTAAGACCTTGAGCGTAGCATCTCCGAATGAACGGTCTGCAGGGATTAAAGTTGATTCTGTTACAGAACTAGTTGAAAAGCTGCAAAACGAAGCGAAGGTGATATAGAGATTATGAGTACTTTAGTAATTGCTGAGCACGATAATAACTCACTTAACAACTCTGCGCTGAACACCATTACCGCGGCGTTGGCAATCGGCGAAGCCGTCGATATTCTGATCGCAGGAGCTAATTGTAAGAGCGTAGGTGAAGCCGCAGCTACGGTTGCAGGTGTCCGGATGGTCATCATGGCAGATAACCCAGCTTATCTGAATCAGTTACCTGAGGCGGTTGCACCGCTTGTCGTGTCTTTATCTGGCGCCTACTCGCATTTGTTTGCAGCGGCAACAACTGCCGGTAAAAATCTAATGCCTCGAGTGGCGGCGCTACTCGATGTAGGACAGATATCAGATATTGTTGAAGTGAAATCGAATGATACATTCGTCAGACCAATTTATGCCGGGAATGCAATGGCCACGGTTCAGTCGTCTGACCCGATTAAAGTCGTGACAGTTCGGACGACAGCATTTGCTGAGGCAGAAAGAGACGGAAATGCAGAGGTTTCCATCTGTGAGTATGTGGCAGATCAAAATATGTCCCAATTCCTGACTGAACAATTGTCGGTGTCGCCGAGGCCTGAATTGACGGCCGCGTCTGTAATCATATCAGGTGGTCGCGGCATGCAGGATGGTGGCAACTTTGCCTTGCTAGAAAAGGTTGCTGATAAACTTGGCGCGGCCATCGGCGCGTCACGTGCAGCGGTAGATGCAGGTTTTGTGCCCAATGATTACCAAGTGGGTCAGACAGGAAAGATTGTCGCGCCGGACCTCTACATTGCAGTGGGGATATCCGGTGCGATTCAGCACCTAGCGGGGATGAAGGACTCCAAAGTAATCGTGGCGGTCAACAAGGATGAAGAGGCGCCTATATTNCAAATTGCCGACTACGGCNTAGTAGCAGACCTGTTTGAGGCTTTACCAGAGCTCGAACAAGCGCTTTAAGTGGCTTTCNTGAGGCGTATTTGTTNACTTAAACTAACAAAGCCCTGCACAGCAGGGCTCTGTTAACATAGTTGGATTGTCCGACTAGTCTTCGTTCTGGTCCAACTTACGCTGTCTTTTTCTTACTTCCCTTGGGTCGTTTGCTGCGCGCGCTTCAGAAGGTTTAATAGGTTGGATTCCTTCGGTTGCCCTTTCTAATGGCCCAGAATCTGTCTCTAAAAACGCACCATCATTTCCTTTCGGCTTAGCGTCAGCAGGATCTGCCGAAGGAGACACAAGCTTCTCTTCATGATGTTTTGTTTCCTTGGCGAAGACCTCCTTCGTCTCGCTTTCAGGTGGCGCAGGTTCAGAATTCGCTATGCCACGTGCTGGCGAATTTCTTTCGCCTGCATCCTGTTCACTTTTCAATAAGCTGTCATTAGCAGTTTTGGGCTCCCGCTGTTCTGCGACTGGCTTCGCCGTTTGTGATGGATTTGCGTCAGAGAAATCTTCCTTCGAGCTATCGGGTGCAGATGCGGGGTTCTCAGGTGTTGTATTGTACGTGCTAGCGCTGCCTTGTTCTGGGGATTCAGCTAACTCAGTTATACGGTTATTGCCCGCCTCGCTTGCAGCCTTTGTGGCCTCTTGACGAGTAGTCAGGGCACTCTGTGANCTACTTGCCTGCGGGCTTGATTGTTGCGCAGCATCGNCTTGTTCGGTGTCCTCTATTGCGGCATGACTGTTCGTAGGCTGCTGTGGTCGCGGCCCTCGTTTACGTTGGCTGGTATTTCTTGGTCGTCCCCTACCGGAGCGTCTCACTGTTGAATCAGGTTTTTCGATGTTAGAGGTATCCTCTTTATCCGCCTTAGGCTCAGGTCGATTTTGTTCCTGACCGCGTTCATCTTGATTTGAACGTTTTCGCCGACTATGACCGCGAGTCGATTTATCATTTCTTTGCACCTGCGTATCTCGTGTCGTCTTTGAGTCCCGCTCCTGACGCTTTCCTGATTCGGGGTTCACGTTATCGTGAGGAGCTTTCTCCGTTTTGCCCTGGGATTTCCGACGTTTTTGATCTCGGGTGTTGTTGGCCGAACTGTCCCGCGATTCACGTTTGTCTGCGCGTCCTTGGTTTTTATTTCTTTCATTACGGGCCTGGTGTCCTTTTTGACTCCGTGAACGCTTGTTTCGAGCATTGCGTTGATTTTGCGTACTCTCATTGGCCTTCGAATTTTCTTCTTTTTCTGGGCGCGAAAATAAGCTGGCGACGCCAGCGAAGAAAGCCTCGAGGAGTCCTTTTCTCGGAGGAGGAGTACGAGCAGGCGGCAGATTATCGACGGTTGGTTTCTGTACCGCAGGCTGCTCAGTGTCTGCTTTAACTTTCTGTGAAGCTGCGGTTTGTTCGACGGATGCATCAACCTCGTAGGTCTCAGCATGTTTATCGACGCCGATTATTTCATAATGCGGGGTCTGCATTTCAGCATTGGGCAAGACAATCACTCGAGTATTGCTTTGCGATTCGATCTCGTACAGCGCTGAACGCTTCTCGTTCAGCAAGTAAGAAGAGACGACCAAAGGAACGATTGCCTTAACTTCAGCGCACTTCTGCTTGTTCGCCTCCTCCTGAATGATCCTTAAAATTGACAAAGACAGTGATTCGATGTCTCGGATCGTGCCCTGTCCGCTGCATCTGGGGCAGACTATGGCTTGAGTCTCTCCCAAGGATGGACGCAGACGCTGGCGTGACATTTCTAACAAACCGAACCGAGAAATCCGTCCGACTTGGACCCTTGCTCTATCGCTTTCGAGTGCCTCGCGCATCTGGTTTTCGACTTCTCTTTGGTTTCGGCTCGACATCATGTCAATAAAGTCGATAACAACCAAGCCGCCCATATCGCGCAAGCGGAGCTGTCGGGCTATCTCATTTGCAGCCTCGAGATTCGTATTGAGTGCTGTCTCCTCGATATCAGCGCCTCTTGTTGCCCGTGACGAGTTAATATCAATTGAGATCAGGGCCTCTGTCGGATCAATTACAATTGACCCTCCAGACGGAAGACTAACTTCTCTCCCGAAGGCGCTTTCTATCTGTGATTCAATCTGATACCGATTAAATAAAGGTAACTTATCGTCGTAAAGCTTGATCCGGTTTTCATACTGAGGCATCACCTGCTTGATAAAACTCAACGCTTCTGTGTGAGATTCTTCTGTGTCTATCAGCACCTCGCCGATATCCTTTCTCAGATAATCTCGGATAGTCCGGATTATGACGTTACTCTCGGCGAAAACCAGGAATGGGGAGACGCCTTGTGCTCCTGCTTCTTGTATGGAATCCCAAAGGGCAAGCAAGTAATCCAGGTCCCATTGCAACTCTTCATACTCCTTGCCAACTCCCGCGGTTCTCACGATCAGGCCCATGCTGTCAGGAATTGTNAGACTCCGAAGGGCTTCACGGATTTCNGACCGNTCGTCTCCCTCGATGCGACGAGAGATNCCGCCGGCCTTGGGNTTATTCGGCATCAACACAAGGTAGCGACCTGCTANACTNATAAAAGTGGTCAGTGCTGCGCCTTTNGTNCCCCGTTCTTCCTTCTCCACCTGTACGATTATTTCCGTACCCTCGGCGATCAATTCTTTGATGGTGCTTTTTTCGTCTTGACGTGGCGCATCAGATTTGAAGTATTGGCGAGAAATTTCTTTGAGAGGTAAAAAACCATGTCGCTCCGCGCCGAAGTCTACGAAAGCGGCTTCGAGGCTCGGTTCTACACGAGTGATTTTTCCTTTGTATATGTTGGATTTTTTCTGGACCCTGGTCCGGTTTTCAATATCCAGATCATACAGACGCTGTCCGTCAACAAGAGCAACACGAAGTTCCTCTTCCTGAGACGCGTTTATAAGCATGCGTTTCATTAAGTTTATGTTCCTTTGATTTTTAGAACAGTAAACCGGTAGAGGGCATTCAGAATGTAGCAGGGTGATAAGTGCCGACGATTTGTCCAAACACACAGGGACAAATTGGCACAAGGCACAGGAATCAAGCAGCACCTTTGCCGAAAAAACGATGGCTGAGGGTCTGCCATTTTACAGGCTATCTTAATAAATATCTATAAGATATTGATTCTTATCCAAAATTTTCTGCTTGACCCTGCGCTTGATCTCTTGGATCACTGGCGCGGGCTTTTTCGAATACTCCATATACGGTCTCTGTCACTTCTTTCGGAACGCTCAACAGCGGCGATCCGCAGTGTTATTCAGTTTAGGTCTCATGGGAAAGCCTGCTATCACAAGCGCCCATCCTGACTACGTGCTGGTGCACATACATCGAACGAAGAAGTGGCTTGAAAGGGAATGAGATCCTCTACAATCAAGCAGCCAAGCCCTTTTATCTCCTGTGAGTCTTGTTATTCCGGAGATCCTAATGGGACTGTTAAGTTCAACAGAACAGTTCAAATGCATTGTCAGGCGTGAGCGGCAGAGCAGTCTTTGTTACCCGTTCGGACGATTGTCTCACTCTGGGTTCCCCACCGACTTCTGCATGTTAACAAAATCACGTGAAATCCGCAATAACGTTAGAGGAGGGCAGTCTAAAAATACTTATCGAAAACAATAATATGGAGAGTATACGATAAACACGTTCAAAAGCGCGCTGAGCGAGGTCCCAGATTAATTACTGAATGATGTCTCCTTGCTTCAGCCATTGCGCTATGATTGAATAGCACGCGTGGCTTTGACCTAACACAGACACAACACACACGCAATAAATTCAGAATATCTTTCTCACTGGCAAGCAAGATGTGTAGTGAGACGGCTTACGGTTTTTTCTTAAAAATTTGCAAAATCAATGTGTTAGCTTGCTTTGTCTGATCGAAGCATCGCTCTAACTAAGTTTCTTTTGAGGGCCGAGTTGGATCTCAATCCAACCGGTGGGGGGAATATTTACGATGACCATTTACGCCTACTGCAGGACGTCCGAGCTGGAAGATTCGATGGACCAGGACCATTTGAACAGCATTCTNGAGCCNGAACTATTGGGTATACAAACATACTGTTTACAACGCGGTTGGTACATGACAGAGACAATTACNGAGNTTAACTGTCGATGGAATCAGAATTTTGTCGAACGAGAGCGAGGTAAANTGCTGCTCGAGGCGATGAATCCNGGAGATATATTGCTCTGCAGCAGGCTTGAGCGTGTTGTAAGTTCAAGTCAAGAGGCGCAGGACCTTGTAAAGCTATTCACGCANAAACAGATCGCGCTTCATGTTGTAGAGTTAGGAGGCGACATCACCGANCCTNANCTTACNATGAGTGTGGGTCACGCTGTTNCGCTTTTTTCAGCACTCGAGAGACGCAAGTCAGCCGAGCGAATCAAGGGAGTAAAACAGCGCCAGAAGCGGCAAGGCCGTTATTTGGGNGGCAGTCGTCCGTTCGGGTACATGATTCACGACAATGGTCGCTTAATCGAAAACCCNATGGAACAAAAGGTTCTCAAGAGAATTTTNGAGCTAAAAAGAGATGGAAAATCATTGAGGGCGATATCAAACGAAGTTTCCACGCCAGTTATGCCAATCAGTTTCAAGACAGTTCANCGNCTGCTGCAGCGTCACGCGAATCAAGTTTAGATTATGCGATTCTGGCTTCAGAANATGCTCTACCGGGCCGANGAGCGCTAAGCTCTTATTTCTGTAAACCTGCGTGATGGTTGCTTTCTGAATGCTCAGGTCATTTCCCATACTTGTAGGAATCCGTTACTCGCTTGCACAAAAGCACAGTCTGCTACTCTCTTTTGTTTCGTTGATATCGGTACTTGGTGTGACGCTGGGCGTGTTGATTCTGATAGTCGCGCTTTCTGTCATAAACGGTTCAATAGCTACTTTGAGGTCAGAGGCGCTCAAATCAGCACCTCATGTTGCGCTGACTGGCCCAGAGCTGGCAGCGAATTGGCGAGAGCTACGCGAAATTGCACTCAGCTCAGACCGAGTNGTTGCCGCGGCGCCTTTCATCGAAGCTGAAGCAAGTATCACCCANCAGGGANAAACTGCNTTGATANCNGTGCGCGGTGTCGACNCAGNNCTNGAGCAATCGGTTAGTGAGCNCNGCANCGCGGCATTTGNAGAACTGCTCACCNTCCTNGGGGANACAGAAANCGGCGTCGCTCTTGGCGCAGGTCTTGCNGGACGGCTGGGAGTGTCCAGTTTTAACCAAGTGAGTATGTTGAGTCTCTCAAACCTACTAGCCAGGAGATTGGCCGAAGCGCAGGGGGCAGAGGTGGTCGGTTTCGCTGATTTTGGGCTCTACAGTAATCACAATATAGCACTGATTTCACTCGCCACAGCGGAAAGTTTTTTCGCTAATGATCCTGGTGTTGATATGAGCCTTAGATTGCGGGTCAGCGACATAGACCGTGCTGGCGAAATCGCGGCTCAGGTTTTTTCGAATTATCCAGACCTTGAAATTACACCATGGAATGAAGCGCAAGCAAACCTGTTCAATGCGCTGAATATGGAAAAATTTCTAACGGCTTTCATGCTGCTGATGATTGTGATAATCGGTGCGGTCAATATCATTTCAACACTGGTGATGTTTGTTTCCAATAAGAGTGCAGATATAGCCATTCTTCGAACCATGGGTGCTAGCCGAATGACAATCATGACTATTTTCATGGTACAAGGTTTGATTGCTGGAATCTTGGGGACCGCGTTTGGTGCGCTATTGGGCCTGGGTTTGGCCAGTTCCATTACAGATGTGAGTCTCGTAATAGAGCAGTTCATCAACTCGAAAATCGCAGGGGTGAACGTATATCTACTGTCGCATCTGCAAACAGAAGTGATCGCCTCTGAAGTTTTATTAGTTTGCATTGCCGCTCTAAGCATCTGTTTTGTTGCGACCTTATATCCTGCTTACCGCGCGAGCTGCATTCAGCCTGCACAAGTTTTGCGTTACGAATAGCCTCTCAGTGAGTGTGAAGTGTGTCTATAGTCCTTGAAAGCTTAGATCTGGGTAAAATCTATACTGAAGGGCCGCAGCGAATTGAAGTGCTGAAGCAAGTCTCCTTACAACTGCGGGAAGGAGAGCAACTCGCGATTTTGGGCACTTCCGGTTCAGGTAAGACGACCCTGCTTAATTTGCTCGGAGGACTTGACCTGCCTTCCCGCGGAAGAGTCATCGTGGCTGGAAAGGACTTGGCTGAGGTAGATGAAACAGAGCGCGGTAAGTTACGCAATCTTCCCCTCGGTTTCGTTTACCAATTCCATCATTTGCTCGCTGAATTTAATGCTCTGGAAAATATAGCAATGCCTTTGTTGATCGGAGGGTTTACTCGGCGAGGCGCGTTGCAAAAAAGTCAAACCATGTTGGAAAGGGTTGGCCTGAAGGATCGCGCGAAGCATAAACCTTCTGAACTCTCCGGTGGAGAGCGTCAACGTGTCGCAATCGCTCGGGCACTTGTCACAGAACCTGCTTGTATTCTGCTTGATGAGCCTACCGGTAACCTGGATCGCAATACCGCATTAAGCATCCAGAATTTGATGGCTGAACTCAATGAAAAGCTAGGAACCAGCTATATTGTCGTAACACATGATGAAGCCTTTGCCGATACGCTCGATCGTAAGCTTTTTTTGCGAGATGGTATGCTACATGGTTGAATCGCCATTTCCTTTTTCTCGATACCTCGCTGTACGATATGTGAGCGTTGGAAAGACTAGTCATCTGGTTTCCTTTATGTCCGCAGTGGCGGTATTCGGATTGTCATTTAGCGTTGCGATCTTAATTCTGGTTCTTTCGGTCATGAATGGATTTGACCGTGAGATGCGTCAGACAGTTCTCGGAATAGTGCCTCATATTACGCTTTTTACAGATGAAAATTTAAAGCAATCAGAATGGGATTCAATAACTGAACAGTTAAAAATTAACCCTGAATTGTCATCAATCTCGCCCGTTGTGCAAGCTGCAGGAATTGTTTCTGGCCCCGCAGGCAATAAAGGTGTGCTTATTAACGGCATCACCAGCATTGAAAATAAAGATGGTTTGGCACTTGATAACTACTTTACATCGGGCAGATTGCAGGACCTTAAATCTGCTCGCTGGGGTATTGCCATTGGTGAGTCATTGGCGAAAAGTTTAGGAGCTGAAACTGGAGACCAGCTTACGCTCTATTCATCGACGATTTCGATCAACCCAATTATTACTCTGGCCAATTTTCGCAAGTTCGATGTAGTAGGTATTTTTAGAGTTGGCACCAAGGATCTCGATGAGGCTTACGTCATTGTTAATCAGAAAGCGGCTCGTGCGCTGTTTAAGTTGAGGTCTCCACACAACGCCTTGCACCTGCGTCTAAAAGATGCACTTTTAGCAGACCACGTAGCGTTAGAACTTGATTCTTTACTGCCTCCTGCTTTATCCGTCGAATCATGGACACTCCAATTAGGCGCGGTCTATGACAACATTCGCTTTTCAAGAAATATCATCGCTTTCATGCTCTGGCTCTTGGTGTCTGTTGCTGCGTTCAATCTCGTGGTGAGCTTGATGATGATTGTAAGGGATAAGCGGGGCGATATCGCCATATTGCGCACGTTGGGCGCCAGCCCGAAAACAGTAATGAGGATTTTCCTTTGGCAGGGTTGCTTGATAGGCTTGATCGGCACTTCACTGGGGCTATTTTTTGGGATCCTTGGAGCAACGTACGTGACTGAACTTGCTGGTTGGTTGGAATCTTTTTTTAGCTTGCAGCTGTTAAGTGCAGACGTTTATCCAATTGACTATCTACCCTCAAAAGTCGAATGGCTAGACCTTTTCTATGTTGTTATGGGGGTGTTCTTTTTAGCCTTTATAGCAACCATCATACCTGCCCGCCGGGCCGCTAAGATTCAGCCCGCTGAGGCGCTTAGACAGGAATAAGTATTAAAACCAGATCCTCATGTAATCTTCGAATTTGGCTATCTGTGTTTCATCAGTTGCTAAATGCGTGTCGTCTTGAATTCACCAATAGTTGGCTTTTTCACGCCATCAGTTATCTCATAACTTTCAGGCCTGTCAGAGATTATCTCTGCAATGAGCTACAGTTATTCCCCAAGGAGTGTAAATAACTAAATCATGTTATTGCTATGCTTTGGCCCGCCTCTATACTCGGCTTCGCTTGCCACAGAAAGTGTGGAAAGTTCAAAGCCGCGAATTCTGTCTGCCGATGAGCTAAAACTCGAGGTTAGGCCCAGGCGGTCTACCTTTTAGTACTTAAACGCTCAAGAGAACGAAATTTGAAAGAAATAGGGTCAGAGGCTATTCACGCCAGAAATGGTATTTGAAAAAGTCTAGCTTTTAGTGGCGTATAGAGAAATTGGTTTGAACACCTAAATTCTGAAACGGGTTTACGGACACCTTCTTTTTATATGGCCACGTTAGATAATTCTCTTTGGCACGCAGTCGTGTCAGCTTGCTACAGTTCGTAGCGGACTGCTGCCGATTCTTTCTCGATGCCGGATACGCCACAACTGGTCATGGTCAGGCAATCGCAATTTGTGCCGATAGGTTCTAAGATGATGGAATAATCTCTAAAGCACCCGCCGTTCTGGGCTTGGTGGCGCCGGAGGAAAGTACGTGCTAGAAATAGTTCAAGCTGGCGGTTGGTTAATGCTGCCTATAATCCTATGTTCAATTGTCGCAATTGCCATCATTATTGAAAGGCTCTGGACACTCAATGTCGCCAGGATTTCTCCAAAAAACATCCTGGCTCAGGTTTGGACCTGGCTTAAGAATGATCAGTTGGACTCAGACAAGCTGAAGCAATTGCGCATGTCATCACCGTTGGGCCAAATTCTCGCTACGGGGTTGGTCAACTCCAAGTACGGGCGCTCGGCGATGGTTGAAAGCATCGAGCAGGCATCCTCACAAGTGATTCACGAGTTAGAACGTTATCTAAACACCTTGGGAACTCTGGCGGCAGTAACACCGCTTTTGGGACTGCTTGGAACGGTTGTCGGCATGATTAGAGTATTCAGCGAAATAATGCTGCAGGGTACAGGTAACGCGAGTGCGCTGGCCGGAGGGATTTCCGGGGCGCTAATAACAACCGCAGCCGGTCTATCTGTTGCCATTCCAACATTTATCTTCCACCGATTCTTTATGCGCAAGGTGGATTCTTTGGTTCTTAATCTTGAGCAGGAATCGAGAAAATTGGTTGATGCTTTGCACAGTGAACGAAAAGTAGAGATACGGTAATTGGCGCCATTGCGCTGTAGTCTGGCCTTATGAAATTCAAAAGACGCATACAAGAGGAGCCTTCGATCAACCTAACGCCGCTCATTGATGTGGTGTTTCTTCTGCTCATTTTCTTTATGGTGACCACTACGTTTAACAGGGAAACCCGCTTGCAAGTAAATCTACCAAAAGCACAAACAGAAACCAAAATAAATGAGTCCGCTCGGCTTGAGATAGTTATACCCCGCGAAGGCCTAATCTCACTTAACGGGCAAACACTGGTTAATGGAAGAATCGAGACTTTGTTAAGAGGTCTTGAGCTTGAATCGGAAGGGAATCTCGATATGCCAGTAATTATCATCGCTGATTCAGAGGCAACTCACCAATCGGTAGTTTTGGCAATGGACGCCATAGGTCAAGCAGGTTTTGATCGACTGAGCATAGCGACGCAGGATCCAGAACAACCCGCAACACAGGACGCTTGCTACTGATGGCGGCGCAACTTGATCAATCATCCCTTAGGCGTGGATGGGCGCTGTACCAGCGACTGTTAACCTACGTCATACATCATAAGGCGACGATTTTCTTTGGCTTGCTTGGCTTTCTCATTTTCGCTGCCTCTGGGCCCGCTGCCACCCAGTGGCTTGGCTGGACGCTGGATTCTATTAACTCTGAAAATTATGAGCAGGCCAGGATTTTGAGTCCCATCATTTGTCTGGCAATTGCTTTTGTGCGTGGTACAGGGTCATTTCTTGGTGGCTACTCAATGGCCTACCTAGCGCAGCAGGTGATGCACAGGCTGCGTTGCGAGTTGGGCGAAAAGTTTATAGGGCTTCCTGCTTCATTCTTTGATCGCCAAGCAGCCGGGCGCTTGGTTTCCAAAGTGACTTATGACGTGCAGCAAATTGCGGGTGCCGCAAGCGAAGCAATCACTGTGGCATTTAGAGAGGGACTCACTGTCATTTTTTATCTTGCTCAACTCTTCTTGATTGACTGGCAACTGACACTGACCTTTTTAATTATTGCCCCTCTCGTTGGCGGGATCGTTTCTCTCGCGTCTGGATATTTCCGACGATATAGTTCACAAATGCAGGATTCAATGGGTGAAGTCACACAGATCACCAGTGAAACTATAAAAGGTTATAAAGTGATCCGGACGTTTGCCGCTGAACCAATGGTGAATGACAAGCTTACGTCGGCGAGTGAGCGAAACAGGCATCAGAATATGAAGCTGGAACTGACGCGCAATACCAGCACGCCACTCGTGCAGATGATAGTGGCAATGGGGCTGGCGTTCCTGGTCTGGCTTGCGATGTCGCCAGATTTTTTCGCGGGCAGGAGCCCCGGCGAATTTGTAATATTTCTGAGCGCCGCAGGCCTACTGGCAAAACCGATCCGCCAGCTAACACAAATCAACGCTGTCATACAAAGAGGTATCTCTGCCTCAGCTAGTATTTTCGACTTGCTCGATGAGCCTTCTGAGCCTAATAAAGGGCATTATGTAGCCCGCCGAATTGATGGTAGTGTTGAATTCAAAAACGTTTGGTTCTCATATAACGCATCATCTGCGGCCTTGAAAGGCGTCAATCTAAAAGTAGAACCAGGGCAAACCGTAGCGCTCGTGGGAAAATCTGGCAGCGGTAAATCGAGCCTAGTAAATCTTATTCCGCGTTTTTATCAGCATAATCGAGGCTCTATCCTGCTCGACGGCATTGAGCTTGATGAATATGAGCTCAGCAATCTGAGGGAGCAAATATCGTTGGTTACTCAGCAGGTTGTCCTGTTCGATGGCACGATTGCAGATAATATTGCTTATGGGAGCCCCCACTACCTGCGTGATGAGATCAAGAGTGCTGCAGAAGCCGCGCATGCAATGGAGTTCATCTCTCAACTGGAAAGTGGTTTGGATACTCAGGTGGGAGACGATGCCTCTCTTTTGTCCGGAGGCCAGCGCCAGCGACTTGCCATCGCTCGGGCGCTTTTGAAGAATGCACCGATTCTGATTCTGGACGAAGCCACTTCTTCTCTTGACGCCGAATCAGAAAAGTTCATACAGTTGGCGCTACAGGAAGTAATCAAAAACAGAACGACCTTTATCATCGCTCACCGTCTCTCAACAATCGAACGCGCCGACATCATAGTGGTTATGGAGCGCGGCAAAGTAGTTGAGTCTGGTACTCATACAGAACTTGTATCGAGGTCAGGGCATTATTCTAGAATGCATGAGCTTCAATTTCAGCCTCAGAAAAGTAAGCTACGATGAGCGTTCTCAGTGATGCATGGTATAGAAAATCCGTCTGGCTTTGGTTGCTTTTCCCGTTTTCANTGGTTGTTCGATTGGTCNCANTANGGCGNTTACGCAATCTNCNGAAATATCNAAAAAACGGNCNCTGTAAGGATTTAACNNACCCNGTTATNNTAGTNGGNAACATNACGACAGGTGGNACCGGNAAAACGCCGCTNATTATCNCCTTAGCTCGTCATTTAAATCATNAAGGTTTTTTGCCTGCCATCATCAGCAGGGGCTATCAAAGTCAGGCGGAGCGTTACCCGCTCTTGGTAGATGAATCGGTCTCGGTNATTGAAGCTGGGGACGANCCCGCCCTNATTTATCGCCATACCGGATGCCCAGTAGTTATTGACCCTGATCGTGCAGCGGCGCTNAGCTATGTTAGGCAATACACAAAAGCAAATGTTGTGCTTAGTGACGATGGACTACANCATTACGGCTTACCTCGGTCATATGAAATATGCGTTGTTGATNCATTGCGCTTATTTGGGAATGANCTTTGCTTACCTGCAGGGCCACTTCGTGAGCCGATTTCTCGTCTGCAGCAGGTAGATGCGGTNGTNCTTAATGGAAACGCGAGCGCAGATCATCCTCTGCTTTCTCAGGCTTTCAATTTAGGCGTTGATCCCATTGCTATAGTNAATTTATCAACTGGAGAACGCAGACTTCTTAGTGGCGCTCCCTTCAAGATTGGCACGACTATTGATGCAGTAGCGGGATTGGGGAATCCGAACCGTTTCTTTNAGCTCCTCGATGAATTGCCTTATAAAATACGAGCGCACAGATATCCAGACCACTACAGATATAAAACGGAAGATTTNCNGGGCGCAGAATTTTCAGATGGCAANCCAATCATTATGACAGAAAAGGATGGGATAAAATGCGAGGACTTTGCTGACTCGCGGTTCTGGTACCTTGAAGTTGAAGTACAAGTCGGTCCAGAACTNCTACGCCGTGTGAGTGACCATATCCATCAATTTTTCGATGCGTAATNATGGCAGTNTGTCNTCATNTTTATATGTAAGAANCGTTTATGCTGGATAAAAAACTTCTCGAAATCCTAGCTTGCCCAATCTGNAAAGGCGAATTGCGNTATGACAAGGGCGNCGNAGAACTAATCTGTATCACCGATAAGCTCGCCTANCCAGTGCGGGGTGGTGTTCCNGTGATGCTNACAGCCGAAGCTAGAGTGCTGAATGATGAGGAACTGGAGAGATTCCGGTGAGCTTTAAAGTGNTTATTCCGGCGCGATATGCCTCTGAGCGCCTGCCGGGCAAGCCTCTNTTAAAGATTCAGGGGAGACCCATGCTGCAATATACCTGGGAAANAGCCTGCAGTAGCTTNGCCANACAGGTGATCATTGCAACTGATGATTTGAGAGTTGCTGAAGNGGCCACAAAATTNGGCGCTGACTGCAGGTTNACCTCAGAGGAGCANCGGTCTGGAACCGAGCGTCTTCAAGAGGTAGCGCAGCAAACTGGATGGGGAGCAGANACTATCGTGGTAAACGTTCAAGGAGATGAGCCCTTGATNCCCCCTGANGCAATCAATTTAGTTGCTGATAATTTACNGGCCAATCCAGAAGCCGGNNTCGCGACGCTGTGCGAAAAAATCACGCGCGAGCAGGAACACGCCGATCCGAATGCCGTTAAAGTTGTGTTCAGCCGCGATGGCTTTGCGCATTACTTTAGCCGAGCTTGCATTCCATGTGCCAGCGCCACCGAATGTCCTGACCGATACAGACACATTGGCATCTACGCCTATCGAGTTGAGACTTTGCATCAGTTTGTTGACTGGCCAATTTCCGACTTAGAGGTGTCAGAAAACCTTGAACAGCTTCGTGCGTTAGACAATGGGATAAAGATTCATGTTGATAAATGGGCAAAGCCAATGCCTGCTGGCGTAGACACGCCTGAAGATCTTGAAGTGATACGTCGATTATTCTCCGAGACGTAGCAGAATATCGTTGTTAACAGATCGTCAATGGTCCGAACGTTTCTCGCCTGTTTCAGAAAAAATTTGTCGGTCTCCGGCTATGCATAGAGTGCTGGAAGAGGTAAACAGTGAGAAAACACTTGCCAGCAATCCTGCGGTAGAAACGGCCGGTACGTTAAAGGTTTGTGCGGCAAAATCCCTCGACGCCGAAGCACATGAGGTTTCCCTAGCCAGGAAGTATGATCTAAGCCAGCAGCGCGCGCCAGAATGTTGGATCGAATTATGTTTCGTTGTTATCCCTCGTACGGCGGAAAAACCAACATGTCTGATCTAGTGCAGCGAGCCCTACCAATTTAAGACTTGATTGGAACTTTATCTGAGCGGCGGTAATTCAGATTTAGACGAAGGATCTCATCCATTTTTGAGTAAACCTTCTGGGTGGAATGATATTAGATCTGGCAGAATAAGTTCGTGAGATACTTATCGCTCAGCTAGCAGATTGCTTCATCGAAATAGGTAATTGTGAATTATGTTGATTCATAAAGATTTCAACCTACAGGATCACCACAGTTTCGGCGTATCAGTGAAGTCAGAGTATTTTTCTTCTGTAGGTTCACTGGAAGAACTGCAACGTGCATTGCAATACGCGTCGGACAAACGCACGCCAGTGTACGTGATTGGAGAGGGAAGTAATGTTCTATTTACCAAAGACTTTCCTGGCCTGATCATTAAAGTCGCATTTACAGGAGTTGAGATTGATCAATCATCCGGTGTTGTTCGTGTGGCAGCAGGAGAGAACTGGCATTCTTTAGTCACTACCTGCATGAACTCTGGTTTGCATGGTCTGGAGAACCTCGCGCTGATACCAGGATCGGTGGGCGCTGCACCTGTTCAGAATATTGGAGCCTATGGCGTAGAGCTTGCGTCATTTGTCAAAAATGTAAGAGGTCTTGATATATCTTCAGGCGAGCCATTTGTCCTGAATGCTAGCGATTGTCGCTTTGGCTATCGAGACAGCATTTTTAAGAAGCCGGAAGGTGCCAACCTCCTCGTTAGCGAAGTAACGCTTCAGTTGCAAGAAGATTGGCTGCCAGATCTCAGTTATTCTCTTCTTGATAAAGAATTTTGCGAGACTCCGGTTGAAACACCACAAGAATTGTTTTCAATTGTTTGTCGCATTCGCCGTCGGAAGCTGCCAGATCCTAAGATTATTGGTAATGCCGGCAGCTTTTTTAAAAATCCCTTTGTCTCTGCATCATCGCTAGAGAGATTAAAAGTCCGACACCAGGACATCGTATGGTTTGATACCGATAACGAGGATATCAAGAAGATTTCGGCAGCTTGGCTATTGGAAAAATTGGGATGGAAAGGGCGCAAACATGGCGGTGCCGAAGTGTCATCAGTACATGCGCTCGTTTTGATTAATGCTGCTGACGCTTCAGGAAAAGAGCTCTCTGTCTTGGCTCAACATATGGTTACGAGTGTGCTCGAAGAATTTGGTATTGTCCTAGAGCCAGAGGTTAGCATACTTTGAGCTAACCGAGATACACTTGTCGTATAAGTACTAAAATGCGCTTAATTGCGAATACACACCGCTTTCTCAAAAGGTTTCTGCCGGCGAACTAGATTTCCCTAGCTTTGTTAACGGACCTCATCAGCTACTCATCATGCACAACACTGCTACAAAATCTTTTGACCACAAAAGCTTCCTCGCAAATTTGACGTCAAGGCCCGGAGTGTATCAGATGATTGATAACGCGGGAGAGGTTTTGTACGTTGGTAAGGCGAGGCAATTGAAGAGCCGGGTTAGCAGCTATTTCCGGGCGTCTGGACTGACGACAAAAACACTCGCGATGGTTAATAAGATTCATGACATTCGAGTGACAGTAACTCGTGGCGAAACTGAAGCTCTTCTGCTCGAACAAAACCTTATAAAATCTTTGAAGCCTCCTTACAATATTCAACTAAGGGATGACAAGTCTTACCCTTATATCTTGCTTTCTGATAACAGTGAGTTTCCAAGACTCAGCTTTTACAGAGGCAGTCGTCGACGAAAAGGGCGCTTTTTCGGTCCTTATCCGAGTGCGAACGCCACCAGAGAGACCTTGCAGTTACTGCAAAAGGTGTTCAGGGTCAGACAATGCAATGATAGCTACTTTAAAAACCGCTCAAGGCCTTGCTTACAATATCAGATCGATCGCTGCACTGGCCCGTGCGTTAAACTGATTTCACCTGAACAGTATGCTCGGGACGTCGAATATTCAGTAATGTTCCTTCAGGGAAAAAGCAGCGCGCTGGCAAAAAGGCTTACTACGAGCATGGAGCAAGCCTCAGAGGCACGTGAATTTGAAAGAGCCGCGATTGTTCGGGATCAAATATCTGATTTAAGACGGATTCAGGAACAGCAATACGTCTCTAACCAAGGCGGTGATGCAGATGTGCTCGCGGCGGCGGTGTCTGGGTCGAATCTCGTCGTTCATA
>PBHS01000015.1 GCA_002719575.1 Gammaproteobacteria bacterium | reverse complement strand
CTCTGCTTCTGAGAGCAAGCGTCCAAGATCCGCGTAGCTGTCTCTGGCACCGTGCTCATCGAGGAACTGCTGCAGTTGTGTCTGGGCCGCAATGGCTTCGGCCGCTTTGCTGGATCTCCCCAACGGGCTTGACCCGGCAAACTGTGCCGCCATGACCCACCGGACTTTTTCTGCCACAAATTTCAATGTTAACTGACAGACCAGAGATGACTCGAACTGTGTTTCCGCAAAATCGACCAGACACTGTGCCGAACACACATCAGCGCTCAGCATGGCGAGGTCGTAGCAGTCTTGCTGTGCATCTTGAAGCAGTGCCTCCTCAGCCCGACCTGCCACATACACCTTGTCACGCACAACGCCAATATCGTTGTTCAGGATAGATTTAGCCAGGGACAGTGCATGCCTGGCCAGGTCAAGGTTTTCTGCCTGGGTGGCGACTGAATTATCCAAATTGGTTTGCTGTGGGTTCAAGCGCTACCTGCCTAGTCGTAAGGTCCAACGATGGAAATGGAGCAGATGTTCTGATGGGGGAAGCCCCCCAGGTTGTGATTAAGGCCGATCTTAGGATCGGGGAGCTGGCGCGCGCCGGCACGGCCCTGAAGCTGCAGATAATTCTCATAAAGCATGCGCAAGCCCGAAGCGCCAATAGGATGACCAAAGCATTTCAGCCCCCCATCAATTTGGCAGGGATTGCTTCCTTCGGCATCAAAGGCTCCATCCAGCACATCTTTCACACCTTTGCCTTCGTCAGCTAGCTGAAGGTCCTCCATGGTGACCAGCTCAGTGATAGAAAAACAGTCATGAACTTCTGTCATGGTAATCTCTTCTTTAGGTCTACTGATGCCGGCTTCTGCATAGGCCCGCTGGGACGCTATTCGTGTGGTCTTGAGATAAGAACCATCCCAACTGGCATGGCTTGACTCGGTACCATTAGATACTGCGAGCTGCAGTGCTTTCACCGCAACGAGATTTTCTTTTCCGAGGCTTTCTGCAATTTCTGGCGTAGTCACAATCGCACATGCTGATCCGTCACTCACACCACAGCAGTCGAACAGACCAATCGGCTCGGCGATAAATGGCGCATTTATTGCCTGCTCCTCAGTAATTTCTCGCTGTAGATGCGCCTTGGGGTTCTTCGCGCCGTTGGCATGGCTCTTCACTGAAACATGGGCCATGGCCCGTTTGAGATCATCGCCATTGACCTTGTGCTTGGCTCGATAGCCAGAAGCAAGTTGCGCGAAAGCGCCGGGAGCAGAAAGGTTAGGCCAGTACATGTCGTTTTCAACTCCACGGGTTCTTTGTGGCAACCCTCCGTAACCGGTGTCTTTTAGCTTTTCAACACCAAGTGCCAGCGCGATATCACATGCGCCGGAGGCAACCGCATACACCGCACCGCGAAATGCCTCAGTGCCGGTCGCACACATATTTTCCACTTTCGTAACCGGGATGTAATTCAACCTTAGCGCAATCGACATTGGCATCGCACTGGAACCAACATTAAATGCATCAATGCCAGCTCCAAACCAGGCCGCTTCGATCTGATTTCGCTCAATTCCGGCATCGTGCAGACATTCTTCGAAGGCTTCCACCATCAAGTCGGAAGGACTGGATTCCCAGCGCTCGCCAAATTTGCTGCATCCCATGCCCAGAATGACTACTTTGTCTTTAATGCCGCTTGCCATTTTGACCTGCCTCTCTAATTTCAGCGTCTAACTCTCTACCACAGCCTTCCAGAAATATTTCCTGAACCCTCTCTGTGCATCAAACTGTCTGATTCTGAAATGCACCGACACCCTTGATCCAGAATCAATCGTCCCTTCTTCTACCTCGGTAAAATCCATCATCAGCTTGCCGCCACATTCAAACTGTACCATGCCAAAGTAGGCCGGTGGACTCCAGTCGAAAGTCAGCCGATCAGCCGTCCATGTCAACACCGTACCGGGCTGATTGGCGAAGCTGAAATTGTCCTGACTGTCCAGTGCCTGACACTCCGGATTCACACAGTACTTTTCTCGAGGAATTTGTACTGCGCCACAGTCGCGGCATTTGCCCCCAATGAAACCGGTTAACAAATCTTTCCGTCGATTGAATCCGGAAAGAAAGGTTTGTTTGTCAACCTCCCCCCGCTTACCGATATCCCGCTCCACCAGATTGTTAAAACTCAGGAATCTATGGTAATTGGTTTCTTCACGCCGATTATTAAGTGCGCCGGACAATCCGCGGTCGGGTCGAAAGCGCTCAATGCTGTCTAAGGTCTCAAACAAAACGGCATCGCAGCCCTGACCAAAGCCAAGCAGCAGAATAAGCTGTCCCGGCAGAGCAGACTCCAGCGCTTTGGCGAGTAGTATGAAGGGTTGCGCGGCACCGGCAACGCCAACAGAAGCGATCTGATTGTCGACGACTGCATCAGGTCTGATGCCGAGTTTTTTCGACAGCGCAGCAGGTGTTCGGGCCTGATCAGTTGGCAGGATAAAGTGATCGATCTCGGCCGCTACACGGCCGGCAGAGTCCAGAACTACGCTGACGGCTTCCGGCACAATCTTCATGAAGCCCTCATCACGAATCCAGCGCTCTTCCCAGTCATAGTCGAAGTCCGAACCTTCTCCTCGGTAGTGATCCACAAAGTCGACGGCATTTGTGGCAACAGCGAGGCATCGAGCAATAACGTCATCATCGCCAACTGTAAGCGCTGCGGCACCGTCGCCCCACAGCATCTCTGCGCGAGAACCCGCTTTCGTTCGTCGATGCTCCGAAGCAATCACCATTTCATTGCCCTGTCTGGCACTCTCCAGTCCGGCGATAAGTGCTGAGGTAGCTGCCCGCTGCGACGAGCCGATATCCATGGTTCTGATCTGACTACTCAGGTTCATGGCCTCTGCCACCAGCACAGAATTTTGCCGGTCCACAAACGGAGCGGTAGTTGAGGCAAGTATCAAGCCCGACAGCGATTTTTCCTGCAGCGCCGAAAGGCAATCGATTCCCGCCTCAACCGCCATCGTGATCGTATCTTCATCCCAGTTGCAGATACTGCGCTCACCTTTACCCAGGCCTTTCAGGCTCGAGTCAAACCAGGCGTTAGCTTCAACCATTGCTTGGCGGTTCAGGCGCAGCCTTGGCAAATAAACCCCATAAGCGGTAATGCCCTTCATCTCCTCTCCATTGTGCAGTTTTACACGGTTCGACCGATCACCAGTTTCATAATCTCGGAAGAACCGCCATAGATCCGACGTACCCTAGAGTCCGCTTAAAGGCGGGAGATTGGATACTCGCTCATATAGCCGTAACCGCCAAAGAACTGCAGGCAGTCATCAATAATTCTGTTGCCAGTCTCTGTTGTCCACAATCTGGCCATGGCGCCCTTTTCCGGCGTAAGCCTGCCATCGTTGATTTTCATCAGACACTGGTCGAGGTAAGCCCAGCCCACGGCAAGAGAGTTTTCATCTCAGCTAGCGAAAACTGGGTGTTCTGAAAATCGAAGATTGATTTGCCAAAAGCCTTGCGCTCTTTGACATAATCCACGGTGAGCTCACAGGCACGCTGAGCCGCTGCGAATGCCCGGCAGGCAATCGTTATGCGCTCGCGTGGCAGCTCATTCATAAGCACGCGGAAACCGCCACATTCCTTGCCCAGCAGATTTTCAACCGGAACCCGAACGTCAGCGAACCACATCTCAGAAGTGTCAGCAGCTTTTTGGCCAACTTTGCCGAGATTGCGACCTCGGGAGAACCCGCCTCTGTCCGTTTCAACGATGATGAGACAGCAGTGGAANCCCTTTTCGCGCGCTTTCAGCCAGAAGTCCCTTGGCAACTGCCCGGCTTTTTCCCACTGATCTATGTTGGGTTCCAATTCTTCCCGGAAAAAACGGCGCGCGTTTTGACGAAAAAATTCATGATCACTAGTATAACTAGCTCTATCGTGCATAGTCATCGTTTGTGTTCGCCCGCCGGCTGCGGCCGGTGGAGTAAAGTAAAAAAGAACCGAAATTCTAATGCAATCATCCGGCAATTGCGAAACGACCACACTGAGGACGTTTATCGGTTTCAGGGTGCGGCCGGGGAATTCTCTCAGTCCCCTGAAGGATGAATTCGCTGAACTGGCATAACAGGGTTCAGGCTTAAACCACAGAGTTGCTCAGGACGCTTTGCAAATCCTTCTGAAATTTCTCGGGTCAATCCCATCAGAATCACTNCCTGAACTATCCTCTTGCCGGAGCGTCCAAAAGGTCGGTAGGTTTCCCGTTCGGCTGTGGCGCCGAAGGATGTTCAGACAGACTCTCTGGCTCGGTTGCACCGCGCCCGCGTCGCTCCCAGAACTAACTTGAGAGCTTGGCACAATGACCCGCCTCCAAGGATTTGCGAGAGAGACAAAGCAATTTATGCCCCACGTGACGGCCGCGCGATTAAAAAAACACACCGTTATGGGTTGAAGCACTATGTACCAAATACAGGGACCGGGTTTGGGGAGGAGGTTAAGCCACGTAAGTTCGGCTGAATTAGTCGGACACTCTGCCAAGTAGCGCCTGATACCGCATTTAAGCAAGCTTTGCTCTGGGTAAGCCGCAAGCCTCCATGGTGCAGGGTGCGTCAGGCATTGCCTAATGGATTGCTGTGAATCGGATTCACCAATGAATTCAAGACGTGGTCTTCCCACTTGNCGTTGATGCAGATGAAAGACTTCGCATATCCCTCTCTTTCAAAATTAAGACTTCTCAGAAGGCCTTCTGATCGGATGTTGCTCGGCATANGATTGNCCATGATGCGNTNCANCCGAAGGTCATCNAAAGCAAAGGAAATTGCATGCTGCACGATACGCTTCATATACCCCTGTCCCTGATAGCGCGCTGCAACCGAATAGCCAAGATGGCAGGCCTGAAACACGCCTCTGACGATATTACTTAAAGAACATAGTCCTACGACATTGGACTGTTCAGTATCAGTGCCAATAAAGTGGACTGATTCACCTCTCGCAAATTCCCGTTCCCGTTCAATAAGCCTGCGTCGCCAGCAATCAATTGAGTGATGATGACTCGGTACCTTCGGACTCCAGGGTGCCAGATGGGTTTCATTGCCCGCAAAATACCCTGCCATGATTGCCGCATGGTCAGGGTTTGAGCGAATGATTATTATTTCTGTCATTTAATCTGAATTCGATTGATCTGGATCAGAGCAGTTCGCTCAAACATTGGTTATCCGATCTGCATGAGCGTCGCAAAGCACTGCGCAGGGAAAGCCCCGATGGCCCGTCGCTCCACCTGCAATACCAGTGCACTGTCGTGTCAATACCGCGGAAGTCTCATTAGGCTCTTCCGCCCCCGCACCTAGCGACGCTCTATAAGAGCTGCATTCACTAGGCGAGTAAAATCCTCGCGAAATCCACCCCCACGAGACGGAGAAACCTGTGCCATAATTACGGTGATTATGCCTTGCGACGAATCGATGAAGTAGCGGGTACCTGCGGAACCATCCCACCAGATTGTGCCTGCGGAAACGGGAAAACTGTAGGCAGACGGATCCATCACCAGATTGAAGCCCCCTAAAGTCCAGCCAGATCCCGCCCAGTAGCTACGCTCACCGATTGGCATAGCCTGATCCGGAACGGCATTTTCATAGATAAGCCGCGCCGTATCTTCAGAAAGAATTCGATGGCCATCTAATTCCCCCTTATCAAGGATCATCTGGGAAAAGCGCAGAAAATCTCCAACCGACGACAGCAATCCGACACCTCCTTCAAGCAGCCGGGGACGACTGGTCCACGATACCGCTTCAATGCGGTGAGGAGTCAATTGTCCCTCAATTGGCCGATAAAGTTCAGCCAGTCTGTCGGCGTCTTTATTCTCCGACCAGAAGACAGTGCTGTTCATTGTCAGTGGGTCAAAGATATTGCGCTCAAGGTAAGTATCAAGTGGCATTCCCGACCATACCTCAATCAGTTTGCCCAAGATCGTGGCGTGTATTCCATATCTGAACGCGGTGCCAGGATCGTGAAAGAGCGGGACAGTCGCCGCTTTGGTTACCATTTCATCAAGTGAATAATTCTTGTCCCTCACCTGCTGTTCCCGGTAGAGCGTCGAACTTCGGCTGCCCAAACCAGAGGTGTGAGTCAGAAGATGCAGTACGGTAATGTCACCCAAACGAGTGCGGCTTTGACTGACGTCAGTGCCGTCTGGATCCATCAGTACTCGCTGGTCAGAGAACTCCGGCAAATACTTCTGAATCGGATCATCCAGCTCAAATTTGCCCGCTTCGTAAAGCTGGAGTACGGCAGTGCTCGTGATTTGACGGGTCATAGAATAGATGCGAAACAGCGCGTCTTTTGGCATAGGTTTCTGTTGTTCGATATCGAGCCTGCCCAGCGCTTCGAAATAAGCCAGCTTGCCATCCCGGGCGACTGCCGCAACGACTCCTGCAATATCCCCATCATCGATGTGCTGCTGAAGATTTGCGCTGACCGCACCTAGCCCAGTCGAAGAAAACCCTGCGCTCTCTGGGGTGACAACTTGCAGACTCTGACCAACGCTGCTTACCGCAACTGTCGAGGCGGCCAGGGCTGTCACAAAGCGCAGGATTTTGAGCGGACCTGTGTGTTTATTCATCCTCTCCATCACTTAAAGCACGCCTTCCTGACCCGCCGGGCTTGCAACTAGCTGTTCTTTTATCCAACTCTCTACTCTGGCATGCATAATCGGCATCGGAACTGCGCCGGAACCGAGTATTACATCGTGAAACGCCCGCACATCGAAGGATTGGCCCAGAACATTTTCCGCCCGGGTTCTGGCCTGTTGAAAATTCAGCATACCGATTTTGTACGCGGTTGCCTGACCGGGGTTTGAAAAATAGCGCTTTACCTCAGAACGAACAGCTCCCTCCGGGATAGGTGAGTTATCCAGAAAATACTGAACGGCCTGTGCCTCACTCCAGCGCTTGGCATGAATGCCCGTATCTACCACCAGCCGAACTGCCCGCCAGATCTCACCGGCCAGACGGCCAAAATCTGAGTAGGGATCCTGAAAGCCGCCCATTTCCTTCGCCAGCCACTCAGAATACAGACCCCATCCTTCTGTGTACGCCGTCGTTCGGTACTGAGTGCGAAACCGCGGTACGTCAGTCAGTTCCTGCTGAATAGAAATTTGCATGTGATGCCCGGGGTTCCCCTCATGATAAGCAATATCTTCAATTTGCCATTTGGCCAGTGTCGACATATCACTCATGTGGGAATAAAAGACGCCTGGTCGTGAGCCATCAGGCGCGCCCTGACGATAGTGCTGGGCTGCCCCGGGCTGCTCGCGAAAGGACTCAACGCGTTTAACAACAAGCGGCGCCTTGGGCAGCCGGCCAAAGTAGTCGGGCAAGCGGTCAAAGATGAAGTTCAGATATTCGTTGTTGACTTTAAGGTATTCCTGTCGACCCTCATCAGTATTGGGGTAGTAGAATTGCTCATCTTCCCGGACGAAGACAAAGAATTCCTGCAAGGTGCCCTCAAAATCCGTCTGCTGCTTGACCGATTCCATTTCCAGCAGCAGTCGATCAACCTCCGCCAGACCGATGCTGTGGATGTCGTCAGCGGTTAAGTCAAGCGTCGTCATTCGAGAAAGACGCTGATTGTAGTAGTTCTCACCATCTGGCAGTGCCCAGACCCCTTGTGCCTGATCGGCCGCAAACGCCATATCATCTTCCAACCAGGCGCGAACCTCCTGGTAGGCAGCCAGTACCTCTCCGGACAGAATAACCCGCGCCCTCTGCAAGTAGGTCTGCGCAGCTTGTTCATCCAGCCTTGCCATTTTAACGAGTTGGTCTACCTTGCCCTGGAAATCTGTCCAGATGGGGGAGTTAGGTGAACTGTCATTGCTATTGAAGGGCACCCCTGTAGTCACACGATTGATCTCTTCCAGTGCAAACTCATAGTTAAAGCGTGGCTGACGGATGCCAGCGTCTGCCTGCTCTTTACTGAGGTTAAGTAGGTCATTAAGCACCCGATCAATCTGCTCCAGACGGGACAGATAAGCCTCAAGATCCGACTCATCGTCAACACTATGAAAACTGATCATGAAACTGGGCAATGATGCATGAGGTCCACCACGCCCGAAGATATAACCGTAATTGCGATAGGGATAAGCCGCTTCGGCCTGTTCCAGCGCGTATTCCCACATATCGAATGACAGTTTCCCATCATCGTTGAGCGCCTGGTAGTCGAATTCGCTGCGCATTGCAGCCACACTCTGCCGCCGCCAGTCGAGTCTCTGCTGCTGGGCAACAAGGGTGACGTCATTCAACTGATCATAATCAGTTTTATCACCCAAGACGCTGCGGGTCTGAGGGCTGAAATCCAATTGCTGTTCATACTGTTCATCCAGCCAGACATTGAGCCGGTCAGTCTCGGTCAACTCTGCAGTCTGCACGGGAGCTGGTACCGATATAACTTCTGGAGGACCGCTTGGTACGTCGCCGCAGGCAACAAGCAAGATGGTAACAATAAACGCGGAAGACAGCCGAGCGATCATATCAACATCCTTCTTGCTATTAACGGATTGAGTAGGGAGACAGCGAGAGGGGGACGCTATCGCGTTTGTCCAAAGCTGTCCAGAGCTGCCGGCGCAGTGGCTTCATGGCTGCTGGATTATTTCACGCCAGTCAAAGCTTGCATCTGCCATGGCCATGAAATGCGGGTTAATCAGTTCCGCCTTTTGGTTGTAGCGTAGCGGCAGAAAGTCTGAGGTCACAACATCGCCGCCTGCTGCCCTCAGGACGGCATGGGCCGCAGCAGTATCCCACTCGCTCGTTGGCGCCAACCGCGGATAGAAATCAGCTTCGCCCTCTGCCAGCAAACAGAATTTAAGAGAGCTGCCCATGTTGACAATTTCAAGATCCTTAAAGCGCTCTCGGAGTCGAGCGAGTATCTGTTGCTCCAGCTTGCCCATGTGACTGCGGCTAGCAACCACGCGCAGGCACTGATGATCCGGAGTCAACGTGGTCGGAAAGATCCTCTCCGCCAAGCCCTCGGGTTCGATTTTCCACGCACCATAACCGAGCTCACCAACATAGGTAAACCCTGAAACCGGTTCATAAACCACTCCCGCGCGGGCAATGCCGCTCTCAATCAAAGCAATATTAACGGTGAATTCGCCGTTTCGACTTATGAACTCTTTTGTGCCATCGAGAGGGTCGACCAGCCAATAAGTCTGCCACCCGCTTCTTTCGTCAAAGGCAATCGCTTCGCTCTCTTCAGACAGAATTGGCAACCTATGGGGCAAACCAGAAAGCGCATCAACAATTAGTTTATGCGCCCGACGATCCGCTTCTGTGAGAGGCGACTCATCGCCTTTAGTGGCAATCTCCATTGGCGCACTGCTTTCATAAACTTCCATAATCTGCTGACCCGCCGCGCGGGCGATTTTATACATAGTCTGGAGCTGTGGTGAATATTCCATCTGAACCTAATGTTTGCCGGCAATGAGATTAAGTAAATCTTGCACCAACTTTCCTATAATTGCCAAGCCAAGCGGTTGTCGTGTAAAAGCGGTCCAACAGAGTCTACCCCGTTCATCCAATATGCATTGATAGCGGCAAATCTGTCGAGAAATTTCGAATCAACGATTCTCCCCAAAGTTGATATCGATAGTATGGCGTCCGACATGAGGCAACCTGTTGGATCACCACTTTGGTGCTTTTTCGGGATCAATTTAGTGCCTTACTACTTCAGCAAAGAGAATAGAGTTTCAGAGGAACAGGAGCTACGTTGGAATTAAAAAGATTACGTCCAGGGGAAGTTGCGGCTTGCCATTCCTCTTATGAAACGACTTTTAAACGACAAATTCGGGCTGCGACCCAATATGCAACATGTCTACGCTAAGAAGCACGCCGATCAGCTCATCAGTTCGCATTAACTGAAAAAAGCAAGGGAGAACGACTGTTTTCTTACAATCCTGCAAGTACAGATTCATACGATGCCAGCCTGTATGTGCGCGGGCGAGCCAGCAGCCATCAATTTTTGCAGCCGAAATTCGGCGAGTCGGAACATATCCATCTTCAAATACCATCTTTGTGTTATGTAAGTATCAGGGTGACGGCAGCCGAAATTCCCTGTAAAAGAACGTTTTAGACGCTCGGGTGATTAACAGCCTGTCAAACTGACGGAAAACTGGACACGAGAGCTATCCCGACAACCAGAGATATCTGCAATGCCTAAAACCCTTCCCGTTTCTGTATCGGGCGCGCCAACCAAAGTTAGACTGGATAAATGGCTGTGGGCGGCCCGCTTTTACAAAACTCGCACTATTGCCAAACAATCAATTCAGGCGGGAAAAGTGTATTGTGACGGGGCGCGTAGCAAACCTAGCAAAGAAATCACCCTTGGCGCCCATGTCTCCCTCAGGCAAGGCTTCGATGAAAAAACCGTCATCGTATCAGAGCTTTCTCACAAGCGCGGGAACGCCCTAGAGGCCCAGTCCCTGTATGAAGAAACCGCAGAAAGCATCAAGCGCCGCGAAGAGCGCGCTGCACAGCGCAAAGCACACTCAAGGCACTGGCACTCCCCCACTCGGCCCAATAAGAAGCAAAGACGATTGATTCAGCGATTTAAACAAGGCAAAACAGATTGAGTATCAAAGAGTTCTAACAGGTGGTTCACTGGGTCATAGTCATTTATTATTGAAGATTCGCGCGGTTGTGCTAGCACCGATTTGCGTTCGGTCAGTGCGACAGAGGGATGCATGTCAAAACTTATTAAAGCCAGCCTCAATCGATACAAAATACCTGAATTCAAGCCGGACTGGGGAGATATTCGGCGAGGCATCGAAAAAGAGTGTTTACGCGTTTCGCCGGCAGGACAACTTTCCACTCGCCGGCATCCCGCAGCTTTGGGATCAGCCCTCACCAATCCATACATCACCACCGATTTCTCAGAAGCGCTGCTCGAATTCATCACCCCTGCTTATGCCGATATCAAAGATTGTCTGGATATGCTGGAAAACATTCATCGCTTCTCTCTGGAAAATCTCGAGGAGCAGGAGATGCTCTGGGTATGCAGCATGCCATGCCCCCTGAACACGGATTCAGAAATACCAATCGCCCGTTATGGATCATCTAATATTGGTCGAATGAAGGCTTTATATCGCAGCGGCTTGCACCATCGTTACGGCAGCTTGATGCAGATAATAGCTGGCCTGCACTACAACTTTTCGATGCCTGACTCATTCTGGCAGCCTTTTAAGAAAATTTGTGGAGACCAACAATCTTTAATGAATTTCAAAACTTCGCGCTACTTACACTTAATCCGCAACTTTCATCGATTCTCTTGGCTCCTGATCTATCTTTTTGGAGCGTCTCCCGCAGCTTGCAAGTGTTTCGCGCAAGGGCGGCAACACTCGCTACTAGAATTTGATGACCATAGTCTTTATCTACCGCACGCCACCTGCTTACGCATGGGCAAACTCGGTTATAAAAGTGAGGCCCAGAACTCCCTTTTTGTTTGCTACAACGAACTGGACGCCTATGTTGAGTGTCTTAATAATGCAATGCATACGCCTTATCCGGATTATGAGGCAATAAGCCGTAGCGAAAACAATGGACCAGTTCAAATTAATGCCAATCTGCTGCAACTGGAAAATGAATTCTACTCAACTATTCGGCCCAAACGGAATGTACCGAGTGGGACTAAACCACTAGATGGCTTGATCAAAGAAGGCATCGAGTATGTTGAGATTCGAGCGCTTGATCTGAACCCATTCCTGCCCATGGGTATCAACTCAGAACAAATTAAGTTCGTAGACAGTTTCCTGCTGCACTGTTTGCTTAGCGAAAGCCCGCAATGCAATCAGGCTGAATTTTTTGAAGTTGCAAATAACGTGGATCTCGTCGTTGAGCATGGCCGTGATCCAGATCTAGCTCTTTCTCGGGCCGGGCGAGCAATTCCCATGAGAGAATGGGCTGAATCGCTGCTTGATGATATTGACTTTAGCTGCACACTCCTTAATTACTGCCACCCAGAGGAAGACTACGGCAGTGCTCTTGAAGCACAGCGAGCAAAGGTGAGCGATTCCGAACTGACGCCTTCTGGAAAAATACTGAAAGAAATGAGAGAGAATGATCTTTCTTTCTTTGAATTTTCAACCGAAAGATCAAAAGTTGCTAAAAAAGAACTGCTCGGAAGCGAGATGGACAGCGGCACACTCGTCGGATTTATTACTGCCAGTAAAAATTCTCTAAAGAGACAAGCTGAAATTGAAGGGAGTGACACGCTTGAATTTGAGAGCTACCTCGCTGAATGGAACAACAGCTAAACAGTTGTGTAGAGCCTAAACCCTTCTTTGCCAGCGAAAAAAGCGTTTTAGGTAAGGAAGGTATTTTTCAGGCAGACGAGCCTTTCGCCACGCATTGGCTGCAAATTTATTTGATTCATACAAAGTCGGGTAAATGTGGGTCACCGCGGAAATCTTCTTTAAGCCCAAACCATGGGTCATGGCAAATACGAACTCTCCGATTAGCTCGCCGGCGTGATAGCCGACAATTGTTACGCCCAAAATTCTGTCTGTGCCCGGAGCGGTCAATATCTTGACAAACCCATGAGCTTCGCCATCAGCCAGTGCCCGATCGTGTTGGTCAAGATCATAGCGTGTCAACTCATATAAAACGTTCTGTTGCTGGGCTTCCTGTTCACTCAACCCAACGCGTGCAACCTCAGGATTTGTGAACGTCGCCCTGGGCACTACCCGATAATTAGCACGCAGTCGCCAAAGACCATCTAGCAGGGCGTTTAAAGATGCAAAATAGGCCTGAAAAGAAGCCATGTGAGTGAACTGATAAGGGCCTGCAACATCACCACATGCATAAACGTTTGGAAAAGACGTTTGCATGGCGTTGTTGACCTCAATCGCCCCTGAAGTCGTCAAGGCCAGGTTTAGCTTTTCTAAACCAAAGTTTTCGGTATTTGGCTTACGCCCCGTTGCAATCAGAACTTCATCGAACTCAAATNTTCTCAGCTCGCCGGAGTGCTCCGCTTCTAAAATCTTCTGNTTNTCCNCNNTAAAGAACCGAAGNAATCGATGCTGAGTNAGTACATTGATACCATCTTCTTTGAACTGCGCGNTNACCGCCGCCGACACNTCCGTATCTTCTCTCGGCATGATGCGATCTGACGCATCGATCTGAGTAACTTGCGAACCAAGGTTATTAAAAGCCTGTGAGAGCTCACATCCTATCGGTCCTGCACCCACAACGAGGAGCCTTTTTGGCAGCTCTCGAAGTTCCCATATGGTATCGGAAGTCAGGTAGCCAATGCTTCCAAGCCCAACCACTTCAGGAATCAGAGGACGCGCGCCTGTGGCGACAATAATGGATCGAGTCCTAATAGTGCGCTCCCCTACTACGACTTCATATGGTGTTTTTATAAACGCATCACAGTGCACACATTCGACACCAAGCGAGGTAAGCCGCTCAATTGAATCATGAGGCTCAATGGCTTTAATCACGTCTTGTACCCGCTTCATAACCGCGGGAAAATCAACATGGGCGGAAGCGCCCACGATTCCAAATTCTTTGGCTCTGCGAACATAAGACATGATGCGCCCACTCCGAATCAGAGACTTGCTCGGCACACAACCAGTATTGAGGCAATCTCCACCCATCTTGTGCTTTTCAATCAGTACCGTCTTGGCCTTGGAGCCGGCTGCGATAACTGCGGCAACTAAGCCCGCAGAACCTCCACCGATCACTACAACATTCGCATCAAACGTTCTTGGCCGCGTGTAGTGTTTTTTTATCTTATTGACATTAAACCGATGCACGATGGCCTTTCCCAGCAAAGGAAACGCACCAAGTAGCGCAAGCGAAAAAAGAACAGGAGTACTCACTATTCCTGACAGTGACTCGAGTTTGGAAAGCTCCGCACCAGCGTTAACGTAAACTGCCGTTCCCATTAACATCCCCAGCTGGCTGATAAAATAAAATGACCGTACTGGAATTGTCGTCAGACCCATCGCCAGATTCACTAGAAAAAAAGGAAACAATGGGATCATACGCAAACTGAAAAGATAAAAGCCTCCATCTTTTTCGATGCCTTCATTGATGAGTTTCAGAGAGTCGCCAAATCGCGCCTGTACCCAGTCGCGCAGGAGAAATCGGGAAATTAAGAATGCCACCGTAGCACCTAACGAGCTTGCGAAAGACACCAGCAAAGTACCCCATAACAACCCAAACAAAGCCCCACCAAGGAGTGTAATAATGATTGCTCCGGGTATTGAAAAAGCAGTCATAGCGACATATCCAATAAAGTACAGTAAGGCGGCGAAGGGGAAGTTTGTCTCTTTAAAGCCTTGCAGTGCCAAAATCCGGGACTGCACGAATCCAAGCGTGATAAATCTACCAAAGTCAAAAAAGTAGAAACAACATAGGGCAGTAACAAGGGCGGCAATCACCCAGATCTTCGTTTTACTCAATTCTTATTCCTTAACTGAAATGACTCTGGGAGCTCTTAATCCTTGATCCAGGCCGCTCTTTACCAAAGGCGGCCTGACGAGTTACAGCCAAAACTCCGAGGGCCCGCATAGATCGGGTTAGTAACTCTTAACGAGTGCGCTATAATCTCTTTTCACTTATCAGATAACAAGCAGCCCGCTGATCGGGGCGGCCTAAAGCGAGTATTTTGTGCCCAATATTCAGACTGACAGAAAATTCCCTCTGGTTCGCATGCGACGAATGCGTCGAGACCAATTCTCTCGCCGGCTTATGCGCGAAACGAACTTAAGCGTGGACGATCTGATATTCCCAGTATTCATCAAAGAAGGACGCGGTGATAGGCAAGCAGTGCCCTCCATGCCTGAGATCTACCGTTTGAGTATTGATCTCCTGCTGCAAGAGGCTGAAGAGCTGATCCAACTGGGGATCCCAGCCATCGCACTCTTTCCTGTAGTCGAGGAGGAGTCTAAGAGCCTCGACGGAAAAGAGGCCTATAATCCCGACGGCTTAGTTCAAAATGCCGTTAGAGCTCTGAAAAGTAGGTTTCCCGAGCTAGGCGTCATAACGGATGTCGCACTCGATCCCTATACAACTCACGGTCAAGACGGGATAGTTGATGACGGTGGCTATGTGGTTAACGAGGAGACCGTTGAGATCCTTTGCCAACAGGCGCTTTCACATGCTGAAGCAGGTGCCGATGTTGTAGCACCATCAGACATGATGGATGGCAGAATAGGGTCAATCCGAAAGACGCTTGAAGACCATAAGCAGATTCACACCCGCATTCTCGCTTATTCCGCTAAGTACGCTTCAGCTTATTACGGACCATTTCGCGACGCCATAGGATCACGCTCAAATTTGGGCGCCAGCGATAAAAATAGCTACCAAATCGACGTAGCCAATAGCGATGAAGCACTCCATGAAGTGGCCCTCGATATGTCAGAGGGGGCAGATATGGTAATGATCAAACCCGGAATGCCGTACCTCGATATTGTCAGCAGAGTAAAGCGAGCTCTCGGGGTTCCAACCTTCGTGTACCAGGTGAGCGGCGAATACGCGATGCATATGGCGGCTTTTCAAAACGGTTGGTTAGACAAAGACAGTGTCACGCTTGAATCCCTTACGGCGATGAAGCGCGCGGGAGCCGACGGTATACTGACCTACTTTGCGAAACATGTGGGTAAATTATTACAGCAAAAACACATTCAAGAGTGATCTATAGAATAGCGCTAAGTATTGATTCATTCTGAATTAAGCTTATGATTGATGTCGAACGTATAGACATGTGTAGGTTCCGCTAACAACAAGAGACACTGCATGCAAAAGACCATAAAGGCCTTTCACTATTTGATATTTATAAGGATTTTCTAATGAGCGAAAACATCGTTCACGTTTCAGACAGTAGCTTTGAACAAGACGTTTTACAGTCCGATAGACCAGTACTGGTAGATTTTTGGGCTGAATGGTGCGGCCCCTGCAAAATGATAGCGCCCATCTTAGAAGAAATCGCCGCTGACTACGAAGGCAAAGTAAAAATATGTAAAATGGATGTAGATGCAAACTCTGAAACCGCTCCAAAGTACGGTATCCGCGGCATACCTGCATTGATTCTATTCAACAACGGCGATAAGGTAAGTGAAAAGGTTGGAGCATGCTCCAAATCACAGCTGGCCGCATTTATTGACAGCGCAATATAAATTGCGTTTAATGAACCTAGCCGAGGCCTTCGGTGCACGTAATCTTCAGATATTTGGGCGTCAATTACGCTTGGCCATCTGATTCAAAACATTTTTTACTGTACCCCGCCGACCATTAAATTAAATATCGAAGGCTTAAAGAGCTGAGGCGCGAGCGGTGTCGATCGTGAGACTCTAAGCTAAACAGCCGACTGACGCGCCAGTAAATACATAAAATTAAGCTAAGACGACAACTTGATCCAAGGCCAAGCAACATAGCCAGCATCAAAAGAGGTAACAATAGAGATCCTATTTAGGCGACGGCGCCACCCGACTCCAATAAATCGCCGTTTTCGAAGTAGGTAAACCAGCTACCAACTTGCGTCCCAACTAACTATCTTTCCATAACTTTCTAAAATTTTCCCAAAATACCATTTAACCTCAAAGCATGCGGACGAAAAGGCGGTGCTAGCATTAACAACTGAGCCCTGACCAAATCTTCTGCTGGCCCACACTGAAAGACTTCCAACTATGAATCTCACTGAATTGAAACAGAAGCCCATAGGCGAACTAATCGAAACCGCTCAGGAAATGGGTCTGGAGAACGTCTCCAGAACACGAAAGCAGGACATCATTTTTGTCATACTGAAGAAACACGCAAAAAACGGTGAGGACATTTATGGGGATGGCGTGTTGGAAATCTTGCAAGACGGCTTTGGTTTTTTACGCTCGGCTGATTCGTCTTATCTGGCAGGCCCAGACGATATTTACGTATCCCCGAGCCAAATTAGACGATTCAATCTGCGCACCGGGGATACCGTTGCAGGAAAAATAAGACCGCCAAAGGACGGCGAGCGTTATTTCGCACTACTGAAGATCAGCGAGATCAACTTTAACAAGCCTGACAACTCAAAGAACAAAATTCTTTTCGAAAATCTGACCCCCTTATTTCCTCAGGACAGGTTAGAGCTTCAAGTGGGCAACGGGAGCACCGAAGACCTGAGCGCCCGTGTCATCGATCTAACATCTCCCATCGGAAAGGGACAGCGTGGTTTAGTGGTATCACCGCCAAAAGCAGGTAAGACACTTATACTGCAAAACATTGCCCAATCCATCACTCGAAACAACCCGGAATGCCGCTTGATTGTCTTGCTCATTGACGAACGTCCGGAGGAAGTTACAGAGATGCAACGCTCAGTCAGGGGCGAGGTCGTTGCCAGCACCTTTGACGAACCACCTTCACGTCACGTGCAAGTTGCTGAGATGGTTATCGAGAAAGCCAAAAGGCTAGTCGAACATAAAGAAGATGTTGTGATTCTACTCGATTCAATTACCCGGCTAGCAAGAGCTTACAACACGATTGTTCCTTCTTCGGGCAAAGTGCTAACTGGCGGTGTNGATGCACATGCGCTTGAGCGTCCCAAGCGCTTTTTTGGTGCCGCTCGAAATTTGGAAGAAGGTGGCAGCCTCACAATCATAGCCACAGCGCTGATCGAGACCGGATCAAAAATGGACGAGGTCATTTACGAAGAATTTAAGGGCACGGGCAACATGGAGTTGCACCTAGACCGGAAAATCGCCGAAAAGCGAGTCTATCCCGCTATCAATGTTAGACGATCGGGTACGCGCCGAGAAGACTTGCTTACTTCTGAGGAAGAACTTCAGCGAATGTGGATCCTGCGCAAACTCCTCAGTTCGATGGAAGACGTACAGGCCACCGAGTTTATTCTGGATAAACTCAAAGACACCAAAACAAATGATGAGTTCTTCAACGCTATGAAGCGTAAGTAATTCAACATCCTATTCCCACTACCCTAATAAATATACCGCCACAATGTCGTTCAAAGATTTGCGCGAATTTATCAGTCTGCTTGAGAGGGAAGGCGAACTCAAACGAGTAACCGCGGAAATTGATCCCAATCTNGAGATCACTGAAATTGCCTATCGCTGTNTGCGAANNGGNGGGCCAGCNTTGCTGTTCGAGAACCCGAAGGGCTCGACGATTCCCCTTCTCGCCAATCTTTTTGGCAATACCAAGCGAATCGCTCTGGCCATGGGCCAGCGCGATCTAGAGGGTCTTCGGGACGTTGGTAAATTATTGGCATTTTTAAAAGAACCGTCGCCTCCGAAAGGTTGGCGCGATTTATGGCAAAATTTGCCCAGCTATAAAAACGTCCTGAACATGCCCCCAGCGGTTCTCAAGTCCGCTCCATGCCAGGAAGTTGTTATCGGGGAAGAAGACGTGGATCTTGGGTTCCTACCCATTCAAACCTGCTGGCCTGGAGATGCGGCCCCTCTTGTTACCTGGCCACTGGTCATCACCCGGGGACCGGAAAAAGACAGGCAGAATCTAGGCATCTATCGGATGCAAAAAATCAGCCGTAACAAGCTGATAATGCGCTGGCTTTCACACAGGGGCGGAGCGCTGGACTTCAAAGAGTGGCAACAAAACCGTCCGGGAGAGGGTTTTCCGGTATCAATTGCCATTGGAGCCGATCCCGCCACTGTTCTGGCAACTGTCACGCCAGTACCCGACACACTGTCGGAGTACGCATTCGCAGGTTTATTGAGAAATAGAAAAACCGAAGTAGTGAAATCTTTAACGAATGATTTACAAGTTCCTGCCAGTGCAGAGATTGTGATGGAAGGTGTTATCGAAGCGGAGGAAATGGCTGACGAAGGTCCATACGGAGACCACACCGGATACTACAACGAAGTGGAACGTTTTCCGGTTTTTACGATCAAGCGGATCACGCATCGCCAGAAACCTATCTACCACAGTACCTACACTGGCAGGCCACCCGACGAGCCAGCAATGCTGGGCGTTGCCCTCAATGAAGTTTTCGTCCCACTACTGCAAAAGCAGTTCCCTGAGGTTGTCGACTTTTTTCTACCGCCTGAGGGCTGCTCATATCGCATGGCAATCGTCAGTATGAAAAAACAATATCCCGGTCATGCCAAGCGCGTAATGATGGGNGTTTGGTCCTTCTTGCGTCAGTTTATGTACACCAAGTTTGTCGTANTAGTTGATGAAGACATCAATATCCGGAAATGGGAAGATGTAATTTGGGCAATCACCACGCGGATGGACCCGATGAGAGACACTGTGATGATCGGAAATACGCCTATAGACTATCTAGATTTCGCCTCGCCTGTAGCGGGCCTTGGATCAAAGATGGGAATGGATGCCACAAGCAAAATCGCTGGAGAAACCGAGCGGGAATGGGGCACAACAATTTCCATGTCCGATGAGGTCAAAGGGAAAATCGACGGCATCTGGAAGAATTTGGATCTTGAGTCCTAATCTTAAAGGATTAACCCGCATGCTGTTCAGATTCTGGCATCGGCAAGTCAAATAATTGACCACCAACCATCGCTTCATGACTGCGCAAGCAGTGTTCACTGGCTTCGACTTCGCCAAGCTGCCTTAACATTCGTCCCAGTTCACCAAAAGCACAAACTGTTGGTTTAATTCTTAGGCTAGCCTCATAGTACTCTCGGGCTTTACCCCAAAGCTGCCCTCGCATACAAATGCGCGCCAGAGTCAGTAACAGTTCAGCATCCGCAGGCCGCGATTTAAGCCAACGTTCCGAAACCAATAATTGACGGGAATAGCTGTCATACTCTGCAGCGCCATAGAGANTCACCAGATCAACATTCCAGCACTTTTCGAGTGCATGCTCTATGACTTTTGCCGCCTCTAACTTATCACCAAGGTCGAGCAGCAGACCCGCGTAGTGTCCGGCAACTTTTGCATCTTGCTTGAACAGCTGCGGACATTTCTTCCACAACTTCTGAAGCTGTATTCGTTCGTTCTCAGACCCATCCGAAGCTTTCGCATAAAGACTATTAAGATTCTCCATCAAAAGCCGTTTGCGTATCTGTTCCACCTCATCAACCGCGATAGCTTTATTCTTCTCTAACACCGGTATTAAAGATTCAAGCTCCACCCACTCTTCCAACTTCAAATACACGTCCTTCAGCAGGACCATTAATTTTTGATCGTTGAGGGAAGTGTTCTTTGTTTGCTCAAGAACGGCGAGGCACTGCTCCAATTGGTCCGAGCGATACAGGAGCTGCGCTCGCAGAGAATTTACTGTCGGCTTAGAGACAGGGAATGTCTCTTCTGCCAGATCGAGAAATTGCTTCCATTTGTCTTTTTCCTCCAGTTCAAAAGCCGCATATGCGGCTGCGAGATAGTTCACCACACTGGCGTCTTTATCCTTCATGCCCTTCCGCAACAGCTTGAGGCTCAATTGCCAATTACCTCGAGCAAAATAGAGCAAGCCTTCAAGGGTGTTGCTTCCAATTCGTCTGCGCTGTGAGATTTCTTTTCCGAAAGCCATCAGTCGATTAGGATTGACCCATCCCAAAATTGACAGCAGTAAGCGAACGCAGAGATACGCGAAGATGACTAGGATTAACAGAGCGAAAAGACTGGTTTCAAAAGTATATTCGCCAAAAGCGATCAGAAGATAACCAGGATCACTCGGAAAACCTAACGACAGAGTGAACCAAAGCGACACTATTATTGCCAGCAGACTGAATATAAACAGACGAATCATTTAGCGCACCAGAACAGAGAGCTGTTCCAAATCTTGGAGCAATCCCGAGAAGCTTGGCAACTCTGGATTTACGTCCAAAGCGGCTAATTCTTCGAGCTCAAGATAAGCGGCCTCACCAGGGCCAGCGTCTGTTGCTACGTATGTCTGAAGCCAGTCGAGCGCATTCTGCAAGTGGTGCTGATAAAGCTGATTGCTCCTATTAGTGACGGCAACCTTGCCTTGTTCGAGCATCAAACGAAAGCTTTGCCTGATCAGTTCATCCTGACCAGGAGCTAAGATCGTCTCATACGAATTTTCCCATTTCCTCCAAACAAAAACAGTACCCAAAAATTCGAGGGTGGTGTCGAGCATACCGCGAGTATCATCAACAGTGTAATCAGGCTTCGCCGAGACCGCGGTTTGACTGCTGAGCAGTTTTTCACTCTTGGACCCGAGCAACCTCACGCCTTCAACCTGCTCGATCAGTGCATGCAATCGAAAAATCGCCTCCTCCTGATCAAAGCCCGAGCTCGAACGCAATACCTCGATCTCTTTCGCAAGCTGCTGTCTAACGCTAAGTACCTCAGTGCTGCCGGATTCAAAAAGTGCTCGATCACTTCTTTGCAATAGAGTCACCGCAGATAAAATATCGCGCTCGAATTCGATTTTTTGAGCTGCCAGTCTGGCAATGTAATTGGCTTCTAGTATTTTCCAACGAGAGTCTTGAGGGACAGTAGCCTCGTTACCTGCTTCGACTAGTTCCGCTACCCTCCGATTCAACTCCGCTAGATCGGCGTCTACACGGGCCTGCAGGGTAAGAGATGCCGTCTCATTGCGATCTTCCATAGTTGACAATATCGCAATCTGATCACGTAAACGTTGCATTTCCTCCTGCTGTTGCTGGAGTAAAAGACTCCAGTTATAGGCCCTATCTTCCGCTGAGCGAAGTTGCATCAGCACGGCCTGCATCTCAAATTGCTTAAAGCCAAGCAGGCCGATGGCGACAAACAGAGGCGCGAGGAGAAAAATAAAAAAACGAAGATGAGTTTGCTGTTTATTGCGCGTCGCGCTTGCGTTGGTGCTTTTTGAAATCTGATCGAGAATTTTTGGTGTTTCTGGTTGATCAGTCACAGTAAATCCTGCCTTGAGTCCCCTTTCTTATAAACATTTAATCGGCCTGCTTAGTTGCCGCTCGAATAAATTTTTTCGAGAGCTGCAACCATCATTTCATCGCGCACACTACCCGCATTGTAGACTCTCAAGAATCCCATTTCCCCCGCCTGTGCCGCAACTCTATCGGAGGGAACAACGAGAGGTATAGAGAGGAGCTCATTCATATGTTCAAAAACCAGCCGACCGAGTGCAGTCAACGCTTCGCCACTATGCACAGTGACGGCACTCAATCCTCGATCACGCAAATCGGCGGCGACACTACAACCATCGTGTTGCTCAGCAAGGCGTCGATAAAGCTCCCCGTATTCAGTGAATGCGCCTCTGCGGCGAAGCGTTTGCGCAAGGTGCTCACGTCCGCCGACGCCGCGCATGATGAGAACTTTGCGCCCCTCGACGTCGTTCAGTGCAGGCAGCCTTAAAACTGCTTCACTGTCACTTCCATCGACAGGGATATCTACATCAACAGAGAGCATCTCTGAAAGCAGAGCTGCAGTCCGCTGTCCAAAAGCAACAACCCGCTGATTAGCGGGTAGTTGCGGCCAGGAGTCAGCAATCAACTCGGCGCCGATTTTTGCCGCATTCTGACTGACAAAAACGATGATGTCATAACGGTCAAGCTTTCGTACCCTGTCATGTGTCTGCTGAAGCTCTGCATCCGATAGCCGAGCAATTTTAATAAGAGGCAGACTTAGCCAAGCTCCGCACCGAGCTTCAATGGCTTCACGTAAAGAAGCTTGGTGACGCTCCGCTCGGGTAATCAGAACAACCTGGCCTTCGAGCAGGCGAGACAAGTTAGNGTTCGGGTTCATCGCGGTAATTTTTTACCTGCGTANCTTCATGTTAATTTTTCAATGGAATCGAGGATCGCCTNAGCACCTTGGGACAGTAAATCATCCGCGACCCTTTTTCCCAACTGATNAGGATCCTGCATCGGGCCCGACCTTCGACTACGATAGATGACGGAGCCATCAAGTGCGCCTACAAGNCCGCGCAAGCAAATGCTGTCTTGCCGCACTTCAGCNTAGCTGGCAATAGGTACTTGACAGCCGCCATTCAGTCTCGCATTNACGGCACGTTCNGCAGAAATTCTGATGGCTGTTTCTTGATGATGGAGACATTTGATAAGCTCAGCCGTTTCCTCGTCACAAGCACGGCATTCAATGCCTACCGCACCTTGGCCGCATGCTGGTAAGCTGAGGTCAAACGAAATCCGCTCACTAATCCGATCCTCCANACCNAGTCTAATCAANCCCGCAGAGGCTAGAATGATCGCATCGTATTCGCCAGCGTCCAGCTTACCTAACCGAGTACCGACGTTACCCCTAAGATCACAGACTTNAATGTCCGGCCTCTCAGACTTCAACTGACACTGGCGGCGAAAACTTGANGTGCCNACACGCGCTCCTTNCGGCAACTGCAGTGNCGTTGAAAATTCATTCGAAACGAATGCATCTGAGGGATCTTCTCTTTTGCAAACTACTCCCAGTTTTAAACCCTNCGGAAAGGACATNGGTACGTCCTTCATCGAATGCACTGCAATATCGGCTCGNTCCTCNAGCATGGCTTTTTCCAGTTCTTTGACAAACAGGCCTTTGCCNCCNACTTTCGACAGAGGAGAATCTAGGATCTGGTCGCCGCGGGTAGTCATGGGAACCAGTTCAACCACAAGNCGGCTATGATGCCGTTGCAGCGCACTCTTCACGTAATTTGCCTGCCACAAAGCGAGCGGGCTTTTCCGAGTTGCTATGCGAATCAGGTCTTTCGTGCTCATGACTTCACGGAAATACGATAGGTGATAAACATCNCAATGATAAAGTAAATTGGCAAGCTTGTCCGACCAAGCTTTGGCGCAGGGCTGCTTATTCAGATANTAGCAACTTGTTATACTCGTNTGATTATCAGACANCNAAGAGAANCTTAATGAGCGACNATCCTGNCAACATCGCCAAGCTGTGGGGTGGCAGATTCACCGAATCAACCGATGAATTAGTCGAACGCTTCACCGCGTCAGTCTCTTTCGATCACCGACTTTATCCCCATGACATTGAGGGTTCTATAGCCCACGCCCGCATGCTGCACAAAATAGGTGCCCTTACCCAAGCAGACACTTCCGCAATCATCGAAGGACTGGAAAGCATTCGTTCAGATATTGAGGAGGGGACCTTCAATTGGGAGGTTGCACTNGAAGACGTGCACATGAACATNGAAGCCGCTTTGACTAGGCGAGTTGGTGACGTGGGCAAAAAACTGCACACTGGACGCTCTCGCAACGATCAGGTTGCTACCGACCTTCGGCTCTTTGTACGCCAAGAGATCGATTGCATCGCAACTATAATTNATAATATCCAAGCTGCTCTTCTTGATGTCGCAGAACGAGAAGCTGAGACNGTAATGCCGGGGTTCACNCATATGCAAGCTGCTCAGCCTATAAGTTTTGGCCATCAATTGCTGGCCTGGTTTGAGATGCTTGATCGCGACTACCAGCGCTTGATGGATTGCCGCAAAAGGGCGAATCTATCNCCACTGGGTGCTGCCGCTCTGGCCGGGACAACCTTTNCGATTGACCGGCACTACACTTCGGAGCTGCTCGGTTTTTCTGCCCCGACAGCGAATTCGCTTGACTCCGTAAGTGACAGGGATTTCGCGATTGAGCTAGCAGCAACTGCAAGCATCTTAATGACACACCTTTCTAGNTTTTCAGAAGANCTCGTNCTTTGGGCCTCTGCGCAATTTGATTTTATTCAGTTACCCGATCGTTTCTGTACCGGATCTTCGATAATGCCACAGAAGAAAAATCCCGATGTTCCAGAGCTCGTAAGGGGAAAGACAGGTCGAATTACAGGACATCTAATATCTTTACTGACTCTGATGAAAGCTCAACCTNTGGCTTACAATAAAGACAACCAGGAAGACAAGGAGCCGCTTTTCGATTTAATCGATACAGTGAAAGACTGTCTCTCAATATATCAAGCTATGATACCGGCAATCGAGTGCAACAGAGAAAACATGCGCAACGCCGCACTGAAAGGCCATTCAACTGCGACTGACCTGGCAGAGTATCTGGTCAAACAGGGGGTAGCTTTCCGGGACGCCCACGAAACCGTCGGCAAGGCTGTAGCCTTAGCCATAAAGCAAAAGAAGGAACTTTCTGAATTATCACTAGGCGAGTTTAAAGGCTTATTCTCTGGGCTCGGCAAAGAAGTGTTTGAGATTTTGACGCTTGAAGGTTCGCTNAANGCGCGAAACCACCTTGGAGGAACNGCGCCGGAACAAGTACGAAAATCNATAGAAATCGCAAGGAAAAAACTTGCTCAACGATGATTCCCTTNNCGTTAACTCAGTGGCTGCCCGGGCTGCACTGAGAATTGCTTATGGCGACGGTGGCGCTTTTAACTCAATCTCATATTCCACGACGCGGTTATCCCGCCGCGTAGTGNCTGTGACTCGCTCACCTGCCCGCTTGTTTTCAAGAAACGCAGCAAGGTCATCCTCGTTACTGATTGGCTCATTGTCNAGGCGCACGATTACGTCNCCGAGTCGNATTCGACCCCCATCGACTCGGGTCAAGCCTNGCATGCCGAGACGCTCGGGATCACCNCCTGTGNCGGTGTCCAAAACGATCACACCATCAATTTTCCANAGGCGTCTGTAGTATTCAGCTTGAGGTAAAAGATTTATACCGAGAATTGGCGTTTGNATGCGGCCGAACTGGATAAGTTCGGGCACGATACGGTTGACTGTATTGGCAGGGATCGCAAAACCGATACCACTGCTGCCTCCGCTCGGACTGTAAATCGCCGTATTAACGCCCACCAGTTCTCCCAGAGAGTTCAGCAGTGGGCCTCCAGAATTTCCCGGATTAATCGCAGCATCAGTCTGAATGACATCAGANATCTTACGTCGGGTCACTGAATCGATTTCTCGACCCAAAGCGCTCACTACGCCGACNGTCATCGTAGTATCAAGACCNAAGGGATTACCAATGGCTACTACTTTTCGGCCAACCTCTAGCAAGGAAGAATCGCCTGGTACGATCGGAAAGAGTTCCACAGTGTCCGCCTCTATCTTCAGCACTGCTAGATCGTGATTGGGCGCTACACCAACCGGCACAGCATCAAAGGTCATCCCGTTTTGTAAAGTNANCAGAACCCGGTCTGCCTGCTGGACCACGTGGAAATTGGTCACGATGTGCCCTTGGGTGTCCCAGACAAAACCGGTGCCGCTGCCCTGCGGAACGTCTTGCGGATTAAGAGAATAGAACGACCTCACTCTTCGGGCATTGGTGATATTAACCACCGATGGGCTGGTACGCTTAAAAATCTCAATGTTATTCGCTTCATCGTCTGTACTAAAANGCGCATAGTCCTGTGGTTGCGCCATTCCGGCGGTTGTTATTGCGAGAACCATAGCGNCTGCGAACGAAATTGATGTAATAGTATGAAAGNATCTCAAAGCACATTTCCTCNCCAGGTTTGTCATTCGNTCTACATAGGTCTTTTGGCCACGAATTCAAGGGCCAGATNAGGCCGGAATTGAGGGAAGGACGTGGCCACACTGACCGCTGGCCCCTGTCTAATGTCTCCGCAGGGGAACACTAGACACCAAAAAATCATACGTGCGTAGGCATAATAGGCATTGATGAGCTGCGTTTATTTGGAATCTGACCCTCGGTTTCCGATTGATTTCGCCAAATCTTATTCGTAACATTGCCGTGCTTTTCAAGGAACTACAAAAGATGAAGCAGATACTAATCATTGATGATGACGAAAAGCTAGGCAAGCTACTTGTTCAGTACTTGGAACGCTATGACATGCAGGTTCATGTCGCTCTTACTCCCAGCAAGGGTTTTGAAATCATAAAAAAAGTAAAGCCCGATCTTTTGATTCTCGACGTCATGCTTCCGGAAAAAGATGGCTTCGAAATTTGTCGGGAAATACGCGCCAAGTCTTCCATTTTTGGGCAGCTGCCCATTTTTATGCTGACAGCTCACGCTGAAGTTACTGACCGCATTGTGGGCCTGGAACTCGGTGCAGATGACTATCTGCCAAAACCTTTTGAGCCAAGAGAGCTAGTAGCCCGCATCCACAACATTCTTCGGCGCAGTAGTGACGACAATATCATACGTGAGATAAAACCGATAAATGGTTTAGATGTTGATGTCTCACGGAGGGAAATAAAACTGGATGGCAATGTGCTCGAGCTCACGACCATGGAATATGAGTTGCTCATACTCTTCATGCAATTCCCAAATAAAACATTCACCCGCGATGAGCTTATGAATCGACTACGCGGGATAGACGCTGAACTATTCTCTCGAGCAGTTGACACCCTCGTAAGCCGCCTACGACATAAGTTAAAAGACACATCGAAAACCCCTCGCTTTATCAAGACAGTATGGGGGCGGGGTTATACTTTTGTCGGCGAACAAGCATGACGGCACTTCTACAATACGTAAAGAAATCTCTTTTTGTTAGATTACTATTAATCTTTGGATTTACCGTCGTTTGTTTTTTCGTGATTATTTCGTTATCTCTTCGAGCAGTAAACCAGACTGAAATCACCATCGAAACTATTCCAGATTTTTACATGCGGAATGTTGAATCTATAATTGGAGATATTGGTACACCTCCTAACCTGAGCAACGCCATGCGGCTTGCGGAGGAGCTCGATTGGACCATTAATATCCGCAATCCGATTATGCGATGGAGCTCTGATCCAGACAATCGTCTCAATGTCGATGAGTCTGACTTCAACAGAAATCTTACCACGGACGCCGAGGTTCGGACGATTGACAATGAGGACATCATTCGAGTGAATCGAGGCGGATATGATTTCTATCTCTACCAACGCTCTTTAAATGAGAACAACATCAATTTCTTTGTGGTGTATGTGGGGGCCGCACTAACAGCGATCGTCCTTTTTCTAAATTATTTCATGGTCAACCGACTGCTTGACCCTGTAAGAATGCTAAAAAGAGGCGCTGAGAAGATTCAGAAAGGAGACCTCAACTACCGAGTCCAAAGCAATCGTCAAGATGAATTGGGCGAACTCACGGANAGTATCAATCACATGGCTGATTCTTTGCAATCAATGCTTGAAGCAAAGCGTCAATTGTTAATGGCAATAAGCCATGAGCTGCGGACGCCCATAACAAAAGCTAAGCTGCGCCTTGAGTTCATGCCGGAAAGTGAGGAAAANGTGCAACTAAGAGAGGACATTGATGAGATCGACCTCCTCATCTCAGATTTGCTCGAAACAGAGCGGTTGAATAATGAACATGCGGTGCTTGCTGAAGAGTCGGTACCTATGGCCGAATTCGTNCGCGGTGTGTCAGAGCAATTTCAGAATTACGAGGGAGGGTTGCAGATCATTTGTCCCGAGGAAGATCGAGAGTTTTCTATTGACCGACTGCGAATGCGACTGCTAATCACTAATTTACTGAACAACGCCATTCGACACGGGAAAGGGCGCCCTATCAGAATNGCTCTTTCCTTCNTTGAAGAACGCGCGATTGTTGAAGTTATAGATCAAGGNGAGGGTATAGCCGAAGAACATCTCGACCAGATCAGCGAACCCTTCTACCGCGCCGACAGCTCTCGACAGCGTCATACGGGGGGCTTTGGNCTTGGCCTCTATTTATGTCGACTTATTGCGCAAGCACATGGCGGAGAACTAACTATTCGCAGCAAACTGGGGGAAGGAACACATATTTCAGTTAACCTGCCCCCTTTTACTCAAAGCAGACAATATAAATAAGCCCTGANACTAGCTTCGCTTTTATAACAACGAGCGGCGGCGCGTCCGTCGAGTATAATNGGCAATGAGCACAACAACAGTTAATAANATCGGCACGAGGCCGGTATTGATTGCCTTCAGATTTGAACCCAATCGGTCTATATCCTCAGTCAACTGGAACTGGACGTCGCGCAGCAGTCTGCGAGTATCCAACATTTCAGCGTTAAAACGATCTATTTCAGCCTGTATCTCTGGCGTGAGTTGTCCAAGTGGGTTNCCGTCTTCATCCTGATTGAGCTCGGCCAGAGCCGCCTCTGTCTCTGACAATCGGTTGAGCAAATCCGTTTCTTCGGTCCGCAACCGGTCATCCGCCTCTCTCTGCAATGCAATGACACGCGTGAACGGTCGAGAATAAGTTCCGCGGCTTCGGATACTAACCAGATCGGCCCCCCCGCTAAGATTATCAAGACTATTTATAAGGAGGTCGCCATTGTTAGCGAAGGGCTGAGGGATGCGTTGGCCCAAAAACTGCGCGACCTGNACCCATAGCCTGTCACTCAGCACATCAGTATCTGAAAATAAGACTATATTTGCCGGACTTTGAGATCGCGCTAAATGAATCTTTGNCTGCTCGTCCTCGGGGACTTCGGTGACATCGCTGTCAGGCGTTGCCGGACTATCCGAGGAAGAGGGGGGGGCTTCAACATCTGATGGAGCCTGCGAATCTTCAGGGTCCTCCTGATTAACGAGAGGAATTGCCTCTGCAAGCTCGGGTCGACCTTCAGGGAAAGCCGAGAAGATTTCACCGCTCACTCTGGCGGCAAGAACAAAGCTAGTCCCTTGGGACTGAAATTCATCGAACAGAATCGAGGGGTCTGTCATGTTTTCNACTAATACGGCATCCATAAGCATAGCGTCGGCCGAGGAGCGAATGAGTGGCTCAAACAATGTTGTCGCGTCATCTGCCTGTGATAAGACGCCGGCTGACGCAAAATTTATTGTCTCCAAGCGGCTCGTGATGATGTCTTCCTGATCGAGATTTTTCCGGGGCACNCCAATCATGCCGAGGTGCGGCATAGGTCTGTCGTTTTGGCTCATTCTCACCCGCAAAGCGAGTTCATTATCCGCCAAAACCATATCGTCTTGATAATTTACTCCCCAGGCAGACAACAGCACACGGAGGTCTGATTCCATACTCGCAGGAATCAGCGCACCCTGCGGAGACCGCGTCACAAGAGAATCTGCATTAGGGTCAAGGAAAACCACCGCTAGCCCACTTCGCAAGATGTGCTGATCTATCGCGTAGAGCATTTGATCGGAAATTTCCTGAGGATGAACAATCATCAGAATGTCCACGTCATCATCGATTTCGCTGTCAGTGATATCGATCCGGCGAACATCGTAGAGCTGTCGAATCATTTCCATAACGAACCACGGTGAGGTTGCCTGGCCCGTCGCGGGATTGAAACCCCCATCTATATCCAGCCCAGTGATCAAGCCGATCACAGGTCGCTTCGGCGAATTAACTGAGGAAATGAGCTTGATGAATTCATACTCAAGAAACTGTTCCTGATCGGGGCGGATNAGAGGNAACGNTTCGACGGCAGAAGGAGCCANTGGATTGTAATCAGCCTCATCGATAANTTGAGAGGCAACCAGTCCAAAATATATTGATGCGCCGCCCTGACTGACCGGAACCGCTCTTATGCCAAACTGGTTCGCCAGATCCTCCTCCTCTGAGAAAGGTTCTGGATCAATAATTCTCAACGTNAGGTTTCCCCCGCTGGCAAACGTNATTTCCTCAAGCAGTTCCTGNACCCTTCGGCCATAGGCGCGAATCTGAGGCTGATCTTCCGTGGCGCTCTCAGAGTAAAAGAAGCGCAACTCAATCGGCTTCTCTAAGTTGCTCACGATATTTCGGGTTCCATCCGAGATTGTGTAAAGCCCGTCCTCCGTGAGATCAATTCGCAAACNCGGTAGCATGCTGATCACGATGACGCTGGCAATCATTGCCAGAAAAATGCATGCCAGGCCGGCAGACGAAAAAAGAGCCTTGTTATTCATCGCAATCCCTCCTAATTGGCTTTCTTCATTTCTATTACAACCGCGCTGGCAAAAAGCCACGCCGCAATAAACACGCTGAANAACAAAAAGTCTCTGACATCCAGCACACCTTTTGCAATAGAGTCAAAATGNGTGAGAAANCCCATGGCAGAAAAAGCGTCGACGATCACCTGAGGAATCCATGATGGGAACGTATTTAACAATATAGGTGACCCCATGATGACAAACAAAAAGCAAATGGCGACCGTCAGAATGAAGGCGATCACCGAATTTTTAGTACACGCGGACATGCAAGAACCAATTGCNAAAAANCCGCCCGCCATAAACCAGCTTCCGAGATAAGCTGCCACAATCACACCATTATCCGGATCGCCCAGATAGTTAACGGTAATCCAGATAGGGAAGGTCAACGCCAGTGCAATACCTGTTAAAACCCACGCAGCCAGAAACTTACCGAGCACCGCATCACCGAGCCGGATCGGAAGGGTCAAGAGAAGCTCTATGGTTCCAGTCTTACGCTCATCTGCCCACAGCGTCATTGCAATGGCTGGCACCATGAAAAGGTAAAGCCAAGGATGAAATCCGAAAAACGGCAGCAGATCTGCCTGCCCCCTCAGAAAGAAGCCACCCAATTCAAAGGTAAATATTCCGTTGGTGGTCAGGAAGATCACAACGAAAACATAGGCCAAAGGGGTGGCAAAGTAACTGTTCAACTCTCGTTTAAAGATAAATCCAAGATTACCCATTAGTTTGCCCCTCCGACTTCCTGCGTCANACTGCGAAATACATCTTCGAGCTGTCCCCGCTCAACATGAAATTCGCCGATGGGCCAGCGCTTTTCCTGAGCGATATCAGATACCTGCGAAAATATAGAGTTTCCTCCCTCCGCGAATATCGTATAAACCAGCGCGTTATCGTTCGAGACTTCGACCGAAGCTACGCCAGGCACCGCCTCCAAATCAGCGACAAGATCATATTTGTCAGTGAGCGCCACGCGAATCGCCTGGTGGTAGCGCGATCGGGTTTCAAGCTCGGCTGGAGTGCCATCTGCCACGATCTTACCGTTAGCAATGATAACTGCTCGTGAACAGACCGCAGTCACTTCTTCAAGAATATGGGTCGAAATGATTACAATCTTGTCTCTCGCTAGATTCTTGATGAGCGCCCGCACATGATGCTTTTGATTAGGATCAAGACCATCAGTAGGCTCGTCCAAGATAAGCACCTTCGGGTCATGCATAATCGCCTGAGCAAGACCAACCCGCCGCTTAAACCCTTTGGATAATGTCTCGATGGACTGGTTGCGGACACTCTGNAGCGCAACTTCGTTGACTACCTGCTCAACCCTCTGTTCAATTTCAGNACCCCGGAATCCGCGAATCNGCGCAATGAACCGCAGAAACTCAAGGGTAGTCATTTCGCCGTAGGATGGCGCACCCTCCGGCAAGTATCCAATGAGACTTTTGGCTTTGAGTGCCGCTTTGCTGATGTCGTGGCCATCGATGGTCACTTTTCCTGACGAGGGCGCAAGAAAGCCTGTAATTACCTTCATGGTGGTGGATTTTCCGGCACCATTTGGTCCAAGAAAACCTAAGACCTCTCCTTCACCTACCTTGAAGGTGAGGTCATCGACCGCAACAAACTGATCAAATTTTTTTGTTAGGTGGCTTATTTCAATCATCGTAGTCCGTAAATCGCTTCTAGTTCGATCTTGAGGAGCAATCGTCTCGCCGCAGCTTGTCTGCTGGGCCCGTGCTGCAAGTTGGTTTTTTAGTACGCACTGCCAGNTGACTGCTCGTTGTTTTTNGGAAATATAGTGGCCCTGCTGCAGGTTTTCAAGAGCTGCTAGATTCGCCGACGCGGCTAGAGCGTCAGCCCCAACCCCAGCCGCTTCTGGCCCTGTGTTTATTGATTTTGCCTCGGTATAATCTNCCCCGCACCGGCAACTTCCCGGTGCGCTTATTTTCGTCCGGTTTCAATCATTTGCGAAGGCCAAACCAGACATGACTAAATCCCAGCTTCATCGAACCGCTGTTTGGTACGCAGGCATCATTCTACTGGCCTGTCTTTTCTCAGGCTGCGGACAGAAAGGGGGGCTAACACGACCGGAATCGCCCATCGCGGAAAGCCTGTGAAGGCGCNNTGNCCGAGTTAATTGTCGACACTAGTCCTAACTTTTTTATGGATCACTTTAACTATCAGGGAGAGACATTGTTCGCTGAAGAGGTTTCAGTTGCGACTGTCGCCGAGACCTACGGAACACCCTGCTTTGTTTANTCCCGGGCAACGCTGGAGCGTCACTTGCGTGCCTATCAAGAAGCACTTTTCGGAGTCTGTGGCCTTATCTGTTTCGCGGTNAAAGCCAATTCTAATCTGGCCGTACTGGACGTTTTAGCAAGGCTAGGAGCTGGGTTCGACATCGTCTCCGGGGGAGAACTCAAGCGGGTTATTGCAGCAGGTGGCGATCCACGCAAAGTCATTTTTTCTGGTCTAGGTAAAACCGTCGGAGAGATCGAGCAGGCGCTTGCGGCAGGAATTCATTGTTTCAACATTGAATCTGAGCCCGAACTAGCGAGAATAAACACTGTCGCTAGGGCCCACGGTGTTGAAGCTCCTATCTCAATCAGAGTTAATCCGGATGTCGATGCGGGCACCCATCCATATATTTCAACTGGACTTAAAGAAAATAAATTTGGCATCGATAGCGGGTCAGCGNTTAGTGTTTACCGAGAAGCGGCACAGATGCCGAACATTCGAGTNAGCGGCATTGGCTGTCACATCGGCTCACAATTAACCACCGTAGAGCCTTTCCTGGATGCAATTGACCGGCTGCTTCATTTAACAGATATTCTCGCGGCAGAGGGTATCTCGATTTCTCATTTCGATATGGGCGGCGGCCTCGGCGTTNCTTATGGTGACGAACAGCCGCCTCTTCCAGCGGAGCTCATGACAGCAGTAAAAAGTCGATTCAAAGNTAGGGAAATGATGCTCATCGTTGAGCCTGGGCGGTCTATCGCAGCGAATGCAGGACTTTTTGTGACCACAGTGGAGTACCTTAAACACACTGCGCATAAAAGCTTTGCCATAGTCGATGGCGCAATGAATGATTTGCTACGCCCAGCTTTATATGGCGCGTGGCAAGAAATTATTCCTGTTTCTAAGCGTAATTCCCTTGAATTGATTTTTGACGTCGTCGGACCTGTATGCGAATCAGCTGATTTCCTTGGCAAGGACAGGAGTCTGAGTCTGGAATCAGGCGATTTGCTCGCTGTTCGGTCTGCCGGAGCTTATGGGTTCGTTATGGGTTCTAATTATAATACTCGCCCTCGCGCCGCAGAGATAATGGTTGATGGTTCAGCGCACCATCTGGTGAGAAAGCGAGAATCATTGGAAGATCTGCTTCACCTGGAGAGCTGCTTACCTGAATAAGCACATAATTTTTTCGATGGCTTTATCTTTCACAAAAATGCACGGTCTCGGTAACGATTTTGCCGTCGTCGATGGCGTGACACAGGAAGTGAGTCTATCTACCGAACAGATCAGAGCCTGGGCCAACAGGCATCTCGGCATCGGATACGACCAGCTCCTTTTGGTGGAGCCTCCTAGCCAGCCAGATGTGGATTTTAACTATCGGATTTTTAACGTAGATGGCAGCGAAGTTGAACACTGCGGAAATGGCGCTCGATGCTTTGCCCTTTTTGTAAGAGCAAAAGGCCTAAGCAGAAAAAATCCGCTGACAGTCAAAACAGCCAATAGGACTCTGTCTCTGAGTTTCGAAAANTCCGGAGACATTTCTGTTGATATGGAAAAACCCATTCTTGAACCTTCCCGCTTACCCTTTCACGCAGCCAGGAGAATGGTTAAATATCNACGAACGCTGAAAATTGACGGCGCAAACCGCAAGGTCGAATTTGGAGCGGTTTCAATGGGCAATCCACACGCAGTGATAATTGTTGAAGACCTGGGAAATACGGCCGTCAAAAAGATAGGACAAGAACTCCAGGGGCACTCGGATTTTCCCGACAGTGTTAATGTTGGATTTATGCAGGTGCTTGGGCGCGATCACATCAAACTGCGAGTCTTTGAAAGAGGAACGGGCGAGACACTAGCCTGCGGGACAGGAGCATGCGCAGCAACTGTAGTCGGCTGCCTGAACGGGCTGCTAGATGAAACAGTACAAGTTGATCTGGAAGGTGGGAGCTTAAAGATTCAGTGGCGCTTTTCAATATCACACGAATCATCGGTAATCATGACCGGGCCGGCTTGCATAATCTATGACGGGATCATTGAGGAAAGCTAGTCGATGAACAGCAAAGCTTTAACGGACAAATGTCTAAGCGATGGGCAGACAAAAGCCATAAGTGAAGACGAAGTTGTTGCTTACCTTCGCAGTAACCCTGATTTCTTTGTTAAACAGGCTGATCTGTTGGCCGAGATTTCACTGCCGCATGAAAGTGGTAGCGCAATATCTTTACTGGAACGACAGATTAATATCCTAAGAGAGCGCGGCACCGAGGCGAGGAAAAAACTCAATAATCTCCTCGAGAATGCCCGAAATAACGATCAGCTCTTCGATGCGGCGCAGAGTCTCGTGCTCGCGTTACTTAAAGCGGAAAATGCGACTGAAATTGCAGAGATTGCTCACGATCACCTTGCAAATCATGCCAACGTAGATGCCTGCGAGCTAATCGTTGTGGAGAGTGAGAGACTGGACATTGCCTCAACTGTGAGGTCCCGAAGCTTAGAATTTCTCAAAACAGAATTCAGAGACGTATTCAGACTAAAACGAACGCACTGTGGTAGCCTCGAACCGGAGACACTCAATCAGCTGTTTCGAGATAACGGCGCCTTGATCCTTTCAACAGCTTTATGCCCCGTAATCTACAACGGCGATGTGCTCGCGATAATTGCCTTAGGAAACGAGAAGAGCGGCTACTTTAACGTTAACCTTGACACGCTGTTTCTTGACTTCATAGGTCATGCGGTGGGCGCTGTATTCGGCAAGCACTTTATCGCATCGCAGGATCACTGAGCGTCTAGTATGTCTGNCAGTCGAACCCGTCATGAAAGTACTGACAAATTAGTCTCCGTAATATGCCGAACAGTCGGCAGACCCACTCTCGCCGTTGCACTGGCCTCAGTGGCCTGGCAGAAATATTCCTGCATCGAAGTAGTTCTCGTCAATGCGGCCGGAAACAATCTACAAAGCCAAGCCCCTTCAGACTTCCCCTACCCTATAAAACGAGTCGGGTCTGACAACACCTTATCGCGCCCAGAAGCCGCTAACCTTGGTCTTGACGCAAGCGCCGGAGAATACTTGCTGTTTCTGGATGATGACGACTGGATTGCAGCTGAACATATTAGCAATCTAGTCTGTGCCCTCGAAGACGAAAGTAATACGATCTTGGCCTATAGCTCCACAGCAAAGGTAACAGAACTCGGCGAGCCTACTGGNCTTAGATTNAGTCAGGACTTTGATCCNNTCTTGCTNATGCGCGATAACTATATTCCNATTCACGCCGCGCTCTTTCAAAAATCTGCCCTGCAACGGAATTGCCGCTTTGANCCAGAACTGGAGATCTATGAAGACTGGGATTTCTGGCTTCAGCTGGCGCAACTGGGAGATTTTCGGCATGTCGACGAGACAACAGCATTCTACCGCGAGGGTGGGAGGTCAAAGACCAGTGCAGCGAACTGCGAAAATCGCTACAGGCCTGACACTGCTCTTGGGGCTTCGCGTGCCAAACTCTATCAAAAATGGAAATATCTATGGAGTGGAAGCCAACTCAATGCGCTCATTGGTAGCAGCCTAGCTGAATCGACAATTCAAGAGTTGCANGCCGAAATAATGCGTAAGGATGGGGAGTTCGAAAAAGTCTCAAGGCGACTTCAAGACACCGAAAAGCTGCTCCAAGGCACCGAAGATAAATATCTGCAGCTTCAGGATAGGCTTGCTTCGGCGGAGCATCTGGCAGACCAACTCAGATCGGAGAAAGAGCAACTCCGAAACCGTATTGCAGAAGTGACAGCACACGTAAAACAAGTAGAACATGCACATGCCCTTATTGAGAACAGCCTTTTCTGGCGAGCAACCTACCCGCTGCGAAGATTAAGAAATTGGCTCCGCCGGTCTCGAACGGACACTTTGGCCAGCGAGCTACACACTAAATTACAAGACTGTGACTCGGACGCAAGCTGCCAAACCCCCTCTCTCAAAGCGGCCTATGCTGACGAGGCGAAACAGCGTCTGACTGAATTTCTCGCTCGCGCGCAACCTATTATCTTACCCAACTCAAAGGCCCCGAGAGTGAGCATCCTGCTCATATTCTACAATCAGGCCCACTTGAGCCTGCTCTGCCTGGAATCAATAGTTGAACATGCTGGGGACGCGGAGGTCATCATCGTAGACAATAGATCTACAGACGAGACGAATGAACTGCTCGACTTGATTGTTGGCGCAAAACTATTACGTAATCAAGAAAATCTAGGGTTCGTCAAAGCAGTCAATCAGGGAGCGAAGCTGGCCAGCGCAGATTACATTTTACTGCTCAATAATGATGCGTGCCTCGAGCATGGNGCAATNGAGTATGCNACAGAGACGCTTGAGAGCGCGCANGATATCGGCGCAGTGGGTGGCAANNTCCTNTTGCTGGATGGCCGTCTGCAGGAAGCAGGCAGTCTAATCTGGCAGGACGGCTCCTGCCTTGGGTATGGCCGTGGCGAAGATCCCAACAGACCTGAATTTATGTTTAGAAGGGATGTTGATTACTGCTCCGGAGCTTTTCTGCTTTTTAGTAAACACGATTTTAATTCGCTGAATGGCTTCGACGAAAATTTTGCTCCAGCTTATTATGAGGAGTCTGATTTTTGTGTCCGGCTCAGAAAAAACGGAAAGCGAGTAGTTTATGATCCACGAGCAGTTATCACGCATTTTGAATTCGCCAGCACGGGAGGCATCAATAAGGCCAGTGCACTGCAGCTCGCACATCGCCGTCTGTTCTGCCAGAAGCACAGAGATTTTCTAAATCAACTTTATGATCACAGGTCTAGCGGCCCGCTGCGGGCAAGATCGCCCGCTGGCTCGATCAACGTACTAGTTATCGATGACAGAGTGCCCTATCCTAGTTTGGGTTCCGGCTACCCGCGCAGTTACCACCTGCTCCAGACGCTTATGGCAATGCCAGTGAGATTGACTTTCTACCCACTTCAATTTCCTCACGACGACTGGCAGGAGATTCAGGCGCAGATTGGTGTTGATCTGGAAATCATGCTGGATCACGGCAGGGGAAGACTGCAAGAATTTTTGCAATCGAGGATCGGATTTTTTGAATGCATCATCATAAGCAGAGACCACAATGTAGAGTNCTTTAATCAGGCCGCCATGCTTGAACCAAGAATCGCCCAGCAAACAAGGATCATTTACGATGCGGAAGCTTTGATTGCACCAAGGAACATTATGCGCAGAAGACTGACGGGAGAAGCAGTCTCGGATACGGAAATCACCAAAGCGATAAAGCAGGAAATTCGCAAAGCCAGGCTGGCAGACGCTGTGATTGCCGTATCTGAGCATGAAGCAGAATATTTCAGATCATACGAGAACAAGACTACGGTAGTGGCCGGACATGCGATCCGCCCCCGCATTTCGGAAAACCTCTTTGCTGCAAGAAAAGACCTGCTGTTTGTCGGAGCACTGAGAGAGGACGACTCACCTAATGTCGACTCGCTTGTTTGGTTCGTCCAACAATGTTGGCCGAAAATCAAATCGGCAGAACCGACGATCCAGCTTCTAGTAGTCGGCGACAATTCTGCTCCATCACTAAACAAGATCACTGACGAGAGCGTCATATTCAAGGGTCAACTAGCCAGTATCGAGTCCTTCTATGACACGTGCCGCGTTTTTATCGCACCGACACGCTTCGCTGCTGGGATTCCTCACAAAGTACATGAGGCGGCGGCCAACGGTATCCCATCAGTAGTGACTCCACTACTGGCAGGTCAGCTCTCCTGGTATCACGACTGCGAAGTGCTGGTTGCAGAAAGCGGCATTAAGTTTGCCGAGCAGTGTTTGCGGCTGTATCGGAGCCCGGAATTATGGGCAAAACTCCAAGAGGGCGGCTATAGTGCCGTCAAAAGGGATTGCTCAGAAGAGGCATTTAGACAAGCACTTTTCTCAGCGGTCGGCCGACCAGCAAAGGGCCGCAGTGTTGGCGCGTAACGCTCAGAAGTATCTGGAGAGTCGAAATAGCAGACTCTGCAACAACCCTGAACGAACAACGAGACATCCCACCAAGCGCAACCCAAGGCGCTGACGAAAATTGAGTGCACGTCTGTGCCACCGCAACACAGCCCTCGACTGCTCAGCCACGGCGTGCAGATGAACGTTGGTTTTGTAAGCACAGATTTTCTCACGAAGAGACTTCGCAGAAGGGATCGCTGCAACGAACGGCTGCGCGCCGATCGTATTGCGGCCGTGTTGCCTGTAACGAACCAGCGGCTCATCAATAAACGCTCTTCTGCCATACGCAACAGCGACAACAGCTATCCACCAGTCATGCATAATCGCTTGCTCTGGGATAGGCAACGCCTTCAGCGCAAGCTCTTCGTTGATCAGCACCGTACATCCGGTAACCAAATTGCTCTGAACCTGGTTCACTAAACTGTCTCGCTGAATTTGCAGCCCTTGATACTTAATATAAGAATCCGCTATCCGTTTCCCCTCATGATCAACGACCTCAAGGTCACTGTGAACCAATGCGGGCACCCGATAATCTTTTTCCTGCTCAAGTCTTAATAGAGTGTTGAATTCGATTTCTATTTTTTTTGCAGCCCAAATGTCATCCTGATCGGCAAACATCATATATGCACGCGCCAGACCCAGTTCGCTCTTATGTTCTAGAACATATTGCACNAGCGCCGCAAAACTGGCTTTTGCTCCCAGATTGACGGAATCGTAAGGTAATATGAAGAATCGGCCTGGATGGTCAGTCGCATATCGATTCAGGATGCTAGGCGTACTGTCATTGGAACAATCGTCGCGCACCACAATAACNAATTGAGTAAANCTTTGATAAAGAATTGAGTCCAGCTGCGCATTCAAAAAATCTTCCCCATTGAACGTTGACAGCAAGACTGCCATTCGAGCGTGCTCAGTCATAAATATCAGTTCATCAGCTTAGCATCGCTGATTCCAGCACGAATATTTTGCCAGTACAGTCTGCGATCCTGTGAAAAAGTCACCAGCCAGCTTGCCTTAATGAGAAACCTAACGCGATCACGCAGCTTCCAACCCAGCGGTGAGTAGCTTCGTCGATATAAATGCATCCGATTACGGCTAGAATAATAAGTTCGCGAAGGGTTATGTTGCGCCATCAAGCCCGCACGTACCAAAGGGTTGCCACTGCGCTCTCCAACCGCATGATACAGAACAGCATCATCAGTCCCGACNAGATCAAAGCCAAGTGATNTAGCTCGAAAGCACCATTCAAGATCGACATTATCGATAAAGTAGCTCTCTTTCATATACCCGACGTGCTGGAGACGCTCAAGCACCAGCAGCGTGCCTGAGGTAATCAGGAAATCCACCAGAAAGTGGGTGTTCGATCCGTTGAATGGCCTGTCCGTGCGCAAGAAAAACCGGTTGAACAATTTGAAGGGAGTCTGGCGATTTGTCTGTGGATTAATTATTCTTGGACCAACAGCAGCTATACCATCGACACTAAGCTGTTCTGCATCACGGCAGGCAGAGATCATGCGAGTTACGAACTTATCACACAGGCTGCTATCCTGATCGAAAAGGAACACATAGTCACTGCCAAGTGACCGAGCCTCTTCGATGCCAANGTTAAGTGCTTTGGCCAGTCCAACATTCTCCTCCAATTGGCGGAGTTCGATACATCTCTCGTAGACCTNTATCGACTCTATCAATTTATGAATGTCAGGAGTGCCATTGTCTATGACAATGAAGTCCGTTTCCTTGTTCAACTGGCTGAGCAGCTTGAGTAACGCAGGCGTTTCAGGAAAGTAAGTCACTACAATCGCTAGACTTTGAATTCCTTTGGCTCCGAACGTTCGGCTCATGATGCCTTTATCCCCTCTGACTTACTCTTCGGGACAGCAGAATCTTCGGGAACTTCCGCTGAAATGTCCAATGCACTCGGGTTTATTTTTGCGATAATCAAGAAATAGCAAATAGAAATGATGCCTAAACTCAATCCCACCACAACACCAGCGTCGAGAATTCCTCGCCAAGGCTGCGAAAGAGTTCGCGCAATGAGGATGAAGCAAATGATAACCAGAGTCAGACCGATGGAAAAAACCTGTCGCCGGCGTGTGGCATGTATATATCCCATGCAGTAAAGAGGCGCAAAAATAATGTGCAGTGGTTCAGGGCGACTTTTTAGGTAAATAGCGCGTNCGACCACCCTCGGTGCAAACGCCTTATGAAAACCTCGATATCCTTCAGCATACGCCATGTAGATGATGCTGAAGCCAAGAGCAAGCCATTGCACGACACTCAGTTTGTGCTCTGTCAGGTCGAGCGCCATGGGCGCCAGCCGATAGACCGCGAATATTAAAAGCAGCAGCACTCCTGCTATGCCCCAACAAAAAGCCACAGACCTCAAAGTCGGCTCCAAGCTATGTAAACCGTTATTATAGACTGTTTCGGTAAAATTTCGGAAAATAAGCGCAGTCTTTGGGCAGTTTTTTAAATCAGAGCTCTTGAAGCGTTAAACCCGCAAGTGGGCGATCCCGATTCTCTGGGGGAGCGACTTTCCGACAGCACGCTCCAAAAAGGAGCGATCGCGAGAAATCCTATGACCTTAAAGATCGGTATCGTCATGGACCCCATTGAGTCCATCAACGTTAAGAAGGACACCACCCTTGCCATGCTCCTGGCGGCCCAACGGAAAGGCTGGTCTTTAAAGTATATGACACAGTCAGATCTCTACTCTCTCAAGGGAATCAGCCGCGCGAGAGTCCGCGGGCTGACTGTGGAAGACAATCCAACCGAGTGGTTTCGGTACGGGGCTGAGGAAGACGTTAAATTAAGCGAGCTCGACGTCATTTTAATGCGAAAAGACCCGCCGTTCGATCTAGACTATATCTACACCACTTATTTACTAGAACAAGCTGATCGCAGTGGCGCNTTAGTCGTGAACAANCCACAAAGCCTGAGAGATTGCAATGAAAAAATGTTTGCGACTATGTTTCCGCAGTGCTGCACTTCTTTTTTAGTATCAGCTGACCCGATAAGACTCAAGGCATTCCATGCGGAACACAATGATGTGATTTATAAACCTCTCGACGGCATGGGCGGATCATCGATATTCAGGGCCAAGCCGAAAGACGACAACCTCAGCGTCATTATCGAGACTTTAACTAGAAATGGCAGGCGCCAGATCATGGCTCAGCAATTTCTTCCAGACATCGCCAAAGGTGACAAGCGCGTTTTGATGATTGATGGTGTTCCCGCCCCATACGCACTCGCAAGGATTCCAGCATTTGGTGAAAGCAGGGGCAACCTTGCCGCGGGAGGAAATGGCGTTGCTCAACCGCTTTCCGATCGAGACCTTTGGATTTGCNAACAAGTCTCAAGCGNATTGAAAGAAAAAGGNCTTCTATTTGTNGGTCTTGACATCATTGGCGATTACCTTACGGAGATCAANGTNACCAGCCCGACCTGTCTTCGAGAGATTGATGCCGCATTCGGTCTGGACATCGCCGGCGACCTGATGAATACCATCGAACAAAAATTGCACTCAAGGCGGGATAGCAGTGTCCGAGGCTGACGGAGAACTTTCCTCAGAGAGATTCAAGTTCTTGGTTTTCTTGTCTGCATGCGCACATGTCATGCTCATTTTCGNGGTGGGTTTCACNTACTTTGAAGATATAAAGGGTGAGTCAAGCATAGAGGTCACAATAGCCCAATACCGCAGTAAAATGCGCCCTGATTACGCTGACTTTATCGCGCAAGAAAATCAGACTGGGAGCGGCTCACAGAATGAATCTGCCGCTCCAGTCACACCATTTACGTCAGATGTTAATGACAACAAGATCAATGAAGTACTCCCCACCCCTGAAGCGCATCTGTTGAACGATAAGCCGGAACAACCTGGCTTCACTGCACTCTCCTCAAAAAACGGTGAGCAAGCTGTGGCTCAAAAACAAGACAAGACTGAAGTTGAAGACAGTCAAGCAATGTCTGAGCAGTCCAGCGCTGAAGACCTCAGCCTCGCTATAGCCAGCCTTCAAGCGCAACTCGATTTCCAAAAGCAAGCTCTCGCCAAACAGCCTCGCCGATACACAATTTCCTCTGCTTCAGCCAGAAAGAGCCATGAAGCAAGATACCTAGATTCATGGCGACTTCGCGTCGAGGCTGTTGGAAACATCAACTACCCAATTCAAGCGCGCCAACAGCAGATCTTCGGCAATGTAAGGATGCTGATTTCTATCAACGCCTCGGGTCAGATCAGTGAAACGCGGATTTTACAGTCTTCTGGCCAATCTTTACTCGATCAGGCCGCTTTAGACATTGTTAATTTGGCTGCGCCATTCGAGCCCTTCCCGGAGGAATTGAAAGTTGAAGCTGATATACTTGAAATAATACGAACCTTTCGATTTCATGAAGGCAATAGGCTTAGCAGCTACTAGTCCCCGCCCATCGAGTATCCAGTCCAAATGGTTAATGAAAGTCATTTCCTNGGGCATCAATTTTTGATAGCCATGCCACATTTAGCCAATTCCTATTTNGCCAATACGGTGACCTATCTTTGCAAACATGACGAACGAGGGGCTCTGGGTATCGTAATCAATAAACCACTGAGCGCCAGCATTATCGATATTTTCAACCAGCTTGATATTACGTGTGATTTGCGGNACAGCCGATTTACTGATCAACGTATTCTAGCCGGGGGGCCAGTGGAAAGAGACAAAGGGTTTATCGTTCATGATGCCCAGGAACAATGGGACTCCTCAATTNCCATTACTTCAGAAATTTCGGTATGCACGTCCAGAACGATCCTCCAAGATATCGCCGACGGTCGTGGACCTTCGAATTATCTCATCGCCTTGGGNTGCGCAGGTTGGGAACCCGGCCAGCTGGAGAAAGAAATCAGCGAGAATGCCTGGCTCACTGCTCCGGCTCAACATAATCTGATTTTTTCGGATGACTACGGCAGCAAATCCAAGGAGGCGGCAGCGATATTAGGCGTTGACCTTGGGTGTCTGTCTCCAGCAGCCGGACATTCCTGAAGATACAAATGTCGCTCAAGAATTTTCCAGCATATCCAACCAGCAATCTTGCCGCTCTTGCGTTTGACTTTGGTACCCAGCGGATTGGCGTTGCATTCGGCCAAAGCCTGACTGGCACGGCCCGCCCTGTTTGCGTACTCAAGGCGAAAGATGGAATACCTGACTGGGCTCGAATTGCTCGGTTGGTTAAAGAATGGGAGCCCAACGCGCTCATCGTCGGGCTTCCCTATAATCTTGACGGCACTGAAAGCGAACTATTGNTACGATCAGTAAAATTTGCCAAACGGTTATATGGGCGGTTCCACCTTCCTTGCTATGGCATGGATGAAAGACTTTCCTCTAAAGCTGCTATTGAAAAAATTTTCGAAGAGACCGGGAGTAAGTCTAAAAAAGCGGGAATCGATGATGTCTCGGCACAGATAATTCTAGAGAATTGGTTTTCCGGGCTCGCTCAATCACAGCAGGCCGCCGATTAAGCCCAGAAAAATGCAGCAATCGGCACCGAAAATCCTTTAACCGAGCGAATGGGGTCCTTGCTTTAGACAATCGGCCGCACAGACACCTAGGACAGTAGATCGTTTTCCCGGTAGTGCAAACTTGTCACTCCTCTCGCGACTCGCCCATCGTTCAGAAGATCTTCAAAGCATGGAACAAGACTTTGTATGCCCTCACCAAAAAAGCCTGAAATGCAGGCATAGATTCAGCACTGTGGCAGTATTCGAACCTCATCAGCTTCCAAAAATCCTTGAACCCCTTTCGGTACTCATAATCCATGATTTCATGTACGAAGAGATGAGCGTGCTTACCGCTCATCTCCGGAAAATTAATGCAACGTATTTCTCCGCNCACTCGAGCTAGCGGCTATTTACCCACANTGGTGGTCAGGTTTGAGGNGCCCTACTTAACGCTAAAAATATGATTCTTTATTGTGTCCGTGAAAGCTTATTTCTTAATAAGTTTTAATAGATAAGTAAGTCTTAGAAAAAACTACAGTCCAACATAAGTCACAAACAAGTCTAAACAATTACGAAGACACTAGCAGGCGCAGCGACACCCAGAGGGCGGCATTCCTTTATGATAGATGCCTGCGTGGAGTCCCCGGCCAAAAATCATCCCTTGGCCTATGGTACGATATCTTTAGCAAAAGGCCCGGGGCTTGTAATTTGAATAACAGGTGAAACCGATGAACGGTGTAGAAGACAAAATCCTTGCTGCAAAAAAGAAAATTTTGGAGCTTGAACGACAAAATGGAAGACCGAAGGGCAGCGTTACTTTGCTTGGTGTGAGCAAACGCCAGTCCACTGAAAAGATTCGTGAAGCTGCAGCAGCAGGCCTGATAGATTTTGGCGAGAACTACCTTCAGGAGGCGATGGAAAAGCAGAGGCAGCTGGCAGATTTAACTAATTTAACATGGCACTTTATCGGGCCCATCCAGTCAAACAAGACTAGAGGGATCTCGGAAAATTTTGACTGGGTTCACAGTGTTGACCGCAGCAAGATTGCCAAACGGTTGAGTGAACAGCGGCCAACTCATCTGAAGCGGCTTAACATCTGCGTACAGGTTAATTTGTCCGGTGAAGCAACGAAATCTGGTATTACTGCGGAAAGCGCGGCGGAACTATGTGAACTGACTGAAAGTCTTCCCAATGTCGATTTACGAGGACTTATGGCGATCCCTGCACCCACCGACAAAAGATCCACGCAGATTGAAAACTTCATGGCTCTATCGCGTCTCTTCGACGCACTAAGAGCAAAACATAGCAGTATGGACACGCTCTCAATGGGTATGTCCGATGACTATGGCCCNGCAATAATGCANGGTTCAACCATGATCCGGCTCGGCACCGCGCTTTTCGGACCGAGACGCTCATAAAACATGAAAGCTTCCGGCTTTGCAGGATTATCCTTGCTAGGCTGAATAAGCTAGAATTTAGACACCGAAGCGGCAATAGACCGGATTGAGACTGACATTGAAAAACCTTTGCATCGGATTTATCGGCGCAGGCAACATGGCCAGTAGCCTAATCAATGGCTTACTTGCACAGGGACTCGAGCCCGAGTCAATCATTGCTTCGGATATAGATAATTCCAAGGTCGAACGTTTGAGGCGAGAGGTTGGTATCCGAGTCGCTTCCAACCAGGAACTGGTGGATACAGCGGATGTCATAGTCCTCGCAGTTAAGCCTCAAGTGCTTGCAAAACTATGCCAGGAAATCCATCTTTTTTCACGGGCTAAGCTGGTCGTCTCTGTTGCTGCCGGAATTACTCTAGCCAGAATAGAATCCTGGTTAGGCAGCGATATTGCGGTTGTGCGATGTATGCCGAATACCCCGGCTTTGATCGGTAAGGGCGTTTCAGGAATGATTGCCAATAAAAACACCAGCGACAGCCAAAGGACACTCGCCAGTGATTTGATGGCAGCAGTAGGTATTGCTGTNTGGGTAGATACTGAGCAGGCCATTGATGCAGTGACTGCGGTTTCNGGCAGTGGTCCTGCGTATTACTTTTTATTCCTNGAAGCGATGGAAGAGGCGGCCAGAGATATGGGTCTGCCAGATGACATAGCCAAAATATTATGTCTACAAACTGCGGTTGGCGCTTGCGAGCTAGCTAACAGAAGTAGTGACTCTATTGGCGAGCTGCGGCGAAAAGTCACTTCTCCAGGTGGCACAACAGAACAAGCGATCATACAGTTTGAATCCGGTGGCTTGCGTGAATTAGTGCAAAAAGCACTAACTGCTGCACGCGATCGATCGAGACAACTTGCTAAAAGCTGATTGGGTCTGATATAGGAAGAGACAAATTTATGGGAGTACTTGGCAGTTCAAGCGCGCTAGTGGTTAACGCAGTGGGCGGCATTTATCTGCTCGCACTGTTACTGAGGTTTCTTCTGCAGATCGCCCGCGCGGATTTCTACAACCCGGTCTCTCAGGCTGTGGTCAGGCTTACTGATCCATTGGTGAGAATCTTCCGCAGTTTTGTCCCAGGTTACCGCGGAATCGACTTCAGCAGCCTTATCCTTGCCGTTGTGGTGGAAGCACTAGCGATATGCATAATGATTCTCTTGTACGGAGGGAGTATCCCTTCGTTTGGCTTTATCATTACCTGGGCAGTAGTTGGGACACTCTACTTCGTCATAAACATCTATTACTACGCGATAATCGGGTCGATAATAATGTCATTTGTAATGATGTTCTCCGGGAATATGAACCCCCATCCATTATTGCAACTGGTCTGGCAGCTAACAGATCCCGTCCTCGGACCCATACGAAAGGTAATCCCCTCAATGGGCGGCCTGGACTTCTCTCCGATCTTTATCTTTATCGTTATTGGTTTCATACAGAATTTGCTTGTACAGACTTTTGGAATCAGTGAACAAGTTGCTGCTGTTGTCATTGGCATCTGATGCGATTGGGCCGGCGGGTGAACGCAATGAAAATCTGCATCTCTTGTGAAATTTTGGTATGTCTGAAGAACCTCTTACAGACTCTGTAGGGATCGTATCCCCAAGGTGCGTCCATTTTGGCGAGGACTTGACCCTTCGAAGCGGAAAGACCCTCAATGGCTTCGACCTGATGATTGAAACATATGGTGAGCTTAATGAAGACAGAAGCAATGCCGTCCTAATCTGTCATGCCCTGAGCGGCGATCACCATGCGGCCGGGTTCCATAGCAAGAGTGATACCAAGCCTGGATGGTGGAATCACTGTATCGGCCCGGGAAAAGCTATCGATACAAACCTTTTTTTTGTTGTAGCACTCAATAATCTCGGCGGCTGCGCTGGCAGCAGCGGGCCTACTGCCCTTAACCCAGAGACAGGGAAAGTTTATGGGCCTGACTTTCCGGTCGTCACCGTCCGAGATTGGGTTAAAAGTCAGGTAATGCTGTCAGATCGGCTCGGCATCAAGCAATGGGCAGCAGTCGTCGGTGGGAGTCTTGGGGGAATGCAGGTACTGCGCTGGGCAGTAAGTTATCCCGAAAGATTGCGCCATGCCATCTGTATCGCAGCAGCACCGAAGCTATCCGCACAGAACATTGCCTTCAACGAGGTGGCCAGGCACTCGATTATCAATGATCCCAATTTCCACGATGGGCACTATCTTGAAGCGAACACCTATCCCAAGCTGGGATTAATGCTGGCGCGCATGGTAGGTCATATCACCTATCTCTCAGATTCTGCGATGAGAGAAAAGTTTGGTCGGGCCGACTCCAACTTTGAAACTAGTTCCACCAACTTTGGCCGAGATCTGCGCAGCGGAAAGCTGAGCTTTGGCTTCAATGTGGATTTTCAAGTAGAAAGTTATCTGCACTATCAAGGGGAACGGTTTTCCGAGAATTTTGACGCCAATACTTATCTTCTGATGACGAAGGCTCTCGACTATTTTGATCCGTCAGTAGATTTCGATGGTGACTTTAGCGCGGCTCTTAAGAATGCCAATTGTAAGTTTCTGATTATTTCCTTCAGCACGGATTGGCGCTTCCCGCCTGAGCGCTCACGGGAAATAGTCAATGATCTGCTTAAAGCAGGTAAGGAAGTAACCTATTTAGAAGTCGACGCTGATCACGGCCATGACGCATTCCTCTTGCCCATACCAAGATACATCAATGCATTAAGGGCATATCTGAAACATGCGCATACGGAGATTATTGACAGTGCGACCTGATCTCGAGATTATTCAGCAATGGATCGAACCAGGTAGCCGAGTGCTGGACCTTGGTTGTGGTGATGGCAGCCTGCTCTCCTACCTTAACTCAGCTAAGAACGTTTCCTCGATCGGGTTAGAAATCGACGCCGCCAATATAGAGAAGTGTATTGCTAGTGGGGTTAATGTCATTGAACAGAATATGGATGATGGCTTGGGTAATTTTCAGTCAAACAGCTTTGATACTGTGCTCCTCACCCAAACACTTCAGGCGCTGAGCAACCCTCACAACTTGCTGGATGAAATGCTACGTGTGGGAAACTACGGAATCGTCACTTTTCCTAATTTCGGCAATTGGAAAAGCCGTATTGACCTTACACTAAAAGGCAGAATGCCTGTCAGCAAATTCATGCCACATCAGTGGTACGAGACTCCAAATATCCACTTCTGCACGGTGAAGGATTTCGACACTCTTTGCTGTGAGAGTCAGATTAAAATTCTCACACGGACAGTGGTTGACTCAAAGCATCAAGGAAGATGGGCGATGCGAGCCTGGCCCAATTTCCTCGGAGAAATAGCAATCTACCACATAGCACGGAAGTGAACCCATGGTAGCCAACCGCGTCGTTTTAGCCAGCAGTAACAAGGGCAAGCTCAGAGAATTACAGCAATTATTACAGCAAAGAGAAGTCGAATTGCTGCCACAGTCCGAATTCGGTGTGGCTGATGCAGAAGAGACTGGACTCAGCTTCGTAGAGAATGCAATTATCAAGGCAAGACATGCCTGCGATGTGACCGGGCTTCCCAGTGTTGCTGACGACTCTGGCATTGAGGTTGACGCGCTAAACGGCGAGCCGGGCATCTACTCTGCCAGATATTCGGGAGTTACGGGCGATGGGGCCGATGAAGCAAACAATAGAAGGCTCCTGAAAGCGCTTAAAAATTTTACCGAAAATGAACGCACTGCGAGATTTCGATGCATCATTGTCTACTTGAGGCATGCGACTGATCCTGTGCCGCTGATATGCCAGGGCACCTGGGAAGGACGTATTCTGACTGAGGCTTCTGGAAGCAATGGCTTCGGCTATGATCCTATCTTTTACGTACCTACCCACCAGTGCTCTTCTGCCGAACTTCCCCAAGAGGTTAAAGATGCTATCAGTCACCGTGGCCAAGCACTGCAAAAATTACTGACATGCTGGAGCAGCCTCCCCTAAGCCTGTACATCCACATTCCCTGGTGTTTGCGCAGATGCCCCTACTGTGATTTTAATGCACATAATGTCACTTNCAAGCTACCGGAGCGGGAATACGTAAATGCTTTGTGCCAGGATTTAGACTCTGACATAGANTCNCTNGANANTCCCTACTCCNACGGATTTCACTCNGTNTTCATCGGAGGAGGCACGCCCAACTTATTCAGCGCNAGTGCCTACGAGCAGTTGCTGGANTACATAAGGAAAAAATTCGGTATNNAGCGCGGCGCTGAGATCACGCTNGAGGTAAACCCAGGCGCAGCAGAAGCAGAAAGATTCAGAGACTACAGAATGGCAGGCATCAATCGATTGTCAATTGGCATTCAGAGTTTTCATTCAAGATATCTAGCCACGCTTGGCCGAATTCATTCAGGAGCGGAAGCCGAAAGAGCCGTTGAACACTGTCTTGCCGCGGGGTTCGAAAACTTTAATCTGGATCTGATGCACGGCCTGCCAGGCCAATCGATCGAAGATGCACTCAAAGACCTAAGAAAAGCCTTTAGCCTTGGACCCACCCATTTAAGTTGGTATCAACTAACTATCGAGCCTAATACTGAGTTCTACGCACAACCGCCACCTTTGCCGGACGATGACTACCTAATCGAGATGCAGGATTCGGGAATACAGTTGATAACTGAGGCCGGCTTTCAGCGCTATGAGGTATCAGCCTATAGTCAACTGGGATATCAATCACAGCACAATCTCAATTACTGGTTGTTTGGAGACTATCTGGGCATTGGCGCAGGCGCTCACGGAAAACTAAGCTATCCGAATGCTGGTCTCATCAAGAGAACTCGTAAAAAGAAGCAGCCCGCTCACTATCTGGCCAGTGAGTTATCACGCATCGCGGAAGTAAGCCCAGTCCCTCCGGAGGAAAGAAGCCTAGAGTTTTTACTGAATAGTTTACGGCTAGTGGGTGGGTTTTGCGTTCGCGAGTACGAAGCCAGAACTGGACTTAGTTTTGGCCATATCGCGAAGAAGGTAGAATCACTGTGTAAGATGAGCTTGCTCAAGAGGAACGGGGCAATAGTGCAGACGACACCCCGGGGATTCAGCGTGTTGAACAGTTTGATTTCAGAGTTCATTGACGAATGAACTGGTGTTTACTACCGTTGCCCCTGTAATTGTAGCGGATCTAAGATTTTACTTCGGAAAATTAGAGATGAAAGAGCTTTACAAAAGACATTGTGAACCTTGCAGGCTTGGCGCTCGCGCGATCAGCGAGGACGAAGCCGATTCTTTATCTTTGAGCATTCCTGCTTGGAGGCGACAGTTCCATGATGGCGTTGAAAAGCTCGTCAGAGACTTCCACTTTATCAAGTTCAGTGACGCGTTCGGGTTTACCTACAAGGTAGCCAATCTGGCGGAGCGAGAGGACCACCATCCCACCATAAAGACCGAATGGGGAAAGGTCACCGTATATTGGTGGACACACCAAGTAAACGGTTTGCACGTAAACGACTTTATTATGGCAGCTAAGACCGATTTTGTGGCCAAGACATCTACACAAGCCTAAATCGCGAACCTGAAAAAATCATGGCCATCAGCCCAACCTAGTTACACCATCACCTGAATGAAATCCTTATACCTCTCAAAACTGTGTGTTCCAAGCTCTAAATACGAGTAATTCGCTGATAGCTGACTATCTGGCGGAGGGCCTCTCAAGCCGAAGAACCGCATGATTGTTGTCATTAGTCAGCCGGACAAAGCTCGGAAAGCGTCTATCATTAGCTTTAGAAAATAGCGAAGAACCCCTGAAACTACCTTGCGTCTGCGCCCTCAAGATCGCCATGTAGAGCTTTTTCTGAAATTGGGTTTTCCCAAGTTAGCCTAAAGGGTATCTCTATACAATTCCAAGCGTAATTCCAAAATTCTCAGAAAACGGCTGAGGGAAAAAAGAAGAGCTATCTATCGAGTATACAAATACTGTAATCAAACGGATTTGCTTCACTGCTCAAGAAATCCTTGCGGCTCGTTTCACACCACTCGTCCTCTTTAAAGCCCGCTAGAACCGTATCACCATCCACTTCAGCATGTACTCTTGTCAGATGAAACCGTGTAGCTACTGGCATAGCTGCTGCGTAGAGCGCAGCACCACCAATCACGAATGCTTCTAAAGAGCCATCAATCTCAGCGAGCGATCGCGCCAGCTGAACAGCCTCTTCAAAAGAGTAGACTAACCGAGCTCCTTCTGCCTGATAAGACGAGTTGCCTGTCACCACAATGTTGGTTCGACCCGCCAGCGGACGGCCGATCGACTCCCAAGTCTTTCTGCCCATGATGATGGGATGACCCATCGTGGTTGCTTTGAAATAACGCAGGTCTTCAGGCAGGTGCCAAGGCAGACCATTTTTTTTTCCTATCACGCCGTTAGTGGCCATAGCGCATATCAGAGAAATCTTCATATGTTGCGTCCACTGCTGAGAGGGTCAACGGGCTTACACTGAAAACGGGTAAGCAATAGGTTCATGGTACTGATAACCCAACACTTCAAAATCATTCAGAGTCACCCAGGTTTCTAAATCCTCCAGCGACTTAATGCTTGGATTGATCTTAAGCTTAGGAGAATCGAATGGCTCACGCTTGAGCTGCACCGACTTCATGAGGTCAAGCTGGTCTTCATAAATATGGGCATTGACAATTTTATGGTAAGCCTGACCTGCTGTCTTGCCTGTAATCTGTGCTACCAGCGCCAACAGGGTAAAAACCTGAATCTGGTTAAAATTAAGCCCTAGGGGAACGTCACAGGAGCGCTGGTAGCTTGTCAGAAACAGAGTTTCACCCACCAATGAGAAGTTATGCGTGTGCATACATGGCCGCAGGCAGCCCAAGTCAAATTCGCCTGGATTGTAGAAGGTCATAATTTCACCGCGATCATCGAGTCCTTTCTTCAGATTGTTCACAATCTTCCGGAGCTGATCCACGGACTTTCCATCAGGTTTCAACCAGCGCCTGCCTTGAACACCATAGACCCTACCCATGTCATCCTCGCCTTTACGCGCTGGATTGTTTAACCAGGACTCATTTAGATTGGCATTAGCATCCCACGATTTTGTGCCCAGTCTGCGAAACTCTGCGGCGCTGTCGTAACCCCTAAGGTAACCAATTAGTTCAGCAATAGCAGCTTTCCAATAGCTCTTACGCGTCGTGATAATAGGAAATTTGTTCCCTCCTACATCATAAGACAAGTCCGCATTGATTACCGTCAAGCATCTCTTCCCGGTTCGCTCATTTTCTATCCAAGTGCCTTCGTCTGCAATCCGCCTGCAAAGCGCGAGATACTGATGCATGCCAGTCTCCTGATCGTCTAATGAATAGTCGGCCTGACTGGTCGTCTATATGCCAAAAAGAGAAACCAGAGTCCAACGAAAATCAAAGGCGTCGACAATAGCTGTCCCATCGTAAACCAATCAAAAGCGAGATAACCAAGATGAGAATCTGGCTCACGAAAAAACTCGATAAAAAACCGAAGACTGCCGTACCCATAAGCGAAAACCCCTGAGACAGCAAAGCGAGGACGTGGTTTAGAGGAAAACATCCAAACGATTACAAACAGCACAACACCTTCCAAGGCAAATTCATACAATTGCGATGGGTGTCGGGCCAATTGATCTACATGGGGGAACACCATGCCCCACGCAACATTCGTCGGCTTACCCCAAAGTTCACCACCAATGAAGTTTCCAATGCGCCCTGCGCCAAGGCCAAATGGCACCAGCGGCGCAATGAAATCGATTGTCCTCCAGTAGTCTTTGTTGATACGGCGGGTATAGAGAAGCAGTGCAAGCAAAACCCCCAGAAACCCGCCGTGGAAGGACATTCCTCCCTCCCAAACTTTAAATATCCAGAGTGGGTCTTCGAGCAATCGCCCAAAGTTATAAAAGAACACAGACCCTATCCGGCCACCGATGACTGCTCCCAGCGCGCCATAAAAGATAAGGTCGGAAATTTGTTCAGGAGTCCATGCGTCTGCGACCTGGGACGCCCGGTAAGTCGCGAAAACCCAGGCTCCGCCGAAAGCGACGATATACATGATGCCATACCAATGAACGCTTATTGGCCCAAGGCTAATCGCGACAGGATCAATCTGAGGGTAGGTCAGCATTAGACACAACAATATACTTGAGGAATCAGGTAAAGAGTATAACAAGATTGTGCCAATCTAAGTCCCCCGAGATTCAGAATTAATAATATCAAAGAGAACGATGCGTTGTTTTTCTTATTCTGCTTGCCTACAAAATGAATCTCCATTGGCCGGTGTCACCAACATGCGCGGCTTTAAGCAGACCTAGTAGCAACTCAAGTCAAGAGGCGAACTAGTCAGAAACTTTCTCAATAGCAGCAACCCGCTATCGCTACACTGCGAGTCAATTCAGTCTGATTTTCATGAGCTTGATTGGTTCGATCTGCTACCAAGTGGCGATGGCTCCCTCTACTCCGCCCACAATTCACAGAATATCGTCAAAGCATCCAGATTAGAGTTTATTTTCTTCCAAGAAATTGCNAGATAGCGATCAGCCAAAAGTGAATCGTGGAAATAAAGAAACTGGCGAAGAGTTTTNCACAACGGCATTTTCCCCCGACCAACTACTTAATCCGAACTGTGGTTTACTGCCAGCGAGCTGATGGTGAACTGCAAGGGAATGGATTATCAATCAATATGGGCGGGTTCTGTTTGCAACATTTATTCAGCGTTTGAAAGCAAATTCAGGGACCTTTACTCAACAGCCTTGACCACAGGGCGTCGTTGCGTTGCTCGCTCAAGCAAGCAAACCTTAAACGAGCTCTAAAATGCCAGTAACGCGCAGGAATCTTATTGCCGGGCTAACCATTGCAGCTACAGCGTTAAAATATGCTAACTGGTGTGTGAAGATCTCAACAGACGGTCAACACCCGCGTTGTATAGAGTCAGATCGACCGCGCTTCTAATCATCTTAGCGTCATCCATTTGCAACACTTGCTCAAGCAATTCCTGCGCTGCATCTTTACTAATGCTCCGTATTACTGATTTGACTTTAGGCAGAGATGCCGCGTTCATTGAAAGAACATCAAATCCCATGGCCATGAGCAGAACGGCTGCGCCCGGATCTCCTGCCATCTCGCCACAGATACTCACTTGTTTTCCAACCTCTTGTGCTTCACGAACAACATGATGAAGAGCACTCAATACCGCTGGATGGAAAGCGCTGTATAAACTTGCCACGCGCGGATTATTGCGGTCTACCGCCAAAAGATACTGGGTGAGGTCATTGCTTCCGATAGACACAAAATCTACCAGAGATGCGAGCGCTTTGGTCTGATAAACCGCGGCCGGCAATTCAATCATCACCCCGACTGGTGGATACTCAATAGACAGGCCTTCCTGAACAATTTCTCTGTAAGCCCTTTTGATTAGCTGAGTAGCCGAATTCACTTCATTTACATTACTAACCATAGGCAACATGACTTGGAGGTTTTTCAATCCCGCGCTCGCTCTCATCATAGCTCTTATTTGAGCTGTAAAGATCTCAGGATGGTCCAGAGTCACCCTGATTCCACGCCACCCCAGAAAAGGGTTTTCTTCTTCGATTGGAAAATAAGACAAAGATTTGTCTCCACCTATGTCTAGAGTTCTCATCGTAACCGGCATCGGAGAAAACGCTTCTAGCTGCTCCCGGTAGATCTCTGCCTGCTCATGCTCACTGGGAAAACGCTCACTTAGAAGGAATGGAACTTCCGTTCTAAAAAGCCCAACGCCCTCAGCGCCTTGATCAAGAGATCGCGCAACATCAGAGATTAGCCCAGTATTCACCCACAAATGAACACGGTGCTCATCTGCCGTAATGCAGGGTAGGTCTTTGAGCTCCTCAAGGCCTGCAATCAACTCCGCCTGTTCTTTGATCATGCTTTCATATCGCTGCCGCACGATCTCGGACGGATTACCGATAAGCTCTCCCCTGTACCCGTCCAAAATTACCTTTTTCCCATCTAGCTGAATGATTGGAAGATCCACTACCCCCATGACTGTTGGGATTCCCATCGTTCGTGCCAAAATGGCCACATGCGAGTTACTAGAACCCTTCAATGAAACAATGCCCTTAAGCTTGTTTTCGGGCACTTCAGCTAGCATTGCCGGCGTCACCTCCTCGCCGACCAATATAGTGTTCTCAGAATACTCTGCATGTACTTCCTCTCCTTGCTGTAAATAATACAGTACACGGCTACACAGGTCTTTTATGTCGACCGCACGCTCACGTAGGTAATCATCCGGCATCATTTCGAAACTACGAATATGCTCCAAAGCAACTTCAGCGAGAGCACCCTGCGCCCAGCGTCCACCTTTAATCCTCTCCAGAACTTCCTTGCCCAACGCATCGTCATCGAGCATGTGAAGATAGACATCGAAGAGCTGTCGCTCCTCTTCGGCCACTTGTCCGGCCAGGCGCTCATAAATATCGCGCATATCCTCACGCACTCTATTTAGGGCATCACGAAGGCACTTAATTTCCTTTTCAATATCACGCGCCGGCCTGATCGGAACCTGATACAAATTGGCTTTTGGAAAAACAACCACCATTTCACCGATAGCAACACCGGATGCACCCGGCACACCAGCAAAAACTGTGTCTGAGATCTTCTGTCCAGACGGGCTTATGCCTGCGATTGCCCCAGTTGCTTCAGCTGAGGCGATGACCCCGGCGAGCTGTGCAGAAAGGGTAACCAGAAAAGCTTCCTCTCCTTCATCGAATCGTCGCTCTTGCTCGTGCTGAACAACCACCACTCCCAGAACACTTCGATGATGAATAATTGGCACACCGAGAAAGGAGCGAAAGCTCTCCTCCCCAGTTTCTTGGATATAATGAAAGCTCGGATGCGTAGCAGCGTCCTCTAGGTTTATCGGTTCAGCGTGCTTTGCGACAAGCCCAACGAGACCCTCACCAATCTCAAGACTCACATGGCCAACGGCCTCTTTGTTCAGGCCTTTAGATGCCATTAACACATGAGCGTTCATATCCTTATCTAGAAGATAAACCGAGCAAACTTGCGTTGCCATTACTTCGCGCACGCGAAACACAATTATGTCCAACGCGGACTGTAAGTCTCTTGCGGAATTAACCTGCTGAACTATATCCCGTAATTGCTCGAGCATATTTCCTAATTTTTAGCCTCTAGTAGCAGTTTCAACGAGTTTAACCAATACCGCCACCTGCGCGTTGCGACACCCTTCTGATTTTGAATCGTTTAGCCTGCTACTTTACATACTGTTCAAGCGGGACCAGTAATTCGTTCAACGCTCTTCGGTAGACATCGCGCTTAAATTTAATCACATGGCTGACTGGATACCAGTAGCTCACCCACCGCCAATCGTCGAATTCAGGCTCATCTGATTTATCCAGTTCAACTCGACTTTCCTCCGATTCGAGCCCCAGCAAAAACCATTTCTGCTTTTGGCCGATGCAAGGGTGGTCGTTATGGAAACGCACATAATTTTTCGGAAGTTCGTAGTAAAGCCATTCTTTCGTCTGATGCAACACAGTTACATCATTAGCCTGCAGACCTACTTCCTCTTCAAGTTCCCTAAATAGCGCCTGTTCAATAGTCTCATCTTCGTCAATTCCACCCTGCGGAAACTGCCAAGCGCTCTGACCAACACGCTTCGCCCAAAGCAACTGGCCTTTGCGGTTGCAAATGACTATTCCGACGTTTGGACGATAACCCTCTGAATCAATCATTTCCCTTTCCTTACGACACGCAGTTGGACCTATTGTTTCACAGTCAATCAAATTTGTTCAATGGGAAGATTACCAATGAAAGCATATAAATACATTGTTATCAGTAAGTTAGAATTATTTAAGGGATACGAGCGCGGGATTTATTTGCCCTTTGGGCTAACCGCAGCGGACAGAAACGTTATACTAGTCTCGTTAAAGCTTGTTATTGGTTTCGGATTCTCAGAGATATGAAATGCCGCCTCGCTTTGTTTGATCTAGACAATACAATTCTGGCAGGTGATAGCGATCATGCATGGGGAGAGTTTCTGATTGAGCATGGGCTGGTCGACCCAGCCAGTCACCGCGCGATCAATGACGCACACTACCAAAGTTATCTGGCGGGCACACTCGACATTCATGAATATGTTCGCTTTACGATAAGCCCTGTGTCGAGCTTCAGTGAAGAGGATCGCAATCGCTTACATGAGATATTCATGGAAAGATCGATCAGGCCAATGATCCTTCCGAAATCGAGAGCGCTGATTGAATCCCATAGGACGCGAGGCGACATTTGTATAATTATTACAGCAACAAATGATTTCATCGCCGCGCCGATCGCCAAGCGGCTCGGCGTGAGTACTTTACTCGCAACAGAACTTGAGACCGTCGATGGCAAGTTGACTGGCAAAATCCGAGGCGAGCCGTGTTATCAGAAAGGAAAGGTAAGAAAGCTGTCCTTATGGATTGAGCAAGAACTTTGTTGCGGCCGAAGTTTTGAACTGTCTTCGGCAGTCTTCTACACGGATTCAATCAACGATTTACCACTTATGGAATTAGTCTCAGAGCCGGTTGCTGTTGATCCGGACGATTTACTAAAGCGCGAAGCGCGGGCCAGGCAATGGAAGGTAATCAGTTTGCGTTAACCGGCAGTCTGCTCATGGTTATAGGCCTGCTCTACTGACTTTCAAAAGCCTTAATTCTAAATCTTACAGCATCTGCTTGGTAAGAGTGGCAACATAACCCATGCGCAGCAACATTGTTAGAACGTTACTCGATTATCATGCTAAAGAACCTGTATGACTCTGTAGATCTTGCGCCCAAGCCGGGCTAGTTTTCCTAACTTGTGTACTTGAGCTCGACAATCAGATCATCAGCCAGCAGTTCCAACCCCCCCTGCAAGTCTTCGAGCGACATCTCAGTGGGGACCCTCAGTACCGCCTGCGCGCGAAACAGCACTTCACTGGACATCGGCGCGGGCTCACACNTTGTGGAAAGTTGCTCCACGTTTACACACAGGACCGCAAGAGCGTGGGAGATTTCTCGGATGATTCCAGACCGATCGTTGCCTACCAAGACCAATTCGACCGTTCTCGGCTCGCCTGGATGCTCTTCTGGGACGGCTCGTTCGACCACCAGTTTGAGTCCAGCGGGTAGGCTACTCAGNGCGTCAACGAGAGTTTGAGCACGATTTGTTGCTACGCTGACCCGCAAGATTCCAGCAAACTTTCCCGCCAGTCGTGACATGCTGCTCTCCAACCAGTTACCCTCATGATCAGCAATGGCATTGGCCAAGGTTTCTACTAAGCCAGGCTTATCGTCGGCTATTACAGTAAGTACAAGGTACGTGTTCATATGGTTCCCATGGGTAAGGTGAGGTTCAGCATGGCTGTTAAGACAAGCCTAGTTTCGTATCGAAAACTCTGGACGTTGAGGCTTGCTCAAAAACAAGAATTGCATCGGGGATCAGAGCCAATTTTTGTCCACTAAAAAATCATAGTCTGCGAGTGATTGGCGATGGATGTTGGATTGACTCTGGTTTAGGGGCAATCATTGGGAGATCTCCAAATCCCCAGCCTCGCAAAGCGACGGCAGCTTCAGAGGCTCGCTTATAGATTCGTCCAGCCTCGCTGCCTGCATTTGTATGAACGCGCACATGCAGATTTTCTTGTAAAAAGCTGACCGACTCCTGATTTTCCAGAATGACCCAAAGCAGCCCCCCAGCCGAACGAGAACCACAAATCAGTCGATTGCCTTTGGATGGACCCAGCCATTGTCGAGAAACAAGCAGGCTCTCGACAATCACAGTTTGGGTGCTATTGTCGAAAAAGAGCTTATTACAATCCGCCACGAACGTTCAGTGTAGACTAAATAGTAACGGTTCTAACAAACTGACCAAAGTCTTCCCAATAGCTCACTTTTTCCGGGAGCTCTTCTTGAGTCGCCTGAACGTTACCATTGATATCGGTCACTCGAGATACCATTCTATGTTCGCCCGGTGCGGGATTTGGCCATTCAAGAGAAAATAGTTTCCATGAGTACTGCGTATTACCCGGATTCATCTCAGCAGTTAGCCACGGTCCGTCGTCTATCTTGACTTCGACGCTTCTTAAAGGCGTCCCGTCGTTCAAGACAAATCCATGAATACTGTAACGTCCTCCCATCTCTGTCACCCTCATGATGGAAGACTTAAGGTTCATTGCCGTGACCGAATTTTCGACCCACCGGTTAACTCCACCCACGTTTTCTTTTTTTAGCGTAACGTAATCACGCCCCATAAATCGGCCCATGTAGCGTGTACTCTGCACGTGAATCTGAGTCAACCACTTGACGTTGGCCACTCCATACCAGCCAGGCACGAGCAACCGAACTGGCTTGCCGTGGTAGTGAGGCAATGGCTCCCCATTCATTTCAAAAGCCAACATATTCTCTTCGCGCATTGCATCTCGCACTGAGAGTGACCGGGCGAACGCTTTTTCAACCTCTCTTCCCCTGATTTCTTCGGTAGCGCGATCTGCTCCAAAAAAGACAATTTCCTTGGCGCCCTCTTTAACACCAGCCTCCTGCAAGATGTCTCTCAGAGAAACGCCACCCCAATCAGCATTCCCTATAAGACCATGAAGAAGGCGCTGGCTATTACCGCCACATTCAAAACCAATCTGCCTCTCGGCGGTCGTTCGATTCATCAGCTCATTCAGGCTGAATTCTAATTCGTTTTCGACCATCCCGGTCACGCGCAGGCGCCATACGTCATTATCGATTTCTGGTTGCCCATAGTGCTGCACGAGATAAAAGTCATCATTGTCCGTAACAAATTCAGTTATCTCTCTCGTATCTTGCCAGTAAGTTGTATTTGGCTGAACTGGTCTTACTTGAAAAGAATCGGGCACATCGCTAAAAGGAACAAGTCGCTCACCTTGAGCAAGCGCTGGTAGGATATAAGATGGTGCTGCTGCCGCGCCGGCGACGAGCATACTTCCTTTAAGAATATTTCTTCGAGTTTTATCTTCTTGATTCATTTTAGTTATCACCCTTTCATATTTCTTCAATGTTTTTAACATGTCTCGCGGACCGTGTTTCGCTCTTAACGGGCTTCGATTTAATTTCGGTAAGCGCTCCTCCAGACAATCATCATACGATGGCGACGCCTCTAAGTCGTTTAAGAAAATGCGCACGCTTGGGCCCAAGCATCACTCTGTTGTAGTGCGACTCGGTTATTCGTCCAGCCCTTTATCCAAATTTGGGCGATCTCTTCTCTCGCCTTAGCCACCCGACACGACCAGATCTGGTCAAGACAGTATAACGTTTACTGCAACTCTTCGCTGCAACTTCATTGAACCCTAATTAGCCGATTCACCCGATTTTATGTATACTTCAAATACTAGTAAGCCAGAGAACTTTTGCAGTTATGAGCAATAAATCGAAGAAAGAAGCCACAGTAAACACGCGTGTTGATCTGGAGGAGCATGTCGCTGCTTTTCTGAAAGCGGGCGGAAAGGTCCAACAGATTCCCTCAGGTGTAAGCGGGCAAACCTCTACCAGTGGCCCCAGACAAATTGTCTTGAGTCATAAAACCAGCTCCTAATCCGTCAGTAGACCGAATGCTTGATCATAAAAAGTGGCGCGCGTTTAGTTCCTAGGCTTTTGTTGTTGCGTATTTATTAGCTTTAGGCAGTTACAACTTTGATATTCCATAGCCCCTTGAGCGGAGGAGTTCCACCACACCATCACCACCGACGAGATGGGCTGCACCCACTAGGACAAATTCGGTCTCCGGGTCATCCAGCATCGCTTCAATCTGAGGAATCCAGCGAAGATTGCGCTGCCGCAGCAGCAAGTCATAGACAGCAGGCGCGCGGTCGAGCATGTCATCAACGAACAAATTACGCAGAGCCTCCAAATCCCCATAACGCCAGGCATCAATCATGTCGTCCATTAAGCCGGCAGTGCTTTCAAGATCTTCAAGCGACATAATGATGAATTCGCTTTCATTGCCTTCACCCATTGTGGCGAGGAAGTTAATCTGCTCATCAAGGGTTTCCAAGGCACCCACCGCCTTACCATCTGCCAGTGCCTGGGAGTTAAAAAACGCGTCAACCCCCTCAGGGGTAAAACCCATACGCTGGAATTCCAGCGCCTGCAAAGTTGAAACTATCATGCCCGGTTTAAACCGCTCGAGCATAATTAGTGGCATTCCAACTTCAGCCGTGTAGTTTTCCAGCGCTGTGTAGGCTTCAATATTCAGCACGTCCTTTAGTGAGAGATTGGATCCGTAGGTTAACTTTTGCAACATCTGCGACTGCACGCCAGGGTCAACCAAGGATGAGATATCAGTCTCAAAAAACAGTTCTGACGACGCCTCATAGGCTAGAGCGAACTCCTCGGGCAATGGGAAATCTTCGGGGCGCAGCATGTGGACTGTACCGCCGAGATAGACGGTGCTTTCGCCGTTTGTGACCCGCCATACCGAGGCATCGGCCCATACGTTTGCGGTGAGTTGCAGCAGCACAATTGCGAGTGTCGAGGCGAAGTGGTGCGCTGCGGCAACACGGTGTCTCATTAGAAGGCCATTGCAAATTTACAGGTTAGAGGGTTAAAGGTAGCATGCTCGATCAGACCATTAAAGTTCCCAATCCAGCCTATATTTGAGCGGTAACAGAATGGCAAAGCTCCTGTTTCGAATGCGCGACGTGCCCGATGACGAGGCAGAAGAGGTTCGGGAACTTCTAGAAAAGAAAGAAATAGAATTCTTCGAAACCTCCGCCGGAAACTGGGGAGTCTCCATGCCTGGTCTCTGGCTGGTTAACGAACAGCAGTTTGAAGAGGCACGGGCCGCACTCGACGAATATCAAGAAGCGAGAAGCGCAAAAGTCAAATCCCAGTATCTGAAGCANAGGGAAGCGGGTGGGATCAGTACAGTTTGGCAGAGCTTCCGCTCCGGACCTTTGCGATTTAGTCTATATGTAGGCTTAGCAGCGCTCGTACTGTTCTTATCGCTCAGGTTCTTTGTGTCATTTTAACGCTCTGATAGCTCGGCCAGCCCAGTCTCCAATGTGGAGTGCCAAACGAGAACTGAGACAACTTCATAGGGCGCGCTCCTCCCGAAGAGTTCGTGGGTTCTTATACTTTGTTAGTGATTAAGCAACTTCTGAGCACCACGCCATCTCGCAATTGCCTGCTTTGTCGCTTTCTATCGATAAGCCGCTTTACTCACCCACATCAGTGTTATATAAATTGTTTGTCGAGTGTTAGCAGTTCTAACAGGGGGAACTTACTAACACCCTTTGCTACCCTGGAATCGAAAGGAGGTGATCCCATTAGTAGTCAATCTATTAGGGGAGCCTCCGGTTATCTAGTCTAAATAGCTTAGCCTATATGACTCGCATAGCTGGAGAGGAATTCGCATTGTCGGTGTCCTTAGCTCCCATACGTAGAAGGTCCCATCGTTGTTTTGTCTGTATCTTATGAAGGGAAAGCAACGGTGGGATTCTTTCCCATCCTTAGTTTATCGGGTCCCGAGATAATTTTTTAGCCTTGGCGGGAACACTTTTTTTGTGAGCATCTGCTGCGCCTCCCAGCGGTCCTCTTCTCCCATCTGCCCTAAGAAATGGGATTTTCCTGATTCCATAAACGCAATGGGAACACCGCCTTGGAAAAGCACCCGGTTACCGGCCACGCGGGCAAGCTTTCTGGTGGGCAAGATCAGATTGATCAAATTGGCAGGATCAGTTGCCGACAAGCAGTAGTAAGGCGCGGACGCCGAGGCTTCACGAGCGCGCTTCAATTTCCGAAGGCCGTCAATAGTCTCCGCAAAAGCAAACTGCTCGCCGCCGACACCAGAGATAAAACGACCTCCTCGAATAGCACCCTTGAGCTCCATTCTCCGATAAACGGCTAATAATTTTCTCCAAGGCGGCGACAGGGACTCTTTCTCAATGAGTGCCCGAAATACTACGCCCCAGCGCTGCAGGTAAATGATCGCGAGACGTTCCATTTGCTCTTCGTTAAGCCCGACCTCACTGCGGGGGTAATGCTGTTCGTTGGCCCCGGAGAAGGTTTGCAGCAGAGACCAGCGACCCGCATCCTCAACGCCAAACATAGCCGTTCGACTCCCTTTTGATGAAACGCTTGATCGGTGTTGATGAGGAGTCAGCAAAGCTCTAAGCCCGGTAAATGAGTCACTGCAAACCCTTCCGAGACTGACCAGCTCCGCCAGGCCGCGCTCCAATTGCGATTTACACAAGTCAGTTCGCCCTTGTATCTGATCAAGAAAGCTCGCTCCGAATTCCAGCAAGTCCGATTCGATACGATTGGCTGAGTCAGAAAGCCACTGTGCCTGATTATCTGCAGTTTGGACCTCTGCCAAGACTTTCCAAATATCCTGATTGATTCTCGCAAGCAGGCTGACTGGCGTACTTTTTACTGGACCAGCACTCCGTTTACGCTGTGATTGTAAACCTTTCAGCTTTTGAGGGTTTTGCGTCAAGGGTAACAGGTATCGCCCCCAGACTATCTTCCCGCTGATACACATCGCATCAAGCCATTCTGGCTCATAGTCAGGAATTCTTGCGGGGAAGATAGACGATTCCCAGCTCACCGCGGGTGCAGTGCTACCATCAAGGATATTGAGGGTGCTATGCAACCGAGCCTGCCCATCCAAACCAGACTCCAGAGGGTGATCATCGGAATAGATCGGCAACAGCTGCTGATGCTCGAAGAGGTACTCAGTGAACACCTCAAGCGAGACTGGTTCTATTTTCTTTTTGTGATGGTCGATCGTGTAGCGATGAATTCGTTGTAAAAGCCGGCGTTCGCACCACTCTACCGGTGCCGATTCCCCAGTCACTGCAAGAGCTGCCTGACTCACAGGAGTGAACTGGCCCTGAAAAGCAAAACCTTCCACCTCAAGAGCCAGCAAGGCCTGATCCACATCAGATTGCTGCAGCGCTAATTCCTCGGCAAGGCGCTCCGCGGTGACGGGCCCCAAGCATTCCAAACGCCCGCGGATAATGTCACGCAGCGCATCATCTTTATCGCAGGTCTCTGAGCGAAAAATCTCTGGCAGCGACAGCTTAGAAAGCCGCTCTGGGAAAACGGCCCTGTATCGCGGCAACTGTTCAGCCGCAACCCATAGCGGATTCGCCAGGTGCGTCAACAGTATAATGCGGCCCGCATCCATCAGAGCTCGATGCCAAGCTGGCTGAGCCATTCTATCGAGTTCCTGAGGCAGGACATATCCGGCACTTAACAGAGCATCGTGCAGCTCTTCAGAATTGCCCACGGATGGCCAAGCCTCTTCTTGAACCCTCCGGATTGCTTGCTCATCAAGCAGACTAAAATCTTTTAACTCAGCGGGATCTGCCCACCTCCGATTACGAATCGCATTCGTTCTGCGCTCTTCAAACGGCGCGTCGTCAAGAAAAGCATAGGGCCTGGCGTTAATGATCTCTTGCGCGAAAGGTGAAGGCTCACGAAGATCTTTGGCGATCAATGTCAATTCTTTGCGCTCTATCGCCGCAATCAGTTGTTCTAATTCAGCAATGTCCATGGCCTCGGTCAGACAGTCTTGAATCGTCTGATTCACCAGTGGGTGATCTGGCACTTTTCTTTGACCGGTGATATTTTCCTGACACGCGATCTGGTCGGGAAATACATGGGCTACGAGATCCTCTGCATCCATCCGCTGGAATTGTGGCGGGACACGTTTACCCGCCCGATTTCGCTGAATAGCCAAAGAGCGGGTAGCATTCCAGCGCCAGCGCACTTCAAACATTGGCGAATCCAGCATCGCCTGGATCAGGGTCTCTCGAACTGTTGCCGTTTGCAGGTAGCGATAGACCTCGTCAAGGGGAAAGCTGTGAACAGAGCCAAGCGAAATAACGATGCTATCTTCATTCGCTGCTGCCTGAAGCTCAAAGTTGAACGACTTACAGAACTTTTTTCGCAACGCCAAACCCCAACCCCGGTTCAAGCGACTACCAAAGGGAGAATGAATAACGACATGCATATCCCCGACTTCGTCGAAAAAACGCTCCATTACGAGCGTGTCTCGGCTTGGCATCACGCCAAGCGCATCCATGCCACTCTGAAGATACTCAACCAGCTGTGAACTGGCACTGCGTGGAAGGGCAACAGACTGCTCCAGCCAGCCCTCGGCAGCAGAGGCAGATTCATTCACGAGCAGGTTTGCGATCTGGTTTCTTAGTTTCGAGACTTGCTCAGACAGCTCGCGGGTTCTGCCCGGCCCTTCACCGAACCAGAATGGAATAGTGGGTTGTAATCCTTCTGCATCTCGGACCCGGACTTTTAGGCCCTCAACCCTGAGCATTTGCCAGGCGTGAGTCCCAAGTGTAAACACGTCTCCAGGTGTTGCCTCTAGCGCAAAGTCCTCGTTAAGAGTCCCAACAACTGTATCATCGTGATCCAGTACCACCTGATAATCGAACATGTCCGGAATGGCTCCCCCATTAGTCAGAGACACAAGATTAGCACCTCGTCTGGTATGCACCTTCCTGTTGATAAAATCCAGATGCAGATAGGCACCACGCCGTCCTCTTCTTGTCGAGTAGCCTTCTGCGAGCATTTTAATGAGCGTTTCAAATTCGCCTTTGCCCAGATTCCGATAGGGGTAGGCATTGACGAAAAGCTCAAACAGTTGTTCCAGATTCCAGCCAGCCGGTTCTGTTCCATCCTGTAAAGTCAAACCTGACGATGACACCTCAGCGACTATTTGCTGCGCGAGAATGTCCATCGGTTTCTCGGGCATGACAATCTGATCAAGCTCGCCCTCCTGGATGCCCTGCAGTAATGCCGTCGCTTCCACCAGATCATCCCGGGTCAGCGGAAACAGAATGCCCTTGGGTGTGCCGTGCACCGAGTGCCCACTTCTTCCTACCCGCTGCAGAAATATGGCAATACTCTTGGGAGAAGAAAATTGCACTACCAAATCGACCGACCCGACATCAATACCAAGTTCCATTGATGCTGTGGCTACCAGCACCTTGAGATTTCCCGCCTTGAGACGCCGCTCTGCGTCGTGGCGGTGGTCTTTACTCATGCTGCCATGGTGAGAACACACACTGCCATCCCCTAGCCGCTCACTGAGTGCCAAAGCTAAACGCTCGGACAGCCTTCGTGTATTGACGAAAATCAGTGTCGTTTCATGGGTATTTATCAGTATGATCAGGCGCTCATAGAGCTCCTCCCAAACGTCATTGCTCATGATCGCGCTCAGAGGCGAGCTAGGCACCTCTATACGGAGGTCTCGCTTTCGGCCAAAACCAGAGTCCACGACCTCGCATTCAATGGTCTCTTCTTGTGAACCTGCTCCGCCAATCAAATACCGGGCGACCATCTCAATAGGGCGCTGGGTCGCCGAAAGACCGATTCTTTGTAGGTGCTGACCACTGCTTTTTCTGCACAGCAATTGAAGTCTCTCCAGGGAAAGCGCAAGGTGAGAGCCCCGTTTATTCCCAAGCAGAGCGTGAATTTCATCAACGATCACAGTGGAAACAGTCGCAAGCATGGCGCGCCCGCTGGCACTGGTAAGTAACAAATAAAGTGATTCAGGTGTAGTGACCAGAATGTGCGGCGGATGCCTAGCCATCTTCTGGCGCTCACCGGCCGGCGTGTCGCCGGTTCTCGCACCAACCCGTATGTCTACCGGGGGCAGACCCGCTAAATGCGTCTGCTCAGCGATACCGTCTAGCGGCTGATCAAGGTTCTTCCGAATGTCGTTACTCAGCGCTTTCAGAGGCGAAACGTAGAGAATGTGGACCCCTTCCTCGAGCTGGTTAAGTAACCCTTTCTGGAGCAACTGATCAATCGCACCATAGAAAGCAGCCAGTGTTTTTCCACTCCCAGTAGGAGCAGAGATCAAGGTGTGGTGGCCGGCCTTGATGGCTTGCCACGCATTCGCCTGAGCCGAGGTAGGCAAACCAAATGTTGCCCGAAACCAGTTCTGACTTGCAGGGTGAAATTGCCGCAGAGCGGATTCTTCTGACATCTGTGTGCGCCACGCAAAATATTGATTACTGTACAAACGTACAGGTTATTGAAGGCAGGGAACATTTTCAAGAGTGGCGCCCTAATTGACATCGCTGAAGGCGCTGGCTAAGTTTACGGGCATGTCAGATTCAGACGTCAACATCGGGCGAACCGGCAGGCTCATGGGCCGTATGCTAGGCTTCGGGCAGGCTGCCTGGCAGGAGAATCGACAGTTCCTGCTGCTTCTTAGCTGCATCGTGTTTTTCAAAAGCGCCATTGCCGATCTAAGTTCCATTTCCGGCGCCTCGATGCTGCCGACCTTGTTAGATGGAGACAAAGTGTGGGTTAACAAACTCGCCTATGATGTAAAAATCCCTTTCACAGAAATTTCACTAGGTGAGATTTCTGACCCACAACGTGGCGACATCGTTATCATTGACTCAGAACGAGCCGGCAAGCGGCTGGTAAAGCGGATCGTAGGAACTCCAGGCGATACAATTTTCATGCAAAATAATACCCTGGTCATCAATGGCGTGCCTGCCGTTTACGAAGTGCTGTTCCGCGACTCGGAGTCAATCATAATTTCCGAGCAACTGCCAGAAGGCTCTCATCAGGCTCGACTGTCGAGCCGTAACATCAACCGCTCCAGTCGAAGCTATGGACCGATAGTAGTGCCAGATGACCAATACTTTGTACTCGGCGACAATCGAGATAACAGCGCCGACAGCCGAGTGTACAGCTTCATACCCCGGGCCGAAATTATTGGGCGTTCAAGCTCCGTTGTTTTTTCGCTCGACAGTAAGAACAATTATCTGCCACGCGGCAGGCGCTTTCTGGCGGGCCTAGAATAAAAAAGCATCTAGGATACGGACGCGCAACGGAACCAGAGGTATACGCGGATATAGCGCACAGATAGTCAGCAAAAAGGACTTCATCCATGCAATACACCGCTCCCTGCGAGATAATCAGCGTCAAGAGGGGGAGGGGGCAATGCTCACTTCGCCGAAGAAAGCTATCGTGATCAGCCGTAATTCAGTGACATAATAACTTTAGCCGCTGAACTCAAGTGTTGCAAAAAACCTGTCCCTAACCGGAGCGGTAACATCCCGGCTCGCGTTAATCTGTCTCACTACCTGTCTGAGAGCTGCCAGCAAAAAGCAAAAGCGTTTGAGCTCAAAATCCAGTTGCGGCGGAACTAGCGTGCCAGTTGATTAATGATCGACTAGGGGCTTATGTCAGGAGTTTTGATCGATTGAATACCCAAAGAAAAAGCATTTTTTTATGACTTTATTGCCTCTAACCGAGAAAGTATCAAGCGCAATGACCAGTGTCTTGGTTGGCTTCGTCGTTGTTGGGCTGTTAGTTCAGACCTGTCTGGCTCAGACACACTATGATATTCCAAGAACGTCAGCAAAGCCGGCGATCAATGGAGAAATAGACGCTCAGGAATGGGCTGACGCCATGTCTATCAAAATCGCCGTGGAGACAGAGCCAGGTGAAAACGTGCCGGCCGAAGTTGCAACCGAAGGGCTGGTGATGGAAGACGGCGAGAACCTCTATGTAGCATTTATAGCTGAAGACCCAAGGCCTGAGCAAATCCGCGCTTTTTATAGGGATCGGGATCTTCTCTGGGATGATGACTGGGTCGCTGTAATTCTGGACACCTTCAACGACGAACGCAGGGCGTTCGAGTTTTACGTCAACCCTTTAGGTGTTCAAGCGGATGACATATTTGATGATGTCAATCAACGTAGAGATGAAGCATGGGATGCAATCTGGGACAGCGCCGGACGAATAGCGGATTCAGGCTACTTCGTTGAGATGGCGATTCCACTCAAGCAACTGAGGTTCTCGCCTCGAGACGGCCCACAGACCTGGGGGCTAAACTTGCTGCGTTATTACCCCAGAGACAGAGAGACCAATCTTTCGGTCGTCCCAGTCGACCGCAACATTTCTTGTTATCTTTGCCAGATTTCTAAAGCCGACGGTTTTTCTGATTCAGAGCCAGGCATCAACGTGGTCGCTATACCTACTCTGGTTGCTGCCTCTTCCGAGACTCGAAATCCAACAGACGGCGAATGGCTTGGTGGAGACCCCGATCTACAAAGCAGCTTTGATTTGCGTTGGGGAATTACTCAGGATACTTACTTGAATGCGACCGTAAATCCGGATTTTTCTCAAGTCGAGGCCGATGTGGCACAGTTGGATATCAATCAGACTTTCAGCCTGTTTTTCCCCGAGCGAAGGACTTTCTTCCTTGATGGCGCTGACTACTTCGACACTTTCCGAAACCTGGTGTATACACGCAATATTGCCAACCCGGAGTACGGCACCAAGATAACCGGCAAAAATGGTCCACACACATTTGGATTGCTGACTGCGAATGATGAAAACACCAGCTTCATTATCCCACAAAGCCTCAGCTCAAGAATTGCCACACTCGCAGATGAGAAGAGCGATGTTGCGATCGCTCGCTATCGGCTTGATATTCTTCAGAATTCTACTGTTGGCGCATTGATTACGAATCGCGAGGGCAGTGGATATAGTAACCGCGTCAGCAGTTTAGACGGCACACTACGACCCACAGAACAGGACACTATTTACCTACAGGCGATGCACTCTGCATCCGAGTATCCCCAACAAATACAGAACGCCTACAGTCATGCGGCAGTGCTAAGCGACAACAGCCTGGTTGTCGAGTATCAACACAATGACCGAAACTGGGACTTACGTTTTGGGCACTACGATTGGGGGAAAGATTTTCGCGCTGACCTAGGCTTTATCAACCGAGTAGACTACATATACCAGGTTGCAACAATCGGACATACGTGGTGGTGGGGCGGAGAAAGCTTCTTCAATCGCATTCGCTTCGCCGCCGACTACGATAGAACAGAAGATCAGTCTGGATTGCTGCTTGAGGAAGAAACCGAATTCTTTCTTAATATGAACGGGCCGCTGCAATCCTCTTTGTCTGGATTATTTGGCGGCAGCAAGACCTACTGGAACGGACAATACTTCGACGAACAATTCAACAACATTGATCTTAGCTTTTCCCCAACTCCCAACCTTCAACTCGGAATAGGCGTGCGAGTTGAGGACGTCGTTGATTTCGCCAACACACGATTGGGTCATTCAAGACGACTTAGGCCAGAGATCCGCTATCAATTCGGCCGACATCTGCAGCTTGACCTACAGCACACAACACAAAATTTTGACGTCGAAGGCGGACGGCTGTTTACTGCCAAGTTGACAAATTTTCGGACAACCTATCAGTTCAATAACCGCAGCTTTCTGAGGATCATTGTGCAACAAGATGATAGGGAGAGAAACCAGGATCTCTACACTTTTCCCGTACAAAGCCAAAATCGGGAACTGACATCCCAATTACTCTACAGTTACAGAGTCAACGCTGCGACGCGTTTCTTTCTGGGCTATTCCGATGCTGGATTTCAAGACGATAGTCAAGATAACGTGTACCGCACCAGCCGAACATTTTTCGCGAAATTCAGTTACGCCTGGCAACCCTGATGGCTTCGCAAGCTATCCTTGCTCGATGACTACTATCAAGCTAACCGGTTCTAACCTCGGAGCACAGCACTTTACTTGCGTTGACTCCTAGCATATCGGTCAATCAGAAAAGTCGCGTTGCCAAAAAGACGTGCGGGTACT
>PBHS01000014.1 GCA_002719575.1 Gammaproteobacteria bacterium | reverse complement strand
TAATGCATGACGCGGCGAACCCAAAAGGAAGGGAGATAAATTAATACAGCAGCGATGAAAGCAAAACTGGCAAGCAGCATCTAACCACCTGTTGGCCACTAAAATTATCTGAAACCACCGATAACAATACTCACGGCGACCCCCAGTGCGAGCAAGAGAACCCGTGGCCTAAGTTAGGGATCTTACTTAGATGCCCGAGTATCCATCGACGACTCATTTGGATTTCTTTAGTGACCCGGATTGATCGGATAATAGGCCTCAAACAGAATCCACAAGCTCGTCATAATTGCCGTAGAAATATCGCTCCCGAAAGAAAAAGACGCTGAAAGTTGACTTATGCAATTCAACGCCTCATTGAATTCACAATGGCTCACAAGCCAAAACTTTGGCTTGTGGCGTTCGCAGGTCTGTGAATCAGAAGTTATTGAGTGTTGCGTAGCGGTCATAATGGAAGCTAGCGTCACCCAAGAATTGTTGGGCCACTCTTGCCCGCTTCAGGAAAAAGCCAATATCGAATTCATCCGTCATACCAATACCACCATGCATTTGAATACCTTCGTTGCTTACTCTCTCAGAGACCTCACTCAGTTTGGCTTTCACCAGACTGGCCATGCTGGCGCGATGCGTCAAGCTGGCAGAAGGATCGTCCAAACATTGCAAGGCGCCAAGAACAGCCGATTTACAAAGTTCTATCTCACTGTACATCTCGGCTGCCCGATGCTGCAGCGCCTGAAATGCGCCAATCTGTACACTAAACTGCTCCCGCTGTTTTAGATATTGAACGATGCGCTCAAAGGTTTCCTGTAAACTGCCGAGCATCTCCGAGGCAACTCCGATCCGAGCAATATCAAGTGCAGAGTTCAATGCTGTAAAGCCATAATCTTCTCTACCCAATAAGGCCTCTTCAGGGACCCTGACTTTCTTCAGCACTAGGTTGGCAGCATTGCGGCTGTCTACCATAATGGTTCTCTGAATCTGCAATCCTTGAGTATCTGCGTCCAGCAAGAAGAGGCTGATTCCACTTTCCGATTGTGATTCACCCGACGTGCGAGCAGCAATAATTAGCTTGTCTGCGATATGGCCATCAAGGACAAAATTCTTGGCACCAGAGAGGATATAGTCAGAGCCATCTTTCACCACAGAGCATGCTATATGCGACGGATTATGGTGTGGCCCTTCATCAACGCCCACGGCCAGACGCAGATTACCCGCGGCAATTCGAGGCAATAGCTGCGATTTTTGCTCCTCGTTACCGGCTTCGGACAGCAGACTGGCGCCTAACAGGACCGAGGCAATGAGAGGAGAGCTGGCTAGGGTTCGGCCAGCTTCTTCGAGTACCAGACCGAGTCCCGTGAAGCCGAATTCAAACCCGCCGTATTTCTCAGAGATCGCCATACCAGGCCATCCCAGCTCAATCATTCGCTGCCAAACAACTTCATCATAGCCGAGCTCAGACTCCTCATCTCTCAAACGACGCATGACGGAAATCGGTGCGTTGGCCTGAAAAAAACCACTGGCTGATTCCCGCAGCAACTGTTGGTCNTCGCTTAAAATCATCGCCATAACTGCGTTTTCTCTTTATTGCTTGTTGGCCAGACTCAACATATCTGGCAGCCCCAGAACACGTTTAGCCACAATATTCAGTTGGACTTCAGCCGTACCGCCCTCGATAGAATTCGCTTTCGAGCGCAACCACTCACGCGTGGCTTGCAGCTCTTCAGCCTCAAACTCGTCTCCTTCCCAGCCGAGACCCTTGCTTCCCATTGCCTTCAGGAGGATCTCATAACGCCGCTTATTGAGCTCACAGCCGTAGTATTTCAGCATGGAAGACGTAGCATTTGGACCGCCTTGCTTGCTCTCCTCGATGGATCTTTGCGAAGTGAGCGCAAAGGCCTCACTGTCTATCTTAAACTTTGCAATCTGGTTACGAAGAGCTGAATCAGACAGGCGCTTTTTGTCTCCTCTGTAGTGCATAGCTGCCCCTTCAAGGCAAGCAGTAATGGAAGTCAAACCTCCGCGATCAACTTGTCCGCTGGCAAGCCCAAATTCGGAAATCATAGTTCTCTCATGCTGAAGCAAACGCTTGGCGATGGGCCAGCCCTCGTTCAGCTTGCCCATCAAATTCGCTGACGGCACGCGCACGCTATCAAAAAAGGTTTCACAGAATGGGGAGGAGCCACTGATGAGCCGAATGGGCTTCGTACTGACCCCTTTGCTCTTCATGTCAAACAGCAAAAAACTGATGCCAGAATGCTTCGGTACCTCGAAATCAGTGCGAACCAAACAAAATATCCAATCGGCTTTATCAGCATAGGAAGTCCAAACTTTTGAACCGTTAACAACATAATGATCGCCGTCAAGAATAGCTTTAGTGCCCAGACTCGCCAAATCTGAACCGGATCCAGGCTCAGAGTATCCCTGGCACCAACGAACCTCACCTCTGATTATTTTAGGGAGATGCTCCATTCTTTGNTCGTGGGTTCCGTATTCCAGCAGCACTGGCCCGAGCATNCTNATACCGAAACTGGTCAACGCGACGCGCGCATTGATGCGCCCCAGCTCTTCGGCAAGAATTTTCGCCTCGTCGTTGGTCAAGCCCCCGCCACCATACTCTGCGGGCCATGTGGGACAAGTCCAGCCCTTGTCGGCCATTCTTTNCAGCCAGNNCTTGCTTTCNGGATTTGTGAAGACGGCATTTTTGCCGCCCCACACAATTTCTTCAGGCACCATGGGTGTTCGCATACTGGGTGGACAGTTCTCTTCCAGCCANGCGCGGGTGGAGTCTCGGAACTGCTCTAATGCAAACAACGCTTCTCCCCTTTTGTGATCATTCAGCCAGATATCAGAACCTGCCGACCTTTTACTTTGCCCTGTCTCAAGGCTTCCAAAGCGGCACTAGCCTCCGAGAGAGGACGTTCCTGTATTTCAATGGGTGCTATTTTGCCCTCACGCACCATTACCATCAGCTCCGCCATATCCTCCAGACTCCCCACATAACTTCCCTGAATCACTCGAGCATTCATCGGCAAAAATGGGATAGGCAAGCTTAGTGCGCCACCAAACAGCCCAACGACAAGCAGCATACCCCCTTTTCTCAGTGTGGCCAGTCCATAATTTACAGTAGACTCTGCACCGACAAAATCGAGCGCAGCATAAACTCCACCGCTCGCCTTCCGTATCGATTTAGCCGAATCCTTGTCTGATGAGTCATAGGTGCGCGAAACCCCTAGCTGCCGAGCCGCTTCAAGCTTGGCAGGGTCAATATCCACCACGAGAGGGTTGATCCCCAACGCCATGGCGACCTGAATCGCCATCATTCCAACTCCACCGGCTCCGATTATGACCACTTCATCTGCCGGCTTCAGCTCGCCTAGCTTTTTGATCGCGGCGTAAGCAGTTAGTCCAGAGCAGGCATACGTAGCTGCCAATGCATCCGGCACCTCGCCCTTGTCGAACAGATACCGACTGTGGGGGATCAGGACATGCGTTGCGAAACCGCCTGCGGCCACTATCCCAAGAGCACGACCAGGGGTACACAAGTGCTCCTCACCACGCAGACAGACAGCGCATTCGCCGCAGCCAATCCATGGGTAGACGACCCGACGGTCGCCCACCGTAACGCCCTGTGCATCGGGGCCAGCTGCGACCACCTCTCCGAAAATTTCGTGGCCAAGCACATGCCCCTCGCGGCCAACATCAAGTATCTTACCGCCGCCAAGTTCGAATCCACCATCATGCAGGTGAATATCAGAGTGACAGACTCCGCAAGCGACTGTTTTTACGAGCACCTCTGCTCCGGCGGGCACAGGGGTTTCTGATTCGACCTCAAGTAAAGGAGCACCCGGCGCTCCGGTTTGATATGAAAGCATTAGGCCATACTCCTTTCTCTGTCCCACTGAGCAAAAGTCTTTCCTTCTTTTGCCAGCTGCTCAAGAAGAGGCGAAGGTTGCCAATACTGCTCCCCATAACGATCACGGAACTCACAAATTTTATCGTACACATTTTTTAGCCCAACCTGATCTGCATAGAACATGGGGCCACCTCTAGCGACCGGAAAGGCGTAGCCGAACACATAAACCACATCAATATCGCTTGGCCGTTGAGCAATCCCTTCTTCAAGGATCTTCGCACCTTCGTTAATGAGGGGATACAAACAGCGAGCAATTATTTCACTCTCTTCTACCTCGCGTTGCTCAACACCTAACTTTGCAGCTTCTGTCTTGATCATCGACTCTATCTCGGGGTCTGATTGGCGGCGGCGGGTCTCAGAATCGTATTTGTAAAACCCTGAACCTGTTTTTTGACCGTAGCGGCCCATTTCAACCAGCAGTGTGCCCATGCGATAAAGTCTCGGATCATTTGGCAGATCCGTCCGCGCCTGTCTTGCCTTGTAGCCTACATCAAGACCAGCGAGGTCGCCCATCGCCAGCGGACCCATCGCCATACCAAATCTCTCCAGCGCGGAATCAACCCGAGCTGGCGTGCAACCATCGAGCAGCAACATCTGCGCTTCTCTTCCGTAGCCCCCAAGCATCCGGTTCCCGATAAACCCGTAACAAACGCCTGAGAGAGCACACACTTTGCCAATTTTCTTACCTATCATCATGGAAGTTGCCAGTACGTTATCTGCGGTTCGATAGCCCCTAACCACTTCCAACAGCTTCATCACGTTCGCAGGAGAAAAGAAATGCATGCCGACAACGTCCTCGGGCCGTCTCGTTGCAGCGGCAATGGCATCGACATCCTGATAGGAAGTGTTGGTNGCGAGAATTNCTCCTGATTTGCAGACCAAATCCAGCTTNGCGAAGAGTTCNTTTTTAAGGTCNAGNTTTTCAAATACCGCTTCAATAACAAGATCTACATCAGCGATATCATCATAGCTGGTCGTTCCGCTGATCGTGCCAATGAACTGCTCCATTTTCTCCGCACTCAGCTTTCCTTTCTGAACAGTTATGGAGTAATTCTTACGTATAGTGGCTAGACCCCGTTCCAGCGACTTGTCATCAGCCTCAACCAGAACAACTGGAATGCCGACCCCGGCAAAGCACATCGCGATACCCCCACCCATCGTACCGCCACCGATAATGGCAACTTTCTTNATGTCCCTGCTGACCGTACNCTNNGGCAAATCCTTGATCTTNGCTGCCTGTCGCTCAGCGAAAAANATNTGTCGCATTGCAGCCGACTCAGGCGACGATACCAATTCCCCAAATAATTCACGCTCTTTGGCGAGACCTTCATCCATCGGCAGATTCACTGCAGCCTCCAGACAGGAAACAATCCGCTCTTGCGCTATCTGCCCGCGTGCCCGCTTCGCTAGCCGGACTCTTGCTTCATCGAAAAACCTGTTGTCTAGTGTGGCAGGGTCGATCGTGATGTCGCGCACGCGTTTCAACGGCGCGCTAGTTCTGCACAATTCTTGAGCATAGGCGAACGCACTACTCTCAAGGTCCTCTGCCGTGAACGTCTCGTCAATCAACCCCATTTCCCGGGCCTTGGGAGCAGAAATTGGATTGCCGCCTGTGATCATATCCAAGGCCGCCTTGACACCAGCAAGTCGAGGGACTCTTTGCGTTCCACCAGCACCCGGAAGAAGACCTAATTTCACTTCAGGCAAACCCACTTTCGCTGAGGGAATGGCACAACGATAGTGGCAGGCCAAAGAAACCTCGAAACCACCTCCAAGGGCAGTGCCATGAATTGCTGCGATTACCGGCTTTTTTGAGTTTTCGATAGCCGACAAAACCTCAGGCAGCCCGGGCGCCTTTGGTGGCTTGCCAAACTCCGTTATATCAGCACCAGCAATAAAAGTTCTGCCATCACAACGCAGCACTATCGCCTCGGATCTGTCCTCTTGTGCCCGGTTCACGGCTTTAAGAATTCCCTCACGCACTGATTGCGACAGCGCATTAACCGGCGGGCTATTCACAACAATAACGCCAATATTTTCCTTGAGTTGGTAGCTCACAACTTCCGACATAATCATCCCTTGCTCTTTTTAAGTATTAAACAATCCTAGTCAACACGTTCCAGAATAGCTGCTAGTCCCTGCCCGATACCGATACACAGACTTATGGCCGCATAGCGCCCGCCGCTTCGTTCCAGCTGTCGCATTGCTGTTAGAGCTATCCGCGCACCAGACGCGCCAAGGGGATGCCCCACAGCGATGGCGCCACCGTTGGGATTGACTCGTGAGTCAGAAAAGTCGACATCCAACAACTTGAGGCAGCCTAGCACCTGAGACGCGAAGGCCTCGTTTATTTCAATGATATCCATATCAGCAAGCCGCAGCCCCGCTCGACGCAGCGCTTTCTGGATTGCGAAGACCGGGCCGAAACCCATCACCCTGGGCTCGACACCCGCAACTGCGCCTACCACTATGCGAGTTCTTGGTGTGACCCCATAACGCTCACCCACTCCACGGTTACCCACAATCAATGCAGCAGCTCCATCATTGATACCGGAGGCATTCCCTGCTGTGACAACACCCTTGTCAAATAGCGGTTGCAGACCGGATAGTGATTCTTTAGTGGTCTGGGGCCGCGGATGCTCGTCTGCAGACACCGTGAGTAAGGGCCTTTTTCTTCCCTGGGGCACTTCAATGGCAACTATTTCATCGTTAAAAAAGCCGTCCGAGCGCGCGGCTTCATACTTCGCCTGAGACGCGGCAGCAAACCGGTCACTTTCATCCCGAGAAATACCAACTTCCATCGCGATGTTGTCTGCTGTCTCCGGCATCGTGTCGTTACCAAACCCTGCGGCAAAGGCGGAGTTAGTAAATCTGGCACCTAAGGTACTGTCAGCAAGTGATTGCGCTCGGTCATAAGGGCCGTGCGCTTTGGACAGCACCAACGGCGCGCGGCTCATAGACTCCACGCCGCCTGCCACAAATAACTCTCCTTCGCCGGCTTTTACCGAATTCGCAGCATGTAGCGTCGCTGCCAGGCCAGATGCACATAGTCGGTTTACCGTAAGTCCACCGACCTCAACTGGCATACCCGCTAACAAAGAGGCGAAACGTCCGACATTTCGACAATCTTCTCCGGCCTGATTCGTATTGCCGGCAATGACATCTTCAAAGGCATCTTTTGGAAAGTTATTGTTTTCAACAACTGTTCTGATGACATGAGCCAAGAGATCATCTGGCCTAACTGTAGCAAGTGCGCCGGCGTGACGCCCAAAAGAAGTTCTAATTCCGTCGTAAATAAACGCATCGGTCAAGGTAGTTTGAGACATCGTGTACCCTTGCAAGATTTCTAGTGGGGTGGTGGGACTGAAGACTCAGAGCGAGGCAGCTTAACTAAGTTTATTTATAGCCGGCCACACTGACCTTGGTACAGGAGTTCTCCGGCTAGTCAGGTTCCACATGCGCTGACCTTAATCGTTGTCCCTANTCTGAACGATANTCATTCTAGCATAGGCATAAAGGCCCGCAAGTCACGTCCAAAGTCGCATAAAACCNANGGCTGTGNTAGCTTAATCTNATAGNAAAAGGGGGAGCTCATGATCAGAGATCAGGAAACAATTGAGCAGCTTGTCGATCTTATTGAGCGCTTTGTCAGGGATAGGCTGGTNCCNAATGAAGAGCGTCTGGCNACCGACGGCAGACTGTCTGATGACATTCTNGNGGAAATGAAGGCACTNGGCTTGTTTGGTCTGACCATCCCGGAAGAATACGGNGGACTCGGCCTGACNATGGAAGAAGAAATCCTGGTTTCCATTGCCTTGGGAAGGACCTCCCCCGCTTTCCGCTCTATTATCGGGACTAACAATGGAATTGGTTCTGCTGCGGTTGTTTTTAACGGGACCAAAGAGCAAAAGCTGAAGTACCTCCCCAAATACGCATCTGGAGAATGGATCTCCTGCTTTTGCCTGACGGAACCGGAGGCAGGTTCCGACGCCGCATCGCTGAAAACCACGGCAGTAAGGGATGGCGACGATTACATTCTCAACGGAACCAAACGCTATATCACCAACGCTAAGGTTGCACACACTTTCAACGTAATGGCGCGAACCGATCCTACCAATAAAGGTGCGCGAGGCATCTCATCGTTAATCGTTGAGCGAGACACCCCGGGAATTACTCTTGGATCAGTGGACAAGAAAATGGGGCAGGCCGGCTCGATGACCTGCGACGTGATTTTCGAAGACTGCAGAGTCCCCGCCACAAATCTGATAGGCGAAGAAGGCGAGGGCTTCGTGACGGCGATGAAGGTCTTGGACAGGGGACGCCTTCACATCTCCGGAGTGAGCGTTGGTGTAGCTGAAAGATTAATTCACGATTCTCTTGAGTACTCTCTGCAGCGTAAACAGTTCGGCAAACCAATTGCCGAGCAACAATTGATNCAGGGTATGCTTGCTGATTCACAGACCGAGACTTACGCCGCGAAATGCATGACCCTAGAAACGGCCCGNAAGCGCGACGACGGGAAAAATGTGAGCACAGAATCCTCGGCCTGCAAACTCTTCGCCACTGAAATGGTCGGCCGTGTAGCAGATCGTGCTGTGCAAATTCATGGCGGCNCTGGATACATGTCTGAATATGCGGTTGAAAGGTTTTACAGGGACGTGCGCTTGTTCAGGCTGTACGAGGGAACTAGTCAAATCCAGCAAGTAATAATCGCTCGAAATATGATGCNGGATTTCTCATAAGTCAGAGTAATCTTTACACCAGCCGTTGCTTAGCGACTCTGCCCAAAGAGGCGCCCCATACTCAAAGCAGCCCAAGAGCAAAGATAAATAAACAGACCCGTTCTGAGTCAGCAATTCTGGCATGTTCACACGCGCCTCTGAACACCTTTCTTGCGCATTTTGGTGCTGAGGATGGACAGGTATTTTTATCAAAGGCGAGCAGATCAAGAACAACCTTTAGTCTTTAGTTACCTCGCAGTAGGTTGGCAGGGGCGTATTGATCCGTGAGCTGCCTGCGACTCATATCCCAATCAACTCGAGTCGACAGTCGTGAAGGATATCGGAGAATAGGTATTCCATACTTTTTCAACCGATCTGCGANGGAGNNNGCCTTNGCAACTAATTGTTTTCGAGAAGGCAGCGGCTCAAGTTGTGCGATGATAATTCGGTTTCCCGAGGAGGGTAACTTGAANTTAAAAAACTCATNAAACGCGCGCTGATATGTTACCGACTCGTGATCGTACAGACGACTGGTTGAGAATGTATTAGCCACTAGCACCGACCCCGGTCGCATGATATTTCTCACTTCGTCGAGGAACTCCCGAGTTAGCATATGCTCAGGAATATAATCTCCACTGAAAGCGTCCAACACAATATAGTCATACTTTTCTTGTCTTATTCCCGCCCGTTTTATAAATGGTCGGCCATCGTCGATAAGTACGGACATATTTTCTGTCGCTTCAAAAAAGAAAAACCTTTCCGCGACTCTCGCCACGGCCTCATCTATCTCGACGACATCGATCCGAGCGTCAGGAAATAACTCTGAAAAAGTCATAGGGATGGAACCACCCCCAAGCCCGATCACCAGAATGCGTTCAGGGCGGTCATTGAGTAAAAGACCTGCAAAGCTCATACGGGTGTAATCGAAAACAAGACGCTGCTTGTCATTTACCAAAACACAAGTTTGATTGCGATCTCCTCGATGCACGTTGAACAAGAGGCAGCGCCTGTTACCTACTTCCGTCACAGTGATATCTCTATATTTAGAGCGCTCTTCGTGAATCGTGTCTGCAGCGACAAACCCCGCAAGCAAGCAGTAAAGGACTGCGATCATTGCCGCTTTAAACAGCATTAGTTTACGCATGATTTGCCGCCTCGGCCTGATTCAGCGTCTTGTTATTTAAATAATAGTGCGCAGAAATTATTACCAGACCCGCAAGCAAAAGGGTGATAACAGCGCCCCACAAAATTTGGTTGACTTCGAACCAAAGCACGAAATAGAAACTGGTCCCCAGAGTGCCGACCGCGCTCCCCAAGGTCGAGATGAAGTAGAGCAATCCTGCCATTTGCCCGCTATGCGCTTCGTTTTGCACCATGAGTCGAACTGCATACGGCGAAATCATTCCCAGTATACTCGTCGGAATAAAGAACAAGAATATGGCAGCGAACAGAGAGCCGTAGCGGGGATCTTCCAGTGCCAAAAAAATCGGCTCCATAATCGCATCTGATAAAACAATAATGGGAATTGAAAAAATCGCTGCCCCAATGAAAAAACCAGCAAACGTTATCGCACTGGGTTTACGCGCAGACAATTTTCCACCCCACAAGTATCCCAGTGCCAGCGCAAGCATGAAGATCGTGATGATACTGCCCCATACCGAAAGGCTGCCGCCAAAATAAGGTGAGAGAATACGCGCGCCCAACATTTCTACTGTCATGATACAAAAACCGCTGGTGAACGCCATGACTGCAACAATGGCACGAGGAACGGTAGGTGAAGAGTCGTCGGTCACGGTAGCCTGTCAACTGAGAGAAGTGAAAAGTTGCACGAAATTTTCGGTTACAGTAGCACCAAGCCGGGACAATTGGGAAGGTTTAAGACGAATCAGTCTTGTCTGGCGCCAAGGTGCCGCCCACCATCTAACGCGATTATCTGGCCAGTCATGTAGCTAGTTGCCGGCGAAGCCAGATATACGGCAAGCCCTGCCATATCGGTTGGGTTTCCAATGCGCCCCAGAGGGTTCTCAGACTCGATCTTATCCCGAAACTGCGAGAGCAAATGACTCATCATATTACTCTCGAAGGGTCCCGGCGCAATCGCATTGACGGTGAGGCCTTTGCCAGCAAGGCGTACTGCTAAATTCTTGGTCAGAAAGTGCACTGCGGCCTTACTGGCACCGTAAGCAAAGTTATCCGTACTGGAAACTCTCAAACCATCTATGGAACCAATGTTGATTACGCGACTCGGGTTCTCCGGACGTGCATCCTTCGCAAGCAGGGGCAACAAATCCCGGGTCAACATGAAGATGGCCTTCACGTTGATATCCATGACTTTGTCATAACCATCTTCGGGATATTCTTCATACGGAGCACCCCAAGCTGCACCAGCGTTGTTCACCAATATATCAAGTTTCTTTTCTCTAGCTTTCATCTCAGACACGAATTGTGCTCTACCATCCGAGGTCGAAAGATCAACGGGCAAGGCAATACATTCACCCATCTGGTTCAATTCGCTTGCGGTTTGCTTACACGCCTCCCCTTTGCGGGCTGTAATATATGTCTTCACTCCATTTTCAACATACGCCTCTGCGATCATTCGCCCAATGCCTCGAGAACCACCGGTAACGACCGCTACTTTGCCCGCCACGTTGAATAAGGCGTTGATTGAGACACTCATCAGTCCACCACCTCTCCACTAATGATCAATTCACACATTCGCTGAAGCACAAATGCTTTCTTAATAAAGCCGGCAAATCTTTCATCTTTGGTGTGCCCATGATAATAGCGGTAGTAAATCTGCTGACCAATCACGCAAAGGCGAAACAGGCCGAAGCAAAAATAGAACGGGAAGTTATCAACAGAAAGGCCCGTCTTTTCCTGAAAGCGCTGAATAATTTCTCGACGCGTAGGTGCGCCTTTAATATCAGACGGCATGGTACGCGACTCCCGAAAAAATTCAGGGTCAGAAAGCTGTACCCAATAGCCCAGGGTGCAACCCAGGTCCATTAGCGGGTCTCCAACCGTAGCCATTTCCCAATCAAGCACACCAATGACGTCGAGCGGATTGGCCGCGCTAAAGATAACATTATCCAGCTTATAGTCATTGTGAATCACACTGGCCATATCACTTTCGGCAGGCATATTATCGTGCAACCACTGCATTGTAGCATCTACGGCAACGGTATCCGGAGTCGCAGAATCAACCCAGCGACGACACCAGCCTTCTACCTGTCGGCGCACATAACCCTCTGGTCGCCCAAAACTGTCAAGGCCCGCCGCAGCCAAATCTACGGAATGGAGTTCCGATAGCACGTCGAAAAAGTTCAGCAGTTGCTGTCGCACCTGACTGGAATTCAAATGGAGACTGGCAGGGTACTGACGACGGATCACCAAACCCTCAATATAGCTCATAAGGTAAAAGTCGCAGCCAATAACATCGTGATCGTCACAGAAATGTTTTGGCACAGGCCCGAATGAAAAAACGTCTTTTAGGGCGGAAAGAATACGATATTCTCGAGACATATCATGGGCCGACTTAACCTTGCTACCAAACGGCGGGCGCCGCAAAACCCAACGCTGACCTCCGGCAGACAACAAGTAGGTCAGGTTTGAATGTCCGCCAGGGAATTGTTTTACTTCAATGGCATTAGCCACTGAGCCAAGCACCGGTTCCAAATAATCCCTCAGCCGGGCAAGATCAAGTTCTTCGCCAGAGCGCATCTCTCCAGCTCGATCAATAAGGTCCACGCTAGACAATTCTTATTTTCCCATATTTTGGCAGGCTTTTAACGATAGGTTATCAGATGTTGCTTATCNCGGCGTTCTAAATGTGGCAAGCTATTGAACTGGGTCAGAGAGACCCTGCCACCTCCATAACGCACCTTGGTTATGGAGCTATTGTGCACCATCCAATTAGTTGCTATTGCCTGCTGATCAGAAAACCCAAGCACTCGTTGGAGTGCCGTAGCTATTACGCCACCGGAGGTCGAAACGAGGACTCTGCTACCGTTGGTGTGTGCTTCCATAATCTGATCCACTGCCTCATAGACCCGCTGCTTAAAGTCTCGCCAGTATTCGAAGCCTTGATCGCTGTCCTTGGGTTCCAGCTCATCCCTGATCCAACACCCGGAGGCTGATTCCAGAATAGATTGAAATAACTTGTTGTCTTTGATCGGCCACGCATCCGGAAGTCGGATTCCCTCTTGCCTGCCGTGATCGCGCAAATAAATGTGAATCAGCGGGTCGCCGTTGTATTCGTTCAGAGATTCCATGCGGGCCGGCGTAACTTGACGCTCGACCGCAGGAAGGAGTTCAAAAGCAGTTTCTCTCTGCCTTCGCAAAGTGCCCGAATANATGGCTTGGAAAGACTGCCCTGTTTCGAGCCAGTGTTTCGCAAGCTCGCGTACTTGCTCAAAACCGCGCTCGCTAAGCGCATCATATGAGGCAGCGCCAAACGAGGCTTGTCCATGGCGGACAAATACCAACTCACTCATCAGTGGTGAGATTTTCAGAGAGCGGCGAAACGCTGAGTATGGTAGTCGCCATCACCGTAAGCAAGATCCAGAGCTGTAACGCGCTTAAAAAAATGGCCAACATCGAGCTCTTCCGTCATGGCGATTCCACCGTGAATCTGTATCGCCTCCTGACCAACGCTTTTAATAGCTCTACCTACCCTGCTTTTAGCTGCTGCCACCGCTTTGGTTTTTTCGACGGAAGAATCATCACTGTCCAGAGACATCGCCGCCATAATCACGATTGACCTGGCTAACTGACACTGTATGAACATGTCAGCCATTCGGTGCTGCAACGCTTGAAAAGTGCCGATTGCAGTGCCAAATTGCTTACGAGTTTTGCTGTATTCAACGGTTTTCTGCAGCATTACTTCTAAGGCGCCTACGGCTTCAGCGCTGACCGCAACTAAAGAGCGGTTCAATGCAGATTCAATGCCCGGCAGAGCCGCGCCCGCCTCACCTAATCGACTGCCCACCGCAACCGAGACCTGCTCTAGGATGACTTCCGCTGCTTGCTTGCCATCAACTGTGCGATATTTCCTGATGCTCACACCGGGCGCCCCTGCTTCAACTGCGAACACAGAAATTCCCTCTACATCCCGCAACTCGCCTGCCTCACGAGCACTCACCAAAAATGTGTCCGCATTTGGCCCGTTTTCAACCGCAATTTTAGTTCCATCCAGTATTATCTGTTCGCCGACGGCGGAGGCTGAAGTGGCGACACTTGCCGGGTTATAGCGACTCGTTGGCTCGGCCAAAGCCGGGGCGATTTGCAGTTCGCCGCGAATAATGCGTTGTAGCAACCCTTCTTTTTGCTTACCGGTTGCTAGATTCGCAACCAGTGCTCCGCCCAGCACAGCGGTAGCCGTGTAGGGTTCGACAAGATTGGCTTTCCCAAACTCTTCCATGATCACCATCAAGTCGACAGCAGATCCTCCCAGACCTCCATCTTCTTCAGAGAATGGCACGGCTAACCACCCCAACTCCGCGAATAGTTGCCAATTGTCCACGCTGTAACCTTTCTCCGAGCCGATTATTGTGTTGCGCTTATCGAAGTCATAACTTTTCTGAACAAATTTCTGCACTGAGTCCTGCAGCATTTGCTGTACTTCTGTATACGAAAAATCCACGTTGAAACCCCTATTTTCTTCGGACGCCTGACCATCCAATCCGCTCGATCTGTCCGTTACAGACCCAGTACCGCTTTGGTAATTATATTACGCTGAATTTCATTGGAGCCGCCAAAGATGGAGAGCTTGCGATTGTTAAAGTAGGTCAGTGCTGCCGATGCAGAATCACCCGGACCAATCGAATCGCCATCGAAGCCGGGCTCAAATTGCTCAGGCACAAACGGAAGACAGTTGTACCCTGCCAATTCTACGAACATTTCATCCATTTTCTGCGCCAACTCAGTACCGACAATCTTCAAGATCGAAGATTCGGGCCCCGGCGCTTTACCCACACTCAACGCTGCCAGTGTTCGAAGTTCAGAGTATTCCAGTGCTTGTAGCTCAATTTCAATTTCAGCGAGCCTTTGTTTGAACGACGCGTTTGCCAACATGCTTGCACCAAAGCCATCTTCTGTTTTTCCTGCGATCCGCTTCAACGCTTTTAACCGACGCTTACCTCTGGGGACGCCTGCGATATTAGTCCGCTCGTGAGTCAACAGCACCTTTGCGTAAGTCCATCCTTTGTTTTCCTCGCCTATCAGATTCTCGGCTGGAACTCGCACGTTATCGAAGAATACTTCATTGACCTCAGGAAATCCGTCGAGCAGAACGATCGGCTTTATCGTAATGCCAGGCGTTTTCATGTCAATTAACAGGAAGCTTATGCCCTCTTGCTTTTTCACTGTGTTGTCAGTTCGGACCAGNCAAAAGATCCAATCAGCGTATTGGCCCAGAGTGTTCCAAGTTTTGCTGCCATTGACCACATATTCTTCCCCGTCGCGGACCGCAGCGGTCTTCAAAGATGCGAGATCCGACCCAGAATTAGGCTCGGAGTATCCCTGGCACCACCANACGTTACTCTCTAGGATATCGGGCAAGAACCGTTGCTTCTGCTCTTCATTGCCGTAGGCCATGATCACCGGCGCCACCATCTTCATCCCAAAAGGTATGGGTTCTGGTGCCCCATAGAGTCCCATTTCGGTGGCAAAGATATGTGTTTTTGTGTGACTCCAACCAGTTCCTCCATACTCAACTGGCCAAGTGGGCGCCGCCCANCCTTTCTTAAACAAGATTTTCTGCCATCGAACCATGTCGTCTTTGTCCAGTCGGATACTGGCGTCCACCTTTGCCTTNAGGTCAGCGGGGAATTCGTTTTGCAGAAACTCTCTCACATTTTCCTTAAAAGCCAGTTCTTCGGCTGTAAAGTCAGCGTTCACGTCATCTCTCCTAAAATGAGGAATTTTCGAATAGTAAGCAGCGCGGAGGAATTTGCGGTGAAAATTGGCAAAACTATAACCACGCCAACGTTGACTTAGAGATTAACATCACCAACACAATAATTAAACCAAAACCGAACGATCGTTCGGCAGAAATCTGCTGGCATTCAGCGACATTTCCGCAGATCGGCGTGACAGGCTCTGAAAATGAAAAATGCTTGCGGTCAATGGATTTGCGCGGTTAAATGCGGTATCTTTGCAACAAATTTTAAAGTACTGTGATGGCTTTAGATTTTGTTATCAAGCTTTCTGATCTCAGGAGTCCCCATGAATATAACTCATCTGACAAAATTGGTTTTAGTTGTCTTTGCGCTCGGCGGGTTTGCTGCCTGCAGTTCGACCAGCGAAGACGCTGCTTCTGACAGCAGCCAGACTGAGCAAAACAGCTCTAGCGAAAGCGGTCAAAGCGCCGCAGAAGCGGCAGCTGCTGCTGCAGANGAAAGGGCGCGCCGATCTGCACTAGCAACCCGAATCTTTTACTTCGATTTTGACGTTTCGGAATTTAGGGGATCGGATCGTGATGTGTTGACATACCACGCACGCGATCTCGCCGCAAATCCGAGTAAGCGAGTCCGACTGGAAGGCCATGCTGACGAGCGAGGCACGCGCGAGTACAATCTCGCTTTAGGTGAGAGACGGGCTAACGGCATTTTGAACTATATGATAGTGAACGGCGCAGCGCGAAATCAGATTGAGGNCGTCAGCTATGGCGAGGAACAGCCCTCTGATCGCTCCACCAGCGATGCCGCCTACCAGCGCAACCGTCGGGTTGAAATCGTCGACCTCTGATCCAATGTCTTTTTGATTGGTGACGTCTGCGCTTTGCTAAGTGCTTACGGAAGATCGGTCGAGCCGAAGGGCTCGGCCTTTTTTTCGGTCAATTCAGGCTAACTCTCTACGTAAAGCATCGCCAATTAGGCGCAAAGCATCGTCGCCAGCCTTTATCCCTCCTGCGAAGGAGAGAAAAGCGTGTATCTGATCTGTATAACAAATATGTTCAACTCGCACACCACTCTCTTCGAGTTTGTCCGCATAGGCCTGCCCTTCGTCTCTTAGCGGATCAAAGCCAGCCGTTATCACCAGCGCGGGTGCCAGGCCAACTAAATCATGGCTGAGAAACCTCAGCTCATGATCAAGCGCCTGGTCTGGCGTTTCCAGATAATGGCTTCGAAACCAATTCATTCCCGCTTTGGTCAGAAAATAGCCTTCTGCGAACTCTTCAACTGATTGAAACCCCATCGCTGTGTCGACAGAAGGGTAGATCAATACTTGGAATCGGGGCTGCGGAATGTTTTCCCTTTTGCAAGCCAGCGTCACAGCAGCTGTTAAGTTGCCNCCAGCGCTGTCGCCAACAAGAGCTATCCGGCTCGGATCAATTTCTAGTTGAGTTCCATGATCGCGCAGCCAGCAATAGACATCTAAAGCATCCTGATGAATCTGCTTTACTTTACTGGCCGGAGCCAATTCATAGTCCACCGACATGACATGGCAACCGCTGTTAGCGGCCAGGTGCTGGGTAAGAGTATCGTACTCATCTACATCNCCGAGCACATAACCCCCTCCATGAAANTAAATACAGCANGCCGCGCGAGCCTGCTGAGCATTNTCNGGAACGTAGTGNCGCACCTTNACTGACCCACGGCTAATTGGAACGACTAANTCTTCCGTCTTGCGCATCACTCTCGGCAATGGCGCAAACGGGTTGCCTCGCTCTTTGCGCCAAGCACGAATTTGCTCCGGAGTTCCTTCCTCAATTTGCGGCAGACGAGCCGCTGAGTCGGCAACTTTCTGAGCAATCGCTTCAAGCCTCGCTGCGCTCTTGGCTCTCGGGCTTACATTTAAATCATCCGCTTTACTCATCTCGATAAGGCCCCAAGATTAGAAGAACATGTTCTTGGACCTGGCAGGTTCAAAACCCACAAGCCAGATCAGCAGAATAAAAAACAAAAATCCCGGCAACACATTCACGGCAAGTTCAACAATAGCCTGATCAGTCAGGTCAAATAATGCGGCTGCGCCGTAGGCAAGCATGGAGAGTACACGAATCAGAAAGTAATTGTGGATGAATGGAGCACTGTTGTGACTCATGGGCCAGGGCCGACAGAAAAACAACCACCGAAGCGCGATAATCATACCCAGCAGATCAGTCGGCCAAAACAAGAGCAGGTTGAAATTGTGGTGAGTATCAATATGGCCTGAGACAAACCAGCTAGCCAGCATTAAAAGGCCATAGATACCGCTGAACCCGGCCGCCGCCGCGCCAACTAGCCCCAGCAAGCGGAAGCTAAATCCAGCTGCTCTGAGGCCGACACGCGCATTCGTCGCAAAATAAGACATGGGGATCCGCTTCAGCATCACCAACAAAGCCATCAGAGGCGCAAAAAATCCAATTGGAACAATCTGATATACACTCCGCTGAATGGTAGGCGGTGGAAATTCCATAATTAGCTGATGGTCTGAAATTAGTGATAGCACTTCTTCGGCTCCACCCACATCAGAATTAATCGCCTTCAACCGCTGTCGAAAACTCAAAGGCAGAAACATGTCCTCCCATTCAGTTACCTGCCGGTCAATATTGCTGTTCATCAGCACGTCCAGCGAAAATCCGATCAGGGATAGCGAAGCAAAGTGTTCTCGTATGTAATGGCGAAAAGTCTTATCAGTACCGTCCCTAAATTGAGCAGAAATGGCCCCGCTTAAAGCCTCGTCTAAATAATCCCTCACACGGGTTGTACAGTTGTCGAAAAAATAGTGGTAGTCATAGGTAAGGTTTTCCNCNTGCAGATTCCACATTAACCGGCGGTAGAGTCTTTCCTTTTGCGGATTGGTCAGATTGAGGCGATCCTGCCATACTGTTCTGCCCTGAGCGCGATAAGCATCGAATTCACGGGTCGGCGAGCTGGTCNCGAGNCGGTAACTCATNGCACCTGANAAAAATTTATACGAAAAGTCGATCACTCCACCGCCCGCGTCGAAAACACCCCAGTTAAATACCAGATCAGTGTTTGTATTTTCGTCATAAAGACGCAGTGCAGTGTGTCCAAAGTTGTCCCAGATGTTGTTCCCGACATCCACTGTTATGAGAAAGAAATGCAAGCCGTTCAGATCAGTGGGGATCTCAGNTCCATCCCGGTCGATAGGAGACAATTGAGCGAGTGCAGCAGGATTGCATGCAAAAAGCAGTAACACAGACCNTACGAGCCATCGACNTNGTCTGATGATAGTCTNATAGCAAGCTGATTTGANTATTTCTGATGAACCCACTTAGTCCGCCGNAAAGCCNCAAAAACCTNCTTTCCATCGTATCAGAGGNGTAAATTAGATCAAGANNNACTAAAGAGGACTAACTTAAGAACACAGATTACCCCAGGATACCGAGGAACGCGCTCTATCTAGACATTGAAAACAAATTCAACCCGTTTTTAACTGTCGCGCGCCTCAGCCATGCGCTCACCACGTAGTATATTGACCATACCATAGTTCCCTTCATGACAGGCATATTCGTACAACTGTCCATCTACTTTTGACATTACGGTCATCACCTGAATTTTGTCGGTGAACGTCGAGGGATCATCCAGCGTGTACTCATATTCCATGGAATATGGACCGGACCGTGTAAAACGCTCAGTAAGCAATTTGTTTTTTGACGATCCATAGACACTGAAGCTCTGAGTCAGGCTATTGAAGTTTTTAGTCTTGACTACTAGTGTATTTCCTTCCCAGTAGCCGCGGGAGTCGCCTGTCCAAAGCCTAATATCATCGTTTAGATTGGGACGATCATCCAGCGGAACAATCCGTGCATCGTGAATCATTTCAGTCATAATCACGACAGCGTCCTTACTCTGGATTACCTGAACATTGTTGTTGTAGAGATTCGGCTCAAAGGGCGGCCCCGAATTGAAGCCTACAATGCACCGCTCGGAGAGACCTCGGTCCTCTGGACCATTCTTCGCGATACCTCCTACCACCATGCGAGCCGGGCGTTTACCAGGTTCATCCGGACCTAAACCGCCAACCTGAACCGGCACACCTTCCACAGTGGCTGGAAGCTTGCCATTGGCAGGGTAGATAAGCCGAGCGGTTCGGTTATCGTCCCCATTTCCCATCTCCGTCCAGAAAGTGTTGTATCCCCCTACGCCCTGACTATTCAAGGCCTTAAGGCCGAGTTCGGTCTGCGCTTTGAAGGCCTCAATCTCTTGCGGCGTCAACTCGGTTTTGTCGCCGAAAAACGCAGGACGCTCGAGCGGAATCACTGAGCTAAAGTTCCAGACTCCCTGAAGATCGGGCTGACCCCATTCGGTACGATCCGGCGAGTAAGCTTCCTGTGCCAAGGCCTGGCCCATGGATAGTAGCCCCGAGATAACAGTAGCGAGTGCACAAGCCTTCATATTAAATCCCAACTCTTTAAACCTCATTTATTTACATTGTAACCGAAATTAGCTCTGCTGACAGTTCGAACTAGCCTTGTGCTGAAGATTCACGCTGGTTTCTAGAGCCACCCGGAGTGCCAATAATGAAGATCGGATTGTTTGATCCGCCCCAATGCCCCTTTGCTTCAGTGAACTTGATGCTATGATTGATCCCTAACTCATCAAAAATCTAATAATTAGGATGTCAGCATGGACGGAGCCACCGCACTCATCAATACGCTTGCCAAATGTGGCGTAGAGTTTTGTATAGCTAACCCGGGTACCTCAGAAATGCATATGGTTAAGGCCCTAGATGCGGTACCAAGAATGAAATCCGTCTTGGCTTTATTCGAGGGCGTATGCACCGGTGCCGCAGATGGCGTCGGCCGTATGACGGGAAAGCCAGCGGCAACACTCTTGCATCTCGGGCCCGGAATGGCCAATGGCATCGCCAATCTGCACAATGCTCGCCGAGGAAACGCGCCGATGATCAACATTATCGGTAATCACCCACACTACCATTTGGGCTTTGACGCACCACTTACCTCTGACATCGACACCTTGGCGAGAAATTTTTCCTGTTGGATAAAATCTTGCTCAACGTCGGAAACCCTCGCTCAAGATGGCGCAGATGCCTACACAGCCTCACTAAGACAGAGCACTGGGACCACCGGACAAATCGCAACCCTGATTGTGGGGGCGGATGCCGCATGGGGCAAAAGTCAAGGCCTCGCTATCCCCAACCCCGAGCCTATCCGTTCCACTGTCAACGAAACCGCAGTAACGAAGGTTGCTGACATTCTTGCGAGGAGCCGGAAAACGGCTATGCTTTTGGAAAATCAGGGCGCCGAGCAAGCAACAATGGAAATTGCCAGCCGCATCGCGAACAAAACCGGATGCCGATTACTTACCGGCACCTTTCCAGCTCGCATCGACGGGGGGCCGGGCCGAGTTTCCATCGAAAGACTACCTTATTTTCCAGAGCAGATACTTGCCGCATTGAATGGCACCGAACACCTTATCCTCGTGGGCGGCGAAATACCTGCTTCCTTTTTTGCTTATCGTGGAATCCCAGGGCAGATGGTACCAGAAGGTTGCAAAGTGTCCCGACTATCCTTTATTGGGGAAGACTCCGTCGAGGCGCTTCAGCGAGTCGCCGAACGCGTTGGGGCAGAACAATCAGAAGTCACACGGTTTCAGAAAGCAGATATCAGCAAACCCACAGGAGAACTGGACAACAAGTCCACTATTCAAGCCATCGCCGCGACGATGCCGGAAGATTTAATAGTGTGTACCGATTCCGGTGGCGGAAATGCCGCCTATCCGTTTTGTCAGAATACGGCGCCCAACAGCTGGCTTAGTCTCACAGGAGGCGCAATTGGTCAGGGTGGGCCTTGTGCCACTGGTGCGGCGCTAGCATGTCCAGACAGACCTGTGTTGGCTCTGCTGGGAGATGGCGGTGCCGCTTACACTATTCAGTGCCTCTGGACCCAGGCCAGAGAGCAGCAGAATGTCACCACGGTGATCTTCGCCAACAATTCTTACAACATCCTCAACGTAGAGTACGCCAAACTGGGAATAGATAATCCGGGCGACATTGCCAACAGCCTTTTTGATATCGGCAACCCGGAGATCGACTGGATAGATCTTGCCAAGGGATTCGGAGTGCCCGGGGCGAAAGCGCAGTCAGCGGAAGACCTTTGTACACTNCTGGATAAAAGCTATGCGACGCCCGGACCATTTCTTATTCAAGTAGGAGTCGGCCTGCAGAGATAATCAGGCCCAATCAAAGTTTCGCTTAATGCTTCCCAACCTGACGTAAAAAGACTCAGCTCTGCCNTCATCGTCGTCCGGTCTACATCCGATCAGACTCACTGCCGGAATTACTGCAACAGGCAGCATTAGGGTGAGGAATGATGGATCGCGCCACTCGCCAAGGAAAGTAATCAACTCGTACCAAGTCTGAGCAAANCCTCCGGCTGTAGCGTTTTCATCACTGCCGAACAGCGTATTGAATAACCACATCACCAAACCGCCTGCAAACCCGGAAGCCATACCCCAGAACACGCCTTGCTCAGTTGTGCGCCGCCAGTAAAACACGTATCCGACTGCTATCGCCGGGGGCACTACCATCGCAAACCCTAACAGCACCAGCTGGAGTACAGAGCTAATATTTCCAAGCCACGCGATCACTGCCGCTGCGGAACCGTAAAGCACCGTCACTAGTTTGTAGGTTTGGAGCTTCCGGTGAGAGTCATAGTTTTTCGCCGCGGGAATCCAGTCATTGACGAACATGGTAGCGCTGGCCAGCAGTATTGGAGCTCCGGACGAAATCACCGCTGCCAACACCGCTGCCAAGGCAACTCCACCAAGAATTGGCCCAGTGTCCATAGCCAACTGNGCAATATTNAGATAGCTGACCAGNCCACTTTCGGACCCGTAAGTCGCCATNGTAAGAACACCGATAAAGCCAGCTACCATGGGCATCATGGCGGCAATTATTCCNGCCACGAAGAAACCGGGTATCAAGAAGCTTTGTTCTGCGGCTGAGCTCGCATAATTGGCATAAACGGACGCTGCTGGAGTATGAATCGTCGCAGAAATGAACAGAGCAATNATGGTCGCCCAGCCAATGCCAGTGAAACTCCACCAGCTTGCCTGCTCTTTATCCGCGGCGGCGAGCGCACCATCAGCCAGCGTACTGACAGCTTCCCAGCCCCCCAGGTTGTTCATGGCAATTATGCCAACCAGCAGCAACCCAAAGATAATCACTGAACAATGCACGACGTTTGCAATCGCGGTTCCTTTCAGACCTCCTGTCACCGTAAACATCACGATCAGGAGGCCTCCAATCGCAACCCCAACGACGAACGGCAAACCAGTTACGCCGCTTACGATTGAGCCAATGATATAGGGCTCTATGATGTTCACGACCAGGTACTCTGCCTGGACACACAGACTGGTAAGCCATTGACAGCGATAAGAACCGAACCGATAGTCGAAGACTTGGCCAACGCTGACAACCCGAAGACGACGATAGGGAATCGCAAAAAACAAGCCGACTATAAAGAGCGCCGCAAACGAATTTACCCCGTACCAGAGATGGCCTAAGCCCTCACTTATGACATCGCCAGCAACACCATAGGTTCCAGCACCGCCAATGCGTGTTCCCGCAACACCGGCGGCGAGCATGAAAACGCCGAGGCTGCCACCTCCAATAGCCCAATCGCTTGCGCTACTGTTACCGCGATTCAAGTAAATGCCAAATGCAGCAAAGAACCCCAGGTAGAGAATGATGACAGTGGCAGTAATACCCATTCGCGGCTCCTGCCGCAGTTTTGCGAATTATTGTTATTATGTATTTAGAACAGCACCTGCCCTTTTTGCGCGAGGTGCACATCAGCGAATCAAGTGGGTTCGCGCTGCGCGCGCCGCAGGAAAGATTTCAATTTACTGTCTCAGAGGTCCCTCGAGCGGACCGTCCAATTGAAACGTAATCGAATTCTAAAGCGCCTGAATAGTATACTAGCAAAGAAATCTTTATCCACACTACGAATAGTGGTCGAAAGACGAAATGCGACAAGCTCCTGAGAGGAAAAAGCTATGGCGAATCCGTCGCCTGGGAGTAATGCCTGGCTGGACCAGGTGGTGGAAGAGGTNATCGANCCCNACCGCCCNATTATAGACCCCCATCATCATCTNTGGAAAAAGCGATTCGGCAGAAACTATNTGCTGGAGGANCTCTGGCANGANACCGGAAGTGGGCACAACGTAGTCAAGACAGTGTTCGTGGAATGCAGAGCTTTCTATCACCGGGAGGGGCCGGAGTACCTTAAACCCCTCGGTGAAACTCGTTTCATCTCAGAACTCGCATCAATCAGTGCCACCTCTGAAAATCATGCCACCGTTGCTGGCATAATTGGACACGCTGATCTTACACTTGAAAAATCAAAACTTAACGAGCTGATTGAGCAGCATATTCAGGTTTGCAGTGGGAAATTTTGCGGCATCAGACATGCTGGAGCTTACGACAGCAAGCCCGGCGACCTTCTAATCCCGGGCCCGGCCCCCAGAGACCTCTACCAAAATCGTTCCTTCAAAACGGGGCTAAAGTTTTTGGGCAGCATGGGGATCACCTATGACACCTGGCACTATCACCATCAAAACTCGGACTTTATCGAGCTCGCACAAGCAGTCCCTGAGTGTAATATCGTGTTGGATCATTTCGGNACACCCCTCGGAGAGGGCATCTACCGACCCCACAGAGAAGAAATCTTTCAAAATTGGAAAGAGGATATGCGAAGNCTCGCCAGGCTCCCTAATATCTACGTAAAACTCGGTGGACTNGCAATGCCGGATAATGGCTTCAGGTGGCATCGATCNNAAAAGCCACCGAGCTCCGATGAAATTATCGCTCAACAAGGGCGGTACTATCTTCANATGATTGATTGTTTTGGCCCAGAGCGATGCATGTTCGAAAGCAACTTCCCCGTCGACAGACTGTCCGTTGGCTACCACGTACTGTACAACGCCTTCAAAAAAATGACCCGCAACTTTTCCGAACAGGAAAAACATGACATGTTCTTCGGCACAGCGGAGAAAGTCTATTCACTGACGGATAAGGAGAGCCCATGCCTTACAGCACGTTGATATTCGATCTCGATGGCACACTGAGCGATCCGGCGCTTGGAGTAGTACGCTGCACAAATTTCGCGCTCACGTCCTTCGATCTGCCGCCTCGAGCAGATCATGAGATAACCCAGCATATTGGCCCACCACTCGAACATACCTTAGCTCTTTTGAGTGCCAGTGACGACGAGGCACATATCGCTGCGCTTGCAGCGCGCTATCGGGAGCGCTACGCGGAGTTGGGGTTTCAGGAAAATACGCCCTATCCAGGGGTAAGGGAAACGCTAGCCGCTCTTAAACGGCGAGGCTCTCGGCTTGGAGTCCGCACTTCCAAGCTCAGACATAATGCCATTAAAACCCTGGAGATGTTTAATTTGATCCCTTTCCTTGACTTCATTAGCGAACCCACCGCGACCGAAACTAAATCACAACAACTACGAGAATTGCTCCACGACAAAACAATTGATCCATAGGCGTTAATGATAGGGGATCGCCCGATTGGTCTGCAGGCGGCTCATGATAATCAGTTACAAAGCGCTGGAGTAATCTGGGGTTATGGTGACCGTAGAGAACTTGAATCTGAGCAACCGGCTTTTCTGTTTGCCTCTTTTCCGGAGCTTTTTCAAGCACTGACGCCACAACGATGAGGACGTAGATAACTTATCTAATGCCGAGTCGTTTGATGACGGCGCTGCTGGTCAGCACAGTTTGGTCTCCAGCACGAAGTACGCAGCGCATGAAAACCATATTACGCCCGCGGCGGATGGTCTCCGCCTCTCCCATGATCAATTCTCCTTCACTTGCAGGCGCGACAAATTCATTATTGCAGCTCACTGTCGCGACGCTCTCCGCCTCCAAGCCGCCATTCGCACCAAGACAAAGCGTGTAGTCCGCAAAAGACATCAAAACACCACCGTGGGCCGTCTGGTGGGCATTGCAATGGCGAGCCTGCACTCTGAACGCAGTCCGCGGATGTTTGCCATCCATGTAGAAAAAAAACGGCCCGATGTGGTCCTCTGCCGTGTCTCCCTGCCAGTGGCGGTAGCGGTCAGAAATCCCATAATCTTTAGGTTTAAATCTTTTCATCCACAAGACCTTCTGTCTCACCTAGTATGACCATCTGAAAATATGAGAACTCTAAGGAAATCTCACGATCATGGACGGCAATGTGATCTCCCCCTCCAAAACTAAAATAGCGGCCACTAGCGTCTGCAGCGCAGAAAGGGAGGTATAAATCAAACCATTCATAGCCGCATAACTTTGGTCGTTGCGATCCGATAATTGAGTAGTCATCTTGGATGTTATCAGATTTTTTTCCAACTGATTCGAGACCGAGCCAAGCGATAGCTTACCCCAATGCCGGGAATGACCGCGCCGCATCCTGCTCAACTTGCTTAATTTGCCCAACTATACGGGCCGATCAGCAAAGTCCTTGACGACCAAACGATCCGGGTTTTCAACCAAATGAGAAAACTCGAGTGCCACTTCGTGGCTGACATCCAGAACCTGGCGCCAGTTTTCAAGTCTTTTTCCTTCATTGTATCGCTGAAAGTCATTCCTATCGGGGATTCTGCCACCTGGCAGTCGAGCCCTGAACCCCGCGCTGGGACTCACAACCACAACGTTATCGAAATGGTGTAAAGGAGGCTTTCGCCAGAAAAGCCTTTTGTCGAACCATCCGGGCGTGATCGTGGGGCTGAAATGCGGATAAAGAATGAGACCATCAATAGAATTGAAAGGCAGGTCAAAATGGTAGTCAGTGATGCCGCCGTCCCAGTAGAGACCTTTGGGGGCTCCTTTGATATTCCTCACCCCCTCCAATAAGAAAGGGATTGATCCGGTGGCTAACATTGCGTCAAGGACATTACACTCGGTCAGAGGGACAATAGCGGTGTCCAAATCGCTTAGCGAAGCAAATGGACTTTGATCATGCCCACTTACCCCCATTGTTGTGAAGATTGTTCGCTGGAAAAATAACGAAAGCAAACGTCTACTAAATAAGTTCGCGGTTGCACTTCCTGCTAAGGCAAATTTCTGCAAGACAGTTGATTTAGATTCCGCGAATCCCTTGCAGCGATCAGCCACGATGTGGGTCTGAATCCACTGATTTGCCGCGATCTCACCTGCGCCGGAAACTCCCAAAGCCGCCGCCAACATTGTGCGCATTTTCTCAGTAATTTCCTCAACAGTCGGATGGGCAGAGTAGGTTTCCGTGCTGTAGCGAGCCGCCAGCTCGTCTATTGCTCGCAAAGGTGTTGCTGTGCCAAGACAACATAAACGCCATGCCCCTGCCGATGACCCGAGCGTCATAAGAGGTTTTTCCCTATCGGCAAAATAGTCACCGAAAAGGAATCGATCAAGGCCGTAAAGAACAAACCATTTTGGCCCTCCGGAAGCCCCCACCAACATGGAAAACTGAGCGGGATCGAGCCCATTCTCCTCAATTTGGCTTTTTGCTTTTGGGCCAGCATAGATCTCAAGCGCAGACATGAGACAAGATGATATTATGTGNTTTNAAAACGTGCCAGCGGGTCTCTNNTTTCNGCAGAGTTACCCTATCANGCTGAAAGGANTTCCATTCAGATTCGNTAGGGCTAAAACTAAAGCAACNGCTTTGAGCTACGAGCTCCCTGACCGNAAGACCCTGCTTTACCATTTGACCATTGGTAAAGCCATCACGTATGCCACTGCGCAGGCTGGGCATTACGACGATCACTTTTCATCCGACCNNACTGCGGCANTATGCCAGCATGGTCNTTACGTCAATTGGCTNACAATACCTTGAAAGANTATACACCTCACTCTGCTGTTTTTGCTGATTCCGAATCCCCCAAAATTTGCGCGAAAACCCCGACTCGCCGAAAGCCCAAATACTCCAACGCAACGAATCAACCTACCCGTTTATAATCCGGCGAGAACATTGGCTGGCTTCTCGCGGGATGCTTGAGACTTCTGCTACAGGTACAATGGAGGACATTGCCGGGAGCTCCTGATCCCGCCAGGTTGGTTTTGTAGAACAAGCATCGCGCACACGACCCTTTGAAAATGCAAATCAGTCCAATCGTTAAACATGTGATACTGATAGGTGGTGGACACAGCCATCTGGCCGTTCTTCGCCAGTTCGGTATGCGCCCTGTATCCGGTCTGGCGGTAACGCTGATCACCCGAGATATTGTGACCCCTTACTCTGGTTCATTGCCCGCTCATCTCGTCGGGTTATACAGCCATGAGCTGATGCACATTGATTTACGTCCGCTGGCTCAGTTTGCTGGCGCACGCTTGATTCAGGCAGAAGTCACAGACATCAACCTCGAAAACCGAACCATAGAGCTCTGTAGCCGACCAAATATCCCATTCGATTTTCTGTCACTGAATATCGGCTCACGTCCGGACAGCGCGTTAATCACTGGAGCATCTGATTATGCCCTTCCGATTAAACCTATTGACGCGTTTCTTAANCATTGGGAGACAATAAAGATACAGGCAAGCACTGCCTTGACAGCAGGCAGAGTCTACAGACTGTGTATAGTCGGCGGCGGGCCGGCCAGTGTTGAGCTAGCCTTCGCCTCTCAAATTGCGATAGCTCAGCCTGAGGGAGTAATCGGACAAACAACTGGACAGCTGGAAATTTGCATTGTCACCGCAGGAAATCAACTTCTGAAGAAGCACAGCTCGAGGAGCCGACAGTTCGCCCATCGGGAACTCGAGCGCAGGGGCATTAAAGTCCAGTTTGGCATGCGAGTAGCGCGTTTTCGTAAAAACGGGCTTGTGCTGGCCGATGGCAGAGAACTTGAGTGTGATTCGGCAGTCTATGCAACCGGAGCAAGTCTACCAGAATGGCCGTTCCAGTGCGGACTTGCGAAGAGTGCAGATGGATTTATTGAAGTTGGTCCAACGCTACAAACCAGCAGCCACGATTTCATCTTCGCGGCCGGTGATGCTGCGACCATCCGCGGCGCACCGAGGCCGAAATCGGGTGTTTACGCGGTGCGTCAAGGGAGAATCCTAGCGGAAAACTTGCGCAGGTTTGCGACCGGTCGCCGACTAAAGCGCTACTTTCCGCAAAAAAACTCACTCGCCCTCATCAGTATGGGAAACAAGTCAGCCATTGCCACACGTGGTGAATGGTTTTTTCAGGGTGCCAGCATGTGGCGGCTAAAAGATAGGATCGACAGAGGCTTTCTTAGAAAATACTCAGAGCTCCCACAAATGCCCGTTGAGCTGGACATCGCACCAGGACTGCTAGACAAGCAGGCAGAGGCCAAACTGCGTAATCACGCCATGCGCTGTGCCGGATGCGGAGCCAAAGTTGCCAGCAGCGTACTTGAAGAAGTTCTTGACGAACTTCCTGATTTCAAACGCGACGACATTCTTCGTGAAACTCCTGGCGCTGAAGATGCGGCACTTATCCAGTTACCGGACGGGCGAATCCTCTTGCAAAGCTTGGACTTTATCAAAGCGTTTACCCTAGACCCGTTTCTGTTCGGCAAAATCGCAACCAATCACAGCTTGAGCGATATTTATGCCATGGGCGTGCAGGCCCACTCGGCTCTGGCGTTAGCCGGACTGCCGTTCTCGGAGAGAGAATACAGCAGGCAACAGTTGAGAGAGCTCATGCTTGGCTGCACCGAGGCGCTTGAGGAAAATGGCTGCAGCTTGATCGGCGGACATTCGGCAGAGGCAGAGCAATTACAATTTGGCCTCGCGGTAAATGGCTTTGCGGCTCCAAAAAACATTCTGACGAAAAGTAACATAAAAATTGGAGATGCATTGATACTCACCAGGCAGTTGGGTTCCGGAACCTTGCTCGCCGCGGACATGCGCCATCAGGCGCGCCACGAGTGGATNGGTGCTCTCATGGAGAGCATGCTCATTTCGAATCAGAAAGCGTCCGAAATCGCGGTGGCTCATTGTGCNAATGCCTGCACCGACATCACTGGCTTCGGACTGTTGGGTCACCTGCTGGAAATGCTAGCAGACAATGAAATGGCTGCGATGCTTACACTTGAAAAAATTCCGATTTTTGAAGGCGCACTGACAACCCTCAGCAGAGGAATAGTCAGTTCGCTCCACACTGATAACCAACTCAATGCGGTTCGAATAAGCAATCTGATCGAGTTTCAAAATCACGAAGTTTTGCCCGCACTTTTCGATCCGCAAACTGCAGGCGGGCTGCTGATAAGCTTAGCCCGGTCCCGAGCCGAGGCCTGCTTGGAAGCGCTTGTTGCGTGCGGTCACGACCGTGCCACCATTATCGGAGAAATCACTGAAACCGGGGACTACGGCACGATCACCCTGTCTTGAAAACAACAGTTAGGCTATGATAGTNGTGAACGGAAAGCTAACGTATAGACGATCGATGTTCCGATGACGCATAGAAAGGACTGTTCATGACTGTGCAGCAAGCTGCCTGCGTCGCCGCATTGGGCGTGTTGATGCTCTCGTCGTTAGTCAGTGCGCAGGGTGGCGGAGTGAGCGCCGTGCTGGATCGTTACAATGGACTGTCACTGCCTCGTCACGAATCGGTAGTAGACGCCAGTCTTGCGCGGAGATTGTTCCGCCGCGGCAACACTTTTAGTAGCTTGGGGCGCCATGAAGAAGCCATCACCGAATATAGAAAAGCCATCAGTGCAGATCCCAGCTTTGCTGACGCGATTCGCAACCTTGCCAACACCTACTATTTTCTTCAGAGCTACGAAGAAGCCAAACCGCTACTAGCACGCTACGTTGAGCTCGAGACACAAACAACAGCCCCTTTTATTGCTGCCGTGCAAACCCTCGGAGAGCTGGAGCGAGAAAGCCGAAACTACGAAAGCGCAATCGAATACGACGAACGGGCGATCGAGCTGGTCCCAGATGACGATTCGCAAGTACACATCATGGCGAATACCTACAATAACAACGGCTATCCAGACCTTGCGATTCGCATCTATAAAGCCGGCGTCAGAGCGATGCCCGATAATGCTTTTTTTGACCGAAGCCTCGGTCGCCTTCTCGAACAGTCAGGACGGCTAGAAGAGGCATTAGTTGCCTATCGATCGGCCTTCCGTAAAGATGCCGACTCCGATTTTTACGCCGATTTGGTCAAAAACTTAGAGCGCCGCCTCGACAGCCAATGAATTCAGGCGTCTCAGTGCTTTTTCGCGCACCGACGCCCCTTGATCGGCCAGTTGAGCAACTCGCCCATAGAAGGACTTGAGGTTTCCTTTTTCCTGTTCCAGAAGTTTCTCGAATGCCGGAACCCAATCATTGTAAGAGGACACTGTGGACAGCTGGGCATTGTTCAGCCCTCTGGCAAACCAGGCATCATATCCACTGTATCCCTGCCAGCTGTCCTTCAGCAGTTGGTAAGCTGCACGCAAGTCTGACTGCAGTGCGCATTTACGACTCCTCTTTTCTGCATCTGTTAGATCACTTTCATAGAGATCATGAAACCGACTGCGCCATCGCGTTACTAGAGCAACGAAGTCGGACTGGCGAGAAAGACTGAGTTCGGCACGTTCAAACAGACGCCTGTCATTGAGGGATTTAGACCAACGTCTCACGCCTTCTCTTTCCACGGCCGTCGCAAAACTCTCATTAAAACTCGTATCTCCGGCGGCAAAGGCCACCTGATGTGCCAACTCGTGAAAGACTAATGCCGCAAGCTGGTGGTCCGGACGGTCTAATACGGTACTTAACAGCGAATCATCAAACCAACCCAGCGTTGAATAGGCGTCCACACCTCCGGTGTAGACATCCAGCCCCTCTGATTCAAGCTGCTCGGCATACGCGAGGGCCTTGGACTTCGAGAAATAGCCCCGGTAGGCCAGGCACCCGGCCACGGGGTAGCACCAGCTAAAAGGTTGGGTAGCGAATTCGGGGGCAGCAAACACATTCCAGACCACATGCTCCCGTCCAACATCTACATACGTTAAGTAGCTATCGCCGACGGGAAGCTCAAGTTCTGAAATAGCGAATTCTCTTATCTGCAGAATCAGTTCAAGCTTATCCCTCAGATCCTGTGGCAAATCCCGCCCATCGAGCAAAATCTTTATGTCCTGACGCCCTATCAGAATCATCAGCTGCCCTCGAGCAGCCTGAGAGTAATAGGAGATCGCCTCACAAGAGAACAGCAGAAAAGAGAGAATTACAAGACCAAGAAATTTGACACCGGCCCGCCAGCCGCTTGGCAAAATTGTAAAAAGGTTCGGACTTCCCTCGGATGCGGTCACTTAAGCCGATTCCCCTTGCAGGGTGACGATGACGGCCCGATCAGCGGCCATATTTCTATGTTCACCAAGATAAATGCCCTGCCATGTCCCCAACTGCAGTTGGCCATCGCTCACGGGAATGGTGAGCTCACTGCCAATGAGCGCAGACTTAAGGTGAGCAGGCATATCGTCCGGACCCTCTTCAATATGCTCGAAATAAGATGCCTTTTCCGGCGCCAACCGATTGAAATACGCTTCCATATCTCTGCGGACAGCAGGATCGGCATTTTCATTCAAACTTAAGGAAGCCGACGTGTGTCGCAGATAAAAATGTGCCAAGCCGATGGACAAGCGAGCCAATTCCGGAAGCAGCCGGCNAATNTCTTCCGTAACTAGNTGAAACCCCCTNGATCTGGCTTTCAGCTGAATGCGCCTCTGAATCCACATCAAAGACTAACCAACTCGATCTCGAACAGGTTAGCCCAATGTTTGCCTGTAACAAACAATCTCTCTAACTCGGAGTCCCAGGCAATACCGTTCAACACTGCTTCGCTGCTTCCAAGCTGAGTCCGATTCGACAAACCAGTGAGGTCTACGACAGAATTGATGTTTCCCGTCGCCGGATCGATCCTCACGATGAAGTCTGTTTGCCACACATTCGCCCAAATTTCGCCATTGATGTATTCTAATTCATTTAGATAATTTACTGGCGATCCCTGCAGCGTGACTTCAACCGAGCTAACCGGAGAAAAATCTTCAGGGTTGAGGAACTGAAGGCGATCAGAGCCATCGCTCAGAATCAAATGCTCTCCATCAAACGCGAGTCCCCATCCTTCGGTCGGATTGTAGTGCGTGCCTATTTGCTTAAAATCATTTTTGTCGTAAACAAAAACAATATGTGATTGCCAAGTGAGCTGATAGATTTTCTCCCCGACAATTTCGATGCCCTCACCGAAGTAGCGACGCCCGAGCGGTTTGGTCATAATTTCGACGGCGTCTTCAATAACGACTTTACTAAGCTTAGAAAACCCGCGTTTACCGGTTCCCTCATAGAGGAAACCTTCATGGAATATCAAGCCTTGCGTAAAGGAGGAGATGTTATGTGGATAGACGTTCACAACGCGGAAACCAAAGCGCGCGGGGTCGGTCTGAGCGTTCGCTATGCAGAACGGTAGGAACAAGCATGAAAACAGAACAAAGAGACGCATGAAATTCAACTTCGAATCGCTGAGCATTAGTTATAGCATACCAGCAAATAGAAAAGGCTTTCGATGTTGGGTATGCCCCAATTCGCCGGCCAAAAACCTCACTAGCAGGAGTGACGGATGCCAAACGATTGTTTGTTCTGCAAAATTATCTCAGGCGAGATCCCCTCGAAAGAGGTCTATTCGGATGATCATGTCTACGCTTTTTACGACATCAATCCGGCCGCTCCGGCGCACGTACTGGTGGTCCCTAGAAAGCATCTTTCAGCGGTAAATGACCAATCGGAAGAGCATGAGGCACTTTTCGGCGCACTTATAGTCGCAGCCAATAAAATTGTGGGCCGCTTAGGCCTAGAAAAATCGGGCTTTCGTTATGTTGTTAACACAGGAGGTGATGGTGGTCAGACCGTTTTTCATCTTCACCTTCATATTCTTGGTGGCCGTCCCTTAGGATGGCCTCCTGGCTAAATCAACGGCCGCCCAGACTCCGCAAAGCAGAGATTGCCTCCGTGGTAGCCTCAACCACTCCCTGCTCTGTAATCAGAGCAGTAACAAGGCGGGCAGGAGTCACATCGAAGGCCGGGTTTTTTGTACTGACTCCCAGCGGCGCGGTGTGAACCACTCCGNGTAATCCATTGGGCATAATTCCGGCCACCTCGGTTACTTCCTTGCTGTCACGCTCTTCGATGGGGACCTGATTCAATCCAACTTCAATTGCGAAATCGATCGAGGAAAGCGGAAGAGCGACATAAAAAGGNATGCCGTTGTCATANGCTGCCAGNGCCTTCAGGTAAGTGCCAATTTTGTTGCAAACATCTCCGTTACGAGCAGTCCGATCGCTGCCCACCACACAAACGTCAACCTGNCCTTTCTGCATAATATGTCCACCNGCATTATCAACGATAAGAGTATGTGGGATTGCAGCCTGCCCCAATTCCCAGCAGGTCAGCGCTGCCCCCTGGTTGCGGGGTCGCGTTTCATCTACCCAGACATGCACAGGAACCTCTCTCTGCGCCGTTTTGTAGACCACAGAAAGTGCGGTCCCCCAATCGACGGTGGCCAGCGCACCGGCGTTACAGTGCGTAAGTATGTTAAGGCGATCCTGAGCGTGACGCTTTTGCTGCCAAAGCTCTTCCATCAAGTCGGCGCCATATTCACCCATTGCTTCACAAACGGCTACATCGGCTTGCTCCATACCCTGAGCGCATTCCAGAGCCAGTTCAGCTCTCTGATCGAGGCGGACGGCTTGTAACCGGTCACGGCATCGCTTGAGGGCCCACTGCAGATTCACCGCCGTAGGTCTAGTAGCCGCCAGGGCACGACAGGCAATGTCCAGCGAATCGGGATCTACCCGCAACGCTAGATAGAGCCCATAAGCTGCTGTCACTCCGATAAGCGGTGCCCCTCGTACTTGCATTGACTGAATTGCCGTACAGGCCGATTCAAGATCCAACAGAGACAATATTCTGAATTCATGGGGCAAATAGGTCTGATCAATGATGAATACATCATCGCATGCCTTGTCATACCAGATACTCTGTCTATATTCGCCGTTGATAATCACATTTTATGCTCCTCGAGATTCGACTCAGATAACCCGCTCATTTCCACCATCAACTGGCACCTGGGCACCGGTAGTTTTCGCAAACCGATTACTGAGAAGCGCGCAAATAACTGCAGCAACGTCTTGGGAGCATAATTCCGTACCCAAAACATTAGCCCGTTTATAATCTTCCACGGACATACCATAGTGGGCGGCGCGATTAGCGAGTACTTCCTCTGTCCAAATGGCCGTGTCGTAGACCGCATTTGGATGAACCGCATTGCAGCGGATGCCCTTCTTTCCTAGTTCAAAAGCCGCTATTCGCATAATCTGTGTCATCCCCGATTTAGCAACAGAATAGGCGCCTGCTCCGGGCCCGGGGGCAGGTACATTCTTCGAACCGACAAACACCACTGCCGGTTCATGCCCCTCGCACAAAAACGGCTCNCAGCAGCGCAGNAGGCGCAGGTGGGAACTTAGATTCAGATCGAGTGATTTTTGCCACATGGCCTCATCAATCTCTGAAAGAAATCTGCTTGGCGGAAAGCCCCCCGCATTGCTTACCAGAAGATCGATGCCGCCAAACTGTCGGACCACGGAATAAATCGCATCCTGCACCGCGGTTTCATCGGTAACATCGACCTGAAGACACATCTCAGCTTGGGCCAACCCCAAGTTGCCTGGCGAACCCGAAAATGCCACATCAATTGCAATGACCGCAGCCCCTCGAGCGGCAAGTTCCTCTGCCGTAGCCAGGCCAATGCCGGATGCTGCGCCTGTNACGAGCGCAACTTTACCTTCCATCTCCGGCCTGAGGTGATGAGCTTTCAACTTCGCTTGTTCCAACTCCCAGTATTCAACNTTAAACAGATCCCGTCTGGTTAGAGCCACCCACCCTCCGAACGCTTCAGCNNGCTGGATCGCTNTCAGCGTATGAGCAGAAATATCTTTGATAATCTGTAAACGATTGGCGTTCGCTGCAAAATAAATCATGCCATTGCCAAGCCAGACTCCGAAACGCGGCATCAAATCCAGAATCTGGTGTTCCGAAAGGCAATGCGAGTCGAAGTAGGCGCGGTAGAGTTCTGCGAATTTGGCAAGATCAAACGAAAAATTTTCATCAAATACTGCTCCGAATGGCTTGGTGTGAATACTATGGTCAGGCGTCAGAGGACCCCGCTGTATTAGCTCACCAGCATTTTCGAGCGCGGCAAACTCACAGGCCAATTTGGACCTGTCCCACTGGACTAGCACGGCTGCTCCAAAAAGCTCTGAAGCTGCTTTCCTGAGTTTTGCCAACGCCAGCTCTTCTTCTCCTCCAGATAGATTCCGATCGCTGATCTCGATGCCTGGCACGGAGCATGTCCCTAAGCGCTTCTCTGCTATGCTGACCAGGTCAATCATATTGCTGTAGCTTTGGGAAGCTTCCTCATGAAAGGTGAAAACGCCGTGATGTAGCAGCACGATGCCCTTGAGACGCTGCCAGTCAACGTGCAGAGTGGCATCTGCGACCTGACGAGCCAGAACGAAACCGGGCATCGTGTAAGGCAGGATCAAGACCTCATCCGAGAAGAGGTCGCGCAGCAGATCAGTCCCGTCAGGGGTATTGCTCAGTGTAACCACAGCATCGGCGTGAGTATGATCAACATATTTGCAGGCAATGATCGCATGCAGGACGGCTTCGACAGACGGCGTGGGTCCAGCAGGGTCCAGTAAAGCCAAACGTAGTTGGCGCATCATGTCAGTGTCAGACAATTTAGCTAAAGCGCCCAAACGCCTCAGGTACGCCAGATCCACTGGCGGAAATCCCGCAGCCTGAATGGTTCGCAGATCCCAGCCCGAACCTTTTACATAGATCGCTGGTACGGAGTCGCCAAAAACGTTGATAAATTCAGCTTTTACTGACGTGTTACCGCCGCCGTGCAAGACAAGGGAAGGTTCTGCACCAAGAAGCCTCGAACTGTATACACGCAAATCTAACTCAGATTTGCAGGCGGCGGCATCTGACTTGTTCCAAAGGTTATTCATCGTTTTCGAGCGCTTATTATTGGGATTCCAGTCTAAGACCCTTGGAAGCTTCATCCAAGGCCTACGCCGCCGTTGTACATCCGAGCAATAAAAAACGCACCACCTTGCGATGATGCGTTTTTCGAAACGCGATTTTTGGGTACCGAGTCAGTTAGGCTCTACAATAGAGATATTAGCCATACCCGCCTGGCGGGCTGCATCCATAATCATCACCAGGGTAGACACCTCGGACGAATTATCAGGCTGGATGATGACGGAGGCCGCAGGATTCTCCGCCTTGAGCTGGTCGATGTTAGATCGAACTTGAGTTGCAATAATCGGCCGCGGATTTCCGTTCAGGATTATCTCGTTGTTTGGACCAATCTCAAAGAGTATGTTCTTTTTGTCAGTGTCTTCCGGAGGAGTCTCGTTGTTGTTGTTGTCACTGCTAGCTGCGCTGATTGAGGTCTCAGACAGGAACGTCGCTGTAACCACAAAAAAGATCAGCAGAATAAAAACCACGTCCAGCATGGGGGTGAGATCGATTTTTGCATCGTCCTCAGAACGTTTACCGGATATTTTTTTCATTGTATTTTCCAGGAAATTTCCGTTTCTCTGACAGTATATCAGTGCTGAAACATGATGCAAAAGTTCTGTCTTCTCTGAATAAACCAAAGGTCACGGCCAAATGTTTCCCGTGGCCTCCTTTGATCGCACCTTTTCGAGGACCGGCTACTTTTTAAGTGCATTTATAGTGAACTTCGCCAGATCTTGAAGCTGACGAGCATTTTTGCCGTCGCGCGAGTTCACGCGCAGGCCGTGCATCATGTTCATTAAAACGTCAGCGGCGGTTTCGGCCGAAACCCCCTTTTTGAGCTTGCCCTTTTTTTGCGCTTCTTTCAAACGAACCAGCATCGCCTTGCGGATACCTGCCAAAACGCCACGCACTGTCCGCTTCATATCTCGTTCATAATTGATACTTTCACAAAGCGAGTTCACTAAGAGGCAGCCCATCGCCCGATGCTTGTTGCTGACCCCTGCCACGGACTCAGTGAAATAGGCACTTATTGCTTCCCATGGGCCAAGCTTGCCATTCTTCAGCGAGGCAGCAAGATGCTTATCAATAATGTTGCTGTACTGATTAACACAAGACTTAAAAAAAGTATCTTTATCACCAAATGAATTATAGAGAGTCCCCCTATTAATGCCGGTGCAATCCAAGAGTTTCTGCACCGAACTCGCTTCGTATCCTTCTTTCCAAAATTGTTCCATCGCGCTGTTGAGGACCTTCGCCTCATCAAATTCAACTGGTCTAGCCATACTACTTGTTCACCTTACTTCTGATTTTGGTATCGAAACGTGATTACAATACCTTGAAGTCCAACAATATTGATTCACACTAGGGGGATCCTAGGCCCAACGCCAGGATATGCTCAAGTCGTGCGCGGTTTTTAAACGCCGCTTAAACCACCTCGATTGTATTACAGCACTATCATCTTTTCACTAATCGAGGCTGAAAAATTGCATGAGATGCATTTTTTTGTCAAAGGTTTTTGAATGTTCGATGTTTTAAATGATCATTGGCGTCAAGTCGTGGCGGTATGAATTCTAGTTTCCGCGGGTTCATCGGTTCCCGCACACCCAACTACGTAAAGCTATTCACGCCAGTCACAACCAGCCCCATCACTCCACCAAGAGCGCAACCCCACACCACGAGCCAGCCTAAATGCTTCTGGATCATCTGCTGAACGATTTCCTTTACCATTTTCGGAGTCATTTCATCAAGGCGACAATCAATCAACTCGGCTACTGTCTGACGAATTGAATCCTCGTCTAGCGCGCCTCGCATTGCATTTTCAACTCTTGACCGGAATGCTTGACTTGCAAACTGAGTTCTAAAATAGCTCCGCATGCGCTCTACGAAGGGGGCTTTTAGGGGACTNAGCGCATCTTTTCCGCCCAGCATGCCCAACATGCCTGCAAATGAAGAACTCATGATGACTTCAAGCAGAGAATCGAATGCCGANTCGAGGTCCAGATCCTCNATCGCTAAGTTAATATGTTCACTCAAGCGATCAGNTGCTTNTCCGGTCTGCTGCAAGAATGCTGACAGATCTCCATTATTGAAGAATTGCTCCATAATNAANCCGCGAATGCCGTTTTTGAATTCTTCGAAACGTAGCTGAACAACCCCCGAACCATAGAAGCCAGGAACACGTTCAAACAGCATGTGTACCGCGAGCCAATTAGTAACTCCACCCGAGAGTGCGAATAGCCCCATGTTCAGTATGTAGGNCTGAAATGGACCATCNATCAGGTATCCGAGGATCACGAACATCAGAGCAACCGNGTTGCTCAGCAAGCTCTTATTGATAATCTGNTCCTCATAGTGGGNTGCGGTTAGGAGTNGGAATGATAATAGAATCAATCAGACACAAGCAATATTCGACCCCGCAACTTCGGGAAGGCTTAAGGCTCAGTCTGACGNGCTGACGGCGCACCGAAGGCTTGTTTAAACTGGGGCTCNAGACCTTCAAGCGGNCCTGCCANGGTGTAGATCGCGCTNGACAGACTGTCNACCTGNCTGCCAAAGATCTGATCAACCAGATAAGCGCCTACAGCCAGCGGNATATTGGCACTCAGAAGCCCTATCCAAGGCAGATTATTGCTGACTGGCAGTGTCACCGTCATCTCTCCTTCCACTGTCTCCTCAGCNAGATCAACTTCTCCGTTTATTTGGTAGAGACTGCTCGGTCCCGAAATGACCAGCCGGTCTCTAATTTGNAGCAAGCCATCATNGAGATCGAATTCTCCAGTGATTTCATCAAATGCCAGGCCACTGCGCAACAAGTCATCACTAAAGCGTAGCCGTTGAAAAATCGCTGACAGATTAATAAAACTAACTAGCCTCAATGCACCGCCGCTGCCGGAGTCCCGCAAAAAGCGGCCATCAACCACGCGCATGTCAATACGACCATCGAGATGATCATTGGAGAAGAAAGCGGGAGATCCGGGCCATCTCACTTCTGTCACGAACACAGCGCTATCGCTTTCAACACTCGGAGCGTAGCCATTAGCTTCCAGCACGCCACTGATGTCATCAGCGATTAAGACACCGGTGAGTTCACTAATGTGCTGGACCCCGTCGTAGAACCAGCTGAAATGCGGCTCCAGGGACTCAATGCTGTCATCAANACTNTCTCTGCCCAAGCGAAGCCCNCTGAAATCAAAGTTAATGTCGTCAAACTCTGCGCCAATCCCAGTTGGNGTGAGGTTAAAAGCCCAGCTGCCGTACTCGTTTTCACCGATTTTTAACTGNTCAGTCTTAAANCNCATTTTAGGTANCTCTCTGGGATCNAGATTTTCAAGCGGATCAGTTTCAAGCTCATNGCTTGCGGTATCCGCGCCCAGNAGCGTTGGNCTCTNAGACCCCCGCGGCGCCAGATCGATCTGGGTCGGCTCCCCAGCATCTCGTAGATAAAGATAATCAAGATCAACCTGAAGAGAATTGTTAGTGTCGTANGGAATAATCGCCTGNCCCTGTATTGATTCACTGGTAAATCTAGCCACCCATCCTGAGTCAGGCTGGGACGGCTCTATCCGAAACCCCACTTCTGGCAGCTCCTCCCCATACAGGGAAAAGACATCAGCTCGGACATCAGCAAAAGCTACTGTTTGATCCAGCTCGGAATTGAACTGTCCGCCATCCGACATGCCGGAGATAAACTCGGCCCANGACTCAAGCTCGAATCTGTCGAGATCGCCCAAAATCGNCAGTCCGGGAGGCAGTCTTTCCAACAACNGGCCTAGACTTCCGCTTTGCCGACCGAGCATAAGCAGACCTCGGCTGGGCTCATCTGCAACTTGACTGAGANTAAAGCGCAAAGCGTCGCCTAAGCTACCGGAGGTCTTTTGTCTTCCTGCGTCAAACTGAATCTGCAGATCCAGTAAAGCCGCCGACTCAGCGTTCTTACCATAGGGAGNAGGCAAATCCATTTTCACACCCAGCAAATCTGAGATAATCTCAACNTCAGTGCCCGAATCCATTCCAGCAGGCTGATTCATCCTGATAACCGCCTCATAGCCAAAATCACCGTCCATTCTGGCGAGCAACCTTCTGATAAATTTGCTTTGTTTGGGCCACTCAATCATCGCCTGAGGNGACGTCACACCCNCACCTTCAATAACAATGCTGGCAAGCTCTCCTTGATCCTGAACCGAGGACAGCGTTGCCTGCATCAATCCGCCAAACATCCGGCCATTCAGGTCTGTAGGTTCAAAGCCGGTCTCTGAGTCATAAATGATCGAACCGGCTAACTGAGTGATATCAAGATCATANTCNGNGATGATCAAATCGTTGTTTTCAAGACNCAGTTCGACGCGAACCTCGGTGCCTCTTTCGGGCTGATCAAGCGGAATCAGCAGCGACAGGTCTCCGGCTACGCTGCCTTGTGATTGCCAACCAGAAAGCGCGTTCTTGAACCCTTCACCAACTGGGGCCGTTTGCAGATACTCCAAAACATTGGCTGCCTCCCCGGATGCTGANCCCAGAACGGTTAACCAATTTCGGGAGGCGGCATCGGGTCTAACTCTGCCCGTCGCAGACTCGAGTTGCAGCCCAAGACTATTGCCTGAATCAACGATAATATCGATATTGTTATCATCGGTGTGCACGGTGGCTGTAATCGCATCCANATTCGGCCATTCGTCACTAAAATTGATTCGCCCGTCACTGAGCTGCCAGAAACTCTGGAAGGTTTTACTCATTGCATCAGANCCGCTGACAGTTGATCCTCGATANAGAATCCCGCTGTCGTAAACCTCTCCATCAATCAGAGCCCGTTCTAGAAATTCCATCGTNTTGCGAAGCTGATCGCTGATGTTCGGACCATCTGGTANGTAAAGTGATTTCTGGGAACCGCGAATGCGATTTGCTCCNGCTATGAGGTCNAGTCTCGCATCACGACTGCCATCGGCGAAGCGCTCAATGACNGATGTGAATCTGACGCTTCCATCNAGGGCATCNGACTCGGCAAGAATCCTACCACTGGACAACTTNACTGCCTGACCGTTTTCCATCAACACATCAATGTGCAAGCGCCCGTTCACTCGGGAATAGTCCCAAACTTCGGTGAACGTAGATGGGATNTTGATACTGAAGCCCGATGAGTCGACCTCCGCAATACCAGTCAGGCGCTTCTCTGAACGATCGAACTCGANCTGCACGAAGCCGTCCATGCCCCANANATTCGGAGANTTCCTGACTGACGCCAACTGCAGATCTGCGACGTTGGTTTTCAGTGACAGCGGCNGTCCCTCCGNCTCTGAAAGCGGCAGACTCAGACTGACATTCTGAAGAGATCCATCCGGATTGAACCCCGTAAGGTCTGCTGCTGCNTCATCCGGCAATACTCCGCTGTCACGCGTGAGGCGTGTCAACAGCCCAAAATCCAGATGATCTGCAGCGATTTCCATAAGTTGATTCGGCTGATAAAAANCACGAGCATTAAAAGACCGCCAAGAGTCNGAGCGATAAGTAACCGACATGTTNGCCAGCGCAAGNTCCCAGGAACCCCCCGCGCGGTTGTGATTTAATTTCGCCAACCCTTTCACGTTGGTCAGACCCAGTTTTTCAATTTCCTGTTGGCGGCTCTGTTCATCGCTCTGCACACCAATAGTCAGCATCGGAACGTCAAATTCGAAAGTCGCAGTGCTTACTTTCCCTGCTTCAAATCCAATCCACGCCTGCCCTGTACCCTCCAGCCCAAGAATGGCCAAAGCACCAAGGTGCTGATCGGACAACACGCGGGAATAGNTAGATTTGGGTAANAGAACATGTAGCGTCCCNCTCGCTTGCTCGAGAGAGTTGCCCTGTGCTTCGATTGAAACNGTCAATGGCTCAGGGTTTCCCTCTAGAATGNCGTTAACATGCAGGTAGTGATTTTGTCCGCGATTCCAAACGTTGGCAGAGCCCTGNTCGAAACTGAAACTGTCGCCATCTCGAGGATGAANATTTATGGTGACACCTTNTAACTCGAGTTGATTGAAAGACAGAAATGTNTGGTANAGGGNATTCAGATCGAACGGATCATCACTTCCATNANCNGCANCGCCTGAAAGCTGCCAAGCTCCGTCAGCATTCTGGGTTAAATCAATCAGAAGGTTACGNATCACAAACTCATCGAGCACCCACCGCCTTTGCCAGATTGATCTGCCCACATCGACAGCNATTCTTGCCTCAGCGAACTCAAGCGCTGGCGCTTCAGATATCTCGTCAATAGCCAGTTGCAGGTCCGTGAGCGACACGATGGGATTAAAGCCAAAAAAATCCCCCGACACCGAACCGATGGTCGCAGGCAGCCCNGTTCGTTGAGCAATCTGCTCTTCGAGAAAAGAGGTATAGCTCGAAATAGCCGGCATAAACTGACGCCCGAGTGACACATAAGCTGCAAGAGCAATCAGCGCAACNATNAGCAGCAGCAAGAGATGCTCATAGAGTTTCTTTAAAAACGCAGTGATCATGATTGGTGGACACGCGACATGCTGTGCTTTTACGACAAGACAGATCAACAAATGTTGTTTCAGCTTGAGCGTTATATCTCCCGTACACTGGCCAGGTGCTTAAATTCCAATCGGCAGGCAAGANCCGCACCACTATGTCAGAATGACGTCNAACTGCTCTTGAGTATACATAGGTTCGACTTCGAATTTGACCGTCTTGCCAAGCAATTCTTGCAGACTTGCGAGCGTATCAGACTCCTCATCTAACAAGCGATCCACAACACTCTGTGACGCCGTAAGTCGCAGTACATCGTTTTCGTTTGCCCTTGCGACTCGCAATATTTCACGAAAGATCTCATAACAGACGGTTTCGGAAGATTTCTGTGTGCCGCGACCTTCGCAAACCGGACACTTGCTGTTAAGCAACTGACCGAGACTCTCCCGGGTCCGTTTTCGAGTCATCTCAATCAGTCCTAGCTGCGAAATACCAGTAATCGAGGTGCGAGCCCTGTCTTTTTCCAACTCCTTGGTAAGTGTTCGCTGCACCTGCCGCTGGTGCTCCGGATCTAACATGTCAATGAAGTCTATAATGATAATCCCTCCCAGATTTCGCAACCGTAACTGCCGAGCAATAGCAAAAGCCGCCTCGAGATTGGTCTTAAGAATCGTCCCAGCATGATTTCGACTGCCTAAATAAGCACCGGTATTGACGTCAATAGTCGTCATCGCTTCTGTTTGCTCAATCACCAGATCGCCACCGGACTTAAGCTTTACTCGCTTACTCAAAGCCCGATTGATTTCATCTTCTATACCGTAAAAATCGAAAATCGACCGCTCACCGCTGTAGCACTCTAGCTTGGTATCTAGTTCTGGGACGAAGTCCTCCAGAAATTGGACCATCTCATCGAATTTATCTTTGTTATCAACACGGATCTTTTCAACCCCAGGCCGGATCAGATCTCTGACCGTACGCATATATAGTGGGATCTCGCGATNCACCGCGTTNACGCCGTTANTACACTGAATGCGCTGCTCCACTCTACTCCATAGTCTTCGGAGAAATCTCACGTCTTCGATGAGTTCCTCTGCCTCGACACCCTNAGCAGCGGTTCGGATTATAAAACCTCCGGGGCCNTCCCAGTTCTCTTTTANNAGCACTTCCCGTAGGAGGCTCAGTAAACGCTCCCGTTCCTCTTCATCCTCTAACCGCTTGGAAACTCCCAGATGTTTATCGCGGGGCATGAATACCAGATTCCGGGAAGGCAGGGTCAAATGGGTCGTCAGTCTTGCGCCTTTGCTGCTTATAGCATCCTTCGCAACCTGCACAATGACGTCCTGACCAACCCTTAAACTCAAAATAGTTGAAGGAGTTAAATCATTTNGCAACTCGTGCCCACTCGCATCTAGNAAAGATATNTCTGAGNTGTGAATAAAAGCAGCCCTNTCCAAGCCTATATCCANGAAGGCAGCNTCCATGCCNGGCATCACTCGCACCACACTGCCACGAAAGATNTCGCCGACGTATCCAGGTCTGTTGTGTCGCTCAATNAAAATTTCCTGCAAAAGCCCGTTTTCAAGCAANGCTACCCGTGTTTCCAAGAGGCTGACATTGATGAGTATTTCCTCGCTCATGGCTTCAAGGNACNAGTCTATCGATGGCTACAGATGATTTCCAAACCGGTACGCCAAACTCGGCAAGCAATGCAGCAGTTTCGAACAAAGGCAGTCCCATGACTCCGCTGTAGCTGCCACTGATTGATTCGACAAATGCNGCACCAAAGCCCTGTATAGCATAGCCGCCAGCCTTGCCTGACGGTTCCCCGGTTTGCCAATAGGCGCGTGCTTCCGATTCAGGAATNTGACGGAACTTCACTTTCGTTTCGNNAAGACGTGCGGCAAATGTATTCTTGGATGCCAAACTAACAGCAGTGCAAACCCGGTGAACTCGGCCAGAAAGTTGCATCAGCATTCTTAGCGAATCGTAAGCGCTTACNGGCTTGTCCAANAGCATGTCTCCGACTACAACNACAGTATCCGAGCCGAGTGCCAGCGAATTGGGCTTACCGGCNCATTCGAGCGCAGATTGGGCTTTTTCATGCGCCAAGCGCAGTGCCAATTCTGGTCCACTTTCTCCCGTCTGGGGCGTCTCATCNACGGCCTGAGGAAGGACTTCAAAGCTGATGCCAATTTGTTNCAACAATTGAGCGCGCCGGGGGGACGATGATGCCAGGATTACTTTGTTTTCCATGCCAACTTCCAACCGCGAACTTCAGTGCGGCTTAGTGAACGTCGAAACTGCGTCGTATCTGCCGCAACAGTTGAAAGACAGAGGGCCAGATGATCGCGCTAGTCAGTGCCGCCATTAAAAATAGCAAGTCTGACGCGACGTTCTGCCCGGTCAGCATCAACAGCCAGCGATGCAACATCAAATTGATACCGACAATAGCGAAAACNAGGCCCGCTTGCTGCAGAGAGGNGAACATTCGCAGACGTTGGTGCAAACTCAAGGTGATGTAAGCGATAACCACAANGCCAAGTGCATTCAAACCAAGCACTGAACCCTCTAGCACGTCNAGCACGANCCCTGCGACCCAGGCGGATCCAATTCCAACTCGATAAGGCANCGCCATAACCCANTACATNAGCACCATCGGCACCCACTCTGGTCGATAATCCATTGCCCACTCAGGAAACGGGACAATGGCTAGTAGGTACGCCACGAAAAACGATAGGAGAATAANCCAAATAGCATGTGCTTTTTTTTGCATAACCGGACTANTGGCNGGCGGGCCTNAGGTTGAGCTGTGATAAGTGGTTCTCTGTTGAGTTCACGCCGGAGCCATCCTCATCGAGACCTTTCTGCTGAACCTGATCGAGTTCAAATTCAGGCATGACGGTCGCATCGCTNGCGAAGACCAACATGACATGACGAGTGCTCGCCAACTGGGCGAGNGGTTTTGCTGTCACCCTCGCGAAATCTTGCCCGGGGTCTTTTGAAACAAACGTAATTCTGGCAACCGGATAGTTTTTNGGNTAGACCTGCCCCATGCCNGAACTGACGAGCATGTCACCAGCCTTCATATCCTGAGTTTGAGTCACAAACTCAAGTTCTAGTTCGGTCGAAGTGCTNCGGCTTCCTCGAGCTAGGGCACGCTCACCGTTACGATTTACTTCAACCGGTGTNACATGATTGGAGTCGGTGATCAACAGCACCCANGCCGTAAAGGGTAGAACTTCGTCAACCTGCCCCATTAAACCACGGGAATCGAGCAAAGCCTGCCCTATGAACACCCCGTCTGCGAGGCCTTTGTTAATTAGAACCCTCTTAGAATAGGAATCAGGAGACACATTGATGATTTCGGCCGGTAACACCTCTCCGGAGATCACTTGAGTTGCCNCCCGGAGGTCGAGCAGACGCGAGTTCTCGCTGGCAAGTGATTCGAGAAGCTGCAGTTCCCGCTGCGCAATCAACAGTTCTTCTCGCAACCGCTCGTTTTCTTCAAGCAGNTCAGTGCGAGAAACAAACACATCATCGATCCAAAATGAGACTCGGGTAGGAATGTCAGCGAACCAGTATACAGGCGTTGCCGCGTAGCCTAGACCAAAGCGCACATGCTGCAGATACATGAACCGGCTATCCGCGACCATGATACAGATTGAAAGCAAGAGGAAGGACAGAGCCCGATATTCAAGCGCCACACCCTTGATGAAAAGCGTTTTGTCGATGAGCTTATCCTCACAGTTTTTCTGAATCGATGCCGCAACTATTCCNTTGGGACTTNATTATCGGNGTGGGACTCACTCTNAATCCTAGGTNAGCAGGTCCATGTCTCGCGAATCCATCAGCTCGATCGCCATGCCGCCGCCCCGAGCGACGCACGAGAGCGGATCCTCGGCCACGATAATTGGGAGACCCGTTTCCTCCACCAAAAGCTTGTCCAGCCCATTTAATAATGCTCCACCTCCGGTCAACACGAGACCGCTCTCAGCGATGTCTGAAGCCAGCTCCGGAGGTGACTGTTCTAGTGCACTTTTAACGGCCTGCACGATCGCAGTAAGCGGCTCCTGAAGCGCTTCCAGAACCTCATCGCTGTTTAGCGTAAAACTGCGAGGAACGCCTTCCGCCAGGTTCCGTCCTCGGACATCGATCTCCCGGACGTCCCCTGAATTATCGACATAAGCGCACCCAATTTCTTTCTTGATCCNTTCCGCGGTCGAATCACCGATGAGGCTGCCATAATTGCGCCTNACATANGTTGTGATCGCTTCATCAAAGCGATCCCCACCAACCCTGACAGACTCTGAGTAGACAACTCCGTTGAGCGAAATGATGGCGATNTCGGTCGTACCACCGCCAATATCNACAACCATGGATCCACTGGCTTGTTCAACCGGCAGACCAGCNCCAATGGCCGCAGCCATNGGCTCCTCGATCAACCAAACATCTCTGGCGCCAGCACTAGCGACTGATTCTCGTATTGCCCGNCGCTCCACTTGAGTAGATTTGCANGGGACACAGACGAGCACTCTGGGGCTTGGTGGAAAATAGCTGTTTTCATGCACTTTGTTGATGAAATGCTGGAGCATTTTTTCGGTCACTTGAAAATCGGCAATCACTCCATCTTTCAGTGGCCTGATAGCAGACATATTGCCCGGCGTTCGACCCAGCATGCGTTTGGCATCGGAGCCAACAGCCGTCACCGTTTTCTGTCCGTTCACGACCCTGATCGCTACGACAGAGGGCTCGTTTAGAACAATACCTTCATCCCGAACGTAGATGAGGGTGTTTGCTGTCCCCAAATCGATCGAAAGATCATTAGAGAACATTCCTCGAATTTTTTTGAACATGAATTGCTATTTTCCTCAAAAGTGATTCCAATCCCAGCAGCAGTTGTTGTCGTTCAACAATTAGACGGCAAATGAGCTAAATGATTGAATGTGTAAGGCACTTTTCTTGAATGCCGGCTTGGATTAGGTTGGCTGATGGAATCTCCCGGAGCATGCAGTCGGCGTAATTGACCGAAATTCACCTAAGTGGCCGAATTTCCAGTATAATCTAGCTTCCGTACGTGACAGCTCGAACTCTAGCAATCGCGGGTGGCGAGAGCAAGTGGCAGCCGCCAAATATCTGGCTCGCCACTTTCGATACACGCGTTGGCGCAAGCCGGAGCACCCATAATGGCATTCGATAAAACAGTATTAGAACAAGTCGCGCAACTGTCGCGTCTTTATTTGAGTGAATCAGAAAAAGATGAAGTTGCCGGACGGATTACGGACATACTCGTCCTGATCGATGAGATGCAATCTGTGAACACAGATTCCGTTACACCGCTCGCCCACCCGCTGGATATGACGCAGCGACTGCGCGAGGACCAAATAACCGAATCCAATCGCCGCGACGAACTCCAGCAACTCGCACCAAAGATTGAAGATGGTCTGTATTTAGTCCCCAAGGTCATAGAATAATCTCCCCAGCTCATCTATATCTGTCAAACCCAGNCCGAGTAAACTCATGATAGAAAAAACAGTNGCAGAACTTTCCGGTTTGCTNAGTCGTGGCGAGATCTCTAGCGTCGAACTGACGCAGGCTTACCTNGGCAGAATTAATCANTACAACGATTCCTTGAATGCCTTTGTTACGGTTTGCGAGGAACAAGCACTCATCCAGGCAGCACAAGCCGATACTGCGAGAGCTCATGGGGAAACTTCCCCCTTGCTGGGCATCCCCCTTGCTCACAAGGACATATTCTGTGCGTCAGGCGTCAAGACAACCTGTGGATCAAAGATGCTCCACAATTTTAATGCCCCGTATGATGCGACTGTTGTTAGTCGATTAAAAGAAGCTGGCGCGGTGATGTTAGGAAAAACAAACATGGATGAGTTCGCCATGGGATCGTCCAATGAAACAAGCTATTTTGGGCCTGTAAGAAACCCTTGGGACACAGACCGTGTCCCAGGCGGATCCTCCGGCGGCTCCGCCGCCGCTGTTTCTGCTAACTTGTGCGCCATGGCAACCGGTACCGACACCGGCGGTTCCATTCGTCAACCTGCTGCGTTCTGTGGCGTTACAGGATTGAAACCCAGTTACGGGCGGATTTCCCGCTGGGGCATGATCGCCTTCGCATCAAGCCTGGATCAAGCCGGCCCTATTTGCAAGAGCGCCGAAGACGCGGCCCTGATGCTCAATACCATGGCAGGTCTTGATACTAAGGATAGCACTTCCGCTAATGTTCCGGTTGAAGACTACACGGCCAATCTGAACAATTCTCTGCAAGGACTGCGTATTGGAATTCCACGACAACACTTCGCAGAAGGTCTATCAACAGAAGTTGAGCAAGCTGTACGGGAGGCGCTGGGCGTCTATGAACAGCTTGGTGCAAAATTAATCGAGATTGATCTGCCGCACAACCACCTCTCCGTCAGCGCCTACTACGTAGTCGCGCCAGCCGAAGCTTCCGCTAACCTTTCAAGATTTGATGGCGTGAGATACGGTTACCGCTGTGACGGGCCAGTAGATCTTGAGGAAATGTACAAGCGCTCACGCAGCGAAGGATTCGGGGACGAGGTCAAGCGCCGCATCATGGTTGGGACTTATGCACTCTCTGCGGGGTTTTACGATGCCTATTACCGCAAAGCATTGAAAATTCGCCGCTTGATCAAACAGGATTTCAGTTCGGCTTTCCAGCAGGTCGATATTATTATCGGCCCAACTTCGCCACACACAGCGTTTCCCCTCGGAACAAAGACAGACCCGGTAGCGATGTATCTTGAGGATATCTATACCATCGCAGTGAACTTGGCGGGGCTGCCCGGAATGTCAATACCGGTCAAGCTGGCAGGTGGATTACCAGTTGGTCTGCATCTCGTCGCCAATGATTTTGCCGAATCACGTCTGCTCAATGTCGCACATCAATTCCAACAGAATACGGATTGGCACCGACAGCAAGCAAACGCCTTTAAGGAGGGTCACTAGCATGGCGTGGGAAGCAGTTATCGGACTCGAAGTGCATGTATCCCTGTCCACCGACACAAAGTTGTTCTCGGGAACTCCATCAGTCTTTGGCGCTGAACCGAACACCAAAGCGAATATATTTGATCTGGCTATGCCCGGCACCTTGCCAGTCCTTAATGAAGAAGCGCTTCGGATGGCCGTCAAATTCGGCCTAGCAATCGATGCTGAGATAGAAAAACGGTCCATATTCGATCGAAAAAACTATTTCTATCCGGATTTGCCAAAGGGCTATCAGATTACCCAACTCGACTTCCCAACGGTCGGGAGGGGCTCATTGACCATCACGCTGGCAGACGGGAGCGAGAGGCGGATTGGTATCACCCGAGCACACCTTGAAGAAAACGCCGGTAAGTCGCTGCATGAAGATTTTCACAGTATGTCCGGAATTGATCTCAATCGCTCTGGTGAACCTTTGCTGGAGATTGTTTCCGAGCCGGCGATCCGAAATGCAACAGAGGCTGTGGCTTACCTCAAGAAACTGCATGCCATCGTGCGCTACCTTGACATTTCCGATGCGATCATGGCGCAAGGTTCAATGCGTTGTGATGTAAACGTTTCCATCAGACCAACAGGAAGCACTGAACTTGGAACGCGCACCGAACTGAAAAATATCAATTCTTTTCGCTTTGTCGAAAAGGCCATCAATTCAGAAATTCAGCGTCAGAAGGATATCCTGGAAGACGGCGGTGCCGTGATCCAGGAGACCAGGCGCTACGATGCCGAGCGTGATATCAGCTCGCCTATGCGCAGCAAGGAGTTCGCAAATGACTACCGTTACTTTCCGGAACCAGATCTGCTGCCAGTCGAAATCGATGACGTTTACATCGATGCGGTTCGGGCGACCCTACCAGAATTGCCAGATGTCAAAAAAAAGCGTTTCGTTAACGAATACTGCCTCAGCGAATATGATGCTGGAGTCCTTACTGCGACTCGCGAAATGGCAGAATACTTCGAGACGGTAGCACGAAGCAGCGGCGACCCAAAGATGGCCGCCAATTGGGTGACCGGGGATCTACAAGCTGTTCTCAAGAAAAACAATTGGGATCTTGCCGAGTCACCCATACAGGCTCAGCGTCTTGCGATGCTGATTCAACGAATCAAGGACAATACCATATCAGGTAAGATCGGTAAGGCCGTCTTTGAAGCAATGCTGGAAGACAAATCCGAAGTAGATCAGATCATCGAATCACGAGGGTTGGAACAGGTTACCGACAGTGGCGCAATCGCATCTCTGGTAGATCACGTAATCGCCAAGAATCCCAAGCAAGTGCAACAGTTTAAAGATGGCAAGGAAGCAGTGCTAAGCTTTTTGGTGGGTCAGGCTATGAAACTGTCTAAGGGGAAGGCTAACCCGGCTCAGGTCAATCGATTGCTGCGAGAGAAGATGCAGTGAAGCGCCGCCTAACGCCGGCGACCGCCGCCACCACGGCTGCTGGGTCGAGCGCGTTTCTCATTGAATCTTGAGGGCCTTGAAAAGGCAGGCGGCGTCTCGAGAAAACCCTCATCTGGATGGGTGCAAACCAGCTTATGGCCAAGTTTTTCTTCTATATCAGGCAAGAGAAATGAGTCTTCTTCGCAGGCGAAACTGATTGAAGTGCCCACTGCTCCGGCTCGACC
>PBHS01000013.1 GCA_002719575.1 Gammaproteobacteria bacterium | reverse complement strand
ATGCCGAGTCAGTCGAGCGATATCCGGTGCTATATCTACTGCACGGCTATCTGCAGAATTACACCGTTTGGGGCCGCAGTTTGTCAGCGGCTTATTACGCAAGAAAACTTAATGATCTTATCTTAGTGCTGCCTGATGGAGGCAACAGTTGGTATATCAACTATGCGTTCAGCGAACAGGGCCAGACCAACAACTGGGAAGATCATATCATTGAGGACGTTGTTGGCTACGTAGACGAGCATTACCGCACTGAGGCCCGGCGCCAAGGGCGGGCCTTGTCGGGCTTGTCGATGGGCGGCTTTGGAGCGTTAGCCCTAGGTTTGCGCCATCCCGATCAGTTTATTTCGATTGGTAGCACGAGTGGTGCTCTCAGTTTTGCGCGAGCACAGGCGGCGCGACTTACCGTGGGTGCAATGGAGAATCCGAGGACGGTGGAGGAAGAAAATTCCGCGCGATTTGCCCAGGCTGATGCAAGTATTGCCGATCTGATTGCTATTCCTGGATTTAGCACCCAACAGGAGCGTAATCCGAAGGGTAGGGCTTTCTCGACCCCTGAGCAGGCGCGAGCCTATGACCCTTTTTCGATCATTTATAAAGTGCCAAAGAGCAAAATGCCCCATATCTATCTGGATTCCGGTACAGAGGACGGGTTGATTTCAGAGGCTAAAGAATTAGCTCAAATACTCATGGTCAATGATGTTCCGTTCGACTATATGCAATCTCGCGGTCGGCACAACGCTGACTATTGGCGACGATCAATCGGTCACATGATGAGCATCCAGCATGAGGTCATGCAGAGAGCATTGGGAAACCGCCCATGATGGATAGTGATCGTTTTGCGTTGAGTTGCGAGCAGCTTGAGGCCTTTTCTGATCAAGGTCTGCTGAAAATAGATTTTGAATTCGACTCGCAACTGTTGGATCGGGTAGTCGCAGATGTTCGGCCGCATTATGGGTCAGCACATGAGGAAAACCCGTTGTCGACCACCCGATGTCAGGATGGATGGAAGCAGGTTGACGCTGTTCGGCAGTTGGCTGTTCACAAGAATGTGCTAATTGCTTTGCGCATACTCATGGATCGGGAGCCATTGCCCTTTCAGACGCTTAATTTCCCTGTGGGCACGTCGCAACGTCCGCACTCGGACAGCATACATTTCCATACAGTTCCTGCCGGGTTCATGGTAGGGGTCTGGGTGGCGCTTGAAGACATTGACGCAGAAAATGGGCCCTTAATTTACTACCCCGGAAGCCATAAGTTGCCCTATTACTCTATGCAAGATTTAGGTTTGGCGCCGGGTTACTCGAATTACCACACTTATGAATCGCGTATTCAGGATCTCATCGCAGAGCATGGCTTTCAGCCAGAACTGGGATTACTTAAAAAAGGTGAAGCCATCATCTGGCACGCGAATCTGCTGCATGGTGGTTCCGCCCGTAAGGATTTCGAACGGAGCAGGCATTCACAAGTCACCCATTACTTTTTCGAGGATTGTCAATACTATACGCCGATGGAAAGCCGGCCAGGTAAACTTTCCTATCGCAAGCCGTTTCGCATCCCCAGTCGGCCCGATTTCTCTCTGCCGGTGGACTACAGCGCGCGGCCGCTACCGATTCGTGCTTTTGGCAAATTGCTGCGCGGTCTCGGCCTGCGCGCTTGACAACAGTTGTTCAGGAAGCACCTTAGTATGACGTCTGAGGACTGCTTGCTCCGGATTGATCAAGCAAGCTGTCGAATTAATCGGCATTCGCATTTGCGTGTGTCTCATTTCTCATTGCGCCAAGGCGAACATTGGTGCATTTTTGGTAGCAATGGATCTGGCAAGACCTTGTTGGCCAGCCTGATCGCCGGTAAGCGCCCCGAATCGGGTAGCTATGTAACCTACCGAGAAGAGCTCAAGCCGCGCCGCGATGTCGTGATGGTATCTTTTGAAGAGCAACAACGGCTCTGGCAGCGTGACAACAGGCTTGATATAAGCGAATACAGCGATCGGGCCGAAGATCCAGGAACCACGGTGCATCAGCTGTTACAGTCGGGCCTTGCTGCTGGTGCCGCTTTGCCTGACGCCCACGAGTCGATAGTAGAGCAGCTCGATCTTGGAAAGTTGCTGCATAGCGGGATTCGATTCCTTTCATCAGGCCAGATCAGGCGAGCCCTGATTGGCAGAGCTTTGATCGCAGCAGTTGGAGAAACGCGTAAGCTGGTCGTACTCGACGATCCTTTAGAGAGTATCGACAGAGAATCTCGGCAGCAAATAATAGATTGCATTGAAGCACACCGCGCGTCGGAGGGGTTCAGCAGCCTTTTGTTGTGTCGTCGGCAATGTGACATCCTTCCAGGTACCACGCATATGGCGTTTGTTGAAAATCTGGTATTGACGAGGCAGGGCCGTCTTGCAGACGTTCTCGTTAGCCAATATTTTCGAGATCGCGCGGGACGAGTCCCGCGATTGCCCGATTGTCTTCCGGCCGCTGAAATACCTGAAGCGCCGGCACTCGCCTCATCGGAAGTGATTATCGATCTTGAGGATATTCATGCGAACTACGGCGATAAACGGGTTCTGGAATCTGTTACCTGGCGTATGACCAACTCCCATCACACGTTGATCGATGGCCCCAATGGATGCGGCAAGTCGACTTTGCTGAGTCTGGTTTGCGGAGAAAATCACATGGCTTATGGTCAAAAAGTGCGTTTGTTTGGAAAGCAGAGAGGAAATGGTGAGACGGTATGGGATATCAAGTCCCAATTCGGGCTGGTGTCCAACGAACTTCACAATAAATATGTCAAGGGCTGGAAGGCCCTGGATGTTGTAGTTAGCGGTCTCTACGACTCAGTCGGCCTTTATGATTACAACTTTGACAGGGATTGGGCTGTTGCGAAGAAGTGGCTCGCTTGCCTTGGTCTGGCCGGCTCTGAGTCCCGCCTATTTCATGAGCTGTCCTTCGGCCAACAGCGCCTGATACTTCTCGCCCGTGCGATGGTGAAAAGTCCGGCCGTCCTAATCCTAGATGAGCCGTGTGTGGGTCTGGACGATTACCACCGTCAATTAATTTTGGGAATTCTCGACCTGATTGCGAGTCAGACTCGCACACGGCTAATTTATGTCAGTCACCTTGCTGAAGAGTGGCCTAGCTGCATGAACCAACGACTGGAGTTCGTGTCTGTCGGAGAGTCTACTTACAGCTTGATCCAACATGAGCTGTGACAAACAGATTGCGCGCTCTAGGCGGCTTTCAGTTTACAAGTTGACTGAGGTGGATGAGGATTTAACCGTTATGATTCGGTTCCCTGAGCTTCAGCCGTTTGGCGAATCAAAATTGCCAGGGCCCGGCAATATCCTGACAACTCACTGTGGTGGGAAGGACCTAAGATGAATATTACCATTCTCACTAATCGTGACCTTGCTAGTTGTTTTGCACTAAACCGTTTGATTCCCGGATTGGCTGACCACCGAGTGACAGTGTTTCTCTCTTCGCGGGTTGGCAGCAAACCGCTGTCTGCCCCTCTTCAGCATTTGAAATTTGTTGAGCAGGATTTATTGAATAGTCTGATCGCCCCATTGCTGGACCCCAGCGAAATGGTTCCCGCGCGCAGTGGTCAAACTCTCTTCAGCTTTGAGCAGTTGGGAGAGTGGATCTTTGGCGGCGTGAGCAATCTGACTGCGATTAACGATGCTCTCGGACACGAGCGTTATGCCGAGTCAGAACCCGATTTAGTGCTGTCTATACGCTATGGTGTAATTCTTCGTGATTTAGCTATTTCGCTGCCCACGCACGGAGTGCTGAACCTTCATTCCGGTTTGTTGCCTGAATATAGGGGTGTAATGGCTACATTCTGGGCTTTGTTGAATAATGAGTCTGAAATCGGTACGACCCTGCATTTTATTGAGGACAGTTCGATAGACACGGGCAGTATCGTTACGACCACACGCTTTTCAGTCCAGACCGAGCGGTCGTATCTATGGCATGTTCTGTCGCTCTATGAGTTAGGGTGCGCTCGTATGCTTGAAGCGGTCGAGGTGCTGGATAAAGGTAAAACTCTCGATTGTAGTGCTCAGCATAAAAGCGGCGATTATTTTAGTTTTCCAAGTGATTCAGCCTTGAGGAGATTTGCTGAGCAGGGCTGGCGCCTGTACGAGCCTGATGAAGTGCTGACTGTGATGCGGCAGTTTGTTGGCAAGGATTGGGTGACCAGGTGAATCATTGCCTGAATACAGCGCCCAAAAGGGAATGATAGTCTTTGCGTTTTATGCGCAGAAGATTGAACTTTGAATGCCGCGGCTTAATGCAGATAATGTCAGCAGCTTAGCCGCGAAGCGATTGAGAAAAGGGAATATTGCCGCCGGGCGTGAATAGAACAATAATGAGCGGGCTCCTTCGGCTGACTCATGCGCTCAAACTGGTGGCAGTGAATGCGTTCAGAGGATAGGAAGAGTATATGTCTTCAGGCGAAACCGACCTAGTTAAATTGCTCATCGACATGGATCCGCTGCTGCTTGAAGGGGATTACGTTTTCTGTACAGTTGAAAATCCGGCATCTAAGAGTCTGTCTCGGCTGAACCCCCTAGCAACGTTCAACGAATCAGAAGGGCTAAGTGTCCTGATTTCCCAGCAGCAGGCGGATGCAGAAGAGTTGGTCTACCACGGGGTGTTCAAGGGCATCACACTTAGAGTTCATTCCAGTCTTGATGCGGTCGGTCTGACAGCTGTCGTCTCCGCCAGGCTGGCTGCCTGCGCGATACCGGCCAATGTCATCGCTGCTCGCTACCACGATCATGTTTTTGTGCCTCGTGAAAAAGCCACTGAAGCAATGGAGCTATTGAAAAATTTGGCAGATCATTAATCCGATCTAGCCCCAACTCACTGAGGATACTTATGATACTAAGAAGCGCCCCCTTTTCAATTTGTCTCTTGCTGCTGCTAAGTTCGCTCCCTGTTTCAGCCCAAACTCGGCAGACACTCGAGGTTGAGGGCTTGCAGCAGAGTGTAGAAATTCTCAAGGACCATTGGGGGATTTCTCATATCTACGCTGAAACCGAGCACGACCTTTTCTTTGCTCAAGGCTACAGCGCAGCCCGTGATCGCTTGTTCCAATTTGAAATTTGGCGGGCGAGGGCGACCGGCACTACGGCAGAAATCCTTGGATCTAAGGCGGTAGAAAGGGACCATGGTGCCCGATTGTTCAAATTCCGTGGCGCGATGGGAGAAGAGTTGCAGCACTACCATCCCAATGGTGAAGACATCATCGGCGCTTTTGTCCACGGAGTGAACGCTTTCATCGATCAGATCATGAAAAATCCTGAAGACCTGCCTTTACCGTTCAAATTGCTGGGTATAGAACCAAAGCATTGGACAGAGGAGGTCGTCATTTCTAGACACCAGGGATTACTTGGCAATATCGGTTTAGAGATGGACGTGGGCAGAGCCGTTTGCGCAATCGGGGAAGAGCAAGTGCGCGGTCTGCAATACTTCCACCCTCGTGAGCCTGATTTGAGCCTGGACCCGATGATTGACTGCGATTCTCTGCTGCAAAATGACATCCTGAGATTATATAACGCTTACAGGAGGGATATTCGCTTTGAGCCAGAAGACATTGTGTTGGCGTCCGCTCGTAACGATCTGCCGGCATACGAGGAGTTGGCTGCCGCGCTAGAACTAGAATCAGAGTTAGTCAAGCGCTTCGATCTTGATGATATTGGCAGCAACAATTGGGTTGTTAGCGGCGACCTGACCCAGGATGGCTGGCCGATGATGATAAACGATCCACATAGGGCGCAATCGTCGCCATCNCTGCGGTATTGGNCGCANCTGGTCGGACCGGGCTGGAACGTGATTGGCGGGGGTGAACCGACGATACCGGGAATTTCTATCGGCCATAACGAATTTGGTGCCTGGGGTCTCACGGTGTTTAACACAGATGGCGAGGACTTGTACGTATACGAGATTAATCCCGATAACCCCGATGAATATCGCTATAACGGTCGGTGGGAACCAATGTCGATTATCGAAGAGGGTATCCCTGTTCGGGGCCAAGAACCTGAACTCGTGCAGTTGAAATACACGAGACACGGCCCAGTGGTATTCGAGGACACAGAAAAAAATCTCGCTTACGCGGTTCGACCGGCATGGATGGAATTTGGTGGAGCCCCCTATTTGGCTTCGTTGAGGATGGACCAGGCTCGGACTTGGGAAGAATTTCGTGACGCTGCTAACTACAGCAATATTCCTGGTGAGAATATGATCTGGGCAGATCGTNAGCGAAACATCGGGTGGCAGGCAGTGGGCATCGCGCCTATTCGACGGAATTTTAGCGGTATGGTGCCAGTGCCCGGCGATGGCCGCTATGAGTGGGACGGCTATTTGCCTATAAAAGCNAAACCAAATGATTTAAANCCCGAGTTGGGCTTCATCGAAACTTCCAACAGTAACTACACGCCGCCGGATTTCGAGTTTCTTGATGCTATCGGTTACACCTGGACCGACCCCTATCGCTGGGCGCGTGGTAGCGAGGTGTTGGCGTCCGGGCGCAAACTTAATATGTCCGATATGATAGCCCTCCAGCATGACTATCTATCTATCCCTGCGCGCAGTGTTGTGCCCTTTCTAAAGNACTTGCAGGCCGACGATCCGCAGGTGGAACAGGCCCGCCGCATGTTGCTCGACTGGGATTTTGTGCTTGATCGTGATTCTGTGACTGCGGGTATTTACGTGGCTTTCGAACGCCAATTGTTAGACAACATCAATGATTTGAAAGTCCCCTCGGAAGCACAAGATTTTCTCAGTATCGGCATGAAAAAAGCCATTGACATGCTACTGGCACCGGATGGAGATTTTGGCCGCGACCCGCTATCGGGGCGGGATTCATTTTTGGTGCGCACCCTGACTGAAGGTGTCGAAATTTTGCGAGAAAAGCTGGGTCCAAACATGGAGAACTGGGTCTACGGTCAAGCTGACTACAAACATGCGCTGATTCGTCACCCGCTTAGCTCGGCAGTCAGTGAAGATTTGCGTGCCCAGCTCGATATTGGGCCGGCTCCACGGGGGGGCAACAGTTTCACTTTGGGCAACACCGGCAGTGGCGATAATCAGACTTCAGGGGCTTCCTTTAGAATATTTGTAGATACACGGGATTGGGACAATACCCTTGGGATGAATGCACCCGGGCAGTCAGGGAATCCCGACAGTCCATTCTACGCCAATCTTTTTGACCTGTGGGCTAATGACCAGGTATTCCCAGCATTTTACTCAAGAGCCAAAATAGAAACCGTACTGTTTGAANCATTGCAGTTGAATCCCGCGAATTGATAGACCTTCACGTTGGTCTAGCTGAGTCCGAAGTAATACTGGAAGCAGAATTCCGGCTATATATGGGAATGGCTACAACCGCCATACAGAGTCATCTGTCAGTGTTTAGGTCCACGTTCGGTGTTCTGAAGTGGCATATCACCCTGCGGGATGGCCCTGGCGGTCTTTTTGGATTCCATGTTCCTAAGATACATGGGCTTAGAAAGTCAAATGCGGTATGTTGACCGCGTGTTTGCTATAGTTAGGCCACAAGAAACTGGCTGTAACGAGGAGAAGTCATGAAAACACGCATACTGAGCGCCCTGCTGATCATGTTCACTGGACAATTTGGACTGGCCGTTGAAGAGGCTTCTTCCTCCCTGCAGGAGATCACGAATTACCGTCGGTATAACGAACTTTTCGCCAGCTCTGGACAACCCACCGAAGCACAGTTACAAGCAGTTGCAGATGCCGGATTTGAGCGTGTTGTCTACATAGCATTCACCAACAATCAGAATGCGTTGCCAGATGAAGACCAGATTGTCAAAGGATTGGGGATGGAGTACATGCAGGTTCCGGTGGATTTTTCAAATCCGTTGCCTGATGATTTTTACGCGTTCGCAGATTCGATGCAGCGCAATACCGATAAAAAGACGTTATTGCACTGCCAAGTTAATGCGCGGGCGACGGCTTTCAGCTTTTTGTATCGTGTTCTTTTCGAAAGCGTTCCAATTGCGGAGGCTAAAGCTGACATGAATACAGTGTGGCAGCCCAATGAAACATGGCGTGATTTTATTTTTAAGGTTATGGAGGAAAACGATCGAGACCCTAATTGTGAGACTTGCGACTGGACGCCGCCGCCTTCACGTTAGACAGTCGTCCAGCTTTTTGACATATGATAAAAGCTTGCATCGCAACGCGAACTGCTGCCTTGATTCGAAAGAAACGCAAAAGTTTTACCGGATTTTAGATGATTCGTTTCTCGGTTCCTTCGAAAAGCCGTTAGCGCCTTTTGACGTGCACAGTTAGTTCGAGCAAAGTTCTTCCCATCTGCAGCATATTAACACCAAGGCCGAGGCAAGTGGGTATTGAAACTCGGGGGCGTAGGATCATGACCTCATCGAACCCGTCCATATTGGAGCCCTTGTTGTTTCAACAATGGAGACATCATCGTGGGAACGCCCATTGAACTATGCGGCTTTAAATTCCTGGGTGGCCGACCCGATACTGAGCGATTGGAACAGGAGTAAGCAGAGACTGCGCTAGGGTTCGCTAAAAGGCTTGTGTGTAAATTTTGCGAAGGCGGTGTGGGGTCCCCTGTTCACCAGAAATCGCAATCACTCAGATAATAAAGGCGAGTGATGACTCGCCTTTATTGTTTCCTTGGCTTAAACCTTTCTCGACGGACGTGGTCTTAGACCCGATTCTACCTTCTAAAAAGGTNGACCATTCAAGCCGGATATTCTTGACTCGATAACCGACCTCACGAACGCACGATTTATCGGCTTGCTCTTTGCGCTAAAGCTAGAGGCAAACCGCTAGTCATCGCCACCCTGGTTAGCTTCCTTCCAGGCATAAAAACCCATGAACATTTCTTCAAAACTTTGTTCGCCCCAAGACAGATCTATACTCGGATCTGGATTAGCCCTGTTTTGAGCTGAATTGTCGAATGCTCCTATTGCACGTATTTTGGTTCCTGCTGGAACCCTTAACGGCTCATCGAGNTCGTGTACCAATTGCCAATTAAAGTCATAGTCAGGGACCGAGAGAAGAAGTTCCTCGCTACCGTCAGGGTACTCGGCAACGAATCGCATTCTTTTGCCTCGAAAGTGCATATGAGGCATTAGACTGTATAAGTCAGATTCGTTTTTGATGAAGGTAACTACCTCCATCTCATGGTCTTTGGAAAACGCTGGTATCGCAATGTCAAATTCATTGCCAACGCCACCGCTCATTTTTTCTGTCGGTACTTCGCCCTCGGGGTAGAAATAAATTCCGATTTCGGTTTCATCTGTAACTTCNCGTCCCGATGTCGTGTAGTGCATTTGGAGGCTAAGAGTAGTACCAGCCCTGAGAAGTCCCCCGACACCTTCTGGTGCAAGCGATACGGCGTTCCCAGGCGCGTATCCCCCGAATTGCGGCAAGTCGTCATCCCCACCGAGAATCTGGCCTATGCCGATGTCAGGATTTTCACGGAAAATCTTTCCAATTGGTGGCTGTTTACCTGAAGCTACCGCTCTAAAAATTTCGCCACGGATTGCGGCAGCGCGCTCTTCAGGCAGTTCTTCAAGCGCGGCCGTAAACGCTTGCATTGGATCTGGTCTGCCTCCAGGAGGCACGACTGTCGTAATGATGTGGTGAAGTACCTCGGTTTTGTCTGGCGCGACTTCACTTGCTCTGACCCACTGATCATTCTCGAGACCAAGATCCAGAACAATGTCTCTGTAGTCGATCACTCCAGTCGCCGGGATTGCTTGGGGGGGAATTTTAACGATTAAATCCGGTTCGCCTAAATCTTTCGCTAGAGTCCATTTAGTATCTGGCCAAACCAACTCGGTTAGTGGGTCGACATCATCCTGAAGATCAACTGGTGAGCCGGCACCCACCCATCGCACGAGCATTTGCATTTCTGCGTCGCTAAGGTTCATCTCGTTCTTGAACCGATGACCAACTTTATTATCAATTTGGCCGGGTGGCATGCGTTTGGTCATGATCACTTCACGGATCATTGGCGACCAGCCTTGAACCGCCAAACTGCTGTCCATCGCGAATGGGGCTACCCCGCCATCGCGATGGCATGTAGCGCAGTTGCTTGCGATGATCGGCGCGATGTCCTTGACATACGATAAGTTGGCGTGCTCGGCTAGGTTGTTTTTTATGAGCGGTGCAGAGCCCTCTGCCGAAACCAGGTTTGCGTTCTCGCCTGCCAACAGGTTGTCGATCGCTTCTTCGGCGAGTGCCGAGACAGGTCCGCGATAACTGACTTCAAACGAATTTGGATCATAAACTACCGTCTCATCCAGACGCTCTATGCCCAACATTTCCGTAACTAAATGAGTGTCGTCCATCAAAACTGGCATATCGATCCCTGTCGCAGCGACATCGGCCGTCACTGCTTCGCGATCTGTCTGAAGCCCGGGGTTTATCATAAAAAATACTACCCCTTGGCCTTGATACTTTTGTTGCAGTCTGGTCAGGCCTTTCAGAGTTTCGGTGTCTGTTTCACCGATCGCTTGCGGTGCAATGACTACAGCCTGTTGATCGTCATACCAAGACATATGATGCTGCGCACCGAGGTTGTCGATCAAGGCGAAGTCGCCAACCCTCTCGCCGGCATAGACCCCAGCCGAGCTGAGCGAAAGAGTGAAAGATAGAGCAGATAAGATAAGTCTGGACACGTTAGCTTTCCTTTCATTGAAAGTCTGTAGATTGAGTATCAANGTATGGTCTCTTTCCTAGTTTTTCAAGGCCACACCAATAAAGCCATGTATGTTATATCTTATTATTATTTCGAGCAAATTCTGCTGTTTTCGCAATTTCTGTTTCGAAGCTAAACAGCAGCTCCACAGTTCACAAATCTTCAAGCTTGCCAAGACATGATGACTGACGTGTCTCCCGCGGAGCGATCCTGAAGGTGACCGAACAAAGTCATTTAAGCTTCCATTCAGACCAGAATGTATCAGCTAAATACTAATTACANGCNAGTGGCTGTCAGATCCGTGTCTGTGACAGGCATTGTGCTTGAATTAGACTTCCGCTGCTTTAAGAGTTATGGCTGTATCCGACGTTTCTTATGTGGCCTAAAAGCAGCTACAAATGGGGATAAGCGCATTCAAGTCTGGAAATCTCGAGCTTTGTAGTATGTCCGAACGTGTACAGCTCTGCCGAACAAACATGGCTTCTTGCTTATCTTCAAGCTGCAATGCAGGATGGAGCACATTGATTTAAGCAATTTTAAAGATCAATCTTGAAACGCCTGCAAAAGTGACTGCAGAGAAGCAACGAGAATTTTAACGCTATTTTCTTCCGCCCCTCATGATTTTGACTTTCGAAACTGTTTAACGATGATTTCTGCAAAATTTAAACATCCTTCTATCAATTGCGCCTACCTTCGCAAGAGACTGTGCCTTAAGATGGATGTGGGAGGTTGCCCTTACTCGCGATTGATGACTCGAAACAATGGCCACGCCATCTTCGCGACAGACATTGATGCAATGGTTGTTNATTCNTTTTAGCCAGCAGGTCGTGTTTTGGACAGATTGATTCGCTGAAACTCTTTACTCATCANGTACGCACTGCAAGTCGACATCGCGGCGAAAGCCGCGAGAACTACAAATACCTGTGACCACCCAAGAAGGTCAGAAAGATAGCCGGCACTGAATGCAGCCAAGGCGCCGCCGATGTAGCCTAACCCATCTATGATTCCTGTGCAGGAGCCTGCTCCCTTAGCCCCGGCTATATCAAGTGTTAAGCAGCCGCTACTCATTGAGTATGGGCCGAGCAAGAAGAACCCACTGGATCCAAGGAAAAATATTATTAAGTTGTAGTTGGGGTTTTCTGAGCTGCTTAAGAAGGCGATACTTGCCAAGCTGGCTATAAGGCAGACCAGCATGAGCCACATAGTTTTCGCCCTATCTCCATTTTTTGCATAGTGGTCTGTATACCAGCCAATCAAAACTGTTCCAAGTACTCCGAGAAACGAAAAAATAGCTGATTGCAGTATTGAGTCTAAAACGTTAAGGCCGATGTCGACGAGGAACATCGGGGTCCAGAAGAAAAAGACCGAACGTAGCATAGTTGTGAGGAAGCTAAAGACTAAGAGTTGTCGATAAATTGGTAAGCTGAGCAAGGATTTAAGAATGACCCTGATACCAGGATCGCTTTCTTTTCCGTAATCTGCGATTTGCGCCTTACTATCCTCGCTTTTTGAAGGTGTGATATCCGGCAAAACATCCTTAGGGCTACTTTTTGAGAAAAAAACTGAACACAGGAATATCGCTGTCAAAACCAAGGCTGGATAAATAAACAAGCCCTGCCATGCTACATTTCTGTATACGAGAAAAGCGGCAAATAATGTGGCTGCTACGCCTCCAAACTGAAAATTTATACTTATAAGCCCCATGACGGTGCCGTTTCGCTCTGGTGGATACCAATTTCCAATGGTCTTAGTNAGCCCGCCCCAACCCATCGANAGGAAATAGCGGCACATGCACCAAACAACAACAAATGCGGTGAGGCTTGAAGAAAGAGCGAAAATGAGATTCCAAAAAACTGCTCCTGCCATTCCAACCAGAAAAATGCGTCGCCCACCCACCTTGTCAGCTAATGGACCGTTAACGAACTTGCCGATCGCATAGGCTATTTCAGATAGGGATGCGATCAGTCCTAACTGAGTGTTGGAATACCCGAATTCTTGCTCNAGAAGAGGAAATGCTGCCGACAGATTTCCACGGCAAAGGTAGTAACCCACGTAACCAACAAGGCAAACCCAGAACGTTGACAGCCGCCAGCGTATTAATTGACTTTGCTGTTCAGCGGAAACCGGAGTTAGCACTCCGGTCGCATTAGTGTAAAAGGTCAATGGAGTTACGTTGCTTAGAGTCAGAGTAGAAGTCAGCCAAGCACGATGGAATGGGGGCCTTCATTTCTGTAAATGCCCCCCGATGAAGTGTTTTCGCGTTAGTTCTGAGTTCACTGCCATTGCTCCGTTTGTGGGTGAGCAACCGTACACGCCGAGAGGTGCTGTGGCGCGCGTGTTTNTTGAATTTGTACACGTTTAGGCTAAGCTCTTTCCTCGATAAAAGCAACAAAGCCGTGAAAAAGAAAAGCTCAGAACAGCAGGAATTTGGGTCTTTCAGAGTTAAATTCGAAAACATTACACGCTGTCACAATCACAAANGTGAATTGACCAATCGGGCGCGTCACTCTCCCTCGGTTTTCTCCGAAATGAGATCGCGCTATTCCAGAAAGATTCGAGGTATCCTTGGCCTCTAAAAAGATAAGATTGACCTGAGGAGGAGATCCATAGACTTTTGTTCGGGGATTTTTAAGGAGACACAGCCTGTGAACCTGCTTGCTAGTGAACAATACAATCCAGTANTTGCCGCGCTCGCTGTCTGCGCCGCTCTGGTTTTAGAGTCAGCGGAGGCGCAAACCCAGCCTCTCGAAGAGAGTATGCTGACTTCGGCTGAGCGCAGTGACTATGAGCGCACCTCTACCTACAGTGAAGTCATTGAGGTGCTGGATGCGCTGGACGCACAGACCGACCTGATGCACCGAGAAACCTTGCTCATTACCCGGGAAGGGCGTGATGTGCCAATTGTTGTTCTTGCGGATCCGGTGGTGTCTTCCCCGGCGCAGGCTGTCGCCAGTGGTAAGCCAGTGATTTATATTCAGGCAAACATTCATGGTGGCGAAGTTGAGGGAAAGGAAGCTTCGCTGATTGCTATGCGCGATATTCTGTTCGGAGATAAACAGCACTTATTAGAAAATCAGATACTGATCTTTGTGCCAATTTATAACGCCGANGGTAATGACGCGATGAGGGAGAATTCCCGGCCTAATCAGGAACTGAGTCCGCTCCTGACCGGTGTTCGAACGGCGCATGGGTACGATCTCAACAGAGACGGGATGATNGTCGAGGCAGATGAGACTGAGGCACTCTTCAGTAACGTGATTCAGCGCTGGGACCCGGACCTGCTGGTTGATCTGCACACAACCAATGGAACTTGGCACGGGAACTCGCTGACCTATGCGCCGTCCTATGCGACGGCGGGAGACGCCAGCACATCTAGCTACACCAGCGAGGTCATGCTGCCTGCGGTGAAGCAAAGCGTGAAGGAGAAATTCAACCTCGACTTTGACTGGTATGGTAGCTACGACNACCGCGATTGGCCACCCACTGAATTACGCACTTACCATCACGCGCCACGATACATCACGAATTACATGGGACTGCGTAATCGCATGGCGATTCTCAGTGAAACGTTCTCCCATGATCGCTTTTATAAACGAGTGCACGCGGCGAACGTTTTTATTGAAGAGATTCTCGAATATACCCATCAGCGTGGCGCAGAGATTCAAGGAATCAACCGCGAGGCGGAGCAAAGGGTTGCAACGACCGCTGTTGGTCAGCAAAACGGCGTTAAGTTTTTGATGGTCCCCCGGCAAGAGCCGCTGGACCTGCTGACCTATCGATACATTCCCTTTCAAAAGNCAGACGGGTCGACTGATTTCGTGCGCAGCGCAGAATTGGTCACAATAAGGGGAGTTCTAAACTACAACCAATTTGAAGCCAGACAGACTGCTAGGGTGCCGAGCGCCTACATCTTCAGTTCTGCCTTCGCCGGTCTAGCAGCAAAACTTCAGGCGCATGGCATCGTGGTGAAGACTCTTGCGGCTGATGTCAAGCTCACCGGGGAGCAGTTTGTGGTGCACGGAATCAGNAAGCGGAACTCNGCGCAGAACGGNCACATTAATAGCCTCTTGAGCGGTGAGTTTATCGAAGTCACAAAGACATTTTCNCGCGGTGACTACTTAGTCTCGATGGATGATCCACTCGCNAATCTGATTTTTTATTTGCTGGAGCCTGAGTCTGATGACGGGTTGGCCTACTGGAATCTGTTTGATGTTTTTCTTGAGGGAGCACTCAGTGTGTCAGAGTCGGTTGAGTATCCGGTTTTTAAAGCACTCTGAGGCTAGAAATTGTGAGAAGCAATGCGTATTAGCTGACAGTGACAAAAACTTATTCACAAACAGCTCGATTGCTCAATTTGTTCAGAGCTTTTGCTCATTCAGTTACGTGTTTTGCGGAGCTGAAGGCTTAGCTCGAATCGGATCGTTCATAGCATTTTTTTAAGAAACTTGCCGGTATGTGAGCTCGGTTCGGCGGCCACTTGCTCTGGTGTGCCTTCCGCGATGATTTGGCCGCCTCCGCTTCCCCCTTCCGGTCCCAGATCTACCAGCCAGTCTGCAGTTTTTATCACATCGAGGTTGTGCTCGATCACGACTATGGTGTTGCCCTGATCACGAAGATGATGCAACACCGCAAGCAACTGCTTGATGTCATGGAAATGCAAACCGGTTGTCGGTTCATCAAGGATGTAGAGGGTTTTGCCGGTATCGCGTTTGCTGAGCTCTCTGGACAGCTTAACGCGCTGTGCTTCGCCGCCCGACAACGTCGTGGCAGCTTGCCCAAGGCAGATGTACGATAATCCTACGTCAATGAGAGTTTGCAGTTTGCGGGCAATGGCTGGTACTGCATCGAAGAAATCGCGGGCGTCTTCAATTGTCATTTCGAGAACTTCATTAATGTTCTTTCCTTTATACGTAACTTCAAGAGTTTCTCTGTTGTAACGCTTGCTCTGACAGACATCGCAGGCGACATACACGTCAGGAAGAAAGTGCATCTCAACCTTGACCACACCGTCGCCTTGGCAAGCCTCGCAGCGACCGCCTTTGACATTGAAAGAAAATCTACCGGGCTTGTAGCCACGGCTACGCGCTTCTTGTGTGCCAGCAAACAGCTCTCGCACCGGCGTGAAGATGCCAGTATAAGTAGCCGGGTTAGATCGTGGTGTGCGGCCTATCGGGCTTTGATCAATGTCCACGACTTTGTCCAAATGTTGTAGGCCTTCAATGTCCTCATACGGTGCCGGATTCAGCGTAGAAGCTTTGTTCAGCTTGGTAGCAGTAATTGGGTAAAGGGTGCTGTTGATCAAGGTGGATTTACCCGAACCAGACACGCCAGTAATACAGGTGAACAGCCCAATCGGTAGGCAAAGATCTACGCTCTGAAGATTATTACCTGTGGCCCCGGATAAGGTCAGTAGTTTTTTCTTGTCACGCTCATTGCGTCGAGTTGGGATGGTAATAGTTTCCTTGCCGGACAAGTATTTTCCGGTTAACGATGCGTTTGATCTCTTGATCGCGTTAAGTGGGCCCTCTGCTACGACTTCGCCGCCGTGTACGCCCGCTCCCGGTCCGATATCGATGACGTGATCAGCACTCGTGATGGCTTCTTCATCGTGCTCTACAACGATGACCGTATTGCCAAGATCGCGGAGGTGAAAAAGTGTGTTGAGCAGTCGGGTATTGTCGCGCTGGTGCAGACCGATAGACGGCTCGTCAAGGATGTACATTACCCCGACAAGCCCAGCTCCGATCTGGCTGGCGAGACGGATTCGCTGTGCTTCGCCACCGGAAAGGGTGTCTGCGCTGCGGCTTAGGGTCAGATAGTTCAGACCGACGTCAACCAGAAATTTCAGCCTGTCTTGCAGCTCTTTGAGCACTTTTTCGGCAATTTTTGCCTGCTTGCCCGCTAACTTCAGGGTGCCAAAGTAACCAGCAGCTCTAGCCACAGTCATCTCTGTGATGCTGGGCAGGTTTGCGCCCTCGATAAACACGTGGCGAGCATCTCTGCGCAGTCGAGTGCCGTCACATTCAGGACAGGGCTGGGAACTCATGTACTTGGCTAGTTCCTCCCGAACCATGGATGACTCCGTCTCACGGAAACGCCGTTCCATGTTGGGGAGAATACCCTCGAACGGCCAGCTTCGTGTGTAGGTGTTGCCACGGTCGTTGACGTAGCTAAACTTTATGACGTCTGTACCGCTACCGTACAAGATTATCTTCCGAATTTTTTTCGACAATTTGTTGAACGGTGTGTCCACCGCAAAGCCATAGTGATCAGCTACCGAGGTAAGCATCTGGAAATACCAGATGTTACGTCTGTCCCAGCCACGAATCGCACCCTCTGCGAGTGCCAAACTGTCATCAACAATGATGCGTTGTTCATCAAAAAACTGTTTTATGCCCAGACCGTCACAAGTAGCGCAAGCGCCAGCAGGGTTGTTGAATGAAAACAGTCTGGGCTCNAGTTCAGAGATACTGTGNCCACATTTAGGGCAGGCGAAAAGAGAAGAGAATACCATCTCCTCCTGATCGCGCTCGTCAATGTGTGCCACTATGGCCAGTCCCTCAGCTAACTGGATTGCGGTCTCGAAACTCTCTGCTAGTCGCTGTTCCAGTCCGGGTTTGATCTTTAGTCTGTCCACAACAACATCGATAGAGTGGTTCTTGTTTTTCTCCAGTTTTGGCGGATAGTCAATCTCACACACTAGGCCATCAACACGCGCGCGGATGAAACCACTGGTGCGTAGCTCTTTGAACACGTGTACGTGTTCGCCCTTGCGCTCACGAATAATTGGAGCTAAGACCATTACTCGGTCGCCATCCGGCAATGCCATGACCTTATCGACCATCTGGCTGACCGTTTGCGCCTCGAGCTTAATGCCATGTTCAGGACAATGGGGCTCGCCCACGCGCGCAAACATGAGGCGAAGATAATCATAGATTTCGGTAATCGTGCCGACGGTTGATCGCGGGTTATGAGAAGTGGATTTCTGTTCGATCGAAATCGCAGGGGATAGCCCTTCAATATGATCGATGTCGGGCTTTTCCATCATTGACAGGAACTGTCTGGCGTAGGTCGAAAGCGACTCGACATAGCGGCGTTGACCCTCAGCATATAGCGTATCGAAGGCCAGCGAAGATTTTCCGGAGCCTGAGAGCCCTGTTATTACGACAAGCTTATCGCGCGGTATGGTGAGATCAATGTTTTTCAGATTGTGGGTGCGGGCCCCCTTAACTACGATCTTGTCCATTTATCTACCGCGAGCAAAGTGAGACTNGCTGTTATTAGAATCTTCAACTACGAGGGCAAAGAAGAGATGGATTCCAATTGTTGGGATTGAGCCCTATCGGTCTGGATGTCCCATCCCTAAATGAATTGCTGTATAAATTCCCACTTGTCGAGATCGATGGTATAAACTTGACTTATGATTCAAGCAGAGTTCAGAGAGGTATAGCAGAGTGGCAAGTCGTGGCGTGAATAAAGTTATTCTGGTAGGGAATTTGGGTAACGACCCGGAGGTCCGGTATATGCCTAACGGCAATGCAGTGGCCAATGTCTCACTGGCAACCAGTGAAACCTGGAAGGACAAAAGTAGCGGCGAACAGCAGGAAAAGACAGAATGGCATCGAGTAGTCTTTTTCAATCGCCTTGCGGAGATAGTTGAGCAATATGTGAAGAAGGGAACCAAACTCTATGTCGAAGGGCGCCTACAAACCCGATCCTGGGAACAGGACGGCGTGAAGCGCTACAGTACGGAAGTCGTAGCCAACGAAATGCAAATGCTCGACAATCGCAGCGGGACAGCGCAGGATTTCGGTGGTTCCCAGATGGCTGCCGATTCGCCCGCTGCGCAACCGAGTCAGCAGCAGGCCGCACCGGCTCCACAAAATTTTGATAACTTTGATGACGATATTCCCTTCTGAATCTCAACCGGTGGTTGGGGCTGCTTAATGATTGAGNTTGCAAGTCGGGTTTTATGGAACTGAACCAATCTTGACGGAGAAAGCGATCTCGGTAGATTTGAGTGAGAGCTGGCCACGGAAATCGGCGCACCGTTGCGTCGGCGAGCAGGCGATTGAACTAGAACCTTTATTACCCGGAATTATCTCGTGTAAGCGATCGAAAACAGTGGAACCTTGATCAGATGATGCGCCTGTTTCTGGCCGGCACCAACAGTCCAACCGGTAAAGATCTCATCGAAATTTTGCGAAGACGCAAGATCAACTTTATGGCGCCCCCCGATAAGCTATTCGATCCAGATAATCGAAACGCCATCGTGAAGATGCTCAAAGATTATAGTCCCACGCAATTAATCAACCTCACTGATTTTATTTCTGGTAATCACAGTGCGTTGAAGAGGGCCGAATCCGCCAGTGAGCGCTGTTTGAAAGTTAACGCAGAGCTTCCTGCTTCGCTGGCAGAGGTCTGTTCAGTTTTGAGTGTTCCGATGATGCATTTGTCTACGGCTTACGTTTTTGAGGGCGATAAACGTTTGGCCTATAACGAGAATGATGAAACCAATCCGCGCGGTATTTACGGGGCGTCAGCGCTAAGGGGAGAACAGGCCGTTCGCAAGCATCCTTCGCATCTGATAATTCGACCTGGTTGGTTGTTCGGGAAATGGAAGCGCGGGCTCATCAAGTCGTGGATTCGCACTGCAATCAAGAACCAAGGGGTCGTTCAAGTCACCAAGCGTCGCTTCAGCCCAACATATACGGGCGATCTCGCTTCAGCAATCGTTGCCATTGCTCATCAGGTTGATTGTGGCGCCAATGTCTGGGGCACATACCATTACAGTGGGCTAGAGACCAAAGAAGAAATTAAATTTGCGGAATTGACGCTGAAATACGCGGCTCAATACGACGAGTCGATCTACCAGTTGCTTGATACACTGCAATTCATCGAGCGTGAGTCAAAAGCACCTGAAATTCCGAATTCGACTCTCTCGAGCAAGAAAATTTTTGATACCTTTGGCATAAAGCAGAAATCCTGGCAGCGTGACCTGCAGCAAGTCGTCAAGAGGCTTTACGGGTTCAACGCTGGCCGCGCAAAGAGAAGCGACGCAAGTCGAGCAGGAATTCACGCTGCCCGAAATCCACAGACTGACTTCAATGCCAATAGGATCACGAAAGACTCGATCCGAGGGTAACCCATGAAGGCCCAATCAGCACAACCTAAGCTTATGCCTATAGCTGAAGCTATACCAAAACTCCTAGGCTCGCTTCCTCGTATGGTAGAGACTGAGGTCGTTCCACTGCGTGTCGCTGTTGGCAGAATCGTGGGAACAGATGTGTTTGCCGATTTGAATGTGCCGCCTCATGGCGTGAGCGCGATGGATGGTTATGCGGTTCGCTCCGCCGAGTTAAATAGGGAGAGGATTTTTTCGGTGAGCCAGCGAATCGCGGCCGGTGAAGCAGGCGATGCTCTGGAAGAAGGGTCTGTTGCAAGAATTTTTACTGGCGCCCCTCTACCGCTCGGTGCTGATGCGGTAGTCATGCAAGAGAATGTCGAGTCGTCGAACGACGGGGCGAGAATCCTACATCCTGTTCAGTCAGGCGAAAATGTTCGAGTCGCGGGTGAGGATATCAAAATCGGACAGCTGTTGTTCGAGCAAGGCAGCAGACTCCGACCTCAAGACATGGGCGTGCTGGCTTCCGCCGGTCTGGCGCGAATAGCTGTCCGAAGGCGGCTCCGAGTTGCCCTTATCGTCACGGGGGATGAGTTGGCGCTGCCTGGCAAGCCTTTAAAGCCTGGTCAAATCTATAATTCAAATAGCTCTATGCTTCACGCTCTCTTGAACAATCTGTCCGCAGAAGTCGTTGAGATGGGGGAAGTTGGAGACGATTATGCGACCACAAATTCTGTGCTGACTAATGCAGCAGAAGTGGCCGATGTAATTGTCAGTACAGGTGGTGTTTCCGTGGGAGAAGAGGATCATGTTAAAGCCGCTGTTGACTCGCTTGGTGGGCTCGATCTTTGGAAATTGGCGATTAAACCTGGCAAACCTTTCGCCAGCGGCAAGGTTTGCGGTAAGCAGTTTTTTGGTTTGCCGGGCAACCCTGTCTCAGCATTTGTGACGTTTGTACTACTGGTGCGCCCAGCACTGCTTTTCATGCAAGGGGCCGCGCGGGCGTTCCCGGTTTGGGTTGACTTACCGGCTAGTTTTTCAAGCGACCGGTCCGGAGAACGACAGGAATACATTAGGGTTAGTTTGAAGGAAGATTTGAAAGGCAATACTTTGCTTGAGAGATTTAATAATCAGAGTTCTGGTGTCGGTGTTTCCTTAAGCCGAACTGATGGTTTGGCAATCGTGCCACCACAAACAGTTGTTTCAGCAGGTGACATGCTGAAGTTCCTGCCATTTTCTGAACTCATTTAAAGATGGTTAGCTCCCCTTGAATTTTGGCTTTTTAGACTATCTGATTCGATCGACCCTTGCTGCCTGTGCTTTGGGTATCGTGGCCTGTGCCACGAAGCCTGTTGAGGAACCCGAATCGAAGGGTGATCATCAGACGCTGCAGATTCGAGCGTTGCCCGCTGAGCAAGAAGGGGTGGCCCCGCTGGACAGGGAATCTCGCCTCATTGCAGACTTGCTGTTTGCCGGCTTACAGGCACTCGATGCTGATCGCCTTCTCACCCCTGTCGACGAGAGTGCCCACGGGCGCTTTCAGCGCGTTCTTGCCTATGACCCGCACAACGAAATCGCGTTGAAGGGTCTCCAGGACATCGTGCTCCGGTATGTTGAACTGGCGGAAGATGCATCCAGGCAGGGGCAGTTTGATGACGCGGCCGCTTTCCTGGATCGCGCGCGATTCGTTGATGCATCCCATCCGGCGATCGCTGCTACAAGCGCTTTTCTCAACGCAGAGCGCGCTTCAGGGGATCTTTTCTTCTTGTTAGACGGTGATGAATTGAGGAGGCAGTCGGATGAGATTCAGGAGGAGATAGCTTTGATCGCCCGTCAGGCTCGTGATAAGGGAGCCTTCTTTTTGATAAGCGCGCCGAGCGACGATCTAGCGCGTTGGATATTCGGTGTCATGCGAGCTGCGGTGCCGGGGCATCGGTTGAGGGGAAATATTGAGTTGGCCGGCCGCAGCGGTGTGCGCCTTAGACTTCCTAGGGCCGAACAGTGATGCGGCATAAAATTAAGTCCTTCTTGAGCCAACTCCAAGCGGCATTACTGCAGGCTCCAAGAGCATCCGGCTTGCATCGGGCGCTGCTCACATCGTTGGGCATTGGCGTTATCCTGACGTTCTTGATCGGCTTTTACTGGAGCCGTGAGCCAGTGCAATTCGATGTCACCTCAAACGTAAACCAAAGACTGGTGGAATCAGGTTTTGAGGCGGTGACCGGAAGCGTAACCGCCGCCGCATTGATCGGGGTCGCGGAGACTTTGTTGAAAAAGCCTGGTGGGTACCTCAGTAACGACGTTATGCCCCCAGGTGTTTATCTAGACAACATACCTAGCTGGGAATTTGGTGCTCTGGTACAGGTCAGAGATTTGTCACGAGCCTTCAGGGAAAATTTCAGCCGATCGCAGTCTCAGTCGACAGAAGACGCCGACCTGATCGTTGCCGAACCGAACTTTAATTTCAACAACGGTAGCTGGATTTTCCCGCCGAGCGAGTTGGAATATCGTGAAGCGATTGATCGCGTGACTTCCTATCTGCTCCGGATCACCGATCCAGAAAACGCCGACGCTCAGTTCTTCGCTAGGGCAGATAATCTTGCGGCCTGGCTGCTGAATGTGGAATCCCGGTTAGGGAGTCTGTCTCAGCGTCTGAGCGCCAGTGTTGGTCGAGTGCGAGTCAGACCAGACACTGCGGTTGGGTTGTCTGCTCGGCAGTCTGATGTAGAGGCCGGCGAGGTGGGCGTGCAAACGCCATGGTTTCAAGTCGATAATGTTTTTTATGAGGCCCGAGGGGCGACGTGGGCGCTGATTCATTTTTTGCGAGCTGTGGCCATTGACTTTGATCGGGTGCTAACGGATAAAAATGCAGTCGCCAGCCTCGAGCAAATCATCAAGGAGCTGGAGGGCAGTCAGCGTGCGGTTTTTTTTCCAATCATCCTGAACGGATCAGGCTTCGGGCTTTTTGCCAACCATTCATTGACCATGGCCAATTACGTCTCCAGAGCCAACGCGGCGATTATCGACTTGCGTAATTTGCTGGCACAGGGGTGAGACTGTCCCTACTTTTTGACTGAGCAGCATTTTGAGTCAAATTGTCACACGCGCGCGAGGTGGCGTTTGCTCAGTACGGCGCCCCGAAGCTGTTAGCACAAAACAGTCGCTCGATTTTATAATGCCTCTTCGCCTACAATTTCAGCGCACCTTCGATTTAAGATCAGAGCTTAACAATCATTTTGCCGAAATTTTCGCCGTTGAACAGTGCTAAAAATGCATCTAAAGCCTTGTCGAGGCCTTTGTAAACCGTTTCCTTGTATTCAATTTTGCCTTGCTCAATCCATCCCACCATGTCGCTCTGGAATTGTGCCTGCATNTCCGCATGGTCAGAAACAATAAAGCCNGTAATGCGAATTTTTTTGCCAACAATTAGCATTAGATTGTTTGGCCCTGGNTTNGGTCGNGTGTCATTGTAGGCTGAGATCATGCCGCAGGCTGCCACGCGTCCAAATGGATTCATTACGTTTAGGGCTGCTTGTAGATGCTCTCCGCCGACGTTCTCAAAATAGACGTCAATTCCTTTCGGAGCGGCCTTGGAAAGGGCTTTGGTCAAATCCCCACAGGTCTTGTAGTTGATCGTGGCGTCTACGCCACACTGCGCTTTCAGCCATTCTGTTTTTTCTTCGCTTCCTGCGCTGCCAATCACTTGGCAGTCCAGTTGCTTCGCGATCTGGCAGACAATTGCACCGACTGCGCCGGATGCGGCCGACACGAATACCGTTTCTCCAGCTTTGGGTTCGCCGAATTTACGCAGGCCAACATACGCGGTGAGCCCGGGCATGCCAAGTGCGCCTAGGTAGAGGGAGAGGTGTTCATTGTCGAAGGGCTGAAGAACTGTAACGGCAGTGTCANCAGCGACGAGACTGTCCCGCCAGGCGCCCTGATTTAGTACAATGTCTCCAACTTTCACACGCTCAGAATTCGATTGGACTACTTCGCCAATAGCTCCGCCGTACATTGGCTTATTGAGCTGATAAGCCTCCGCATAAACCGCATTCTCGCGCATCCGGCCTCGCATGTAGGGGTCCACCGACATGTATAGATTTCTGATAAGCACCTGACCTGATGCAGGGGGTTGCAGTTGACGCTGAACCATCTCGACGTCTGATTGTTTCGGAAGGCCGCATGGTCTGTTAATGAGGTGAATCTCATTGGCTGTGTAGATGCTCATAGGGTTCTCTTATGTTGCTNTTNATTTCTTCGGTGCGGTGACTAACTCATTGCCCCTTCTTTGGAGATATACGATGCCTCCCAGAAGAAGCGCACCTGCCGCGTGGTAAAAGATCGGTAGAGGTGTCCACATCAGCAGAACAGCGCTGATTAGCAAGGTCAGCCCTGCTGCCGGAGTGATGCGGGCTTCCAAGTGCCNTTGCAGCAGTCCCGCCATCGCGTATAAGCCCATGCACGCCCAGAGAAAGACTTCAAGTCGCTCTGGCCAGGTGCCAGATATCAGTGGCGAGTAGGCGAACAGAATGGGTACTAAATAAAGGCCCTTCGCGATCTTCCAGCTGGTGAGCCCAGTNGGAATGGGCCGGGTACCCGCAATGCCAGCTGCCGCGAACGAGGCGAGGCAGACCGGAGGGGTGACATTGCTGTCCTGGGAGAGCCAGAAAATAATCAGATGGGCGCTTAGCAGCATTCCAGTGAGTGATTCTGCGGGCAGCATCTCTTGCCGAATAAGCTGTTTCATTTCAATCGGCATTTCTTGGACCGCAATTGCTGGATCCCCGCCAAACAGTCCAATGGTTGCCGCGATGTTGCTGGGAAGGTCGCCTGCTTGCAATGCTGCCAGCAGTTGGGATTGGCTGATCAAATCAAAAATAAGTGGCGCGGAAAGTGTCGCAAGCACAATGTATGACGCGGTGACGGGCAGACCCATGCCCAGCACCAGAGAGGCAAGGGCTACCAGAATTAGGGTAATCAACAGTGAGCCTTGTGCCCATTCAACAATCATTAGTGAAAAGGCGTTACCGACACCCGTTGTCGTCACAACATTGATGACGATACCCACAGCAACCAGCAGAAGGGCGGTTGTCACCATATTACGGACTCCATCTACTACCGCGTCAAAAATGTCTGGCAGTCTCATTGGTTTAGGAGACAACCAGGAAGCTGCGATGACCGAAATTATGGCGAAAGCAGCTGATGACGTTGGGGTCCTGCCGGCGAAAAGAAAGCTGATTAGGACACCCAGTGGAATGATGAAGTGCCAACCCTCTTTGAGCACTTTTCGAACTGATTCCCCTTTTCCCTCTCCGGCAGATGTTAAACCAAGCCGCNTGGCCTCGATNCGGACAAAAAAAGACACNGTCAAGAAGTACAGCAGAGCTGGCAGAGCAGAGGCAGCAATCACCGTGAGGTAGGATATTTGCGTGTAACTTGAGAGTACGAAAGCGCCTGCACCCATAACGGGCGGCATGAGCGCGCCGCCGGTCGAGGCCGCAGCTTCGACTCCAGCTGCAAAACGTGGTGTAAATCCTGATTTTTTCATCATCGGGATCGTGATCACGCCGATTGAGACTGTATTGGCGACGGCAGATCCCGTGACGGAACCCATTAGTCCAGAACCAACCACTGACACCAACCCTGCACCGCCGACTAGTCGGCGGGTCAAGCAATTCGCAAGGCGAACAATGAAATCTCCTGCACCTGACCTNAAAAGAAAGGCGCCGAAGATGATAAACATGAAGACGAACGTCGAGGAGATATTGGCAGTCAAGCCAAACATGCCTTCACTGGTGAAGTAACTGCGATACATGACTGTTTCGAGGCTAAGTCCAGGAAACGCGAATACCCCATCAACATATCGCCCCAGAAAAAGGATATAAGATAAGCTAATCGCGATTAGGGTCGGCATAAACCATCCGGTTGTTCGCCTCGTGAATTCCATGGCGAGCGCGATCGCTACTATTGAAAAGACAAAATCACTCAGGATGTATTCGGTCTCTCTCGCATAGAGTGCATTCTCGAAAACGACGAGATATCCGGCGGAGGCAATGCTAAGCATGGCTAGGCCAAAGTTTATCCAGTATTTAGGGGATTGCTTGCCATCGGCCAGAGCCTCATTGGCCATGAACATGCTGATTGCACCGAAGCCTCCGAAATGGATGGCNGAGAGCCAAAGTTCAGAAATACTGGCAAAAACATTACAGTAGACATGAAACAGAGCGAACAAAAAAGCTGTCCAACGAAGCCNGGNTGAATTCATAGGCCTTCGCCTCCTCTGTTGTCTCCGCGGTCCTCGGCTTCCGCGAGAATCAGGCGAGGGGGGATTTCCAGTCCGATTTCCCGATAATAGCGGATTGCGCCTATGTGCAGTGGTGCGCCCAGTCCGTCGGTGGCAATCTCTATATGCATATCCTTGGTTGCTTGGTGAATATCATGCAGGGTACTTAAATTTTCCCAAATCATCTTGGTGATTTTGTAAATTACTTCATCGGGGATATCTACGCGGGTCACCAGCACATTGGGAGAAGCAACAGTGCGTATTAACTTNGTTTGATTTGGATAGGTGCCTGGTGGAAATTCATACCAGTCCCAGAGTGGATAGCGAGCATTTATCGCATCGAGAGACTCTTGACTCCAGTTCAGGATTGTCATGCGTTCGCCCATCACGGCATAAGCTTGGGTTATTGAGCTTACCGGAGCGCCGGCCGGGATATTCATGCCAACAATATTGCCGTCTTGGATGGCGTTGGTGGTTGGCCCATACCCCATGTAGGCCAAGCTAAACTTCTCTCGATAGTCGATATCTAGCGAATCTAGAATAAAACGACCCGTTTGCTCTGCACCCGAGTTGCGGGCACCCAGCACGTAACGTTCTCCGCTGAGCAAATTCAGGTCCCGCATGGTTCCTGTTTCGCTCAGATCCGACAACAATACAAAGTGCTCAACGTTTTTCCATAGAGCGCTAACGCTGCGCAAATGCCTTTGCGGCGAGNTGACCGGNCCTTCGCCATNCCAGGACCAGGCNCCGAATGGGCCCTGCAAGATAGCGAACTGGGCCTGGTTATCTCNAAGAAGCTTGATGTTCTCAAGTGATCCNGCTGAACTGATGGCTGTCATTGAAATGCCATCACTCTCCGCAAGCTGTGCATGAGCTATAGTGGCAATAGCGACCCCGACAGGATAGAAAGTGCCCCCGGTCGTTGCGGTCGTTAGAACGTAGGGTCTGGGCCGACTCAGTTCATCATTGCATGCGCACAGCAGGAGCGATGTCAGTGTAACGAAACAACCAAGCCGTAAGTATTTTCCGTATTTCGGGAAGTGAGGCACGGGAATGTCAGTTCAATTCTTCTTGCGGTCAGCGCCAAGCGTATCCTTGACTGTACCGGTGAGGGGTTCTTCAGTTTCCAGGGCATCNATCAGTTTAAAGGTGCCGCCGAGTACTGCANCTCCCACTGTAACGCCGACGATCAAGGCGATGCGGAAGAACATGTGGATGTNGACGCCGGAGTAGTAAAAGCCGATNTCGGCTATGACGTTGATAAGCACCAGAGAGACGCCAAACGCTGTCCAGACGATTTTCTTCATTAGGTGCTCACCAGGGTCCCGTTGTTACTGGCTTTTCACTCACTGCGAGAGTAACAATAAACCNTGAATCTGACTAGCATCGAAGTGTGTGAACACAATGATGTCATCCCGCTTGTCATCATTAAGCCGGGCCGCGATTAAATCGCCACCGATGGCCTCAGTTGAAAGCATGATCTCATCGGTCGCCTCGCGGCTCTCAATTAGGTCTAGGTAAAGATTTGAACCCCTNGAAGCAGTATCGATGATTTCTCTGATGTCTATTTCGTAATTGTCGCGGGTCCGAGAGTAATTGAGCGCTCCCAGGAAACTGTCTTCTCGAGCTGGTTCAATGCTGTTTAGCAGGATTTTGATCTGATCATTCATCAGTACCAATAAGTCGTTATCTTCGTCTAGGCTGTCAATTCGGGCTGTGGCGGTGCGCGTTACGCCATCGGCCTGAAGTGTTTCTGCTTCATTATTCAGAGTCTGATAGGCATTCGCTAGACGCAGCACAGAGGGGAATTTGAGGTCAACTGTCACCTTTCTGGCTGGGCGTCTTTCAAACCGCGCGCCATTGTTAGAATAGATAAACGCTTCAACGGCGATGGATCCGGATAAAGCAAGCCAGACAAAGATGTCACCCACTGAAATCGATTCGACTCGCCAAAGCCACAGATCTTTCAGTCCATCACCGTCCTCGTCATACAGAAACGTGCTCAGTACATTGCCCCCGGAACGGAGAATCTGCCGGGCCTGATCGGTATTCACGCCGTCTGCTTGGCCGGCGTATATCGAAACTCTTCCTCCCTCTCTTAGAAGAAGGTCGTCAATGCCATCCCCGTCTATATCTTCCAGAATTTCTTCGTGGGTGAGGGCGAGAACACCGGTCAGGTTTGAGAAATCAAGATTGTCGATATCAAATTGTCCGAGGTTTTCTTCAATAGCGGCGATATCAAGGAGAAAGTCAGGAGCCAGAGGAAAATAACGGCCCGGAGTGCGACCAGCGAGAAATACCTCCAGCTTAGCTTCTGTTCTGACAATTAAGTCTTCATTGCTGTCTGCGTTGACATCCCTGAGAGTCAAGTTGGGTATACGAACCGCCTGCCCGGCAGAGCGATTGAATCGATTGATATTGAGCTGAGTGCGAAGACGGGTTTCGGAGAGAATTCTGAGAGGGGCCTCGAAATTTCCACCGCCCTCACTGATGAGCACGTGGATTTCGCCGGCTCCCGGAATCACCAGATCAGTTAATCCGTCGGAGTTGATGTCTCTTGCGAAATGCAGACGATTGATTCCCCGGCTAATGAAGCCGGGGAGTTTTGCAGCAATTGTCTGCGGTGGCAGGATGCTCTCACCNCTGATGGGGAAGCGCACCGCCCTCTCGCCGTCCAGCAAGGCGATCACACTGACCTGGTCCTCAACGCCGAAACCTCTGTTCAGGTCCCAGCCGACGGCCCGCGATTCAAAACTGATCNCCCCGAAACCCGACTCAAAATCAAATCCGCTTTCACGCTGNAAATACACCCTAAGACGGCCGTCGATTTGGGTCAGCAGATCGTTGAGGTTGTCANCATTGAGGTCAGCAATCACGAGCGATTCGGCGCTCGCCGGCAGGGCGAATTCCTGCTGAGTGAAACTGGGAACTTCGGCGATAAGGAATTCACTAGTGCTTAACATCAAGCAGCAGGCAGCGATGAGACTTCTGAACGCGGAGAAGAGAGCTTCATGGATTTCAGAACAGTGATTCATCTTTATTGTCATTCAGGGGCGCGCCACCAGAAGCGTGGTTGTCCGGCCATGGCGCAATATGAGGTCCGGTCGTTCATCTGCGTTGAGCGACAATACTTCGAATTCGAATACGGTTCGCGGAGCGACGTACTCCCAGAAAGCGTCATTCGAAATTGTCAGATCAGTGTCGATTTTTTTGGCTGCAAGGGTACCATTCTCCGTGATGTATAGCGCATCATTTCGGCCGTCTCCGTCCACGTCATATTTCAACGACATCTGCTCTGATAGTCCTCGAACATTTTTAGCCGAAAAAGCCTCAATCAGGCTGGAGCTGGGTCGTCGATTGAAAACCTGGCCGGGTTCGCTTCCCTGAGAGCCGAAAAGCAGTTGTGTGCGGTTGATACTGGCGCTGCGAATCGCATCGACGACCGGGATTGTGTAAAAGCTGGCGCTCAGAAAGGTTTCTCCCTGTGCTTGGGTGATGACATCAAGATTTAAGTCGTAACCAGAGAAGCGCATGACCTGATTTGCCCGAGTGAAATCAAAGCTGCCTGCCCGATTGAGGAACAGGCTCGCGGTCCATTCATTGCCATCGCCCGACAGACGCAGGATGTCTGCCAGACCGTCGCCGTTTATATCAATCAACCGCAACTGGCCGCTTGAATCCAGATCGCTCTGCCACTCAGCTTGCTCTCTGAACCCGAAAGTCTGTTGGAAATGGATATTCATCTGCCCTAGACCGTTTGAGCCGGCATTGATGTAGGCAATGTCCAGCAGGTGATCGTTGTTCAGATGCGCCAGGCTGGGCGTCGGCATCCATTGCTCACTTCTGAGCAGAGGTTTGTCAGAACGCTGCTTGTCAGCCCATTGTTCGACAAAGCCTTCGAAAGGAGAGGGCAGATCAACGGTCACTTCGATCACGACCCCTTGTTCAGGGTTAATTTCTAGTCTGCCATCTACGTCAGTTGCATTGCCGGCCCGTTGTATCGGCGTAATATCGCGATTGAGGGTTGAAAAGCGGGCATTTAACGTGAAACTTCCATCCTGCGTGCCCAGTAAGAGACCATACTGGTCATTTCCGGCCATCAGAAGGTCTATGAGTCCGTCCCCGTTGATGTCAGTTGGGATGTTGCTGAAATAGACTCGCTGCCTATCAGGGATGGTTGCGATAAGATCCCATGCGGTCAGCAGTTTCAGGTTTCCGGCATAACCCTCGACGGCGGTGGACAGACTAAAAACACCGCTTTCTGCGAACAACACCAGTTCCTTGCCAGGGTCATCTCGCAGGTCTGCAAAACCGATAGCGATGATCTCAGTTTTGATCTCAATTTGGCGAGGATTGGCAGCAAAACTCCCATCTTCCCTTTGATAATGGATGTGTAGTTCGCGGCCAAATGCCGGATCGAAAGACGAGTAAACGATGTCTTTGGCACCGTCACCATTCAAATCCTCGAGTATCAGAGGGTCCCAGTTATTCTCACGGATCAGTTCGAAAGCGGTGTAGTTGGATTGCGCACTCACGGAAGCGCTCCACCAGATCCACAGGAGTATTGTGGGAGACAGAAGATTTCGTCGCCAAGACGCTGATTCCTTTTGCTTGATTTGGTTACGATTTATCGAGCGCCTAATTCTTCTCTTCGGTGAGTTCCCCATCATCGGTGCTAACATTAATCAGACCCAAAATAGTGTGTGATTTTTCATTTTCCCTGCGCTGATATCGGTACAGTGAGAACAGCCATAGATCAACCAGTGTAAAACTGTGAGCTTTTGGATTTAACGAAGACTCGAATCGAATCAGCGGGCCAATTGATACTTTGCTGATACGCCTTCCAGGATCCCACAGATTAACGGATTCATTTCTCACTTCTCCGTTCTGTAGCAGTGTGAAGGTCACGCTTTCGCCGAATTCGAATTCCTGATTCAGCCGGTTGATAAGGTCTTGCGCTGATTGCAGAAACTGGCCGTTGACTGCAAGTATCAGGCTGTCTTTTTGGATATTAGAGGTGGTCAGTGGGCTGCCGGTGAATAACTCAACGACGCGCGCGGCGGGAAGAACGCCCTGATCGGCAACCCTTACAAGCTCAGTTCTATAGCCTGCCCGGGTGGCTAGCGGATCGACACGGTACAATTCCCGCGGTCCGGGAATTTCTGCAGTTGGAGAAGCTTCAACGGTAGTTTCGTAGACGAGAGTGTCGCGTCGAATCTTAAAGAGGTATCGATTGCTTGCGGATGGCAGGCTCTGAAGCGCCTGAAGGCTATCCGGGTGATCAAGGAGTGTCTCGTCGATTTGCAGAATGATGTCTCCAACCTCAACCCCGGCTTCGGCCGCAGGTGAATTGACTGCAACTGCCCGCACCCTGACCCCTGGCAGAGGTTCGATGTTGAAAAGAGAGTCGCTCTCATTTGGGGTTACATTAAGTCCGAAGTCAACTTTCCCGGTGCTTGTTGAGCGCTTAAGCTCGATTTCTTCTGGCGAAAGTGTGATAGCTGGCACTAATATTTTTGGCTCAAAGCTGACGCAGGCAGTCAGAATTAACGTCAGCCAGAGAATGCAGAACCGGAAACAATTTGTCATAGTTCAAAGTTTACGTGTTTGCACAACAATCAGGGATGCAGTGATAAGAATGAGTAAGGTGGGGATGGGTACCCAGTAATTGAGCTGTATGACTCTATCATCAATTAGGACGTCAGAATAACCGCGCACTAGTCGGCTCACATCCTGCAGATAGGACTGATCGATCAGAGCGGGTTGAAAGCTGGCATAAAGATAGTAAGCATAATCTCCCAACATACCCTTGAAGATATCCATGGCGAGCGTGAGACCGAGTGCCGATACTACCGCTTGGGTTGCCGTGTCCGCGATGACAGAAAGCAGTAACCCGAGGGCAATTGCAGCCGGTAATGGAGTCAGTGCCAGTCGGAGGCCTAATTCAATTTCGTCGCGTATTTCGGCTTCGTCGATCAGCGCAAAACCGTCTTCTACTACAGGGCCGAACTCCCACAGCAGACCACTCAGCAAATAGCTTGAAACGATAAGAAGCCCCNCTCCCATGAGTGCCAGAGCATGGAGTTGCAAAAATTTTGAAATCANTATCANGCGGCGGCTGCTGCAGCGGATTAGCTGATGCCGCAGTGTCCCGCTTTCCAGTTCTGCGCTGAAACTGTAAGCCGCTTGTGCAACCAGCAACAAAGAAATTAGTGTTATACCGGTATCGAGACCGTCGACAAAATGCCCCCAGGCATTGCCGGCGATGACGTCGTCGAAACTGTTCAAATTCATCAGGCTGTCCCTGGCGGCAGCTCCAGTATCNGCGACTTTTGACGCCATGAACAAACCGGCAGCCGCCACGGAGGGCAGAAATATAACCAGTCGCGCGCCGAGTGAGTAGCGTGCCACAAAGAACTCACAGCGCAGGGCCTGAATTAGGCTGGACAGTCTCATGACTCTGAACCCTGAGTCAGGCGTCTGAACAGAGAGCCGAGCGATGCGCGCTCTGTGGTCAGTTCATATACAGGGATTTGGTGCTGCGCCAGGTGACTGTTNATTGCTGCGGCGGTCATGGTGTCTGANGACGCCCAGATTTCTTCATCCATTATCCCCGGATTGCAGCTGATGCCTGAAATNGTCTGCAGCGCTGAGACGGCNCCAACAGGATCGGTGGTGCGAAGTCTGACCTTGCTGGTTTCTGCGCGCAGCAGTGCAGACTTTTCCCCGCTTCGAATGATCTTCCCCTCGTGAAGAATTGCGACGTGAGTACAAATATCTTCGAGGTAGGGTAGCTGATGGCTAGATAGCAGGAAACTTGTGCCTTGTTCTTGATTGAGCGACTTGATCAGCTGCAGGAGTTCGTCAACACCACCGGCATCAAGTCCATTGAACGGCTCGTCCAGAATCACGAGATCNGGANCTGAAATCAGCGCATGCGCTATCGATGCCCGGCGCTTGTTGCCCAGCGACAGGGTCTTTATCTGGAAATTGCTGAACTGGCGAAGTCCAAGCANCNTCTCGAGCTCTTCAGGATNTCGCCGNGAGCGTTTGCTNAGNAAACTGGCATGTNGGAGACATTGTCTGACGGTTAGGTTAGGGTTNAGACTAGGNGAATCNAATACCGCCGTCACTTTGCCTTGNNCCGTGCACAGATCNGTCGGCGTCAGTCCCAGCACCGAGACCTCACCCNGGTCAAANCGNTGCAGACCNAGAATGCACTCCAGCGTGGTTGTCTTGCCGGAACCGTTCAGACCNACCAGACCCTGAATNCCCCCGGTGGTGAGCGTCAGATCCACGCCTTTAAGCACATTNAGATTGCCATAGGCTTTTTTAAGTCCCGAGATGAGAAGCGCAGGGGGCTGAGTGCTCATACTGNTTCTCGTAAAATCNGGGCANACGGATTGTTTTCGCTTCGATCCCTGACGTGNTTTCTCGGTAAAGGCTAGTTGACAAACAAATCTTCGACCTGAAGCTGTTGCACTGAGCCGAACTGTTTAAGCTCGTCGACGTTGATAATCGATAAATCCCCCACAATTGAAATNAGTTTTTCCCGATCTNTGACGTGCTCTGCCTGAAATTCCAGAAGATCAGCCAGCTCGGTCNCCAGCAGTTTCCGGTAGTTGTCCCGTCGGGGGTCTCCTTCCAGCCCCTGGCGCTCCCAGGTGCGAGCGGCTCCGATTACTTCGCGGAAATTGAGTTTCGAAGTGCGGTACCGATTCAGCATTGAATTCACAGACTCCTCAAATCTTTCAGAAGAACTGGGNATATTGTCTATTAGGTCAATGAAGGCGGCGAGTGCATCGACCGTCTTGTCGGTTTGTGTGCCAATTGAGCCCATCATGAGATTCTCAGCATTGATCCGTCTTCCTGCNAGGTAGTAGGCTGATGCGGAGTACGCGAGAGCCCGCGCNTCGCGCAATTCCTGAAATACCACGCTGGACATTCCGCTACCAAAATAGCTGGTGTAAAGATTGGCCAGCAGACCGTCTTCCNGATCGTAAACGCCATCGGCGAATTCGATCCTGACCTGAGCCTGAGCGGTTTGCTGGTCGACAACCAGCACTTCCGAGCTGTCGATTTCACGGGAGTTTCGAAATCGGTACTCAGGTGTGTCCTTGAGATCAGAACTGACCTTATAGCTTNGACGCAGTATTTCGACCAATTCTTCAAGCGGCATTGATCCGGTNTAGGCCAGTGTTTGTTTGTAGTTGAGCAACTCGCCCGGCGCGTCCAGNAGATCATNGAGTGCGGTGCCGAGGATTTCCTCGCTGCTCATGGCTTCCAGCATTGGCGATTCGTCTCCGAAGCGGTTGTACATAAACAANGCNCGTGCGATGGCCGGAGGCGAGTTCTTTTGATCCTGTCGAGACTTGAGCAGGATACTTTTCAACTGCTCAAGGGTCTCACCGTCCGCACTGGGGTTTCTGATCAGCNGCATCATCAGATTGACTGAATCTTCAAACTGGGCGTCCAGTCCAGAAACGGCGAAGTCGGAGCTGTTTTCTCCGGCGCCAAAGCGAAATTCCGTGCCCATGCGGTACCATTCTTTCTGTAATTCCTCATTGCTCAGCGAGTCAGTGCCAGCAACTTCCATCAAAGCGGCCGCCAGTCCGAGTTGCTTGTCTGCTTCCGTTCCCATGTCAACAGAAATGGAGAATGAGAAGAGGTCATTGAGCGGATTTGGGGCGTAGTACAGATCAACGCCGGGGGCGAACTCAATGATGCGGTAGTCACTGTCAATCTCCACGAACGTTGGCTCGATCTCTTCGACCTGCATCGCCAAAATCNGCGAGGCGAATTCAGACTGTCTCGTTGGATCGATAGTCACCGGATCGATTTGAGGCTTTTCTACTTCCGGAACGACATGCTGGGCATCGACNCGGTAGACCGCGACATAGTCATCGCCGAAGTATTTGTTGGCGACATCAACGACATCCTGCTTGGTAAGCTGTTTCATGCGATCAATTTCGGCTATGTGATAATCCCACTGCGCCCCTTCGATGAATGCCTGTCGCATNATGGAGACCCTTGCGGTGTTGAATTCGAGGCTGGCTTTCTCGCTTTTAAGNAAGTCGTTAATGATTGCTGGGATGATCCANTCCTCGAATTCNCCNGACTTGATAATCTCAAGCTGGTCAAGCAACAACNGCTCAACCTCTGCAAGNGTTTGATCTTGCTTTGGNACTCCGTACAGTGACTGTGTGCCGAAGTCATTGAGAAAAAGAGGCGAAGAGNCTGCTTGTGAAACACGCTGCTGCTGATTNAGGTTNAGATTTATCAGGCCAGCNGTCCGATTGTCCAGAATCATGTCAATCAGAATCAGCGCCTCTTTATCCGCACTGCCGTTAGGGGCAGTGCGAAACGCGAGCTGGACTTGTTCTTCACCTGGATATTGCACCGTGCGTCGCTCGGCGCCCTGCAGAGGTGGCTCTTGCCAGGGGCCGACTTCTGGCACCGGGCTGCGTTCCCAGTGGCCGAATTTTTCGGCGATCAGATTGATGGTTGCCTCGACATCAATGTCACCGCTGATGAAGATGCCCATGTTGTTCGGCACGTAGTAGGTGTCAAAGTAGTTCTGGATGTAAACCAGTGAGGGATTTTTCAGATGCTCGACGGTCCCGATAGTGGGTTGCTGACCGTAGGGGTGTACTTTGTAGAGGAGTTCGTCCACGGCAGTTCCGATAATCCGGCCGCCATTGTCGAGAGTCCTGTTTTTCTCCTCGTAAACGGTTTCCAGTTCGGTGTGAAACAATCGAAAGACGGGATCAACAAATCTGTCTGATTCGATTTCGGCCCACTGCGTCAGCCGGTTGGCAGGCAGCCCGACTTTGTATACTGTTTCCTCATACCAGGTGTGTGCATTCAATCCGCTGCCCCCCATGATGTTGTACAGCTTGTCGATCTCATTGGGGACCGCATATTCAGCAGCCTGCTGCGCCTCAGTGTTGATTTCGGCATAAATCTCTGCCCGCCTGACAGGGTCGACTTCCTGAAAGTGTTCTTCGTACAGCTCGACAATACGGTCCAAATGGGGCTTTTCGGCCTCGTAGTCGAGCGTTCCCAGGTTCTGATTGCCCTTGAACAGAAGATGCTCAAGATAGTGCGCGAGCCCCGTGCCGTCGGCAGGGTCATGCTTGCTGCCGGCGCGCACGGCGATTTCCGCGTAGAAGCGCGGTTCTTCGTGGTTTTCGGTCAGGAAAACCTGTAGTCCGTTATCAAGCTCAAAAATTTGGGCGTCGAGAGGATCTTCCGGATTGGGTTCGTTAATCCGCCGGTAGCTTGCCGCAGTGTTTACTGCCGATCGATCGGACAGGCCAGAGGTGTCGCCTGGGGTTTCTCCGCATCCTGCTAACGCGAGCAGAAAGACGGCGGTCAGCCACCAAGTNAATTTGACTCTGGGCTCAGATTTGTGGCCAGCTGGCATGGGTACTCCTGATAAATTAAAAGGGTCAGTCGCTGATTCTAAAGCTCCGCTTCATTCATTGATTGTGTGGTCATCAGTCCGGTGATTATCTGACCCAGAAATTTTTCCGCCTCCTGCATCTGCGATTCGCTTAACACCTGACTCAATTCCACTCGGGCATCCATCAATGCCTGCATTTGCCGCTGACTTTCATTGACGGCGTCCCGGTTAGATCGGCGAACCTGCTTCTGTCCAGCGCCCATGTGACGCATTAGGACCTCAAGCACTATTTCCTGGTTTGTCTCGGTCAGGCCTCCGGAAACGCGTGCTAGCTGGCGGGTAAAATTGCCTCGTAACACACTTTCTTGAAAGCTGGCTTCATACTCATCAAAGTTTCGCAGTTCCCGATCAGTCAGCAGCTCAGCGACTTTTCCGCGCAAGTAGGCCGGCGAGGACACCTCTTCCAGACTCTCTGACGATACAACGCCGGAGGTTCGGTTGCGGCTTGCTTGATTCCTTTCGATGAATACGGTGGTTATGACAGAACCGATTTCCGCTTTACGCTCAGCGGTCGAATCCAGAGCGTCAAGATACTGCCCATAGCGCATCTGCGTCTGCATTTCAGCCATCTGTTTTTGCGAATTGTCGACATATCCCGGTGGTGCGCCGCTTTGCGCCAGCGCGTAGCTGATCATCAGGAAAGTCCCAGCTGTCAGCAGCAGTTTAATCCTATTCATGTTTCACCCAAGATCAAGGCTCAGGCCCTTATGGTAAGTAAAAATAAGTAAAAAACCTATGGTTAACCCGGGCCAGCGGCGAAGCCGCACAGAACACGCTCAGAATCCCAACTGGCAAAGCCTTTGCAGACTGTGTGAGCCCCGCGTGTCCGGAACGCGGGAGGATGAAGATGGCCCGGTAAACGGCTATGCTTCGGCTTCAGACCGGGCAATCTGATGCCAGCAATTGATCGATGACGATGGGTTTCAGTGAAATTCAGAGCTCACAGCGTACAGGAGCAGCCAGTGGCGTGTATCCTGCAGCGAGTCTGAACGCAACTGACTGAACCGTCTTTTGAGGATATCGAAATGGGCGCTTGAACCCGCGTTATAATGTCTACCCGCAGTGGGAATTTCAAAAGTTCGGGTTCTATGCTGCTGTGTTGCGTTTTGTATCGAATTCCGGGGGTGAAACAAGTGCGGAGGAAAACAGGAATGCGTAGGAAAAACAGACCAGTCGGGGCACTGATGGTGCTGACCCTTGCACTGACCGTTATGGCAGAGGCTCAGGAGAGTCAAAACCAGGCCTGGGCGAATTACGATGAGTCCAGTGACCTCGCGCGTTTGGCTGAATTGGACAATGCCCGCATGCACTACCGGCTACTCCGCTCTGGTATGCAGACCCCAGGCAGTTTGTGGGCCAGCCTGAACGATGAAATCAATGGGCTGACACCGGCGCGCTATCGGGTACTCGAGCCGCTGGTGGTGGAATCTTCGATTGCCGAGCTGCAGCGCATGGTTGATGCCGGAGATCTTAGTTACGAAGAGCTCACGCTGTTCTATTTATCGCGTATTCGAGAAACAGAGGGAGACCCTGCAAAATATCTGAATGCCGTGATCAGTCTAAATTCTGCGTCTGTCGATAGAGCGCGGGCACTTGATCTTGCACGGCGCACTGCCCCCGACGCTGAGCGGGACCCCATTTATGGTATTCCGATCTTGCTGAAGGACAATATTAGCGCGGCTGGGATGGCGACCACTGCAGGAGCTGTTGCGCTGCAGAACAATTTTGCTGACGATGCGTTCATTGTTGTGAAATTGCTGGAAAAAGGAGCAGTCATTCTCGGTAAAGCCAACTTGAGTGAATGGGCTTATTTCTTTTGTGACAACTGTCCGTCCGGATGGAGTGCGATGGGTGGTCAGACCCTTAATCCCTATGGCAGATTGCAGTTTAATACAGGTGGCTCCAGCGCCGGCAGCGGCGCTTCAATCGCAGCTAATTATGCTGCGGCAGCGATAGGCTCAGAGACTTCTGGCTCTATTCTCTCACCTGCAAGCGCGAACTCTCTGGTGGGCCTGAAGCCGACTACCGGCTCTCTGAGTCGCACCGGTGTGGTGCCAATATCCAACAGTCTTGACACCACAGGGCCAATGGCTCGTTCAGTGGCTGATGTCATCATTTTGTTCAATGCCATGATCGGATACGACCATCGTGATACCGCGATGCCAATGATGAGCGACGACCTGTATTTGGAGTATCGCGATCAGTCCATGGCGAGCTTGCGTCTCGGGGCCCCTGAACGCTATCTGGACAATGAGCTGTTCGTAAAGGCGCTTGGACTGCTATCCGCTGACGAGGCTGCTATTGTCGAAATCGGCTTGCCCGAAATCGATACGGAGGGATTTAGTACTTTGCTGGGGCGGGAGATGGTAAGAGACCTGGCTCACTATCTCAGGGATCACGCATCCCCTATGGTCATGATTGATTCTGTAGATGAGTTGCACGCTTTCAACCTCCAGCGTTCTGAATTGAGAATGCCCTATGGTCAGGCGGAGGTCGACCGCATGGTTGAGCTGGACATCAGTCTGGCGGAACTGGAAGCACTTCGTGACAGTCTCCAGAGCGGCGCGCGCGCTGCCATGGAGGCTCTGTTTGCCGGCAGCGACCTCGATCTGCTGTTGAGCATGGATAACCATAATGCGGGATTCGCCGCGCTAGCAAATTTCCCGGCGATCACGGTCCCCCTGGGCTACGCGGACAGCGGCAGGCCGGTGAATCTGACGTTGATTGCACCTCCTTTTCAGGAGCAGTTATTGGTGGATGTGGGCGGAAGATTTGAGCGCCTCGCAGACGCCCGACAGATGCCTGCTGCTTATCCTTGAGTTTGGGTATGCTTAGCAGCAGATGCTCAACTGTTGTAGTAATGGAGCGCCTCTGCACACCAAGTGCCTGTTTGTTGATTGTGCACTCTGACAGCTTCGGTGGCCCGGGGAGGGGTCGANGTGGTANCGGTAAAGTGTCNGTACGGCGCCANAATNGCGCTAGAATTGGAAAGCGATCTGCCCGGGAAATGCCAAGAAAGTGCCTCGGTGACAGCGCAAAACACATAGAAGTCAATCGGCATGTCAGTGCGCTGATGTGCAGCATAAACTTAGGCCCTGCTGAACAGCTGAGNGCCTGTAACTGNATTGAAGGGCGGCGAACNGGGAGAGGGCATGGACAATACCGNGAAAAATAAGAGCATCACACAGACGTGGTTTGCGATTGCGCTGTGGAAGCGCATCCTTACGGCGATGGTGATTGGCGCATTACTGGGTTCGGTGTGGGGTCCCGGGGCGGAGGCAATTGGCTGGATAGGAGATCTCTTTATCAGGCTGATACGCATGATCGTTGTTCCGCTTGTCTTTGTGACCATTGTGTCTGGTGTGGTCTCGATGGGCGATCCTTCCAAACTCGGTTCATTAGGGGCCAAAACGCTGATTCTCTATATGCTGACCACGCTTGCCGCCATTACGATCGGGCTTATTCTAGCGGTGCTTCTTCAGNCCGGCGTCGGGGTTGATTTGACAGGGTCGCCTTCGTCAGCCCTCCAGGAAACCATTCCGCTGTCGGAACGTCTGATTTCCATTGTGCCAGAAAACCCAATCGCTGCTCTGGCAGAAGGCAACATCCTTGCCATCATATTTTTCGCTTTACTGGTCGGCGTAGGTGTACTGTCAGTCGGAGAGTCTGCTGCGCCAGTGGCGGATTTCATGGACGCATCGAGCGAGGTGGTACTGCGCATTACGCACTGGATCATGGAAATCGCCCCATTTGGTGTGTTGGCTCTGATCGCGAGAGTGACCGGCGCCCAGGGTTTTGATGCGATGCTAAATGCTGTGGTGCTGGCAATCACTGTATTGATCGCCTGTGCCGCCCACCTTGTTCTCACCCATGGGGTCGTTATCATGCAGCTGATGCTGAAACTTCCGCCCATCAATTTCTTTCGCGGTGCGCGGGAGGCAATGCTGGTCGCATTTTCCACTTCATCCAGCGCGGCTACTTTGCCGGTCTCCATGTCGGCGGCAGAGAACAATCTCGGGGTGAAGCCGGTTATCGCCTCTACGGTGCTGCCGCTTGGCGCAACAATTAATATGGACGGAACTGCTTTGTATGTCGGTATAGTCTCAATCTTTGCAGCTCAGGCATTCGGCATTGAGTTANCGCTTGCGGATTATCTAATCATGGCGGGAACTACCACGTTGGTCTCCGTCGGAACCGCCGCCGTACCCAGTGCATCTTTGTTCCTGATGGCGGCGGTAATGGAGACCATTGGCATGAGTGCAGAGCAGATAGCCGTGACGGTGGGATTCATTTTCATCATTGATCGGCCGCTGGATATGTTGCGCACTTCGATCAATATCGCGGGTGACCTTGCCGTGTCGACAGCGGTTGCTAACTGGGAAGGAGAGTTCGACCGAGAAGTATTTGATCGGCCGCTGAATTCCTGATACGGAGCAATCAGTTCGGTGCAGGGTCGTCGGGACTGACTTGTCAATGATTCGGGTTTCTATCTGTCCATCCGGCCCTGAAGAATACTCTCATTGAACGTAGACGGTGCCTGCACGATTGNCCNGGTCGCCGAGAAAGCCGNTGCGGGACATCTGACGCTGCTGCTGACGCTCCTCCTGCCAGCTGTCGAACACTTCCAGTTCTGCATCATTCAGAAAATATGAAACGGCCGCTCGCTGAGCTGAGGGGGAGTTGAGGGCGAAAAGTTCCCGGCGGATTGACCGACGACCTTGCTGGTTGCTAGCGTTTCCCTCGATAATGTCGCGGCGCGCGCGATTTGTTTCCGTTATCTGGCTTACCAAAAAGTCGACGATCTCCTGCATTCGCTCGTCTGAGACGTCAAGCGCCTGTAAAAATCCACCATAGTTACTCTGTAAGCTCATGATTTCCGANAATTCTTCCTGTTCGAGACTGGCGAGCTGTTTAAGTAAGTGGGTTCGGGTTGTTATGCCGTTTTCCTGCCGCTGGCGTTCTANTTCACGACTGACCCTATGANGAATCTGCTGCTCAATNCGGGAGAGATTAGGGCTGGTCTGTTCCTGTGCCAGCGCGAGTTCTTTATTCAGCGCTGCAGCAGTCCCCTGGCTGGCGCTGAGTTCCCGGTTCAGGCCGGCAATCTGTGACTCGTAGCTGATGCGCTGCTCAGCAAATTCGTCCAGTTCTATGCGCATCTCGCCCAGCAGCGTCTGAACCCGGCTCAACTGATCGGTTTGTAGCCGGGACTGGGAGTAAAACTTAAAGGCCATTGAGATCGCAATGAGCAGTAGCGTGAGATTGCCAGCAAATGCCAGTTTGCCAAGCGGTCTGGCATGCGCTTTCTGCTTCAAGCTTAATTTACTCTGCATGATAACCTCAGCGTCAAATGGACAGTTTACCCTGAAGCGCGACGACTGTCTCAGAACGTAAAGGTCAGGGTGGTTCCGAGACGAAGGTCTTCGTCAAAAAAAGTCAGGAATGATCCGGTTTTGGCGGTAATACTGATGACTTGGGAGCTGACCGACCAATTATCATTAATGGCGTAGTCCAGCCCCAGAAATACCAGCAGAGACTGTGCGGACAGGTCTCCCTGCAGAGTCGCCGATAAATTGAGATCGCCATTTCTCAGGGCGTTGCTGTAGCGGACCANCCAGCTACCAAAAACGCCGTCGTTGNTCAGCGNCTGTCCGGGTAACAAGCCTTCGTCTTCATCGAGTAGGGTCTGAGCCTGAATGCCAAGGCTGACGTTCTGTTCGTTGTCGATAGCATATTCAAAACCGAAAGACGTGCCCAACTGATCCTTTCGAAGGTTGATCGGGGTGGAAAGGGAACTGGTTCCGGGAAAGGCGAAGCTGTCTGCCAGAATGTTGTGGCTGAACGCAAGGTCGAAGTTGAGCAAGACCTTACCTATCGCACGATTTGCACTGAAACCCAACAGGAAGAAATCGTTNATGTCAGGCCGTGCGTCGNGTGTTTCGGGAANGGGCGGGTCATACCGCAGCTGATTCTCGTACAGATAGGCNGCCATGACCGCGATGTCGCTGCCTTCAAAGGATTTCTTCCATTGTGTGCCGGCTTCAATCAGGATCTTCCCTCCACGATCGTAGTCCGGCAAGTTGAAACCGGGATCAAAAAACAATGGGCTACCCCGTATGGGGGCTGGGTTGAACTCGGGATAAAGGTTGACGAAGGTCGACAGACTGCTGTTGTCGGCTGAATCGAAATAATCCCATACCAGCATGGCCTGGCTCAGGCGGGCGTCTTCGATGTCGATGATCGTAAAATCGCGAAACTCGCTGTTGTTGATGATATCGAGTACGGAGTTGCCGACTGTTTCACCCCAGACAACTGTCTGACGACCGAGTTTAAAGCTGTGNTTGCCTCTGCTGCGTTGGATAAACAGATCGTTCAGTTGCCCCTCGGTCTCTACAGCGTCCCCGTTGCTGACAAACTCATAATCCTGGTTCCAGTACACGCGGTACCACATGCTTCCCTGTAGCACCCAGCCCGGGGCGAAAGCGTCCTGGTAACGGATATTGAACTGCAGCCGATTGGTCTCCAAATCGGCTTCCTTGGGAAAGCTGCCGAAGGGTCCCAGATCGATGTTATGACTGTTAACTTGCCCGGAGGTGGATTGGCTGATCCGGATGGTGAAATCTTCAAACCACTTAGCAGTTGAAGATTCTTCACTCTGTTCCCCGAAGGCGCCGGTGAAAATGTCTCCATTAAAGCCGAAGTCGATGTCGGGATCGAAGCTGACATCGGGATCAAGGATCAGGGGCTCATCCTGACGGGCCAGCAACAATGGAGGGTAGATATGCAAGGCCAGAGCAAGGGCCATGCCGGCGATTTGGATAGGGCCCATTATAAAAGAATCAATCCACCTGCTGCCTGAGCTTCTCCAGCTCAGTTTCCCGGAACGCGACATCTGTGAGCGTGCGGGTGGTCAGAAATTCATCTTCGACATCAATGTCTGTATAGATTTCAAGAAAGGCCATGTTTGAGAGGCGGTTGCTAACCAGATTCATCATGGTGAGTGAGCGGGCCATCCATATATCGTTGACTAGCTCTATCCGCGATGCCAGCAGTCGTTTGATTTCATTGTCGTACTGATCAAACATTTCAACTCGCAGCACGACAAAACGCTCTTTGTCCACGTAATTTACGGTTCTGGAGTAGCGCGATTTCCGAGCGCGCTCGGCGTTCGGAATCAGCTCGATTTTCCATACTTCCCGACCCGACTCTGTCGTCTCCTCGAGTACGTTGATTTCGTACTCTTCCAGTTTGCCCGTGTCAGTGTCTTCGGTGGTGAATTCGGAACCGAACACTGAGGCGGGTTCCACATCGTCGTCAGAGTTCCCGCTAGCGATACGCTTTACGCGGCCTAGGGCAGAAAGATAAAGCCAGGTCTCGTTGTCGCGCTGCGTGTCGTCATAGGAGAAAGAGAGCATACCGACGCCACGCTCTGCCGCGGGTTCCTGGACGATGGTGACGTTTTTCGTGTCCTTGCCTTCTTCACCGTAGTTCTTGCCCACTGATTCGAGTGACTTGATTCGAGGGCGCTCAGCGCAGGTAATACGATTGTCCTTAATGCCAAACCGGCAAGTGGACAGCTGCATGCGATTGAATGCTGAGTCTGAAGTCGCGCGTTGGCTTTCCTCCACCCGCTCCATGATTTCCAGTCCTGAAAGATTCTGGGTAGCCGCCGGCGCGCNGAAAACACTCCATAGNAATAATGTCCAGAGCAGTCGCTGAGAGGTCATGCTATTTTCTCCCTTAAATGAATTCGGGTGTCTGCGTCTTTAACGCCGAAGGTCGGTTTGAAGATGATTATCATGGCCGGTATCAGAAACAAATCACAGAGCAGAGCAACAAAGATCGCCGCNGAGCCGAAGAAACCCATTTTGGCCATGCCTAGATAATCGGAGAAGCTTAGCAGAGCAAAACCCAGACCCAGNACCATGGTGGTGAACATGACCGCTTGGCCCACATCGCGAATAGTGGACACCAGGCTTTCACTGATGCTGCCGGTGCGGATCAACTGGACCCGATAATGCGTCATGAAATGAATCGTGTCATCCACTGCAATGCCGATGATCAGAGGCGCGATCAACAGGGTATCGGTATCCAGAGCAATTCCCAGGAGACCCATAAGGCCGAATCCGAGCAGTGCTGGAATCATGTTCGGGATCATCGCCATGATTCCGCCTTGGAAGGAGCCGAGCGTTATGATCATGATGACGCTGATGACTGCAATGGCGAAAGTGAAGCTTGAGAACTGCGAATTAGCCACCTCGTCTGCCATGCGCATCAGCAGGGCCATTGAGCCGGTGAGATAGACTTCCAGCTCGGGGAATTCAGATTCGAGCGGTCCGAATACCTCATCGATCTCCCGTGAGATTTCCTCGAAAAAGCGTTGGTATTGATAGCTTCCGGCGTTGTAAATGTTCAGCGAAATATGGGAGCGGCTGTAGTCGTCTGATACGAGTGCTCGACGGTCTTCGGGGTTGGCGCTGTTGAATAGGTAGAGAAGCTGCGAAATCATCTGGTCATCATCGGGCACCCGATAATAGGCCGGATCATCATCGCTCATGATCTGATAGGTGTCCTTAACGATATTGGCTAGTGAGTTGGTGCGTGTTACCTGATCGGAATAGCGGGTTTCGATGCGACTCTGCAGTTGGTCCATGGCCTGCATCAGGCGCGGATTGTACAGTCCGTCGGACGTGTGGGTATCAACCATGATCACCATGGACATGGCGCCGGCCATATTTTCGTCAACGGTTTCGTACGCTACTCGGATCGCGCTGCCCTCTTTGGTTAGTTCAGTCATGTTGGAGTCAATGCGAATCAGCGTCATCCCATAGGAACAGATGGCGAACAGACTGGCGAACGCACCTAACACCAGCCAGGGGCGTCGTGCGACGATACTTGGAACAGCAGAAAGAATCGCGACTTGCCAATTGACAACGACATAAGTCAGCAGTGAGATGATCGTGATATACGAACCGACCCAAGGCCCTAACATGCTGAAGATTGTGATCACATATAGAAGGGCTGTTCCTACCTTGGTTGTGGTGCTCAGACCATTCCACCGAACACCCAGTCTGTCGGCCAGACTGGCATCTTCGGACCCCGGTGCGCCCGGATGCCAGAGATCGAGTAGAATGGGCAGTAAGACAAGCGTAAAAAAGAAAGCCATCACGACGCCGAAGGCAGACATCATGCCGAATACCTGAATCGGTACTAGCTCTGAGGTAGTTAGAGCCAGCACGCCAGCCATGGTTGTTATCGTCGTCACCATGATGGCCAGGCCTGTCTTGCCGTAGGATTTGGATAGGGCATCGTAGTGGCCATTACCTTCGCGTCGAAAGCTGAAATAGGCACTCATCACGTGAACGCAATCAGCAATTCCTACCGCAAAAACCAGCAACACGGTCAAGGAAATCATCTGTGAGATGGTTACACCTAGCCATACCGTGAAACCCCAAGTCCAAGCCATGCTCGCAGCAATGGTTACCATTGGCCATAAAACCGCGCTGAAGCTCCTGAATAGGATGTAGAGCAGCAGGGTGAAGATAAGTACCATAACTAAACCTAAAACCTGCATTTGGGTCAGAATGTCCATCATGAATTCCATCATCGGCGGGTTGCCTACGGGAAAGAATTCGAATTGTTCACCATATTTTTCATACAGCGCTTTGGTCATGATGTGAAAGCTTGTGTAACCAAGCATGTCTACGGGCTCGAATGAGACTTCTTGAATCTGTGCTGATTCATCGAAACTGAGGTCGAAGCTCTCATCAAGGGGAAATGCATCGAAGTTGATAAAGCTGTCATCCAGCACAACCTCAACGGCGTTCACTGCCGGCTCGTAACCCTCTGAGGGTTGGGCGCCAAAATCGGTTTGAATCATCACAGCGCCGTAGCGAGCATCAGCTGAATAGAACGCCAGTAGATAATCTTGCTGATTCAGTGCACGCGCTTTGATTGCAGCGAGGTCGTCGTCGGATTCCGGGAGTCGTTCTGGTACCAGACGATTGGAGAGCAGCGTGTCTCCTTGGTTTTCCTGGAAGCGGAGATTGGCGATCGACTGAACTCGTCGCACATGGTTCAATTCATTAAAGTCCAGATCGATTCCGTTGATAGCGTCGGGGTAATCATCAGGGCTCAATTGCTGCCAATGACGAAGATCATCGGTCAGCTGCTGAATTGCCAACAAAGATACTCGGGAGAAGACGTCTCCATCCTTAGCTCGGTAAACCAGAAAGACCGAATCGTCGCTGCCAAACTGACGGCGATATTCGTTTAGCGCCAGCATCGAAGGGTCTTCCTGATCCAGGAAACTGTCCGTCGTCATGTCGAGTTCGGTGCGGGTAAAAATACCCCATACCATGAGCGAGCTGATGACTATCAGACCAGTAAGAACGAAATGCTTGTAGCTTAGAACCCGGTTGGGGACATGCGCGAAGGCATCACTCAGAACGATCAGCAGTCTTTCCATGGTTCAGCTTCCAGCGTTGGTCTGCAGAAATTTACGATCAGGTGGTTTGGTCAGGGGCAGCGGAAGACTGCGAAGCTCTGTTGCCCATCTAAAGCTGTTGTAATTGGGGCAATGGCGTTGCCGCCCATGTCTCCCGCTTCGTTTCTCGCGAGAGTCAGAAGCTCATTTTCTTGTTGCGCAGTATTGCGTTCAACCAAGAGCAACCTGTCCAAGGTTGATGAACTGGCGCGACCGAGCGGCTCGCAACCGCTCACCTGACTTTCAGAGCGAACTTCCACCTGCTGCCCGGGCCCCGTTAGCTGCACCCAATTGCCACAGGAGGTCAACAGCATTGGTAGGCACCAGACTTTCAGAATACGGCTCATGGTATGTGCGTCACCGAATTTATTCGATAGTTTACGCCCTGCGTCACAGTTCAGCAAAGTTATTCAGGGGTTACGTTATGTTACGATCTTATAACGCTGTTGTGAAACCCTGGTGTTAATCATTGGCAAAGCCTTTTAATCAAAATACGCCGCTCCCTCGTTTTTGCTGGACTTCGAGCAACCCTTTTATCTGTCTCGAACAGGAGTCAGTTATTTGACGGACATGAATCTCACTCTTCTGTATGAGCAGCTTAAAGCCGTCGTCGGATTGGCCGGGTTTCTCGAGGGGGACGATATTGAGCGAAAAAATTTCAAAGACTGGATGGGTGCTCGCGCGATTCGTCCGAGCTTGTTGTTGCGACCAGATTCCACTTCGCAGGTGTCCCAAATTCTTGCGCTATGCCACAAGAATAACCACCCGGTTGCGCCTCAGGGTGGTATGACGGGCTTGGTATCAGCGGCTGCCCCGTTGGAAGGAGAAATTGCCCTGAGCCTTGAGCGGATGAAGTCAGTCATAGAGGTTGACCCTGTCACCGCCACGATGACGGTTGAGGCAGGCGCTGAGCTACAGACAATTCAGGAACAAGCTGATGCCCATTCGTTGCTGTTCCCGCTAGATCTCGGTGCTCGTGGAAGCTGCACCATTGGTGGGAATCTCTCGACGAATGCGGGTGGCAATCGGGTTATAAGATATGGAATGACCAGGGACCTCGTGATTGCACTAGAGGCGGTGCTGGCGGACGGCACCGTCGTTAATGGCTTGCATAAGCTGAGGAAAAACAACACCGGGTACGACCTAAAGCAACTTTTCATCGGCAGCGAAGGGACACTGGGTGTGATTACCAGGGCTGTCCTAAAGCTGACGGCCAAACCNAGCAGCCAGTCGGTCGCGCTGTGTGGGGTGCGGGATTTCTCCANAGTGTCGCGCCTACTTATGCACATGCAGTCGCAGTTGGGAGCNAACCTTTCCGCATACGAAGTGATCTGGAAAAATGCGTATCGGCTGATCGATGAGAAGGTCGCTCACATTAAGGTTCCTTTGGCTCTGGATTATGACTTCTATGTGCTGGTTGAGAGCATGGGAAATAACCCTGACACCGACGCAGATCAGTTTGTCAGATCGCTCGGCTTGGCCAGTGAAGCCGGATTGGTNGCAGACGCCATNATTGCTGATTCTGATGTTAAGGTTTCTAACCTCTGGGCAGTCAGGGACGGGGCCGCAGAGGTTATGGGCATCGGTTTCATGCATGCCTATGATGTTAGCCTCGACATCGCAGATATGGGTTATTTCGGTGATGAGGTGGAGCGTCGATTACGGGAGTTATGGCCGAAAGCTACGATAGGGTTGTTTGGACATATAGGTGATGGCAATGTTCACATAATTATAAATGTCGGACCTGAGACCAAATCCTTGCACTTTGAAATTGACAAGATCGTTTATCAGTTAGTTCAGGAACTAGACGGCTCAGTCTCTGCGGAGCATGGCATNGGCCTGATGAAGAAACCTTTCCTTTCNCANAGTCGTAGCGAAGCAGAAATTNTACTGATGAAAACTTTGAAACNAGCGTTAGATCCCANGGGAATTCTCAATCCGGGTAGGATTATCAACTAGAAGAACACAGAGGAAATCATGGCTTACAATAATTTGGAAGGTAAAAATGTTGTTATTATTGGTGGCACTGCGGGCATTGGTCTAGCGACAGCGAAGATGGCAGCTGATCAGGGAGCAAAGGTTTGGGCGGCTGGACGGTCGGAAGCGCACATTGAATCTGCCACGCGGGGGAGCGGAGGCAGGTTTGAAGTCAGGCAAGCTGATACCCATGACGCTGCGGCACTCGACGCGATTTTTAACGAAGTTGGCAAAATAGATCACTTGGTGTCTGCCGCAGTGGGCGGTGAGCGAACGCTAAAACCTTTTCTGCAGCAAACCCAAGAGCAGTTTCAGGCCGCGTACGACAAACTATGGGGTTATTGCAATGTGGTGCGAGTCGGCGCCCCTTACCTGAAAGATAATGGGGCTATAACCTTAGTCAGTGGTTCTCCGGCACGAAAGTTGGCGGTAGGGCAGTCACCCTTGAGTTGTGTTGGTGCTTCTGTTGAGAACTTAGTACGCTGTCTAGCTCTCGAGTTGTCGCCAATTCGTGTCAACGTGGTCTCTCCGGGCACCATNAATACTGCAATGTTTGACCACTTCGGCAACAAGAAGGAAGAAACCTTGCAGGGCATGACTCAATCTCATCTGATTAAGCGCGCGGGGTCGTCCGAGGAAGTGGCTGCGGGACTTATATTCGTGATGCAGAATGAATTTGTCACAGGTACAACGGTTGATGTCGATGGCGGGAGACTACTGAGCTAGCTGGTTTCAGTGGGTGGACGAGAGTCAAGACAGTCTTAGTTCAACAGAAGCAGAAAGGAGTCGAAAGTGAGTGAAGCTGCAGCAAATCTGGCAACAGAAGATCCAAATCTCAATTTAATCGATGCAATCTATACGCGGCGTTCAGTGAGGGGATATCTTGACCGAGAAGTGCCTCGGGAAGTGCTGGATCGAATTTTTGANGTCGCACAGCAATCACCCTCGAACTGTAACGTGCAACCGTGGAAAGTATATATCGCGTCCGGCACGCTCAAGAATCGGCTTCGCGATCAGATGGTTGAGAACACTGCCGCCGGGGTGACGCCCAATCCGGATTATGAGTATCGGGGCGACTTCGTCGATGAATACAGAACACGCCAAGTTGAATGTGCTGCAGCACTTTACTCTAATATGGGAATTGAGCGCGGTGACAANGAAGGGCGCATGCGAGCCGTACTAAGAAATTTCGAGTTCTTTGATGCTCCCTATATCGCCTTTATTGGGATGGATCAAAAGTTCGGAACAACCGTAGCTATCGATGTTGGTATGTGGGCTCAGACTCTTATGCTTACCATGGTGGCTTTCGGTTTGCATAGCTGCCCGATGGGGACCATGCGAAGCTATCCTGATTTGGTCAGAAAGGCTTTTGACATTGAAGATGGGACAAAAATCCTGTTTGGCATCAGTTTTGGCTATGAAGATCAATCGGTTGCCGCGAATGCAACCCGCACTAGGCGAGATCCGATTTCTGCCAATGTGGTTTTTAAATCGAATTAGCTGAGCATTAGGTATCAAGCCAGTGATTTAGCCAGCGACCTTTATTGCGCGCTTGTTGATAAATGCTCAACGCTAATCGGTCAAACTGGGCTGTATACGACTATCAACACTCCCAATGAAACTAACGCGCTAGAGGTAATTGGGCAATACACGCGATGTTTTGGCTAAATGACCAATCGGCGTTATTGTGTAATCCCGGGTTTGAATCGNAAAAAATCCAAGTGATCAGCTGCAATTCGCCATGAGAGCGCAGAAAAAAAGTGCCTTGCGCAGCGCCACACTAGTCATACTGATCGCTGNGGATCACAGATATGATTTGCGTGAGATGGCTCTGGACCCGATGGGAAGTTTTTTCAGCCTACATTGATTTTGATGATTTACATGAGCACAAAAGAGATAAGCTTTACAAGATCTTATTCGGCAGNAGGGCGCATGAAATGAATGCGATCGCTTACGCAAAATTGAAGCCTCAGAGCTCTGTTTNGGGNGCCGCCTGCGAAGTTGCCAGTTTTAAATAAAACAGTGGTTTTCCGGGTCTACGCGGTCTGCATCATGCAGAATACNTTGAGCTTGTTTCCTTCAAGGTCGCGGAAATAGCCTGCGTAAAAAGACTCACCCCTAGGGCCTGCNGCTCCCTCACATTTGCCACCTAATTCGATCGCTTTGCGATGCACCGCATCTACCTTTTCCGGGGTGTCAGCTGCCAGAGCAACCATCACGCCGTTGCCGGCGGTCGCGGGCAGGCCATTGTGCGGAGCAGTGAGCGAGAGTGCCGGTGTCTTTGGGTTTACAGCCCAAGCGATGAACCCGTCCATTTCCATAAACCTAGTGGCTCCAAGTTCNGCTAGCAGTGCATCATAAAATTTGGTTGCCTGCGCAAGGTCGTTAGTGCCGAGTGTAACGTAACCGATCATAGCTTGAGCCCTTTTTTTGCTGATAGTAATGCTTATTGTTTGAGTTGATGATACCGAAAGCAGTTGAGCGTGTGGTCGTTGATCATGCCCGCTGCTTGCATGAACGCATAGCAGGTTGTTTTGCCGACAAACTTGAAACCTCGTCGCTTTAGGTCTTTGGACATGGCTTCACTGAGTGATGAGGAGGATGGAACGTCCCNCTGAGATTTACGTTTTCCATCTACCGGGCGGCCTCCAACGAAGGACCATATGTAAGTACTGAAGCTGCCGAACTCGTCCCGCACCGCCTGACAGGCCACAGCGTTGGACCGAATCGAATAGAGCTTTAGCCGGTTCCGCACCAGCCCGCGGTCATTCAAGAAACCCTCAATCGTGTCGTCCCGCAGGAGCGCAACCCGATCAATATCAAAATTCTTGAAACAAGTGCGATAGCGCGCCCGCTTCCTCAATACAGTGATCCAACTGAGTCCGGCCTGTTGACCTTCGAGACAAAGGTATTCGAACAATGCTCGGTCTTCGCGGACCGGCACGCCCCANTCTAGGTCATGGTAAGCGATATAATCTGGGTCTGTGCCTGGCCAATCGCAGCGTGAGATCATTGTGTGCTCAGACCCAGAAACCGATTCAACTTACATTCAGGGTGTAGTATCGGGGACCAGAGGTTTTGCGGCAATGACTTTTAGTAAACAGGCAGTGAGCCAGTACGCTGTCGATTNGACCCGTAACCAAGGTGTCGGTTTTTGCTTCAAGTCTTCACTTACCGAGGGTAATGGGTAACAATCTTTGGGTCTGTAGAAACGACAAAAACGACTCTGTATTGGAGAGCAAAAGGAAAAGTAGATGAGAAATGTTGTTAGAAGGTCAATCGGAAGTCTCATAATGTCCTCTTTGGTTGCATTGTGCCTGAGTGCNGTGCAGTCAGTNACAGCTCAAGAGCGTAGCTATATCAATCCGAGTAGCCCGGGAGGAGATGGCTCGCCCTTTAGTGGCGCTGTGATGACGGATGATACGCTCTTCATTTCCGGCATGCTCGGTTTGGAGGGTGGGCAGGTGCCAGCTGAGGCCGAAGATGAAGCGCGAAATGTGCTCGATGCAATCAAAGCTACGCTGGAAGATGCCGGCATGACGATGAATGATCTAGTTTACGTCCAGATTTTTTGCTCTGATGTCAGCCACTATGCAAGTTTTAACGAAGTTTACAGAACGTATTTTACGCAAGAATTCCCAGCCCGGGCCTTTGTTGGTGTTGGCACATTGCTATTCGACGCGCGATTTGAGATTCAGGCTATAGCGGTAAAACGATCGTAGTCCAGTATCTTTCGGCCTCGCGCAGTCGTTCTGTCCGTAACAAAAAAATCACACTAAGCGCGNCAGGTTACAATTTGGCGATTGCTATTTTCTCGCTTCAGAAAGCGGCGACAGGGAAGCAGCCACAGGAATGCCTTGAAACAGGAGAGCATATGTTTATTTTCGCTCGAAATCAGGCGCTAGGCGCGTTGCTTTGTCTGCTTTCGCTCGAAATGATAGTTGCAGCTGAGTCTCAAACCTTCAGTTCACGATCTGTGCGTCCAACTGCGCGAGCAGATGCGTTGACGACACTGCCGACGATTGACGGCGAAGTCCTTGAGGACGAAGCCTGGGTAGCCGTGTCACCCACCAGCGGATTCACGCAAACGAGGCCTAATGAGGGTCAGCCGGCCAGTCAGAAAACGGAAGTCTTTGTGGGNTACAGTGCCAACACTCTCTACATCGNTGTGATGGCATACGATGACAATCCCGAAGCTATTCTGGTTACTGACAGTCGCCGCGATTCGTCGCTTGATGATACCGACAGTTTCCGCGTGATTATTGATGGCTTGCTCGATCGGCAAAACGGATACGTGTTCGGCACCAATCCTTCNGGCATGGAATTTGACGCNCAAGTGATCAATGAGGGGGGTAGCGGTGGGTTTGGAGGTCGCGGAGGAGGTGCCGGCGGGNTTAATCTAAACTGGGATACGACATGGGAGGTTGAGGCCCGAATTACAGATCAGGGCTGGAGTGCAGAATTTGCGATTCCTTTCCTCGCACTGCGTTATGGTTCTGAAGACTCACAAACCTGGGGTATCAATTTCCAGCGCAATATCCGTCGCAAAAACGAAGAGTCCTACTGGGCGCCGCTGGATCGGAACTTCAATCTGAATCGAGTTTCCGAGGCGGGCTTTATAGAAGGTATTAAAGTTCCCAGTCAGCGGCTCCTGCAAGTAACACCCTACGCGCTCAGTTTGAGTGAGCGCGGTGGTCATCAGGCCANCACCCAATCCCGCGAGGAATACGGCATCGACGTGAAATGGGGTGTTACCCCTAGCCTTACGCTTGATGCCACTGTGAATACAGATTTCGCCCAGGTTGAAGTTGACGATATTCAGGTCAACCTGGACCGATTTAGCTTGTTCTTTCCCGAGAAACGCCCTTTTTTCCTCGAGAACGCTGGTCAGTTCGCCATCGGTAATCCTCGCGAGGTCGAACTTTTCTTCAGTCGGCGCATCGGAATCAATCAGGGGGCCCAATTTCCAATCGAAGCTGGTGCCCGCCTCACTGGCAAAATCGGAAACAGCACTAATGTTGGCGTATTGAGCATGAAGACTGAAGGCATAGACGGAGCGGCCCCCGCGAATGACTTCTCGGTTATTCGAGTTAACCAGGAGTTACCAAACCGCTCTGCAATCGGCATGATGTTCGTCGAAAGAGACGGCGATGGGTCAATCAGTGGCAACTCTACTAAAGATTTCAATCGGACTTATGCTGTTGACGGCCGATGGGGGGTCGGCGACTACACTGTGTTTCGCGGTTGGATTTCTCGTACTGAAACTCCTGGCATCAAAGGGGAGGACACGGCCGGCGGCTTATCTTGGACTTACGCGGATGAGGATTGGAACCTAAATGCTGGATACTCCGAAGTAGGGAAGAATTTCAATCCAGAGGTAGGTTTTCTCGCACGTCGTAATTTTCGGAAATACGTAGCTGGCTGGCGCTATCGCTATCGGCCAGACAACTGGGGGCAGCTTCAAGAACTTAGGCCTCATATGAACTACCGAGGNTATTGGGATTTTGACGGNAATCAGCAGACCGGTTTNCTACATATAGATAATCATTGGGAGTTCAACAGTGGGATGGAAATCCACACAGGCACCAATTTCACCCAAGAAGGCGTCTTCGAACCATTTGATATTGTTAAAGGTGTTACGGTGCCTGTCGGTGAATATGAACATCAGGAGGCGCAGTTAGTTTATTGGAGTAATCAAAGCGCGCCGTTTAGCGTTAATTTTCGGTCATTTATTGGAGGTTTTTTTGGTGGGGACCGAAAGAATCTTGATTCCACTATTCGTTACAGGGTAGGAGAGAAATTCACAAGCGAGCTGACTTGGAGCCATAGTGGCATTGACCTCCCCGTTCCAGGCGGTGACTTTGAAGTTGATATTGCTAGGTTTCGCGCGACCTATGCCTTTTCGCCAAGGATGACCATTCAAACTCTGGTGCAGTACAACAAACGAGATGATGTCTTTTCTACAAACCTCCGATTTGCGTGGCTGCAATCTGCGAACGCAGGGCTTTACATTGTTTATAACGAGGTGGATGAAAACAACATGTTGTTTGCTCCCCGAGGTGATGCCCAGCAATTCGCGGTCAAGTATTCACGCATTCTGAATATCTTCAATTAGCAGCGGCCTCAGTCTCTCTATTCGAATTACTCTTCGANTTNCTCGCTGTGTGCGTGGAGGATATCAAAAATACCATAGCGCGCTGCAATGATGTTCGGCAGAAGCGGTCGTTTTCGTGATCCCTCTCATTTTAATTTCCATCCTCTGTGGCAGGAATCCAGACGACTTTCGCATAGCAACACAGTTCAGCTTATGCGGCGCCGGTTAGATTGAGTCGCAACTGGGTTTGGTTGAGAGGGTCCGCACAGCTCCTAGGAGTTTAGAACCAAGTGACCTTGGTCGCTCAAACGCTTATACTATGCCGTGTAGCGCGCCCGTAGCTCAGCTGGATAGAGTAACTGGCTTCGAACCAGTTGGTCGGGAGTTCGAATCTCTCCGGGCGTGCCATATTCTTCAGTTAACCACTTGAAAGACTTCAAAAACTTCACAGTCTTTGGAGCAAGTAGTGACCAAATCGTTGACCAATTTAGGGAATCCAACTTTCACATATAAGATAGATGGAATCTTCTACTACTCGCGCAGATGAGGTTTCACCTGGCCAACGCCATCGCCACGCAAATCAACGTTTTCATTGAGGTGTAGGAACAGCTGTCCCTGGCTTGCTCATTACTTGATAGAAAAACTGACTTGAAAAAAGCTGTCTTGGTGTGTCGCTGAGCAGCGGCCAAGGAACCGTTTTCTGGACAAATAAGTCGATTCCACCAACATGATCGATATCAAGTGGGATTGATGTCGAGAGAGCTACGGGATTATCCTTACGAAAATCCTCCGCCCAGACTGGCATGCCATCAAGCTCATAGTCATCAAGTTTTGCAAAAACACTTTCGCTTAATTGTTTAAAATACCCTTTGCCGTTATTTAGGTAGATTACCGTGCCAGCGTACCTATCGTTTGATGGTCCATAATGAACAATGTCTCTGTAACCGTCATTGTTGGCATCAACAATTTCTAGCTGAGATTCTCCTTGGGTAGTTTGCAGCCAATCCTCGCTTTGCACTCTNTCAGGCTCATATAAAAATGTCCCATCACCTTTGCTTATGAATATCTGCAATATCTTTCCTTGATAGTAGGGGTCTGCAGCAGTGACTGCTAGCGCGAGATCAGTAAGCCCATCACCATCAAAATCCTCNGTGACTGAGTCATTAAATTTTGTTTGCCCATTACCAAAAAAACCATCGGGTGCTGAAACCAGCTTGCGAGCCACATTTGGGCCTTGGCCTATTTCGCTGGTCGCAATGAAACCTGAATTAGTCGAGCCCTGTGAACCATAGTTATTATCAAAGTAAAATGCAGCCAGGTCGTCTATGCCATCCCCATTAAAATCACCCGCCGATGAAGTCATAATTGATGGCTGCATATCGCCACTTTTTTGTGAACTGCCGGTCAATTCGATAGGAATGAGATCGTTTCGTATTCTGAATTCGCTGCCACTCCAGTTTNTCCACAACACACCACTCGAATAAATATCCTTAAACCCGTCATTATCAATATCAATCAGTGTTAGGTCATGTGCTTTAAGACCTGCGATTGCAGAACTATCTGTATTCTCTTCTTGGACCTGGCTCGTGAAATCAACCAGCTTACCCTCCCCATTACTCATGAGGACAAGAATAGGTAGGTACGGTGGTATGCTGGCTNTGATTGCTATAACTAAATCAGGATACCCATCAAGGTTTAGATCAGCAGATTCAATCCTATACGCTTGGTCCCTCCACTCAGGAGGTTCTCCCGCCTCAAAGACTTCATCAGTGTGCAGAAGCGAACCCTTTGTATCATTAAGCCAAACGCTGATAGGCCGACTGAAATTGTGTGACTGCAGATGAGGGAAAATCCCCCATGAAGCGACCAAATCTTGATAGCCATCTAGATTTAGGTCTAAAACAACAAACTTGTCTAATCCGATCTCGAAGGCCGAAGGAGGCGAGTAATCGGAGGGATCATTCGTTGGGTAGTAGTTTGAATAAGAAAGATCAGTCACCGTAACATTTTGAAAAGTGTTTTCGGATTTGACTTTATAGTACTCAGTCTCAAAATTCTCTGAAGTCAATCCAGCTCGAAGCTTTATGATGAGACTGTTAGTCTCAAACCTCTCAGACTTTATTGACATTAAAATAAAATCAGAAGTTTGATCCGTTGGGTTCAACAGGTTTATCCAGTAATTGCCCTCAGTTGGCGTGGCGTAGAGATTGCCATTCGAAACCCTCGCGCCCCAAGTCTCGCCCAAATCCTCGCTGGTGAGCGCATCTCGGATCAGAGGCCTATGATCCGAAATTGCATTGCCGGAGCCAAAAAAATATTCCTTCCCGGGGGGGCCTAAAATTATCTCTTGACCAGAAATTACCTTGTACAAATTGTGTGCGTCGAGCGAGAACGTATCGATATTGTTACCGTTCTTACCGGAGTAGTTCGCTTGATAGTAATAAAGACCTTCATCTGTCAAAGTGAGCCCTTTGAGATCTCCGTTTGAGTAACTGTTGTTACTTTCACACCAATCTGCTTCTTCGACTGAAGACACTTGGAGCTCAAAAGGAAATGAACCGTTAGCGGGCAATAATCCAAGGTTGTATTTTAGACTAGAATCGGGGGTAGGCTTGTACAAAACACAAGAAGCTCTCAGCTCTCCATCGAAAGTATCAAGCAAAGTGTACGTTGGAATATGGTGAGTTTGCTCTATGGACTGAGCATTGGAATGTCTAATAGAAGGCAAAAAGGTTGCAACCAAGATGAACCAAGTTGAAATCAGCGCACCCGCTTTGTTGGGTCTAAAAATCGTCATGATTGAGCCTTCACAGGTCACCAATATCACAGAATAACTGGAGAATGGAGTGTCTCTTTTTACTCGGGCAATTTCCAAAAGGCTAGTCGCACACAGTCAGTTGAACTTCTTTGTAGCTGGTCCAGTTTCCGCACAAAACACCATCAGTTTGTATTAGCTTTAATCGCAACAAAAGTTGCTAAGAAAGCTTCTCCAACAAGTAATTAAGTGCCATCAGTATTCGGCAATGAACTCCTTCAGAGATACTCTTCGCACAACTATGGAGAGGCGCAGCAGCAAAAGTTGCTAAGGCCGAGTTGTTTTCACAGCATTGTCAGTGCTGCTGCCATGCGCTTTCACTAGGTCAGACAAGTTTACGCGATAAGGACATCTTCTTAACACCCAAAAGCCCTTAAAACCTCCCTCAACAGATATATTCACAATACCACCACTGCCCTTTTGCATGCCCCTCAAAGCTTTTAACAAGCTCTCTCAGTGACTCTAAAACCTCAAAGGCATCAGCATTATTTCTCTGCATGGGGTTTCAGAGAAATTCCAGAGTGTATTGGGCCTTTAGGGATCCTTAGTTACAGTAGGCCAAATAGTTGACCAGGCTAGGCCTTTCACAGTGAACTGTGTTTTGGTAAGCCATTGATCCTTGGAGAGCAGCTTGGTTGCAAGTTCCTCAATGAAGTACATCACTCGCTCTGGGCGTTTTATCTGTAGCCTATTGAAATTATCGCATCCAATTGTAGTATAGCGGGGTATTCATTAACTTGTAGTAACTGCGGAGTGTATTAAATACGCGGAGTTTTGAGCCGCTCGCGCTTCACTCTTGGCTGGGCATTGTTTATTCGTTAAGAACTTACTCTCAGAGCATTTCTGAAAGAGACTCTCTGCTTCGTTATCGTTGGGATTGATCACGAACTAATCTCTTATACTGTGTTCCTTTGAGGCGTATGCTGAAAGCCGATCGTCGTAGTCCGAGTACCAAATCCGATCCCAATTTTCGACACGAAAGCGGGATTGGTTAACCATTATTGTAAAAAGCGTGTAAGACCATCTGGCCAGGCATAACCTCCTGTCCCAGTGACTTTTTCGAGGTGAATCATGAAAGTAAAAACAACCAGTTGGATGAGAACTGCGATTATTGTTTTCGGATTATTCGCTTTTGCAGCGCCCTCTCTTTCACAACGCCTAGCAGAACCAAGTATCTGGGACGGAGCAATGAAACAGTTTGCGGAGATGGACCGGCTCGACCCTCCGGAGCCGGGTGGTATTGTGTTGACTGGCAGTTCCAGTATTGCTCGGTGGAACGGGCAAGCTGCTGACGCTCTTGCGCCTCTCACAGTCATTCCCAGAGGTTTCGGTGGTAGCGTCATGAGCGACGTGCTGTTTCATCTTGATCAGGTTGTTTTGAAATACCAACCGCGTGCGGTAGTTATCTATGAAGGAGACAACGATACTGCATACGAAATACCTCAAGAAGCCATCGTGTCCAACCTACGGGAGATCATCAGGAAAGTTCATGCCAAACTGCCCGAGACCAGAATCTATGTTATGGCAGTCAAGCCTTCAGTTCTCAGAGTTAACGTCTGGGACGACGCACAACGTGTCAATGCGGCTTATCAGCAAGTTGCCGAACTGGATCCGTTGGTGTACTACGTTGATTCCGCCTCTCCTTTTCTTCGGGAAGATGGACACGTAATGCCCGATATCTTCGTTGAGGATGGTCTGCATTTGAATGCGATGGGAAATCTTATCTGGGGCTCAATTATTCGCGCAGCGCTCATGCCGCAGGAAGCTCGCTACGAGTAGGCAATGGGAGTTCAGATTCGAAGCAGTTGGCGATCCTATCCGAGCGTTGAACGTGCCAGCGTAGCAGGCATGCCGGAGCAACTGAACCCAAAATTATGCCCGGTATTAATCAGCCCGGGCCTTCAGCAGGGTCAGGTACTGCTCCAATGTCTGGCGTTTCAATAATGCAATCAAAATGGCAGGTGGAGGATGCGGCGCCTGAACATGTTCCTAAGATTCTTGCTTTATTCAAAGAGGTCTTTGGGCAGGAGATGTCAGAGGCACATTGGGATTGGAAATATGGCAATGGCAGGGGCGCCGGAGTAATCGTTCATGAGGACGGTGATCTTATTGCTTACTTTGGTGGGATGGAACGGCGCATTCTGTTCAATGGCACGCCGGCCACGGCCTTCCAGTGCGGTGACTCAATGGTGGCACGGAAGCATCGCGGCACCCTCTCCAAAAAAGGGCCATTCTTTCTTTCCGTTGCCTCCTTCCTGGACCGCTATCTTGGTCATGGCAGACCCTACCTCATTTCCTACGGATTTCCCAATGAAAGGGCGATGTGTTTGGCCGAGCGTCTTGGCATGTACACGCAAATTGGTAATCTTTTTGAAATTTATTGGGCGGCCGAGCCGAGTCCGCAGTTTCATGCGGTGCCATTCGATTTTGACGATAGAGCACATAGAAAGGCGCTGGATGAGCTCTGGCATTCAATGGCGGAACAGTTCAGCGGTCGCGCCATTGGAGTACGTGACCTTGAATACCTTTCGTACCGGTACCGGGATCATCCATCACATGCCTATCTGATTCATCTGGTTTCAGACAGGAGCGCAAAGCGAGTCATAGGTATCGTGATAGCAAGAAAGACAGAAAACCGCTTGATACTGGTCGATTTCTTGGGACGTCAACAAGAGTTCAGGGACCTCGTACGCTATGCTAAACGTCTTGCCAGTGAGCAGGACTGCCCCGAAATGTTTGGCTGGATGACCGACCTTGACTGCCACCTTATCTCAGGGACAGGAGAAAATCGGGAAAAACTGCCGCTGCGCCTGCCTCTCGGTGTTTATAGAGAGGGGTTGGACCCGGAGGAGATTCGAGATCGCTGGTTCTTTATGTGTGGTGACAGTGACTTCATGTGATGTAAGTCGGTGAACTCGTGCCTTTGCAATAGAGTGATTCGCCAGAAGGAATAGGACATGCTTTCAGAAAGTGAACTGATCCCTTACCGTAGCTCCCCGTTGCTACCTCAGGGGCCGTGGTTAGTATTGGCTCCTCATCCTGATGATGAAACTTTTGGGCTTGGCGGTTCTCTAATTCTTGCAAGTCAAAAAAATGTCGAAACTCACGTCGTTTTTCTCACTGACGGCGCTCTGGGTGGTAAGACGGATCAGGCCTCGCTGGTGAAACGGAGAAAAGCTGAGGCAGAGCAGGCATCGGCTGCCCTGGGCGTATCGCAAACCCACTTCTTTGGCGAACCGGATCGAGGTCTGGAAGTCTGCAATCGACTCATCGACAAGGTCTCTGAGTTGATCCGCGCCATTGGGCCCAAATCAATTTTTATCCCCACACCGCTGGAGTATCATCCCGATCATAGGGCCACCTCAGAGATCGTATGGCGCTGTGTTCAGGCTATGACTGGTTTTCCTGGTGATGTATATGGCTATGAAGTGAGCAACCTGGCTCCGATCAACTTGTTGATTGATGTGTCTTCAGTTGCAGAGCAGAAATATGAAGTGATAAAAATCTATGCCAGTCAGTTAACTGAAAATAAATACATGGCCCTAGTGAAGGCTATCGATACCGCAAGAACCTTTTCCCTTCCTATGGAATGTACAGCTGCTGAAGGCTTTTTTCGTTTCGCTGATACCTCCAAAACCCTTGAGGATCAAGTTATGGAGAGTCTTCAACTTTTCTTCAGTGGCGTGTGAAGAAGCAAGTTGTCAGCGACGAGAGTTTATCGTTTGATGAACTTGAGTATCTCTCGATCGCCAACGGAGGCGCCCCAGATTACCCCATCGTCGCTCACGCCAATGCCCTCGGGAAAACTTGTGGGTCCGCTCGGGGTGGGGTCTGGAATGAAGTCAGTTATCGTGCCGTCAATACGGCCGACGTAAATACCCCGATGCCAGCCTGGGTTATATCCGTATTCGCCAAAAGCCGCCCTGGATTCAGAATCGACGGCGTACAGCGTGTCGCCGACAATTCGGATGCCGCTTGGTCGTCCCCAGTGAGTCCAGATTGCAAGTAGTTCGCCAGTCGGCGATAAAACCTGCAGGCGATTGTTCGTACGATCTCCGATGTACATCCTGCCACTTGAATCAACAGCGATGGCGTGTGGGCCCTCGAACTGAAGGGGACCGAAGCCTTTGCTTCCCCAACTCTCAATGAAATCCCCTTCTGCGGTCATGTGAACGACTCGCCTGTTTGAATCTGGATTAATATGCCCGTCAATGATGTACAGAGTGCCATCGGGACCAATGGCTAAATCGGAGGGCTCATTGAATTGTCCTGGACCGTCCCCTCTGACTCCTGGCTCGCCCAGTTCGAGAAGCAATGTTCCTTCCTGGCTGAATTTAAAAATCTGGTTGCCTTTTTCACCGTCGACCACACCAGCATCAATAAGCCACAGATTATCGTCCCCATCCACGACAATACCGTGAGGCCAGACAAACATGCCACTTCCGAAGCTGGAGAGAAGCTTTCCCTCAGGGCTAAATTGCAGTACCGGATCCACGTCAGATTCTATGCAAGCGCCGTTATTGCCTCCGCACCTTTCAAACACCCAAACGTTGCCGCTCGAGTCGATGTCGATAGCATTGCCCGAACCCATCCGTCTTCCTTCGGGTAAGTCAACGACGTTGCGGACTATTTCGTAAGCATTCGGATAATCGGGTAACACGTTGTTCTGTTGGCCCGTTGCGACCGAGGCGCAGATTGCGCTGACCGCGTATAGTGTTTTCATCAAGAACGGTTTCAACGTTTGGTATCCTTTTTAGTCGAAAAAACTGGTGCGCAAGTACCTTGCTCGTCTTTCCCGTAGCCTAGCAAATTCGGCAAGAATAAACAGTCTGGGGATTAAATATCATACGGCCACCGCGTGAGAAACCGGTTCAGATTGCCTACGAAGCGCCGCAGATTTCGCTAATCTACCAAAGAACTTAGGTAAGCTTTAGTGTATTCTGTTCGTGGTCGCGAAGCGTGCCGCAAAAGTGTTAACGCATACGGAGTGTCAGAATGTTACTCAATCAAATTAGGAAGCTGAGTTGGTTTGCCTGTTGGCCTCTTTACTTTTGGTGTGTCGCTGCATCCGCGCAGCTCACGATCGAAGCTGACGTGATTTATGGGCGGAAGGACGGAATGGCCCTGACTTATGATGTCCTCAAACCGGAGAACGCCAACGGTGCTGCGGTAATCTTTATGATGAGCGGAGGTTGGTATTCTTCATGGTCACCCCCGGAGAGGGTAGCGCTTCAGTTCGCAGAACTGCTCGATGCTGGATTCACGTTGATACCGCTTTATCACGGCAGTGCTCCGCGATACAAAATCCCAGATGCAGTAAATGATGTTAATCTGGCGACGATACACATCAAAGCTAACGCNGCGGAGTTCGGCGTGGATCCTGATCGTATTGGCGTAACTGGTGGTAGTGCCGGTGGACATCTTGCGCTGATGGTGGGCTTGGCTAAAGAACAGGTTCAGGCTACTGCGTCAGCGGCGGAGGGAGAGCTCGATGCTTCACTCGCTGCGATAGTCGCTTACTTTCCTCCAGTGGATTTTAGAGAGGAGGAAACAGCCGCCGCGGGAATTATCAGTGAAGTCACTCAGGACGAGTTGTTTTCTCGGTTCCCGGCTCTAATTTTTGATGAAGCACTAATCCCGTCAATGTCTCCGATCACGCATGTAGATCCTGCTGATCCNCCGACACTCCTTATTCACGGTGACGCGGATCCGCTGGTCCACATAAGCCATTCGATTGCAATGAGTAAGAAGTTGAAGTCCAACAATATTAAGAGCGATTTCTTGGTAATAGAAGGAGGGAAACACGGATTCCGGGGCGAGAATTCTGCAATTGCGAATCAGGCGAGGTTGGCCTGGTTTCAAGAACACTTGCTCAATTAGCGGGAGAATGAAGAGAGAATCCAAACGATTTCTGCTCTTTTTAATGGACAACTTATTTGACAGTGGCTACNTTCACGTTATGCTAAGGGTCGGTCGGGTNAGTTAGCGATCCATCGATTGAATTGGACATCAAGCGAGCTCGCATNTATTTGCGCCTGAGCTCGACATTAGGAGATATAATTTATGCTTCGTTTCATATTTAAGCCGGCGATTCTTGCTCTATCGGCCTCGTTGGCCACAGCAGTGTTTGCTCAGGATTCTTTTCAAAGTGCCCATCACGATTATCGCGTGGTGCCGGTTGCAGAGGACCTGGTGCAACCATGGTCTATGGCGTGGCTGCCAAATGGCGACATGCTCGTGACAGAAAAACCCGGCCGGCTTCGCATGGTCCGTGATGGTCAATTATTGCCCGAAGCGATACCCGGAACTCCCGAAGTATTGTACAAAGGCCAAGGTGGTTTATTTGAAGTCGTGCCGCATCCTGACTTTAATNACAACCAGTGGGTTTATCTAACTTATGCTAAGCCAAATGCNAATGATGTCGATGATGGTTCGACCACGGCAATTGCCCGCGGTCGACTCCAGGATGACCGTCTGACGAACGTTGTCGAACTGTTNGCGGCGCAGGCTTCCGGCTTCGGCCACTATGGCGGTAAGCTGGTGTTCGACGGTGAAGGCCACATGTTTCTGACTTTAGGGGATCGCCAGGATTTCTCATTTGGTGATCGTGAAGCGCTAATGGCCCATTCAGCTCAGGATAGGAGCAATCATCAGGGAGTTATTGTGCGCCTTAATGACGACGGAACTGTGCCTGATGACAACCCGTTTGTCGGCGTGGACGGTGTCTTGCCCGAAATCTGGTCCTATGGTCATCGTAGCCCGCAGGGCCTCGCTATACATCCCATCACGGGAGATTTATGGGAATCTGAGCACGGACCGCAGGGTGGTGACGAGATCAATCTCATCGAGCCTGGTAATAATTATGGCTGGCCTGTGGTCGGCCGCGGTGTTAACTACGGCGCCTTTGGGCGGCCAATTCACGTTGGCATCAGTGAAGAGGGCATGACGAGCCCAACCAACTTCTGGGTACCTTCAATCGCTACATCAGGGCTGATGATTTATAGCGGCGACAAGTTCCCAATGTGGGTGGGAGACATTTTCTCCGGTGGCCTGATCGGTGAGCAGCTCGCGCGAGTTCATCTTGACGACGAGTACCGTAACGTCGTCATGGAAGAAACCTTAGCCTATGACATGGGCCGTATTCGCGACGTAAGGCAGGGTCCTGACGGCTACATTTATCTTGCAATATCTGACCGTCAGGCAGGTCCAAGTCCGATCGTAAGACTGGAACCAACNGACTAGACTGAGAAAGANAACTTTGGAAAAAAGGGGCTCTGCAGAGCCCCTTTTTTTGTGTCATGGAGCAGCTGGGAAGGGACTGATGAACCTAAAAAAGCTTAAGCAGGCGGAAGCATCTTTTCTTGCCAACTATCCCAAAGGATTTGGGGACCCTGAAATCAAGGAAATGGTAAAGAAGCACAACTTGAATCGTATGATCGTCCAGATCCAGGAAAGCTTCGTGAAAGTCAATTTCAAAAACTCCAGAGTCATTGCCGACGACATGGTGCGCCATATAGGCCGCTCATCGATGATTTCCCTGTATGAAAAACCAAAATTCCGCGAACTGGTCAAATCCCTAAATTACGCCGAAATCGAAGCTCTATGTTCGGGATTTCGAAATATGCTGCATGGTGAAAAGAAGATAGGTTTTGAAATGGTGCTGTCGATACTACAGAGCCGCAAGCTAGCTAAGTGGTCACTTTTGACGATTTTGCCGGTTTACTTCCATCCTCACGATGAAGTTTTTGTTAAGCCCACCACGGCTAAAAAGGTTATCGAATATTTCGAGCTGTCAGAGCTACAGTACAGACCACAGCCAAATTGGGAGTTCTACGAAGCGTACCGCAGGCAGATTCTTGATATGGCATCGCATGTCAGTCCTTCTTTGTCACCAAACAATGCGGCGTTCACCGGCTTTTTGATGATGTCGCTTGGCGCGCTCAAGATCTAACGGGAGAAAACGGAGAAGTCTCATTTAGCCAAACCGCGCCCTTAATAGGGCAGCCCCCTCCTTATTGTGCTTGTGAGCGCTGATTTATCTGAGCGAACGGATCGGACCAATCACTGCACCACTATTTGGGTTAGCAGGTGCAGCGATGAAGTTTCTTAAGTGGCAACAAAAGCGAGAGTGGTTGCTCGGCACTAGCGGTTGGCGGGTGTCGCGAAAGTTAATTACATGTCAGAAGGTCGTGCGTACCTTGAACGCAAGCTCCATGCCCCCGCCGTTACAGTAGTCTTCGAACTCCTCCATTATACTATTGGCTGTGGGACCGACGAATCGGGTTCGTTTCCTGCACCATTCTGCATCGGTAATGTTGCTAGACTCGAGACGAAACATTAGATTTCCAAAAGCGCGTTTTTCTACATAAGCAGAGAGGCGCGGTGCCTCAATAAACTCTTCAATGTCATCGATATCGATTGCGAGACGGCCGGTGCTGCCGTTTGATTTATTTGAGTAATTCAGACCATATGTCAGGCCATGAACCGAGACGTCGTGACGAAAGCCGACGTTTGTCTGCCATCGCCCATTGCCGCGTTGACGGCGCTTGATTCCGAGGAACGGATCAATATACTCAGAATCACGCAGTCGCACCGCCGTAGTTAGCAGCGCATTCTGTAGACCCAAGTTGTCGAGTTTGGTGCTGAGGTCCAGGTTCAACCCATAGCGTTTTCCATCCCCGATATTTCCTCGAGCTGAAGCCGTGATACCTTCGCTACTGGAGATATCGATCCGATCAATGTGATCGGTGACGTCGCGGTACCAGAACTGCGAGTTAACGACGCCCAGGTCGTTCGGCAAGCGCATTTCAAGATTTAGCTCGTAGCGCCAGGATTGTTCCTGACGGATCTCAGGGTTTCCAGCAAGCGTATCTCTGTCTTCATCTCCACCGTCTACCGAAGCACTGAAGTCAGAAAAACTGAGNTGCTCAACGTCTTTCCGNAGGCCAGCGCGAAGCTGCAGGCTNGGCGTGATGTNAAAACGGTAGTCGATGCGGGGCCGAAAAAACTGAAAGTTGCGGGCATTGTTGACGTCTCCGCTCTGCTCGATCGTCGATGTCTCTACGACCATGGCGCTTTCTAGTGACATCCTGTCGTTGATTTGCCAATTGTGATTAGCGAACGTTTCGTAGCGCAGCTCCTGCACCGTCGAATCGCCATTTGGTACGGCTACAGGCACCAAATTGGCCCGAGCAGGATCTGGTGTGCCATTGATGTCGCGCCCGAGAATCAAGTTCGAGTCCCGAATGGTTTGCGCCCCTTCAACGCCCAACTCTAACCCCTGTATGTCACTNAGGTCGAAGGTATAGGAGGTTCGGGCAATACGTTCTCGGTCTCGCCCCGCGTTTCGTATAAATAGATCCTGATTGCTGCGGCTGTCGACTTGTTGAAAGCGGTTGCGATCATTTACCGAATCGCGATCGTTGACGATGAAGAGAAAACGATAGGTGCCCGCTTCGCTGAAATCGTGTTCGAAGTCACCGCCCAGCTCCCAGGCATCACGTCTAGCGAAGTTTGACTCAGTCTCTATTCGTGATGAATGATCAGCGAGCTGAGTAATGGTGCGGTATCGTTCATCCGGGACTTTACCGAGCGTCTCATAGAGGACGTTGAACTGCAGTATGCTCTGAGGTAAGGAGTAGCCAAGATTCATACTGGTTTGCAGTTGGGTTTCCTCCCGAGTGCGCGACTCCCTGCGAACTTCGGTCAGTTCGCCGTTTGGTGTGAAGCTGAACTCTCGGCTTTCCCAAGCCTTGTAGCGAGGGTCTGCTTCCAGATTGAACAGGTAGTTGAGGTCGCCATTCTGGCCGTTATAGGAGAGCTGACCGCCAGGGTCGAATGTGCCGTCTTGTATCAAATCGGAGCGTAGTTGAACTGTGGTGCTTGATCGACTGGGTTGGTCTAACAGCACCACGTTGACAATCTGGCCGCCGCCTCTGACATCAAGTTCCCTGGAGGTGCCACGGATGATTTCTATATGTTCTACCTGGTCGGCTGAAATGCGCGCGAGAGCACTGCGCCCGCCGTTGTTTTTCCCGGTTATGCGCTGTCCGTTAATCAGGATTTCTCCCGCCCCAGACCCCAGNCCCCTCCCGCCGCGCCCACCGCGCAGAGCCAGATCGATTCCGGGAATGCGACTGAGCATGTCGTTGGCCGATACAGGAAAGAACTGGGTGAAATACTCCGCGGGATATAAAACGGTTGAATTGTCATTACCGGCTGATGGTTTGGTGGAAGCAATCTCTGCAATGGCTGGATTTACCAGGAGACTCATCGTCAGCAGCAAGGCTATCATAAGAGGGCCGCACCAAGTGTCTGTAGTAGCATATGCTTTTGAATTCANTTCCATGGCACTTGTCTGGTCGAAATCTTTACCGTAATTTGAGCGGATGACCGGCCTCATGCTTGAATGTGTCGGCCTTTGTTTGGATCACTTAACACCCTGTAAAGTATACTGTTTCAGCACTGTTGACTCTGTAACAATTTGTAGAGAACCAGTGTCCAATCGAGAAAAATTGTGGCAAGACTGTGGCAAAAACTCACTTCGATGCAGAAGCGATTATTATCAGTTGTTAATGCGATGGGTACGCCTTCTGCCCAATTCGTCTTCCTCGGCATGTTTGCATGAATCAGGCAGTGACCGCAGAGCCATCAATGTTGCGTCTGATGCCGACACCTGGGAGCCATCATTGATGAACGGACTACAAGCCGTCGCCGAGAAAACGCCGACCTTGCTGTTTCCTACCCACTATCTGGGCAATTTTGTTTTGGGACTTCCCTGGGTGTTGAAGGTTCTCTCTGCCAGGCCTGAGGCTCCCGTAGTTCTGGATGCCCGCTTTAACTCTCTCGCCAGGCTGGTCCTGCCAGAGCACAGTCGACTGATACTCTACCCCCGTCAGGAAATGGCAGCTGCGAACCCCTTCTTTCATAGACTTTCGCACTACGGGAGGTTTTTGACTTCGTTGAGAGGATCAGGTTCGCGTGTGATACTGGATCTAGAGGGAGAGCGCTTTACTGGCATATTGGCTCGCCTCAGTGGCTGTCCGATCAGGATCGGCCCGATGATGAAGAGAGCTGAATATTTTTATACTGAAATTCGTGACCTTGACTACCAAAATCATCGATTCAACGCGTTCGGAGAGATTGTGTCTGATTTTGTGGACGAGCAGGCCCCCGTGACCCAGTTGCCCTTTAAGGTTGATCAAGCAGCGCTNGGTTTTCTCAGAGTCCTNGTGCCGGNTNGGGAGAACAAAGCGCTTGTTGCCATTCATCCGGGCGCAAGCGTGCTGTANAAGCTTTGGTCCNAAGCNTATTTTGCGCGACTNGCAAGTTACTTACAGGAATCCGGCTTTCAGGTNGTCTGGGTCGGTGCCGGCGATANGGATGCGCAGATTATTNCGGCGATNAAACAGGCGATCAAAACGGATGAATCGGTCAATCTTTGCAATCGNNTGNCTTTTCCGGAGCTAATTGCGCTGTATCAGCGGTGTCGATTCTTCGTAGGCAATGACAGCGGCCCCATGCATCTGGCTGCAGCCTCAGGCGTTCCTGTGTTTGCCCTGTTTGGGCCAAGTGATGAAGCTATTTGGGCCCCACTGGGTGAACACTGTCATTTGTTGCGCGGGACGCTGCGGTGTTCGGATGATTGTATTCATTGTCGATTGAACTTTCGCTGCATGGCATCCTTACATCCTGAGGCGGTTATGAAAGCAATCAATGATAAGCTGTCTCTAGGGGCACTAAGACACAGTGAATCGGCGTTCCAATAATTTCCTATCTGCATGGGCTCCGCAAATGTTTAAGAAAATCCCAGTCAGCGTTTACATAATCACGTTTAATGAGGCACGCAACATCGGCGCTTGCCTTGACCGTCTAGTGGAGTTCGATGAGGTCATCTTAGTCGACAGTGGGAGTAGTGATGGAACCATTGAATTAGCCCGGCAGTACGAAAACGTCAAGGCTAGCTTTAATTCGTGGAATGGATTCAGTGAACAGAAAACTCATGCATTGGGTTTATGTCGAAATGATTGGGTACTCAATATTGACGCGGATGAGATNGTGACGGATGCCTATTTAGAAGAAATCATACGCGTGGTTTCCGAAGACGAGGTTGACGCTTTGGAATCAAATCGGACATTGTATCGTTGGGGTAAGCGTCCTCGTCACTTTGGCGGTGACGATCGNTTGGTGAGACTTTTCCGAAAAAGTGCTGGACATTATGAGCCCCGACGNGTTCATGAGAGTATCACGATTTTCGGAAGGATCGCGCAGACTAGTGCAACGATAAATCACCATGAGAATCTGACTTACTCCAAACGGGTCGATAAATCCAATAAGTACAGTCAAGCCAAAGCTGATGATAAATTCGAGAAGCGCAATCGTGCCTCTGTTCTGACGCTTGTCGTTATTTTCCCTGTGTCTTTCGTTCAAATCTATTTCTTCAAGGGTCATTTTCTGGACGGAGCAGATGGCATTCTTACCAGCATGAATTTTGCGTTTTACAATTTCATGAAATACGCAAAGCTATGGGAACTGCATCGCGGCAGAGACGATCGAAATTAGCTGCTGCCGATCCGAATCCGGTCACTTTTATCTAAAGCTTTNCTTATTGGCAGTACGGCCTGAACGTTGCGACGAGTGGGCGGCCCACGGGCGAGCAACATGAAGTAGGCAAAAAACTTGCGCTCCGCTCCTGATGGAGCGAGGTCTGCTTGTTTATTCTGTCAGGAAAAGAGTAAGTTCTGTGCTTTCCTCGTTAAGACTTTCTAAATGATTTCTGCCGTCTAGATTGTCCTTCAAAAAAGCGAGAACAAAACGNCTCAGCGCAGCCTTCTCCTCGCCNCTNTTTGAGACGAACATGTGGTCACCGCTTGCGAATTCGATGTAGGTCNTGCTACCACCGATNGAGTCGTAGAGCAATTTGGCGTGGTCACNGGGTGGAGCGACTTCATCTTCGGTACTTGCGATGATCATGGNAGGAACCTCGAGGTTACCGTAATCGCCGCTGAAGGATTGTCCGGGCTCACAGCAATACAACGCCAGCGGAATGACAGCCTTTATGTCATCTTCGANCTGAGTGGCAGCTAACAAAGATGCACCGCCTCCCATCGAATGGCCCATAATCGCGATTTTTTCGNTATCAATCTTGTCTGCCACTGGCGCGCTGGAATTCTGATTTTCTGACTTGATGAAGTCGACGGCTGCGATAAGTGCATCAGCCCTGGCCGCAAGTGAGTCAGTCGGTGTATTAGTTTCAAGAATGAATACAGAGTATCCCAGCGACGCCAGTGCAGGCCCCCACCATTCATAAATTGATGCGGGAGCTCTGAAGCCAGGCATGAACGCCACAGCGCCGTTAGGCGGATCGAAACTCAAGGTCAACGGGTAAAAGACCACCGCTCCTGCGAAAGCTTCGGAGGTGACCTCGGTTTCATAGGTTCGCACTTCGTAGAGTCTTTCATCGAGTTCCCGACCTATCGCCAAGCCGATTTGTCTGCCTTCGGGGCGGTAGCGCCCCTGACTGTTGTCCTGGGCTTGGAGGCTGTGTGTTGAGATCAGCAAGCCGAAAATCAGTGAGACAATACCNGCGCCTTGAAGTGCTTTTTCTCGTAACAGAGCCATAGTGGGTTACCTCGCTATCTTCTTTTAATCATGCCCCGAACCGTCTTCACCGCCAAGGGTCTGATGCTAAACTTTTTTGCCCGGCGGCGGCGCTTCAAAACAAATAGGCTTTGAATATAACAAACCCGATTTTGTTTAGAAACCTCACCTGGATTGCTGTGTTCNAAGCCTTTCTAGTATGGACCTGCCCACGGCAAGGCTATATCCTTAATTTGAATGTTCTAGCATTACAGGTAACAGTATGAACATGCGGCTCAGCGACATCCGTTGTCCGAAAATCAGGTCACTGTCGGCCATGGCAGGCTTGGCAATTACGCTGTCTAGCTCCGGGCAGGCGCAAGAATTAGGGGACCATCAATACACGTCGGATGCAATTCAGGCGGGCTTGCGNGTCTATGCGCGAGAATGCGCGCTATGNCACGGACCACAAGGTGATCTCGTAAGCGGGATAAACCTGGCTCGGGGAGAGTTTCGTTCAGCTCAGTCGGACGATGATTTGAGGGGTGTGATAACAGAGGGCCGCGCTCAGGGGCAAATGCCCGCTTTTAACTTGCGAGAATCCGAGTTGAGTGGGGTGATCGCCTATATTAGGGCTGGCCTAGACCCTGATGGGATCGCAATTCGTATCGGAGATGCGGGGCGCGGATTAGCGTTGTTTCGTGGCAAGGGTGAATGTGCGAGTTGTCATCGTGTAAACGGCACTGGGCCGCGAATAGCTCCTGATCTGAGCGCTATCGGCGTTCAGCGTTCGCCCGCCAATTTACAATTGAACTTGGTCGATCCTGCCGCAGCGATTCTGCCCATCAACCGTCCTGTTAGGATCGTGACTAGAAATGAGGAGACTATCACCGGAAGAAGGCTGAACGAGGACACCTACACGGTGCAGCTTATCGATTCGAATGAACGATTGCGTTCACTGGTTAAGGCCGATCTTGTGACTTATGAGATAAGCCAGGCTCCTAGCAAGGGTCCGACGAATCTGACTCCGGCTGAGGTGGCTGACGTCATTGCGTACTTGCTGACTTTAGATGGAGAGAGTTAGGGATGTATTTACCAAAAAAGCGAGTAGTTAAAACCACCAAGCTTGCAATAAAGAAATGTTTGTTGCTGTTACTGGCGAGTGAGACCCTTTTTTCAGCAAATGCTCAAGTTCCTTTCGACCGCATACTAAATGCAGCCGATGAGCCACAAAATTGGTTGACCTACAACGGCAGTTACATGAGTCAGCGCTACAGTCTGCTTGATCAGATTAATCAAGAAAATGTGAGTGATCTTGAGTTGAAATGGGTTCTGCAAAATCAGGTGTTCGGCGCTTGGCAATCAAACCCTATCGTGGTTGATGGGATTATGTATGTGACGGAGCGTCCAAACAGCGTCATGGCGGTTGATGCCATAACCGGGAGGGTGTTCTGGAAATACGTACATACGCCTGATGAAAGGGCGCGCGTGTGTTGCGGTGCAAACAATCGAGGTGTCGCGATTCTTGGGGATCAGGTGTTTATGGGCACACTTGATGCCCGGTTGATTGCCATAGACCGAATTAATGGTGAAATGCTGTGGAACGCTGAAGTGGGCGACGTGGCCAAAGCCAACTCCGTAACTATGGCTCCTTTAGCGGTAAAAGACAAAGTGATCGTTGGGGTGGGTGGCGGAGAATTCGGTATCAGGGGTTACGTTGTTGCCTACCATGCAGACACTGGCGAGCAGGCTTGGAAAACATTTACCATCCCAGGCCCAGGAGAACCCGGGCATGATTCCTGGCAGGAAGACGACTGGATGCATGGTGGTGCGCCAGTCTGGATAACCGGATCATTCGATGCAGAGCAGAATCAGGTCTACTGGGGAGTTGGTAATCCCGGCCCTGACTGGAACAATGAGCAGCGACCTGGCGATAATCTCTATTCTGATTCAGTCATTGCCTTGGATGTCGATACGGGTGAACTCGATTGGTATTTCCAATTCACGCCGAATGACCCTTACGACTATGATGCTGTGCAGGTGCCGGTGCTCGCGGATCTGAATTGGAACGGCGTGCCTAAGAAAGTGATGATGTGGGCAAACCGTAATGGCTATTTCTATGTTCTCGACAGGACGACAGGCGAGTGTTTAGTCGCCAAGCCATATGTTCGAGTGAACTGGTCTAGTGGCCTCGACGAGAACTGCCGGCCGATAATCACTCCGCAGCCTGATGGAATGCCAACCTATCCTGGGAATCAAGGAGGCACCAACTGGTACCCGCCTTCTTTTAGCCCGCGCACTGGCCTTTTTTATTTTAGTGCGTGGGAAGATTATGCAACGATTTATCGCTCAGAAGAGCAGGAGTACCAACCTGGCAGAGCCTTTTTGGGAGGTGGGTTCAGTGTACTTGCGCCGGCTCCGGATGCACCGACAATTGGCATCGGACGTACAAATCCTGTAAACAATTGGACGGATGAAGTCGGACACGCCTCGTTAAAGGCTATGGATCCGAACACCGGAGAAGAGGTTTGGGAATTTGAGCAATACGATGTCAGCGACAGCGGTATGCTGACTACAGTTACTGATCTGCTGATCACCGGAGGTCGGGAGGGTTACTTCCATGTGCTCAACGCGCATAGTGGAGAGCTGCTCTATCATAAAAATTTGGGTGGTCAGATCGTGATGGCGCCCGTTACCTATATGGTGGATAGCGTCCAATATGTCTCGATCATTTCTGGCAACAGTCTTTTCACTTTCGCCTTGAAGGGTTGATTTCTTAATCTGAGAGGCGCGCTTGATTTGACTTTTTAGACATTCGAGTCCGCTTCAGTCGCGCGGACGTCGAGTTATCTGTTTCAGGGGGCTTTGTGTCCGAACTGCTTTGGGACAGAACCCATCCCTTCATCATCTCGGTCACAGCAAATGCCGGGCATGTTGATGGCTATGGTCACGTGTCCACCCACAACTACGTTCAATGGATGATTGACTGTGCGTTCGCGCATTCAGCCTTTTTGGGTCTTGATGAAGTGACCTGTAAAACAATGGCTCGCGGCATGGCCGCGATTAGTTTTGATGTGCAGCTACTAGGTTCGGCCTACGAAGGAGATGAACTTGCAGTCGCTACTTGGATTGTAGATCCGGACAGGCGCATAAGACTGGGTCGTCAGTTCCAGATCCTTCATTCTGAATCTGGCCGGACTTTAGCTCGCGGANATTTTAAATTCGTCTGTACCAACCTCGATACTGGTAAGGCCGTGCGTATGCCGCAAATCTTCAAAGATACGTATGTGGTGATCAGCAAGCCAGCCGGCCCAGTGTGAGACAAACTTTATTTCTTTTCAGATAATTGAAGTTCTTGGAATCTAGTTAAAAAGCCGGATAATCAACAGTCNTATACTCAGTTAGGTTTGAGAATTTGTGTTCGGGGCCCACAGCNATGCGCTCCGNTTTTTTAACTTAAGGAGAAATCCATGCAATCTATTGATTTAAGGAAGGTTTTAGTTTCCCTCCTTATTCTGACGAGCCCAGAGCTGGTATCAGCCCAAGATGATGAACAATGGTTCACGCTCGGCAATGACTTTGCGCATACTCGCTACACTGCGGCTGATGAGCTCTCGCCAGAAAATTTCGGCGAAATGGAAGTCGCCTGGGAGTGGGATGGCGCAAGTTTTGGCGCGGTAAGCGGCCGCTCCACGCCGTCTCTGATTGATGGCCTTTTGTACACCGTTGCTGGTTACAACCGTCATGTTATTGCCATCGATCCTAAAACTGGCGAAACCGTCTGGTCCTATCGAGAGCCTAAAACTCCGCGAGCGGAGTACTCCATGCGAGCTGACTATGGCAAAGGGGTTGCGTTCGGTTACATTGATGGACGGGGTGTGGTGTTGATTGTGTCTCCGGGCTTTTTCCTGACCGCTCTAGATGCCAAAACAGGCGTGCCTCTCGATGATTGGGGCTCTCCGGTTGGTGTGGACGGATTCCCGGAAAGTGGTGTCGTGGATTTGCTGAAAGACCTAGGGCACCCTTATGACCCTTATGAAGGCATACCGCTTGAGACTGGATACATTACGTCGTCTTCCCCTCCTATTGTTGTAAATGACACGATAGTGGTGGGCAACTCAGCGGAACAGGGGTATCACCAGGCGCGCATTGAAAATGTGCCTGGCGATATCCTTGCTTATGATCTTCGCACCGGTGATTTCAAATGGAAGTTTAATGTTATTCCAAAGCCCGGAGAATATGGCCACGAAACCTGGGAAAACGACGCTTGGGAATGGACTGGTGATGTGTCTTCTTGGGCGCCTCTGTCGGCTGACCCCGAAAACGATCTGGTTTACATTCCGACCAACAGCGCGACGATTGATTACTACGGTGGTTTTCGGCCGGGAGACAATCTATACGGGGCAAGCATCATCGCGCTAAACGCCAGTACTGGTGAACGAGCATGGCACTTTCAATTCGTTCACCATGAGATCTGGAACTTTGACACACCGACAGCGCCATTACTCATGGATCTCAACGTCGATGGGCAGGCGATTCCTGCGGTTGTCCAAGCCACAAAGCAAGGTTGGCTGTACACCTTTAACCGGCTTACCGGTGAGCCTGTTTGGCCAATTGAGGAGCGTGCAGTGCCTGCTTCAATAGTTCCGGGAGAGGTTCTCTCGCCTACGCAGCCTCATGTGACCTGGCCAGAGCCCTACTCCATGCAAGGTATCAGCGAGGAGGACTTGCTGGATTTCACGCCCGAACTGAAAGCACAATCGTTGGCAACCATGGAAGATTACGTGATGGGGGGACTGTTTAACCCGCCGATTCACGCTGACAATCCGATGGGGAAGTATGCTGCCATGAATTGTCCGGGCGGCGCGGGTGGCGTGAATATCACGTCACCGCCGGTGGCTGATCCTGTGAACAACGTCTTCTATCTTTCAGAACACACTGCGTGTTTTGCCTTGAGGCTGATTCCTGGCGATGAAGCCGATCTGCTTTTTCCGAACTCGACCGGCACCACCACCGCTCAATACGCGAATGGCGTGCCAGGCGCAACCGCACGACCGCCGCGCCATCCGAGCGGTCTGCCGATCTGGAAACCACCCTACAGTACGATCGTGGCATACGACATGGATACTGGCGAGAAGAAATTTACCGTTCCAACTGGAGAGACTCCGCAGCGCTACAAGAACGTGTTTGAACGAGCTGGTGTACCCGAGTCAGTCTATGGCAACACGGGCACAGGCGCCCTGGTGCCAATGGTCGTNACGCCCAATATGCTGGTGTATTCTGATCAGGCGTCNGACGGCACACCNATGCTGTGGGCTCTGGACAAGGATACTGGTGAAATTGCNGCCGAGATGGAAGCCCCAGCCCGCTCAAGCTACGGCATGAGCAGTTGGGCCCACGATGGACATCAATACATCATATTACAGACCAGCTCTAAATTGACCGCATTGGCTTTGCCAGCCGCTCAGGCGGAAAGTGGTGCACATTAATTTGTCCGAGCGATAAAAAGGCGGCCTCTGGCCGCCTTTTTTATGCCTAAAATANTAGACAAGGGTCTCGCCGTTGCCGTCAGACTTGAGGACCAGCTGCGATGAGAGCCGCAGCAGACGGGTCATCGGTAAATCTCTCGAAGTTCTGGATAAACAGAGTGGCCAAATTTTTTGCCCTAAAGTCCCATTTCGCGGTCTCGTCATAGCTTTTGCGCGGATCCAGCAGATCTGCATCCACTCCTGCCACCGAGAGTGGAACGGCGAGTCCGAAATACGGCAATTGCTTGGTATCTGCTTCGTCAATACTTCCGCTCAGAATCGCATTAATGATATTGCGTGTCGCTCCAATCGAAATCCGGTTGCCCTTACCATTCCAGCCGGTGTTGACCAGATAGGCTTTTGATCCTGCTGCGCGCATCCTCTCAAGCAGCACCTCTGCGTAGCGGCTGGGATGGAGAGTCAGAAAAGCAGCACCGAAGCAGCTTGAGAAAGTGGGCGTTGGCTGACTCACACCTCGTTCGGTGCCTGCCAGTTTGGCGGTAAACCCCGAGAGGAAGTGATATTTGGTCTGTGCATCCGTTAATTTGGAGACTGGAGGAAGGACGCCAAAGGCATCAGCCGTCAAAAAGATGACTTGTTTGGCATGACCTCCAACCGAATTGGGCTTAACGGCATTTCGAATATGATCAATTGGGTAGGAGACCCGTGTGTTTTCAGTTCGAGAGCTGTCGCTGTAGTCAATCCTTCCCGCTTCATCCACGACAACATTCTCCAGCAGGGCATCGCGCCTGATCGCCTGATAGATGTCCGGTTCATGCTCCTCGCTCAGGTTGATTGTTTTCGCGTAACAGCCGCCTTCGAAATTGAATACGCCATGTTCGTCCCAACCATGCTCATCGTCGCCGATCAACGCCCGATTTGGGTCAGTGGAAAGAGTGGTTTTGCCAGTGCCGGACAGCCCGAAAAAAATCGCTGTAGANCCATCTTTGCCGACGTTAGCAGAGCAGTGCATCGAAGCGACGCCTTGCAGCGGCAACAAATAGTTCATCACTGAGAACATACCTTTCTTCATTTCGCCGCCATACCATGTGCCGCCAATTAGTTGGATTCTTTCAGTGAGGTTGAAGGCAATGAAATTCTCTGAATTCAGTCCTTGCTCCTCCCAGTTGGGGTTCGTGCACTTGGCGCCGTTCAATACAATAAAATCTGGCTCAAAATCTGCGAGCTGCTCGAGTGTCGGCCTGATAAACATGTTCTTCACGAAGTGTGCCTGCCAGGCGACTTCCGTGACAAAGCGCACGCGAAGTCGAGTTTTCGGTTCGGCGCCGCAGAATGCATCAACGATATAAAGAGCTTTGCAACTCAGTTGCTGGGTAACCAACTTCTTAAGATCACACCAAACCGCCTCGCCGATGGCCTTGTTGTCGTTAGCGCCTTGATCTGCCCACCACACCGTATCGCAAGTTGAGGCATCTTTTACCAGATATTTGTCTTTTGGAGAGCGCCCGGTGAACTCCCCGGTATTTACCGATACGGCTCCGGATTCGGTGATGGTCGCGCGCTCATACCCGCTCAACGAACCTTCNGTTTCNTGCNNGAACAGCANNTTGTANGTNGGGTTGTNGTAAATTTCNGNAACGTCNTGAATATCGTANCGACTAAGGTCAGAAATAATTTTAAGTTCTTCAGACTNAACAATAGCTTGCACTGATATGCACTCCGTCTGCATAAGCTAGAAAAATTGAATCACCACAAAATTTAGTGATACTGGGATGTCTCATAAAGAGGATGTAAAGACAGAGACGTGGCTTGAAGAGCCAGCGTTGAATGCATGTTTAATGCTGCTGTCTACCATCATTCATAATGATAGCGACTGTTGAGTCGCTGACATGAGTTATTCGATATTCTGGGCGGTTCGCTCGCTAGGCCGATTCACTGGCACAAGTCTNCTCTCGAGCCACGCCTGTCAGCTNGCNNTAACTGTACGACATTTTTATCCTTCAGTATAACAAAGTACGGTTCGATATGGTTCTGCATAACAGTTTTTTCAAGAGGCTTCAGCTTAAAGTAGCATGGCCTTAATCACGTGTCTTCAATTGTGGGTTCTACTCCATTCCGCTTGGTTCATCATTGCGATTTATCGGTTCGTTCAATCCATCGTGAACGAGGACCGTCATAAGTGAACAGGATTGCCTCATCTTAGACATGGGCTCGGGATTTATCACCGGCTTTCAGACGAAAATCGAGTAGGTAGTAAGGGGTGTATTGCCGAATTCACCGGTGAGGCGCTTCATTCAGAAAGGGCATGACGCGCTCGTAGCCGGACTCATGTTGTTGTGCGGAGGCTTGTTGCCGGAGAGGAATGGTCAGCGTGAGAGACAGCCAGCTGGTGTGGGTGACTAGAAATCGTCGATTTAATTCATGGGACATGGCGAGTCAAACAAAGGACTAAACTGAAAATAAGATGTTGAGAGCTTTCATTATCAATCCGAAGGTATCCAACAATTGGAAGGTTCCCCCCTAGGGAGGGATCGTCTCATCCCAGTTAAGTACCTGGTGTTTTTCGAGGATTCGGATAAGTTTATTGTAGGGTACAGCCTCTAGCTTGCCGCGAGTGCTGCTGATCGTCGTGGCTTTGAAAATTGCATTGTAAATTGCTTCTTCCGTTGCTTCTGAGACCGCTGCAAAAAGAGGGGACATCGCAGCGTTGACCAGATCCTCAATACCAACTGGTGTTTTGCTGACGCGCGGTTTGCGCACGGCAGGATTGGTGGAAAAAGAAATGGCATAATCGCCCGAACCATTGCTGGCATAGGATCCAGTGCGCCCAAGCCCCATAAGCGCCCGAAAACCCAACCGGTCCAGGCTGCGCGCATTGAGCGGAGCATCCGTCGCAATGACGATCATAATGGATCCGTCTTCTAGTTCGCCGTCGTCAGTCGGAGCAGGTTGATCACGAAAGGGATAGGTGCCCAATTCTCTGCCGACCGGGGCGCCATTTATCGTCATAAAGCCACCATAGTTGGTTTGTACCAGTATTCCCACAGTATAGCCTCCGAATTCTTCCGGTAGGACCCTAGAACTGGTGCCGATCCCGCCTTTCCAACCAAAAGCCTGAGTGCCGGTTCCGGCACCAACGCTGCCTTCAGCGACAGCGCCACTGCTGGCTCTTGAAAGTGCGCTAAAGACCTGCTCTCGCTGAATGGGATCGGCCCACATGTTGTTTACACGACCGTCGTTCGTTTCTCCGACAACAGGATTGATGGTATGTTCCCCCATGCCTGGTTGGTTGTAGACCCACTCTTTCAATGCGTTTGCAGCGCTCCAGACACACAGCGTGCAGGTAAGCAGAATTGGGGTTTCCAGTTCGCCGAACTCTCTGATCTGGGTTTCTCCAATCATTTTTCCATAGCCGTTTCCGACAGTCACCCAGGCTGGGATCGGATGTGTATACATATTGCCCGATACGGGGATAATAGCTGTCACGCCGGTTCGGATGTCGTCTCCTTTGATGACTGTTTCATGGCCAACAAGAACGCCATCCACATCCGTTATAGAGTTATATTCTCCTGGTTCAAAAACGCCTACGACAAGACCTGCATCTCGTGCTCGAAGGCGAACTGTTGATTGCTCTGCTGCAAAAGTTAAGTCCATTTGTGTGAACAGAATAATCGTCATCAGTATTCGCTTTGTCATTTTATACTCTGCCTTTGGTAAACGCGCATTCTAACTTCAATCATACACCGTACTTCAGATAAGCGCTGAATCGATTGGATTAACTAAGCAAGCCGTTTATTTAGTCCACTCGAGTTAACCAGCCATAAAGGCTCAGCATCATTGCGAATCGGTCTCTTATTCGTTAGGTTAAGGCTCGCCCACTCAGCTCGAGAAGAAAGCCATGACTAAGATAAAACGCGGGAAGAAACTGAAAAACAGCGAACAGCCCTGCCTAGCAGAACTGGCAGACAAATTTGTCTGCTATCAGCGTTCAGTGCAGGAACCAGATCATGAGGTTCATGTTTTCGACCAGGTTTATCGGGAAGCCTTTAAGGCCAAGCCTTTGACGCTAAGAGAGGATTTCTGTGGCACCTTTGCGGTGTCATGTGAGTGGGCGAAGTCAGATAAGAATCGCCAGGCGGTAGGGTTTGATATCTGCCCTGAAACGCTAGCTTGGGGTGTTGAACATAATTTAGGCAAACTAAAAGCCAAAGTGGCTAAGCGAGTCGAGGTTCACGAACAAGACGCACGCTCGCGAACCGCTATGAATGTTGATGTGCTGGCTGCCCAGAACTTCTCTTTCTGGTGTTTCAAGACTCGGGAGGAGGTCTTGAATTACTTTAGGATGGCATATGAAAATCTTAAAGAAAAAGGCGTCATGGTTATGGATATGATGGGCGGGAAGGAATGCTATGCCTCTGACGTGACCGACAAGCGCACAATTGTTAAGGGTAAGAATGGTTTCAAATACCACTGGGAGCAGGCTTCCTTCAATCCTGTCTCCGCTGATTGCTCTTTTTATATCCATTTTAAGTTTGCAGACGGCAGCATGATCGAAAAGGCTTTTGAATACCACTGGCGCTTCTGGACTATCCCTGAGGTTCGCGAAATGCTGGCGGAAGCAGGCTTCAGATTGAGCAAAGTGTACTGGGATGTCGCCGACGAGGAAGAGGATGCTGATTGGCAGGCGGTTGATGATGCACCAAACGATGATAGCTGGCTTTGCTACGTGGTTGGTGTCAAATAGAGTGAGAGGGAAGGCCTCGGGATCCAGTATTTGGATTTACCTTCAATCAGGCTGGCGAAACTTGCACTAACTTGCGTGGTATTCGGAGTGCATAGCTTTAAATTGGCAAATTTCGGTGGAGCGTCTTCCAACGTCAATTAAGCCTGTCAGAGTCGCCTGGCTGCAGCGCGTAGGCCTCACCGCCGATTAGAACTTCCAGTGTGTTGTTTGATGGTTCTTCAGACAGACCAATCATTTCGTCATACGGACTTTGGTGTCTGAGCACCATTTCGCCGACGGTTATGCCTTTAAACTTGCTTTGCAACTCAAGCTTGTTGAATGACTTGAGGAAATTTCCCTGTTCATCAGTGACGTAGCGCTCCGCGTTGTCAATCCGCGCGGAGACCAGATAGAGACTCTGATCGTGGCAGTGCAGGGTGACTTTCTCTACGAAGTTAAGCCGGCGCAATTCGGAAAGTTTGATTTTCATTCGTTGTTCCAATAGTTTGGCGCTGAAGACTTAACTACGTGGCGCGCACGGTTATGGCTCAACATTCCTTCAGCTCTTCGCGAGTAGCACTACAAAGTGTTCGCTGATCGAATTTTCCTGTTTTCCTCACGCCAGCAGCCTTTAAAATTCTGACGTGCTTGCTGCTGCAACCGCGGAACACACTCTGAATTCGCTGCATGGGAGCCTCACTACACCTTCGGAATGGATTGTGGCTCATTGGTTGATCCCGCCCATTGAGTGAAATTTTGTTTCTAAAAAATCTGCAATACCCTCTTTGCCCCCTTCAGATCCTATGCCCGATTGTTTCCAGCCCCCAAACGGCGCAATTTCCGTTGAAAATACGCCAGAATTTGAGCAAACAATTCCGTACTCCAGAGCTTCTGCAACGCGCATAACGCGACCTACGTCCCGAGTGAAAAAGTAAGCAGCCAGGCCATAGTCGGTCGCATTTGCTTTCTCGACGACTTCATCTTCACTTTCAAAAGTTTGAATGGCCGCGATTGGGCCGAAGATTTCTCTGGTAACCAGGTCCATCGTGTCGTCTACCGAATTCAGCAGCGTGGGTTGAAAAAACAACCCTCCTTGTTCATGTCTGCTGCCTCCCAAAATCAGCTCTGCCCCCTTAGCGACCGCGTCGTTGATCAGATTCTCCATTTTGACGACGGCCTGCTCATTGATCATTGGACCAATATCAGTGCCAGCTGTAAAACCATCAGCTACTTTAAGAGATTGGATGCCCCCTATGAGCNGATGGGTAAATGATTCTGCGACAGATTCCTGTACAAAAATTCGGTTAGTGCACACGCAGGTCTGGCCGCAGTTACGAAACTTGGTGGCGATGCAGTGGCTGACTGCTTCGTCAAGATTTGCATCTTCAAAGACAATGAAAGGGGCGTTGCCGCCAAGTTCAAGCGAGACTTTCTTCACTGTGCCGGTGCACTGGTTCATCAAAAGCTTGCCTACAGCGGTAGAGCCAGTGAAAGTAAATTTAGCAATCTGACGGTGCTGAGTGAGAATCTCTCCAATCCCCTGACTGTCACTACCTACCACAACATTGAGGACGCCTGCTGGGAGGCCGGCACGCTGCGCTAGCTCACAGAGTGCAAGCGCTGACAGCGGAGTCGCTGGATCAGGCTTTATGACGATGGTACATCCGGCTGCAAGGGCAGGGGCAGCCTTGCGAGTGATCATAGCATTGGGAAAATTCCAAGGCGTGATCGCGCCAACAACACCTACGGCTTGCTTGTAGGTGTGTAGTCTGCGTTCGGGTGCAATGGTTGGAATTGTCGCCCCAAAGATTCGCTTGGCTTCCTCTGAGTAATACTCTACAAATGCGGCGCCGTATTTTATTTCAGTGATGCTTTCANNAAGTGGCTTTCCCTGCTCCCACGTCATTANAGCACCGAGATCATCGGCATTTTCAATTATTAGATCATGCCAGCNNCGNAGGATTGANCTNCTCTCNTTTGCGCTTGTCCTGCTCCAGTCGGCGAAGCTGCGGTGAGCGGCTTCGACGGCCAATTCGGCGTCCTTGCTGCATCCATCTGCAACTTGCGCAATGGTCTCTCCTGTTGCCGGGTTGGTTACCTGCATTGACTGAGTTGAGCTAACCCATGCGCCATCGATGAAGTTATCCTGCCGGATAAGGCCTTGGTCCTTGAATGTAGGCATANAGAGATTCCTGGTTAGGGTGTGAGTGTGTTGGCCATAGGGCTCGGGCCTGATCTATAGAAGTGAGGTTTGGTCGGAAAGTGGAAGTTTTCGGTCACGTTTATTATCCAAAAAGCCTGTAATAGAGATAAACAGCCATCAGCAGGAATAGGCTGAAAATACTCACGAGACTCCAGACGCGAATAAATTGTCCCGGCTGTTTTTCCTTCGGGATTTCGTCGCTGTAGATTGCTTGGTGATTAAGCAGCGCGAGGAATGGCCCGACAATNAAAACAATCACTGACGTCATATCCATGAATGAGGAAAAAGACTGCAGCAGCAGCCAAATGACTAGTAACGCCGAAAGACTGAGAACGATCAGTCCAATATTGTAAAAAAGTTCCGTATGCCAGTGCGGCCCTGGAAGCGATTCGTTGCCGATAGCAAGTGCCATGCGGGTCATGCCGTCGGTAACTGTGAGGGCTGTCGAGAGCATTACGCACAGCGCCGTAACGGCGATGAAGTAGAAGCTCCATTCGCCAATGATTGAGGTGTAAACCTCAAGCAGGCGCCGTGCAAAACCAGCATTGTCACTTGGCATTTCTACACCGCTTTCGTATAGGATCGCGGCTCCCAGAAAAAGGAAAAAGACCGCCAGCACGCAACTAGTGATATAGCCGACATTGAAATCGAGACGGGATTCCTCTTTCGTCGCGCGACGGCCTTCATTCTCCGCACGAGCCACAGTCCAAAGGGACTGCAGAATTGATGCATCAGTAGGAGAAGGCATGAATCCAACCAATGCGGCGACAAAAAGTACGGTGGGTGCATCAAACGTGGGAAAAGCAAGCATTGACCATGACCAAGTCAGCCGATCAATTACCAAAAGCAAACAGACAACGGTTAACACGGTAAAACTGATGACGATGCTTTTAGTGATTCTTTCCAGAGCTTTGTAGTGTCCGCTGATGAGCAGAATGGCTACCAGGGTCAACATCAGAAAAACGCTCATTACCGGGCCAGCTTGATAGTCCAGTGCAACCTGAAGCAGCCCCGAGGAAAATAATGCAACGGCTGCTATAATGAAAACCATACTGAACAGCTGACTGACAGAGAACAGGCTGAAAATAAGCAGGCCGCGTTCGCGGTAATTGACCACGAGGTTTTTGCCCGTCGCGGCAGCATATTCACCACCAAAGCGCAGCCCTGGATATTTCATCAGACAGGCGAAGACTACGATGACACCCATTGCAAGGCCGTAATCCGCACCAGCTCGGGTTGCCTGAACCAGATGAGATATGCCAACGGCGACCGCGGCGTAGAGTAACCCGGGGCCCAGAGAGGCAATAGCCTGCTTGAAATAGAGTTTATTCAATGTTGATGGCGGAATTGCCCGCGGACGCTTGTTGTTGTCATGAGATACTCGGAGGCCGCCTACCTCGATCTTAATTTGGGCGCGGAATAGGGTCAAGCTACACATTAACTGCTTGCTTTACGCATCAGGTTTGGGCAAGTTTCCGTAACGGTTACACGATGGCATGATATACGACTCAGGAAAGGAACTATGGCTATTTCAAAGGAAGAGGCGCAAGCTGTCGCACAGCAGCTCGATCACGCGGAACGAAGTCGGATCCAGATTGGACATGTTTCCCGGAAATTTCCAAGCATGGATATCGCTGATGCATATGCGATTCAGCGGGCCTGGGTTTCGCTGAAAATTGCGTCTGGGCAGAAGCTGGTTGGATGGAAAATCGGCTTAACGTCGCGCGCCATGCAGCGTTCTGCGGGAATCTCTGAGCCTGATTATGGCCAGCTCCTTGACAGCATGATTGTGCACTCAGGTGCGCGGTTGGATTCTTCTTCCTATATCGTGCCCAGACTGGAGACCGAGCTGGCGTTTCGTATCAACGCGCCCCTAGAGGGCCCCGACTGCTGCCTTACCGATGTGTTGGCGGCGACCGAATGGGTTATCCCCGCGCTTGAGCTTATCGATGCTCGCATTGAAATAGAGGACTCAGACACTGGAGAGCAGCGCAAGGTACTCGATACGATCTCTGACAACGCTGCTAATGCCGCGGTTGTTCTTGGAGGTACGCCGATTCGTCCCGACTCTGTTGATCTGGTAAGAATCAGTGCAACGCTCAGCCGGAACGAGATCATTGAAGACTCTGGTGTGGCTGCGGCTGTTTTAGGACACCCTGCACAGGGCGTAGTTTGGCTGGTCAATAAGATTGCTGCTCATGGAGAGCGCTTGGAAGCCGGAGCCCTGGTACTTAGTGGTTCGTTTACCAGCCCTGTAACGGTCAGATCAGGAGATACATTCTACGCGAATTACGGTGAACTTGGTGTGATAAGCCTTGGATTTGACTGATGGCTGATCCGCTTCTTAATAAGTCGATTGCGATTCCATCGGTAAATCAGCCCAGTCTCATTGGTGCCTGGCTGAATCTTGCTTCTCCGCTTGTGGCAGAAGCACTAGCAGCTACCGGCTATGACTGGCTTTTGATTGATGCCGAGCATGGGCCCAATGACTTGGCCTCTGTTTTGGGCCAGCTGCAGGCGGTGGCGGCCTACCCTGCGATTCCAGTCGTGCGATTGCCGAATCATGATTCGTCACTGATAAAGCGCTACCTTGATATTGGTGTCAGTAATTTGCTAGTTCCTATGGTAGAGAATGCCGCAGAGGCGGGGGCAATTGTCGGATCCACTCGCTATCCAATGTCCGGTTTCCGCGGAGTTGGCGCCGGTCTGTCAAGGGCTTCGCGATGGAATCTTAATGATGATTATCTGACTTTTGCGAATGTTGACGTCAAGGTCATTGTGCAAATTGAAACAAAAACTGGGCTGTCCAATCTCCCAGAGATACTCTCGGTGGAGGGGATCGATGCAGTATTCTTCGGACCAGCTGACATTGCCGCTTCATTCGGTAGTTTGGGTAAATCGACAGACGCCACCGTTCAGGATGCGGTGCTTAAAGGCATCGGGCAGGCGGTAGGCGCAGGCATGTCGAGCGGAGTGTTTTCTGGTGATAAGGAGTTCTTACGACGCTGTGAGCGCGCTGGCGCTCGATTACTCGGAGTGACTTCCGATGCCGGTCTGCTGATCTCCAACGGTAAGCGAGTGCTCGCTGATTTCACAAGATGACAGGCTAAATAGCGATTCCTCAATCTTATCAGGCCTGCTAGTAAGCCCCAGCGTCGCGTGCCGCACTGAAGACTCGCATCAATCCGAGCAAATTATCTAGCGCTGGAGTCGCAATGCCTGCGAGCTGCGCGATTTCCCGTGGCGCTTCCAACAAGGCACCTATTTCCAGTGGGCGCCCGGCTTCGGCATCTTGCAGCATGGATGTTCTGAAAGCACCAAGTCGCCGGGTAACGTCATGTCTATCGTTAGGAGACTGAGTAATCGGGCAGCCAATTGCTGCGCCAATGGCAGAGGCCTCATCCATGATGGCGGAAGCGAATGCTGTGGCATTCGAATCATCCAGAATCAAGTCACAGCTTGCCCCGGTCAAGGCTGAAATCGGATTCATAGTCATGTTTCCCCATAGCTTGTACCATATTTCATAACGTATATCGGCAGAAAGGCCCGCTTCAAAGCCCGCGCTTGTTAGCGCTCCTTGCACCCGTCCAACTTCCGGTGCCTTAAGCTGGCCGGCGGCTCCGATGATAAAACTGTTGCCCATCACGTGGCTCACGACCCCCGGTCGCTCAACATAACAAGAGGCATGCACTACGCAGCCGATTACCTGATCTATCGGAAGATTCCTTTCGCACTTGCCTTCGGGGTCGACTGAGCGTAGGAGCTGTGCCCCAAGTTCGCCATCGGCGGCTTTCAGGAACCACCAGGGCACTCCGTTCATTGCTGGCATCAGTAGGGTAGTAGGGCCGATCATGGCCTGGGCCGACTCAGCAGCATTCGGCAAGTCCTGCCCCTTGACGGCGAAGATTGCGAGATCTTGGTGCCCGAAATCTGCCGGGCGGTCGCTGGCAGAGACATTGGCGTTCAACTGTCCGTCTCCGGAGAGGACTGTAACTCCAGAATTGGTGAGTGTCTCCAATGTTTTGCCCCGGGCCAGCACCGAAACTTTGGCACCTGCACTAGCGAGTCGTCCCGCGAGCCAGAGACCGATCGCCCCTGCGCCGACAATTCCAATCTTCATTGCGGCTTCTCCTCTCGAAGCAACCTGCCAGCTCTACGATAATTCTCTTTGAAATGTTTGGGCACTCTGTCATCGTTACCAAGCGCGACGCGTCTGACTTCGTCGCTGTTGGTAGGTTGATGTCCAGCTTCTGCCTTTGGGCTCGGTCGGCTGGAAATGTTGCAGGAAAGTCTTCCGAGGCCCGTAACCTCAACTTCGATCGTGTCTCCCACCTCAAGCGAGCGAGAATGGCAAGGGGTTCCTGTCAGCACAATATCTCCAGGCATCAAGGTAATATGGCGAGCAAGGTCTGCAACCATGTAATCTGGACCCCAGATCAACTCTTCTTCAATGTTGGCTTCCTGTACAAGTTCGCCATTACGATATGTTCGCAACGTTTGCTTTCTTGGATCCACGCCGGAGACAATTCCCGGCCCGATCGGGCACATACCGTCACCCCCTTTGACGCGCAGCATGGAGCCTGAATCCGTATCACGAAAGTCGTGGATGCCCATATCAAGCGCCGGGGCGAAGCCGGCAATATGATTCCAGGCTTCCTCAGGAGTAATGTCTCGAGTTTCCTTGCCAATGATCGCGGCAAATTCGCCCTCGTAGTTAAGATACCGACAGTCTTCCGGCCTGAAGATTTCGCCTTTGTGGTGGTTAAGAGCAGTGATGGGCTTCATGAAGTAAGTGGGCTCAGGCGTAGGGTGTGGTTTGTTGCGGGATTCGATGCCTCGCGATTGGTAGGTTAAGTGTGGGCAGATAATTTTAGTCGGCAAACAGGGCGCAAGATGAGTTGCCTCTTCAGTATGAATCTCCGTGCCGTCTTCAAGCCGCAAAGTGCCNGAATCTAGCGCTGTTGCCCATGCGGCTTTGTCTTGCAGTTTGATCAAGCGTTTTTCTAGGCGCGGGCCGTGCAATACTGACATTGATTACTCCTAGTTGCGAGGATTCTCCTGCGACACGTCAAACCAGATATGAATGTTACCTGTACCGTGAGCGTTCTCATATTCTGACAGGGCAATGCCTTTGGCGGTGCAGTCATAACCACCTAAAGCGCCGATCATCTGCAGATAGTGCGCTCCCCATGCCTCCCATGGGACTCGTCGATATTCCTGGTCAAAGCGATTGAGAATCTCCTCGTGCTTCCCTTGTTCAAGCAAGGCTATTGCCCGGTAATCACTTTCACGGTTGAAATCGGATGAGACATTGTCAGGATGATAGATTCTGGGGTGAGAAGGCACTGCGTTTATGTTACGAAATTTGTGACTCAGGGCACCAGATGCGAGTAGCATAGCCTTGCGACCACTGCGTTTGATGGCTTCACCGATGACGGCCCCCATCTCGAGAAAATCTTCAGTCGCGGCCGTTTGGCACGAGCCAACGGACATTACCCGCTCCCCGCGAATCATCGCATTAACCACGTTGATGGTTGCGTAATGGCGCGGCAGAGTTGGCTCATCTATGGCGCGAGCAACAACCTTACGCTCTGAAGCGACCTCCGCGCAGATTTTTGCAAGCGCCTGATCGCCGTCATAATTGTATTTCTGGCCATGTAAATACCATGGCATTTCGTCAGAAATGAAAACACCTTCATAGTGAGATCCCGCATCTACAAGATGACAGCCTGTGGTAAACCAGTGCGTATCAAACAGAACAATGGTTTCGGCGCCACTCGCTTCGATTCTTTCTCTCAATCGCAGAAATCCCTGAATCAAGTCTGAATCGCGGCCATCGCCAGCTGCGATACGGAACTCCTCCGTCTGAAACAAGCCGGGATGATGAGAAGCAAGCGCGGCTCCAACAATTTTTCCTTGGGACAAGATTGATACTCCTAGCGTTGGGCGAAGCTTGGTACGAACGGTTTTTTCGGTACGATAACGTCTTTTACATCACAGAAGAATTCAAAACTCCATTCGCCTCCTTCGCGACCGATACCCGAATGCTTGCAGCCACCGAATGGTGCTGCCAGATCACGAATGCCAAATGAGTTGATCCAGATGAAACCCGTTTTTATCTGATTCGATACCACTTTTGCATGGGATTCTTTGCCGAAGCAGACGCCACCAAGTCCATAGACCGTGTCATTAGCCAGCGCGATAGCCTCCTCATCTGAAGCGAACGTTTGCAGCACCAAGACGGGCCCGAAGACCTCTTCCTGAACAATTTCGGCATCATGGTTGACCTTACTGAGCATCGTTGGTTGAAAGTACAGATCCCCTGCCTCATGACGCGCTCCTCCCCAGAGTACTTCGGCTCCNGCCTGGATAGCGCGCTGTGTGAAGGCTTCGACTTTTGCCAACTGGTGAGGATGGATTAATGGGCCTACCTCAGTGTCAGGAAGTTGAGGGTTCCCGACTTTAAGAGAGGCCACATGCTTGGCCATTCTTTNAGTGTATTCACTACGGATTTTTTCATGGACCAGAAAGCGCGTGCCAGCAAGGCAAACCTGAGTCGCGTTTCGATACATCAAGGCGCCAGTGCGTGCTGCAAGATCCAGATCGGCATCTTCGAGAACAATAAACGGCGATTTGCCTCCCAATTCAAGACTGCACGGCACCAGATTTCGCGCAGCTTCTACCGCGATCTCCTTGGCTGTCGGCACAGATCCTGTGAACGAAATTCTGGCAAGGTGTGGCTCTGAAATCAGATGTGACCCGGTCGGGCGGCCTTCACCGTGAACCATATTGAGTACCCCGGGTGGCAACCCGGCTGCATCGGCAGCTTCCATTAACAATGCGCTGGAGAGGGGCGCCCATTCCGGTGGTTTAATGATGCAGGTGTTTCCAGAGGCAAGGGCGGGCCCTATTTTCCAGGTAGTCAACATCAGCGGTGCGTTCCAGGGCGTAACTATCGCGCAGACTCCAGCCGGATCATGTCGCACAAAATGTTTCGCTTGTGGAGTTTCGATGATNCGATCTTGCAGGGTAATTGCTGCCTCAGCAAACCAGGTNATGTTGAGCATCGAGCGAGGGATAATTCCGTGCTGGAGCCGCGATAGGAGTATGCCTGCATCAGTAGATTCAACTTCGCACAGAGCTTCGGCGCGCCGACCAATTTCCTCAGCAAAACGTTTGAGAATGGGCAATCTGCCTTCGGCACTTAGAGCTGCCCAAGCGGGGAAAGCAGAGCTTGCGCTGGCGATTGCCGCTTGTACGTCTGTCTCTGTGCCAGCGGGCATGTCACCAAGTACCACACCATCTATCGGTGAGAAAACGGAGAAGCTGCCCTGTCCTTCGATCCATTTTCCATTGATATAGTGGCTTTGTGGAACGGCGTGTCCTTCTACATTCAACATGGTTGCTTGCTTTTGAATCGTGCGCAATATTGAGAAACGCCCATACTGGTGGTTAGCTCAGTAGGAATTAATCTGGTCAGCATATCGTGCATAGCCCACTTCGTCTTGCAGGACCACGACTCCGTTCGCGGCAGCGAACTCGGCAAAAATCTCAATCATCTCTGCTTTCTCATCTGCAAATTTATCGCCCAATTTAGCGGTCTCGCCCGGATCTGCAGCAAGATTGTAAAGGTGCCAGTCTCGGTCTTGCCAATCCCATAAGAGCTTTAATTTATCCCGCCAGACGGCCCTGTTGCCATAAGTCTCCATTGCCAGATGAGGGCGTACAGGCAGATTTTCCTCGCTCAGTAGTTGCCTTGCTGCTGACTGCCCATGCATTATGAATTGCGGGTTGGCTGTCACCTTGCCGAAGTCCATGAGAGTTGGAGCGACATCCATAATGGAAATCAGTGATTCCAGCTGCCGGCTATCGACAATTTGGCCGGGATAACTGAATATAGCCGGCACGCGAACGCCGCCTTCGCCCAAGAAGCTTTTGTACTGATTTAGCGCGCCCGCGCTCACATGGGCCCAGCCTCTGCTGAAGGTGACATAAGAATTGCTCCGGCCCATATTGGCTAGAGACTGGTCAAAGCGTGTCGGTAACCAATCCCGGTTATCAGACAGGCCGAATTCAATGTTGTTTCCTTCCGGTCCATTATCAGAGAGGAAGACGATTAGGGTATCATCATACTGATTTGACGCCTTCAAATATTCGATCAGCCGGCCGACCTGCTGATCCATATAGGCAATCATGGCGGCATACAGCTCCATTCGTCGCGCTTCTCGGGTTTGCTGTTCAGGATCCAGTTCTGACCAATTCCCTAGGGCTCGAGGAAAGGGTGGTATTTCAGCATTAAACGGCACCAAGCCTTTTTCTTTAGCAGCTTCAATTCTCCTGTCACGGATGACCTCCCAACCTTCATCATACTTTCCTGCAAAGCGGTCCAGCCAACCGTCAGGGACCTGAAGTGGCCAGTGGGGGGCAGTGAAGGCGAGATAGCCAAAAAAAGGTCTGTCATCGCCTTTCCTCTGCTGTTCGAGGTAATCGATGACCTTGCTGACGTAGAACCGGGTAGAATAGAACTCGGAAGGTAGCGCGGTGACCGGCTCATCGTTATTAAAGTAGCTGGCTACTGGCGCAGCAGAAGTTTGTCCGGCAGCATCAGAAAAGTGGCTCGCGCCGCCTTCCATCAGATAGAAAGCCTTTTGAAAACCCCGCGCCAGCGGGTCTGCGTTCGGTCCTCGCCCCTGATGCCATTTGCCGGCCATAAATGTGTAGTAGCCGGAGTCGGAAAATTGGTTTACAAAAGAAGTGATGGGTGCAGGCCAGTTCCCGTTGTAGCCGGGCTGCCCTGTCAGCACTGGCAAACGTCGAGCTGCGGAGGGGTTAAATCCGTACCCCACAGCGTGACTGTCCATGCCTGATAAAAGCATTGAACGTGAGGGTGCGCAGGTTGCATTGGCATAAAAGTTCGTGAGCAAAGTGCCTGAAGCAGCCAGCGAATCGATATTGGGAGTGGGAATCTCACTTCCATAAACACCTAGGTCGCTGAAGCCAAGATCATCCGCCAAAATTAAGAGTATGTTGGGTCGGGTCGTGCTTGCGCTGAGTTTCTGATTACTTTCGCTACACGCTACCAGAAGCACACTCAGCAGGACAGTGAGAACCTTGAATACAACAGGTGCTGAGGACGTTCTTATCACTGGCTTATTTCCTATTGAATAATCAAACAAAAGCCCTGACTGACGACAATGTCAGCGCTGGTTGATCAGCCATGCAGCAACGGGTTGCGGGCGGTAGCCGAATGACCTGATTGCCTCGGTTCGTTGGACATCACATTCTCAGCAAGCTTATGTCGATAAGGCGAGCAGCCTGAGTTGACAGGAAGTGAACTTGCGCCGATGTGTTAGCATGACTGATCTAGATCTTGGAAAGCCAAAGGCTATCGCGCTCGCCTCTATATGTTTCAAAAAACACTTAGTCCCTGCCGTCTTGTTTCAGCCAAGAAAAATCATTCTCGCTCTGCACTAGCAGTCTTGCATTCTCCCGTCGGCGCTGTTCTTCCTCCTGAGCTCGCTTCAGAACATCGCGAGGCAAGTCGCGGCCGACGACTATTCCGCGGGGTGTGGTCGGAGCATAATAGATTCGAGCGTTAGCCATTTCATCCGTGGTTTCCGGCCCATAGATCACATCTTGGCTTGGGTCTGGATTCCAGCGATTGCCCTCTGAGTTGTCAAACCACCAACTCATGTGCAGCGTTGAGCCTGCCGGGATAAATTTTGGTGTCTCGTACTCGTAAAGAAACTGCCAATTAAAGTCATACTTGGGAACCCACAGTAGCACTTCGCGCTCACCATCCGGATATTCGAGTTCATAGCGCATCGCTTTGCCGCGATAATGCATATGAGGCCCCATGGAAAGCAGGTATATATCATCTGTAATTTCATGGGTATTGGTGACCTCATAATTTGGGGCGCCGGCGGGTATAGTCCAACCTCGATGAGGCAATAGGTTAGTCTCTACCACGTAGTCAATGACATCTCCATCTTCGTAAAACTTAAAGCCTGCTCGGGTATTATCAATGACACCAGTGCCTTCACCTGTCTCCTTGTGATAATGCATATTAACGGTTATGAACGGGTCTTCTGGCAACAAGACCCCCCATCCTTCTGGATATGTAAACGGACCNCGGCCGGGGACTCCGACGCCCATATGACTNGAGACGATATGGTGGACCCAAGGNCCNCCNGGATCTAATTCAGCCATTGAAATCCACTTTGGATTTTCGTGNGCNCCCTCNGGCACCGGCATTTGCACTGTNGGCTGCCAGTCTTCTATTTCATCNCCNACGTAGACTGATTTTTCGAAGCCGACAACGAGATCTGGGTCACCGNTCCACCAGCCTGACTCGGGGATGGCCGTACCAACGCTTGTCGAGGTTAGTGCGTCGTTTGCGGCTTCTGGGTCGCCCTCCAGTGCGCCGCCATTCGCCCAAGCGATCAGCAGATCCCTGTCTGCCTTATCCATGTAGCGCTCACCTTTGAACTCTCCGCGATGACGTTCATGGGCACCCCAAGGCGGCATGTAGCCTGAGGCCACTGCATTTTTGATCAGCGGGGCCCATATCTTCGCCTGTTCGTAATCCATGAGGGACATTGGTGCACTGATTCCACCTACATCAGGCGGGTTGTCCTGATGGCAAGCGGCACAGTTGTTCATGAAAACCGGCAGGGCATCCTGATAGAAGGTTGGTGCATCTTCTCGGGCCGTTGCCGCAGAGGCAAGGCCCACAGGGATCAGTGTGCACAGTAAGAAATCGGAGAGTTTCATGACGATACCTTTTGTTAATTAGGCTTTTTATTAGATTCTGCTTAGCGTAATCCTAACCAGCCGATTTGTCTACTTTGAGATATTGCGAAATTAGCTTTTCATATCGCATAAGATATTGAAATAGATGGTTTTATTACGATCAATTCCAGCAATCGCTGTGGTTTGGCAGGGAAACCAGAAACCCGGCGAGTTTTACTCAACGAGGGTGATCTGGTCCAACGAAGCGGTGGGGCGCGAGTGCTCAATTGTGTGTAAAAAATACTCAGTCAGGTCGACGCCAGCGTATTTCGCATTTTCGATTCATGCCGACGTGCCCTTTGGCATCGGTGATCAGGCGCAATCATGGGTATCCACTATTGGGAGTTTTGGGCATCGCTTGTAGCTGCGTTTTAGCTACTGATTCAGACCTTAATGAAGAACTGCCCGCGATGTTTCTTCGTACTATCCAGCCATCATGGAGAGCATTAAAAATCCGCTTTTAACCAATTCTTTGGGCTTTGCTGGTTTGCTGCCATTCTTTGCCGCAGCCTGGGGTGTCTATGCCAACGTGCCTTTTGGGGAACGTTCTGCGTCGTTCCTATTCCTTAGCTACAGTGTGGTAATTCTTAGTTTTCTGGGCGGCGCTTTGTGGGGTAAGGCCAAGGAAATCGGGGAGTCTGCTGTCAGTCGGTTTTTGCTCATAGTTAGCAATATACTTGCGCTGACTGCTTGGTCGGCTATGCTGTTGGGGGAAGCTTACCTGTCAGCGGGGCTCGCGGTTTCTCTGATCGGTTTTATCTCGGTCTACCTGGTTGAGCACAAAACCCAAGCCATATTGCTAGACGACATGGGCTCAGCCTATCTCAGATTTCGGCTGACGCTAACGACCGTTGTTTGCTTCGCCCACCTGCTTATTCTGGCCATGATTCATTAACCGCTCATGGAAGACATCTCGCTAACGATTTTTTATGACGGTCGCTGCCCTCTTTGCTCGGCGGAGATGAAGGAGTTGCGCCGATACGACTCGCTCGGAAAACTTGGCCTAGAAGATATCAACGAGCCAAGTTTCGGGCAGCGCTTTCCTCAGATTGACCCGATTGAAGCTGATCGCAAGCTTCATGGGTTGTTGGCCAATGGGACGCTTATATATGGGCTGGATGTAACCCATCAGGCATGGGCTCTGGTCGGTCGTCACAAATGGTTGAGATTCTTACGCCTACCGCTTGTGCGCTGGGTCGCCGATTTGGGCTACCTCTTTTTTGCAAGGTATCGCAGTCAGATCTCTTGTCTTCTCACAGGCAATTCCCATTGCGATGCGGAAGTTTGTTTCAAGATCCCCTCCAGAGCCCCGAATGAAAGACGACAATCCAAGCGAAGTAATTAAAATCTCATGCAGCAACTAGTAATCGGTGCAAGTAGTGCAATCGCTCAGGCGATTATAAATCAAGGCCTCAAACAGGGAGACGTTATCGTTGCAGTGAGCCGCAAAGTTAGCGACCAAGAGGAGTCTTCGACTGGCACTCACCCGCGATGGCTGCAATGTGATTACACCGAGTCTTCTATCGAAGCAGTCTGCGCTCTGATACGGGACTCAAAGATGTCATTTGATCGGGTGACTATCTGTAATGGCATACTACATCAAGAGAGCTTTTCACCGGAAAAAAGGCTGGAAAACGTTTCAATTAGCCACTTAGATACGGTGATGAGGATCAATGCTTTTGTTCCGCTGTTATGGGTGAAGGCATTAAAACCCCTCCTCAGGACCAACAAGAAACCCTGCGTCATCACCGCGCTGAGCGCTCGCGTTGGCAGTATTGGTGATAACGAAAGAGGGGGATGGTATGCCTATCGAGCGTCCAAGGCGGCCCTGAACATGCTTATGAAAACGGCCGCTCTGGAGTATCGCCGAGAAACAACACTGGTGAGATTTCTCCTGTTTCATCCAGGGACCACGAACACGCCACTGTCCAAACCGTTTCAGAAAAATATCAGCCCCGAAAAACTGTTTACCCCTGAGTACGTCGCCGATCGGCTAATGAGAATTCAGAGTGAGCTGTCATCAGAAGCATCGATTCAATTTCTTGACTGGCAGGGAGAGCAGGTTGAGTGGTAGGCAAGAATATGCAAGGTGATCGCGGACAGGAGTGACTCGCGAGCTTCCTGGCCGCTCTCTCGAATCGCCTTGCTAGTTATTCTTTGGGTGAGCCAGAAGCCATTCAACTATTTGGGCAGAAAACGTCTCTGACAGAACAGGGATGTGCGTGCCGGCTGAAATAGTCCACAGCTCGGCCGAGCCTCCCGCTTTGCACCCTACTTCAAATTTCAGCACACCGGACTCATGACCCGGCAGGCTCGCTTCCAGATCGCGCAGTTCGCGCCCAACTCCACCCTGGCTGCATCCATTATATTCGGCCCAACGTCGAACTGAATTCAGTGCGCCCGGGTAGCGATAATTCATGATTTCGCCGCCCTGATATTCTATGGTCTCGTCATTTGTGCCGTGAATTTGCAGAACATGCACTGTATGGGGTGGTGCATCGCGTGCTTCAAGGTGATTGGCGCCGGCAAGGCTGGCGATTGCGGCAACGGTGCCTGAATGCTCATATGCCATGCGGAATGACATGAAGCCGCCATTGGAGTGGCCAATCAAGTAAACGCGATTACTGTCTACATTATAGCGTTGTTTCATTTCGTCGATGATTGAGCGAATGTAAGCGGTGTCATCGACTTCCGCGTTAAAAAAGTTGCAGCAGGCATCAGACGCATTCCAAAACCGATTTTGTGCCCCGCCAGTCTCTTGGACACCGTCGGGCGCAACGAATAGAAAGCCATAGTCATCTGCCAAATCACTTACCTTGAAATAATTGTCCTGATTCTGGCCACTTGAAGTGTAACCATGCAGTAAGATGATCAAAGGAGTTGCTCGCGAGACTTCATAGGAGGCTGGTACTTTTACCAGCACCTCGCCACGACCGAAATCAATGTTTTGTGCGAGGCTGGTTTGACTGATTGTTAGACCAAACCACGCGGTAAGCAGAGCGGTTTTCAAGATGTTAGTTTTCATGATGCTTGCTGTCCTTTTCTTTTTAGAAATTGGATTCTCAGGGTCTCAGTATCACTTTTCCGGTGGTCTGTCGGCTTTCCAGTGCTTGGTGTGCAGACTGCACCTCTGACAGAGAGTAGAAGTGCTCCACTCGCAGATTCAGTTTATTTTCGCTTACCCATCTGAATACGTCTCCGCTACGCCAAACAAGGTCTTCACGAGATGCCAGGTAATCAAACAGGGTCGGGCGGGTTAAAAATAATGAGCCTTTGGGTCCTAAAGTGGCAGGATTGAACTCAGTGACCGGGCCGCTGGCATTGCCATATAGCACCATGTGACCAAACCGGCATAAGCAATCGATGCTCTTGGCAAAGGTTGCTGCGCCGACTGAATCATAGGCAACATCGACGCCAGCGCCATCGGTAATTTGCAAGACTTCTGACTGAAAATCTCGATCATTGTAAAGGATCACTTCGTCCGCGCCGGCGTTGCGGGCCAGTTCGGCCTTTGCTTCGGTTGAGACCGTGCCAATGACGAAGCCGCCAAGCATTTTCACTATCTGAATTAGTAGTAGACCGACCCCTCCGGCAGCAGCATGAATGAGGCAGCGGTCCCCCGGTTGAACTTTGTAGGTCGACATGGACAGGTAGTGCGCAGTGCAACCCTGAAGCATGGCAGCTGCGCCCTGGTCAAAGCTCAGGCCTTCGGGGACAGAGACCAATTTGTCTGCTGGCACTGCTGCATATTCCGCGTAGGCGCCAGAAACATTGGTGTAGGCAACTCTGTCGCCGGTGTTCATTCCGGTAACGCTTGCTCCGATGTCTACCACTGTCCCAGAGGCTTCAAGTCCTAAGGTTGAGGGAAGAGGTATTTTATAGAGGCCGCTGCGCTGGTATGTGTCGATAAAATTAATGCCAGCCGACTCGACCTTAACGAGCACCTCTCCCTCGCCAATTGACGGAATTTCAACATCTTCGAAAGAAAGAACTTGCGGGCCGCCGTGCTCGTTAACTCTGATCGCTTTCATATCGGAAATCTCAGTAGAGCTCTGAAAGACTGCTTTATCTCAGAATTTGAAGGTGCTGACAATGTGAATCGACAGTCTGGAACTTAACAGGGTACAGGTTTATGCTTTATTAAAAGGTTCAACTCGCTAAGAGGTGTAAGATAATGTCACAAAAAGCGCTGAGCACCGCTTTTTCCAGTATGGCCATGTCAATCTTGACCGCGGCTTTTTCAATTGACGGTTACGGGCAAGCTGAAAAAGATTTTGAGTCAGAATTTGCACGGCCGCGCTTGATTCAGACATCTGACGCTGGTGAAATCCTCGTGGTGCCTTTGGCGCGAGGCCTGNNGAATCCGTTTGACATGGCTTTTCGTGACAACGGCGATATTCTGGTCACTGAGCGCTATACGGGGCAGCTCAGAGTCGTCCGCGACGGAGAACTCCTCCCCCGTGCCATAGTTGGGGTTCCCGAAGTTTATTCGGAAGTCTTTCGAGCTGGGCTCATGTCAGTCGCCCTGCATCCAGATAATGATGCGCTCTTGTTTCTGAGCTACACCAAACCTATCGAAGTTGAAGGNGAACTCGAGCAGACTGTAGCGCTTGCGAGAGCGACGCTTGATGGCGAGCAATTGTCGAATGTCGAGGAAATCTTTGTCGCGCGGGGGTTGGACCGCGGCATAGCTGCAGCGAAGTTGCTTTTTGCTCCGGACGGTCACCTTTTGATGTCAGTGGGCGGTGCGTATATGTATTTGGGATTGGGCGATTATGCTCAAGACCCCAAGGTACACTATGGCAAGCTGCTCCGCCTCGATATCAATGGATCTCCAGCGGCAGGCAATCCCTTTCTGGACTCGGGCGAATTTTTGCCTGAAGTTTATTCCGTCGGGCACCGTAATCAGATCGGCATGGATTTCCATCCGGAAACAGGAGAGTTGTGGGCATCCGAAAACGGGCCTCAAGGTGGTGATGAGGTCAATATTATCAGGCCGGGAGCTAACTATGGTTGGCCGGTGGTTTCTTACAGCAGGCAGTATCGTGGCGACTGGGTCAGCGATAGACAATGGGAGGATGACATTTTGCAGCCGGAGATCATCTGGTGGCCGTCGATTGCGCCTGCTGGTTTGGCTTTCTACACAGGTGACAAGGTTGAGCAATGGCAGGGCAATCTATTCGTGGGTGCCATGCTGGAGGGCCGTATTCCTGGTACAGGGCATGTCGAACGGGTTGTATTTAATTCACGGGGCCAGGAGATCCGAAGAGAAAGCCTATTGAGGGATCTTGGCGCTCGAATCACCGCAGTTAAGCAAGGACCAGATGGCTATCTCTACGCATTAGCTGATGAGGAATACGGAGCAATCCTCCGCTTTGAACTTCCGCAGATCCAACCGTAGGCGTTTTCCAGAAATGCGCACTCGGGATAGCTCGGCGGCAAACAGGCATATACCGATCAGTGACATAAAGCGCATGACGGCGTTTCACGGTCTATAGCTCTAAGACTCGTCCACTTCGAGCTCAGCATAGTNAGCTTCTCTGGACGCAACCCAGCCGTGATGTATCTCGCCGAATCAAAATCTGCTTTACTGGTGTTCTCCAAAATTAATAAGAAGGTAGCTCCATGTTAAGAAAGTCTGTCTTAGCGTTTATCGTCGCTCTTGGATGCGAGGTGGTTGCAGCGCAAATTCTCGAAGTCGGTACTTTGGCAGGAAGATATCGAGGCCTTCCGTCAGCGCTTTCCAGCGATGTTTCCGTTTTTAGGGGGGTAGCATTCGCTGCGCCTCCAGTCGGAAGTCTGCGCTGGAGGCCACCGGAACCAGCAATTACCTTCTCCGATATCCGGCTGGCCGAACACTCTGGTCCCGCATGCTGGCAGGCGAGAAATTCAGACAACAGCGTTTATGCCCGTGGCAATCTTAATCGGTCCGAGGATTGTCTGACTCTTAACGTGTTCACCGCTGCCGCTGATGAAAGTGCGCGTTTACCTGTAATGGTATGGTTTCACGGAGGCAGCAACACCACAGGTCATGGTGGGGCGCAAATCTTTGACGGTTCCAATTTGGCTGCGCGGGGAGCAGTTGTAGTGACAGCTAATTACCGCCTCGGTCCACTGGGCTTTTTGGCACACCCGCTATTGACTGCAGAGTCAGAGAACGCCTCTTCGGGTAACTATGGGCTGCTGGATCAAATCGCGGCACTGCGTTGGGTTCAGGAAAATATCGAGCGCTTTGGCGGAGATACTGAGAGAGTGACGATATTTGGTCAATCAGCAGGTGGTGAGGATGTATGTCTGCTCATGGCTTCTCCCCTGACGGCGGGTCTGATACATCGCGCTATCGGGCAATCTCCTTCACGCGGTTGCGTTCGATTACGTCTTAGTCTTGAAGAAGGAACGGACTCAGCTCATGCCAGAGGTATCAAATTTTTGGAGGCTATGGGACTCAAGGGTTCGAGTCCAGCAACTCTGGCTGCTCTGCGTAAGCTATCGCCGCAAGAAATAATCACGACGGTGATGTCCGACGGAAACCCCAATGGTCCAATCGTCGATGGCTGGGTTCTGCCAGAGGCGCCAGCAAATCTCTTTGCTCGGGGGGAGTATAACCATGTGCCCGTTATGACAGGTGGCTTGGCAGATGAATACTTTGGTCTGCAGGAGGGCGCGGCTGAAATTTTAGAAGCCGATCTGGACGCCTATCTCACCCGTATTTTTGGTCCTTCTGGTCTTTCTCTCAAATCAGATTATCAGGACTTGATCGACCAGTCTCCAATTTCTGCTCAGAAAACAATCGCCGGCGACATCGGATTTATTCGGACAGCGAGGGACTGGGCACAGTTGCTGAGCTCCAACGATGATGCAGCCTACGTATATTACTTTTCGCGCCCGGTTCCAGTTTTTCGTTTGTACGTGCCGGCTAGGCCTGATCTAAAAGGCGATGGGGGCGCCCGATCTTTAGGAGCCTACCATTCGGGAGAGCTGGTCTATACGTTCGATAATCTGAACTTTATTGGAATAGGTTGGGAATCAGACGACCAGATGCTGTCCCAAATAGTTGCAGACTACTGGTTTAACTTTGCCCGGAGTGGGAATCCCAATGGTCCGGGGCTCCCTAATTGGCCTGCCTATGACTCAACAAGCAATATGGTGCAAATTCTTGATACTGAAGTGCGAAGCGCAGTGCATCCACGCAGCGGCTATATGGCTCGGATTGATGCGCTCGCAGCACTCCGATTATAGGCAAGGCCTATGGTCTTGATGTCCGCGCTTTAGGCCCCAACTGACTTGGGAGCAAGTCATAGGCGAGCTTGACCCACTGACATAACAGGGGTCTTGTGTCTCTCGGATCAATGACCTCTTCGATCCCAAATGCTTCAGCGGTTCGTAGTGGAGAGCGGTATTTTTCCAACATATCTTCAAGTTCGCGTCTTCGAAGTTCGGGATCCTCAGCCGATTCAATATCGCGCCGGTAGGCGGCCTGCACGCCGCCTTCGATGGGCAAAGACCCCCAGTCCGCGGATGGCCAGGCATAACGAAGATTCAGTCCATCAGATTTGCCATGCCCAGCACCAGCCACCCCATAGCAACGCCTGATGATGACAGATATCCATGGTACGCTGGACTGATAAACGGCCATCAATGCTCGGCTTCCAAGTCTCACAGTGCCTGCTTGCTCAGCGTCTGTCCCTATCAAGAAACCAGGATTGTCGACCAAATTGACCATGGGCAAATGAAAGGTGTCGCAGAGATCAACGAAGCGCATCATTTTTTCCGAGGCAGTGGCATTGACCGCACCGCCATGGTGTTTGGTATTGTTTGCCATAAGGCCCACTGCATGGCCGTCCAGTCTGGCCAGCCCAACAGTCAGTGATTGGCCATACGCTGGGCTGATTTCAAAAAAAGACCCGCGATCGATGATAGCATTTATGATGCTACTTATTTCGTACATCTCGCGGCGATTACGGGGTATTGCGGAGATTAACTGCTCGTCTCGCCGATGGGCGGGGTCGCCGCAAGATATAATTGGGGGTAATTCCCACACATTTTGAGGCAAGTATGAGAGAAACTGTTTAATAGTCAGGAACGCCTCTTCTTCACTCTCAACCTCGTTATCAACTGCTCCGCTCATATGGGCATGAATTTGTGAACCGCCAAGTTCATTCTTCTCTACGGGTCTACCGAAGCCGCGCTGAACGACCGGAGGGCCAGCGACAAACAACTGGCTGGTTTCCTTTATCATTAACGAAAAATGAGAAATGGTAACGCGAACGGCACCTAGGCCGGCGACAGAGCCCATGCAGGCACAAATAACGGGTACTTGGCCCATGAGCTTCATGGTAGTGTCAAAGCCATGCAAAGCAGGGACATAGGAGTATCCGACCATTTCTAGCGTTTTTACGCTGCCTCCACCACCGCTTCCGTCAACTAAACGGATGAGCGGAAGCCGCATTTCCAAAGCGTACTTCTCTCCATAGCCCGACTTGTCTCCGATTTTGGCATCTGCTGCACCACCGCGCACAGTGAAGTCATCGCCGCCGATAACGATCTTACGCCCATCCAAGTCGGCCGTGCCGAGCACAAAGTTCGACGGGGTGAAATCCTGCAGACTTCCGCTGCCATCATATTTAACCTTACCGGCTAGTGCTCCGATTTCATGGAATGAGTTCTCGTCAACGAGGGTCGAAATCCGCTCTCTGACGGTCAAACGGCCGCTATCGTGCTGTCGCTTTATGCGCTCCTCTCCGCCCATGTTCTTGGCCAGTTCTTCGCGCTCGCGTATTTCATCTACTTCTTTTTGCCAATTCATGGTAATGAACCTGTAACGTCACGTTGAACCGTTTCTATCATGGATTGGCTTGAGAACTAAAGTAGGGAGGATGTCCTCTTTACAAATAGATAAAGACTCGTCTCTGCGCAGGCTTGATCTGTGCATACACCTTTCAGGCAAGTCTTTCTGTCCAAAAGTATCGACGCTTGCCTTTACTAAGCAGGGTTACAGTCGCGTCATTTAGAGGATAAAAAAGGGGTGGCAATTGCCACCCCTTCTTGTCTTCCGGTCGAGCGGAGTCTAGAAGTCAGCTCGGAGACGGGCGTAGTAGTAACCACCCTGCCATGGAACGAAGGTACCTGACGAGTAGACACGGCCACAGCAGAAGTCGCTTATGGTGTCACGATCAGGATACTCATCGAACATGTTTCGAGCACCAGCAGAGAGGTTGAACATGTCGTTGATCTGCCACTGACCTTCNAGATCAAACTGGTAAAANTCAGGCAGAGTCTGGAAACGAAGCCCATCAGGGCCTGAACCGCCACGGTTGGANTTCGTGGATTCACCAAACCACTGGAGTCGAGCGATGAGCTGAAGGTCGTCGCCTAACTGTTGAATACCGGTGAATATTCCACGCCATTGAGGATCCGCATTCACGAAATCCCAACGGTTTTCAGCGTTTAGATAGACGCTTGGGTCCGATTCAAATGAGTTCTCCGTATAGTTGATGGCTGCGGAGATATTCGTTGAATCACCAAGTGGCACGGTTGCTACGAGATCAACACCTTCTGTACGGCTGTCGAATGCGTTGGTGAAGTAGAAAACGCCGCCAATTGAGTTAGCACCCGCTACTCCGGCTGCATCAAGGGCCTGGAAGTTAGCGTAAGCGGAACCAGACGTCGGATCAGTTGACACTGCTCGTGTAGAGATCGCGTTCGTACGATCATCGATATCGATTCGGTAGTAGTCCAGTGTCAAATCGATCTCACCGAGAGACCCAGTGACTCCGATTGTGAAGCTATTGGAGAGCTCAGGCCGCAGCGGAGAGGCCCCAAGGGCTTGCGCGACTGGCCCGCCGGCTGGGAAAAGACCTGTCGCAACAGGTATACCGTCAGGTAGGCGCGTGGATACATTAACCGTACCTTGTTGGCCAGGAGTTGGCGCCCTGAAACCGGTTCCGATCGATGCTCTCGCATTCCAATTGTCCGTCAATACGAGACGACCGGCAAGTTGGAAGAGAATCTCGGAGTCGAAGTCCTCATAGTTTTCGTAACGCACCGCACCCTGCAGGAATAGGTTATCAGACACGTCACCACTCAATTCGCCATAAAGTGCNAATGAGTTTCGTGTAAACACGTTGGTGAATTGTGGGTTGTTACCAGGAAAACCGTTTGAACCGACACCGACCACTGTGTAAACAGGGTCGCTCGAGTCAGCACAGTTGAGGGTTGACCCGCCTGCTATAGCAGCGAGCCCGTTGGGTGCCGTTGTGCCGTCAGCGTTACACAGATCCCATGGATCTTGTCTCGCGTAAGGACCTGCCACGTAGGAGCCCGGATCACCTTGACGCAACTCATACTCTTCGTCCATGTAGCTCGCGCCAAATGCGAAGAGTGCTGGGCCTGCAAGTCCTGCATCGAATTCGTAAGTGAAGTCAGCCTGGAATTGAGTTTCGGAATTGATCAGATCACTTGGACGAAAACTAGTCTGCACGGTTCCAGCCGAGTCACCTAACGAAGGATTGACTGTATTGAACAACGTGTACTGTATTTCGCTCTCACCAGTCCGGCCGCTGAAATCGTAAGTCAGACCGTTATCCAACTCACCGCGCATTCCGCCGAGTATAGAGAAGTCGAGTACGTCACCGTTAAACTGTGGCGTGAAGCCTCCAGGGAATATCTGAAGTGGTGAGTAAATTGAGCCGTCAGGCCTACGAAGGTCTTCGATAGTTCCATTGCCTGGATATCGATAGAAGAAGTTGCCGTCAGTGCTTGAGTCAGAGTAGTTACCGTAGCCGTAAAACTCAGTGTCAGCGTCCAGCTGGTAGCCAGCATTCACGAAAANGCGAGCGGCTTCGGTCTGGGGCTGTCCCCATGGCTGCACTACTTCGGAGATTCCAGCGGCATTAGCGTTTTTCCAGTTAGCTTGATATGTTGGGCTCAAAGCTGCGGCTTGCTTCGTCGCGTTCATCGAGGTGAAGCCGGGTAGATTGGGGTCAACGCACCACCACGAATGGCAGTACTGCTCTCCGCGATTAGTCCGGTCAGCTTCATTAAATTCGCCAGAAATGCTGACGAAGCCGCTGTCGCCGAGGGGCAATCCGATGTTGCCAAGCACAGTGGTCATTGCTCCATCGCCTTCGAAAAACTCTCCGGTATCAATGGTGAGGCTTCCACCTTCGCTGTTATCGTTCAGAATGAAGTTGATAACACCAGCCATTGCGTCAGAACCGTATTGTGCTGACGCGCCATCACGCAGCACTTCGACGTTTTTAAGTGCGGAGGCTGGAACTGTTGCCATGTCAGGGCCCTGTGTACCGGAGCCTCCGATCGCAACCAGAGCGGCTCTGTGTCGGCGCTTGCCGTTGACCAAGACAAGGGTCTTGTCAGTCGGCAATCCGCGGAGTGAAGCAGGGCGGATCATGGTCGCGCCATCAGAAATCGGCTGCCGAGCGACGTTGAAGGACGGGATCAATGTCTGAAGGACGTTGTTCGTGTCAGTATGGGAGATCGCTCTGATCTCGTCTGCGCTGAAGACGTCAACNGGCACGGGTGAGTCNGATACCGTGCGAGGACGTCCACGGGCGCCNGTCACAACAACCTCTTCGATGTCAGCGCCACTGTCTTGCGTAAAGGCTACCTGAGGTGCCCCAGTAGCTGCCAAAATGGCGGCAGCTAGCAAAGTCTTTGGGTGTCTACGAAAATTCATTCGTTTCTTACTCCTGGAGTTTGAAAGTGTGGGTTTCCTTCTGTTCCTAATCATGAAGCGCTCCGGCTATATGCATCTAGTGATCAGAGATCTCCAAAGATTAGCAGCGTAAGCAAGCGAAAAGCTTGAGAAGGGTCTTATCACGAGGAATTGTAGTGCGTTTCGCCCTACATTGAAACACTTTGAAACAATGTTTCCGGCCTAAATTTGCGAATGTACTCGATGATTAGGTCAAATGCGCTCTAAATTTATAAAAATTCAATAAATACAATGAGATATGTATGAATATATGTTCCCAGTGGCCGCTTGCTGACAAACCTCAGGCGTTTTTTTCCTCGAATCGTGCTCACCAAGCACACATTCTCAACATATTTGATGTGGGGCTCAGAAAATAGCGATGGGTCATGTATTCCTTGTTCGTTCTCAGATCCTGAGCTTTGGCCATAGAACAGGGGTGCGTGCTACATAAGCTTTGTACTCAGGATCAGTCCCCCAGCGTTTCTGAGCGCTTGCCTCCAGCAGTCGGACGCCGCTGACCCGAATTAACAGGAATGTCACGAACAACGGTGAGACCATAGTAATAAGTTGCCAGCCGCTCAGTACGGGCAAAGCAATCATAGCTATGCCGAGCCAAAGCATAATCTCACCAAAATAGTTGGGGTGCCGCGATTTGGCCCATAGCCCACTTGAAATAAATTTTTCTGCATTTGCCGGATCCCGTCTGAANGCNGTTTTNTGGTGGTCAGCCAGGATTTCAACGCTAAAGCCAANNGCCCANANNAAAGCGCCCAGATAGGCGAGCCCGCCCATTGGNAGTTGACGAGCTGAGGTGATCGCGGCAAGTGCCGCAGCCATAGTGATAAAGACCCAAGCACCACCAAGAGTCCAGGTGAAGGCGTAGCGAAAAAATCGTTTCTTGATTTCGGTAAATCGGCGATCCTGCCCAGTTCGCTTCACTCGTAGAAACAAAAACGTGCCAAGCCGAGTGGACCAAATTGCCACCATAAGGCACAGAACTAAGCCGCGGCTGTCCATGGCGGGATGGGCTAAATAAGCCAAACCCACCGTCGACAAGTATGACATGCCGCCGGTCAGATCGAAGTAGTGTTCGGTCTGGAAAATAAAAGATGGAATGAACACAGCCCAGTGCAGTAGGAAGCCAATTGAAGCGCAAAGAGCGAACAGAGCATACGGTCCGATTGTCACGCTGCCCTGGCTCCCGGCAAAGGCGATTGCCGCACTGACGAGTAAAATAACGGCGATGCCAATCAGAGGCTTAAGCATGGGCGGGGTCCTCGTAACAGTTTATAAGTATTATTCAAAATCTACCCGAGCTAGGCCGATGCCACTCTCCCCAGCAATCGCATAAAGCAGGTAGGTTGTTCCATCTTCCTCAAAGAGCGATGGATCGCGAAGTTGATTTACGTGTCCGTACGCCGTACTCCTAACGCTTGGTTCAACTGTTGCGTCGGCTCCCTCCCAGTCAGTTTCAGGGCTCAGCAGAGTTTGCTCTTCCGACTCTTGCCACATATCCCAGTCATAACTGATATTGATTGTGCTCAAAAGTATCGACTCAGGCGCATCTCCAACCCGGGTCCAAAAAACATAGAGNGTCTCGTCACGGACAATGACCGCTGAATGCCTCATGTTAGGTGTAAATAGGAGTGGGCCTTGTTCGAAATCAGTGAGTCCGTTGGCCGAACGATAAAACTGTCCCGGCATACTGATCGCATAGGACATGCCCTGCCATGCGAAGATCCGCATGTAGCTGCGCCCTATATTTTCCTCTAGCGCACTGAAATGAACGCCGTCTGTGGAGGTCGCGACGCGGGAATGCTGAAAGCCAGGCCCTTCGAGGCCATGGAAATACATAATGATTTGCTTATTGTGCTCGTCAACATGGACATCTGGTGAGGCGATATGTGGTTCTGTTAGTTCCATAGCCAGATCATGGGAAACCTGAACCCCCGAAGCCCGCCGGGCTTCAACCAGTTCATCCAGCCTTTCTTTAGAAATCACGGGCCGTGTTGGCGTGAAATGGGAATCGCCGATCTGCAGACTGCCGGGTTCATAAATCTGCCAGGGGCCAGTGATTGAATCTGCGTAGGCGAGCCGTATATAGCGCCCTTTGTGGTCTGCAAAATAAAGGTAGTAGTTGCCCATTTTATTGGGCAGCCAGTCAGGAACCCTGATAAGAGAAGGTCCCTGTATATTCTCCCCGACGCTGGGATGGATGTCGGGGCCGATTAATGGACGGTCAAGTAAACGCGTTACAGTCACTTTGTGCGGCTGCGCCGCGACGCCCATCGACAAAAGCAGAGNCANGGTAACGAAAAGAGGAGCCGANGCTNTTGCGACTTGTCTGGTCATTGGTGCCCTCNAGTACGCTCAAAAATCTTGGGAAGATAGNTTTCGNGCTNCTAAATGTATCTGGATANTACTGCTTTGCTCCGTCGATTACTCGTCAATCGAGTTCGCCATTCTTTTGTGTGGAGATGGCAGGTCAACATATTCCCCATCACGTTGCTCTTTTGCCGCGCGCATGGATTCCTGAATTTCGTCCTGCTGCAGCATGCTGGCGTTCCAGATGCGAACATAATCGAGAGTATCTTCAGTGCTATGATCCCGCGCGTAATTGATTATGCGTTTACTACCGTATATCGCGAGGGGGGCTTTCTTGGCGATTTCTTGGGCAATTGCCATAACTGATTTCAGCATGGAGTCCTGGGTCGGGNAGATNTCATTGACAATTCCTCGAGCTTTGGCCTCCTCTGCGCNCATNCGTCTCCCNGTNTATGCTAATTCTTTGACAATCCCTTCNGGNAACAAGTTNGTGATGCGAGGNAAGGTGCCGACATCAGCTGTCATACCAACATTGATTTCAAAGATTGTGAGAAATGCGTCTTCGGTCATGTAGCGCATGTCGCAGGCAGTAATTAAATCGACGCCAGCGCCAATCGCGCCGCCNTGGACAGCAGCTAATACCGGTATCCTGCTCCTTTCCAGGCAGCTGAAGGTTTCTTGTAGGTACCTGACGTTGTCATAAAATCGCAAGCCCTTAAGGCGCGCATTCTCTTCAGTAATAGAATCGGATGCCTTGGCCTCGCTGCTACCGAACGCGGAGACGTCCATGCCGGAGGTGAAGTGTGGACCAGTCGAGGAAATTACGATGGCTCTGGCCTGGTGCTCTGTTTCAATCTCCCTGACAAGCTCGGGAAGTTCCGCCCAAAACAAGGGAATCATACTGTTTCGTTTTTNTGGTCGANTCATTCTGATGTGAGCGATGTGANTTTCGANTNGNAGNTCAAANCATTTGTAAGTCATAAAGCATTATCCTNAGATCGGTCTGCTGTTTCGGCAATAAAGNTTTATTGTTNCTGCGCCGCCTNTCACNTCGTAAAAGTTCAGNCCTTGGCTCGAGGTCACAGCGTCNGCCATGCGGCGGCGGCGATCATTCATATAGTGGTTAAATCGAGATCTTTCTGTTGCGNTGAGTGTTCTTTNTATTTCATCAAAAACCTTTTGGTAGAAGCTTTCAACAAAATTNAGGGTAAGTTGTCTTCTGGCTGCATAAGCGTTTAGTGACTCTCTGACCCGAGCCTCACCTTGAAAATTAGAATTTGCCCATGTCTCACACATTGCTCTTATGTTGCGTATCTCATCGATATTGATGAAGTTTTTAGCGTTTGACAAGGAGACAAAAATTTCTGCTAGCGACTCTTCCTCGATGCCTGTGATTGAGGCTGTGCGCTGTGGTGCCTGTGCGATTTCTTGCATCAGCCGATTTAGTACGGCTCGATCAATTTCTTCCTGCGCGAGGTTGGTTTGACCGATACTGTATTCTGGAACCTCTTTATCGAAGTTTTGGGGCAGAGGTAGATTACGATGCTCTGCTACTGGCCTTTGCGCGGAGACAGGTCGATTCATCAAAAAGCACGCTATTAGTAAGCCGAAAACCAAAAGTCTGGATATCAATGTGTACGTCAAATTTTTTAGAGGCACAATACTTAATGCCTGACTCAACCCCGTTGGCCTAAGTCAATCGCATCCGTTTTCAGTTGTGGGTGATCGGGGTNANATCTTTAACGTAAGTGTCGTAGTTGTCCGTATCAAAGTAAAGAGCCTCTCTCACGGGTCCGAAGTCATTTATNACGACGATGTNTTTCNGGANGTCNTCCGCTTCGCAATGCGNTCAACNCGTGANCTNTTCGGGGACGNGTTGCNCAGAAGAGATATNTTTCCAGCTGGTCATTNAATGANACGGTGNCAAACGGCGAATTCTCTNGGGCTACGAACTAAAGCAGTGANANAGTGCGCTATTCAGAGTTTTGTGACTCAGCTCGANNCCTGTNTCCGCCAGGCGAGTTGATCGGATATTCGCGCTGGCTAGCAGNGCAGCGTCTGCCATTTCACCAAACATAAGTCGAACNATTGCCGATGGAATAGGCGGCAGAGCAGGTCGATTNTTTGCCTTNTTGAGTGCCTCAGCAAACTCCNTGTTGCTAACCACTTCAGGTGCTACGACATTNAGTGGACCGNAGAAACTTGNGTGNTTNAGACAGGCCACNATGACTTCAACGGCATCTGNCAGGCTGATCCANCTAATCNTGTGCGTCCCGTCTCCTAAGCGNCCAACCACCGCGAGCCCGCCTGGCATTATCAGGTTTTTGAGCACCCCTCCGTTTGCGCCAAGTACGAGGCCGAAGCGGAGAAGGACGGTGCGAATACCAGACGTAACGGCAGACTCTGTCGCCCCTTCCCAGACTAAGGATACTTTGGCCAGAAAGTCATCACCGGGCGGGGACTTTTCGTCAGCGTATTGAGACGGCTGTTGGCCATAGTAGCCGATGGCCGAGGCCGACAGTAAAGTGTGGGGTGGGTCTTGGGATTCTGACAGAGTCTTGCACAGGGCGCTTGTGAGCATCCTGCGGCTTTGGAGTATTTCCTCCTTGCGTTTGGGAGTCCAGCGCTTTTCCGCAATATTGGCCCCGGCCAAATTTATAACGGCATCAAGTTTTATGTCTTGCGCGAAGTGCATACGCTCGGATGCCNGNTCGTAGTAAAATGCTTTTGAACTGTCCGAACGACTCAGGCGAAAAATCTTATGTCCGGATCGCTCCAGTCGTGTTCTAAGAGCAGTGCCGATCATTCCACTAGATCCGGTGATGAGTATGTTCAATGTGTCAATGCGCCTACTGTTGGACGGTTCATGGCTTGGAGCTCGGTGTAAGCGACTGTTTGAATTCCCGGGGGTCTTTCTTGGCAATATCGCTTGGGGCATCAGGATCGCCGGTGTAGCGCTACACCCAGTACTATTCTATCGGCGGGAAACGTCTCGGTTTGAGACTTNGCTCAATTCGCTGTTTTAGCGCTTAAAATTGTAGCTCGTTTGATTTTTTACCGTAAGCAATTATTTGTGATCTGTCAGCAGGAAACTTCCGTTAGATAAGAACCATCGCCCATGCGGGCGCACCGGCGCTCGCGGCCCAGTTTGTGTGATCTGATTACTGTCCGACCAGCCGGGCACTCNCCCGGCTCNCTTCCCTAGAGGCTTGGGCTGATTCGTCAGCCCGTTTTTTTAAGCCGAAACCCTTGTCCACCAGATGTCGCTAGCCCGTGGACGTCTGGGCATTGCCCGAATTCGCCGTCAACACCCCAAAGAGTCGCAGATAGGCCTACTACAGCTCATCCCAATTAACTCTAGAAGCACTTCTGCCAGATCATTACTTTTATACTGTTTTCGACTTCCTGACTCAAAAGTTACCGGCTGAATCAATTGTTACTTATCAATGGAGCGCTCCAAGACCTTCTATTAAATTGGCTCTTTNGCTAAAGCCGGCAGGTCGTTTACCCGTGAGCCGTTCACCGGGGCATATTGAAAACATCCTGCAAGTCATAGCTGATATTCTTTCAGCCGTGCTAAAAATTTTTAAAACTCCCACTCAACTTAATAGGGAAGGTCCACAATCAGTGTGCTTTGAAAGTCCAGATCATGGCAGGTCATTCGCCGTTAACCGATGCGTTGCGTAATATTCTTCGCGCCTGCAGGACGTTCAATCAATTTCAGATTGATGAAACAGGCGGTCTGGCGAGGAAAAGCAAGATTNTGCCCTTCGCCAAAAGGACGATGGTCTGATCGACATGCTAAAAAGGTAAACATCCGTCAGTCGTAAACATTCCCTCAACAAAGACAACGCCTTGCGAAGTTTCTGTCTATTTGTCTAAACCGATCGTCCCTGCGATCACTGGTTTGCTTTCTGATGAACGCAAATATTTTAAGCAGACATTCCGCGAGCCGAGATTTGCCAGATTGCCTCAACCCGCTCGCCGCGGACCGCGTACAGAGAGTCATAGAGATTAACCACCGGATCGCAATGGGACACGATGAGTTCGACTTTGTCGCCGACACGATAGGTCCGAGACGGATTTTCTTCATATCGCAGCGTGCCAAACTCGTCTGAGCCAGAGCTAAAGCTCATTCCGGCCTCGCCCTTTACTCTGGCCCAAGGGCGGTTAATAGTGCAGGCTTTGGCACCAGCGTCAGTGGTACAGCGTCCAGCATACTGATCGTTCAGTACGGTGGTGAGNACTGTTAATGCAGGTTCAAAATCGGAGTACTGTTCGTCGTTGTTGAGTCCGCCGATATCCATATACTGTGCATCCATGAAGACATAGCTGCCCACCTGTATATCCGTGAGGCCTCGTGTTTCGTGGTCAATGTTGTAGCTCCCGGTACCACCGCCTGAAAAAATCTCGGTACTCAGACCATTTTCTTTGAATAGATCGAAGGTTTCAGTTGCGGCAATCATGCGCTCGAGGGTTTGCTGCCGACGGGCAGCGAAACCCTTCACATGNTGTGATCCGCCGTCGTAACACAACAGTCCCCGTAATCGTAGTGCGGGCAATTGATCTACTAGCTGCGCGAGCGCGAGTGCGGTTTTTCCAGCAGAAACGCCGGTTCGATGGCCACCGGGGTCAACGTCAATTACAATATCTGCCGTCAATCCCATGGAGCTGGCCGCTTCCGAAAGAAGCTTGGCATTTTGCGCGCTGTCCGTCGCTTGAATGAATTCTGGGTTGGCTTTACGAAGACCCATTGCGCGCCTAATTTTGATCGGTGTCACATTGGTGGTAGTCATCATAATAGGCTTGATGCCATGCTGAAACATAACTTCCGCCTCACTGACTTTTGCAGTGCAGATACCGATCGATCCAGTCTGCAACTGCATCTTTGCGAGGGCTGGGCACTTGTGTGTTTTAGCATGCGGCCGGCTGGCTATGCCGTTGCGGGTTACCGTTTCCTGCATATGGGCAAGGTTGGCTTCTAACGCATCCAAATCGAGGCATAGGCTTGGTGTATCAAGCTCCCATTTTGAGATTTCTCTCTGTATTCTCTCTTCATCAGAAAAGGACACTAGCTCTTGTTGGGTATAGCCATTCACGTGGGTAGGTATCCAAAGTGCAGCGGCGGTGCCTGAATTTTGAAGAAAACGACGGCGGCTGAATCTGCCTGACGACATTGAAACCCTCCAAGCCCAATTCAATATTGATCCCACGGGTAGTCTATACTCATATTCAGCCCGCAGCCAGCAGGCCGCTTTGGGCAATGCCATCAAAAACAAATTGCACAGCCAGCGCTGACAGCAGAACGCCCATTATTCTGCTAACGACACGCATGCCTGTATTACCTATCAGTCGATGGATCTGTCCTGACAACAGCAGCATGATCAGGGTGGCGAGCAGAACTAGCAAAATGCTGCCGATAACAATTCCCTTCAGAAGCAAATCGCCTTCAGTATCAGTCATGATAAGGATTGCGGCACCCATGGCGCCGGGCCCCGCGATTAAGGGTGTTGCGAGTGGAAACACCGATATGTCCTGTTTGGTACGGGCCTCTTCCTCTTCCGCATCGGTAGTTGAGGTGCCACCAGAATTGCGCGCGAAGACCATGTCAATGCCCATCAGCAGAAGCAGGACACCACCTGCCGTGCGTAAGGCGGCCAGTGAGATCCCCAGGCCAGAAAGTAGCACCTCGCCGATGAGCGCGAATAGCACCAGAATGCCGGCGGCGATTGTTGTGCCGCGCACTGCCATCTGGCGGCGCCTTGTACTGGGTACGGAGGCTGTTAGCCCGGCGAAGACTGCGGCAACGTCAAATGGTCCGATCGTTGCAAAAAAGGTGGTGAGGGCGACCCCAAAAGTCTCTAGCATCGGCTTGGCTAACAGGCAGTCGCGGTACGAACGGCTTTGTCACAATGTAGCTGGGTTGTATCGTAAAGCGGCGTGTCAGTGTGCTGTTGCTGGACCAGCAGAGCGATTTCGGTGCAGCCCAAGATCACGGCCCGCGCTCCGCGATTTGCCATGTTCGAAATTATAGACTGGTATTCGCTGCGCGAATTGGCTTCTATTTTGCCCAAGCATAACTCATCGTAAATGACTCGATGCACGAGTTCGCGCTCAGACCGCTCCGGTATCAGGACCTCGATTCCAAATCGTTGCGTAAGCCGTTCTCGGTAAAACTCTTGTTCCATAGTGAAGCGAGTGCCGAGCAAGCCGACTTTCCCAACACCGTCTTTAAGCAGTTGCTCAGCAGTAGCATCAGCGATGTGAATCAGTGGAATGCTGATAGCCGCTTCGATCTGCTGAGCAACTTTATGCATGGTGTTTGTGCAGATCAAAAGAAAATCTGCATCAGCCGCTTCAACGGCCTGAGCAGCTTGGATCAATACTACCGCTGTGGCATTCCAGTCGTTGGCGTGCTGCAGTTTTTCAATTTCTTCAAAATTGACGGAATACAGGACAATTTTGGCTGAGTGCAGTCCACCGAGTGTGTTTCTGATGCCTTCATTTATCGCCCGGTAATAAGTGCTGGTGGATTCCCAGCTCATGCCACCAAGCATACCTATCGTTTTCATCGAATGTGGCCCTCAGCGAAAGCGTGGATGATAACGAAAACCTCAGAGAAAGCGCTACGGTTTTTTCTTCGGGCTCCTCTTGCCTGCCCCGAGGAGCTGTTATAACTTGCGTCTCTGCTTCGCCCTAGTGCTGCGAAGTTTTGACGTATTTCCTAGGAGAGTATTGTGTCCTTCATCAACAGGTTTGCCCTCTTAGGAATTTTGAGCATGATTTTTAATTGCCGGGCGGTAGATCAAGATCAACCGCCCATTCACGAGGGCTTTATCGCGCTAACGAATGGAGAATTGGTACGGACGGAAGTGCGCTATTTTTCTTCTGAGAACTTTGTTGGTGAGGTCATCGATGGCTACGAAGCACCGGTCGTGTACCTCACTCTTGAGGCCCATGCGGCTTTGCAGAACGTAATCGCGGAAGCAGCGAATCAAGGACTTGGAATCAAAGTGTTTGATGCCTATCGTCCACAACAGGCGGTGGACCATTTCGTGCGCTGGGCGGAAGATCTGTCTGACGTTCGCATGAAAGCGCAGTATTATCCCGCTGTTCAAAAGCAGCATTTGTTTCGCGATGGATATGTAGCATCGCGTTCCGGCCACTCCCGGGGCTCGACACTGGACTTGACTCTGTTTGACCTGCGCACAGGCAACGAGCTAGACATGGGAACCGCTTGGGACTTCTTTGATTTGTCCTCCTGGGGCGATAGCAGAGCCGTGAGCGTCCAGCAGCGCTGCAATCGGGGATTGTTGAGAAGGCTGATGACTCGGCACGGTTTTTCACCTATCAAAGAGGAGTGGTGGCACTTTACGCTGGAAAATGAGCCTTATCCAAAGACTTATTTTAATTTTCCGGTGCGCTAAAGTCTTTCGGCAGAATAAGATTATCTGGTATCTGAATCGCCCGTTCGCGGTAATATCGCAATGCGCCGGGATGCAGTGGGACCGTTATGCCTTGCAAGGCCTCCTCGAGTCGCATAGATCGTGTGGCACTATGAATTTGCTGAAGCGTTGGAAGGTTTTCCCACAACATTCGCGTAAGGTCGTATACGATTTTCTCGGAAACATCTGCCCTAACGATAAGCAAATTGGGACTGGCTGCAGTCATGATCGATTGGTCTTGGTAAGGGTAAGTCTCAGGCGGCAGTTCGTGCGCTTGCCATAGTGGAAAGTGCTTATTTATCGCGGCAATCTGCGAGCTGTCAAAGCCCAGCACGGTCATATCACTCCGCATTTGCGCAAACGCCTGAGTAATTGCCGTCACCGGGGGGCCAGCAGGGATATTCATGCCGACAATATTTCCGTCCTGCAAAGCGCTGGCCGATGCTCCATAGGTCATGTAGCCCAGCGTAAACTTCTTTTGATAATCAATTCCCAGGGCGTTGAGAATATAGATGCCCGTGTGCTCAGCGCCTGAATTTCTGGCTCCGAGCACAAAGCGCTGACCATTCAGACTGCTCAGATCGGAGAGAGTACCAGATCTAACCAAATCAGTTTTCAGCACAAAATGTTCAACATTGGGCCACATGCCGCTGATGCTGCGGAGGTTTGATTGAGGGTTTTTGATAGGTCCCTCTCCGTTGTATGCCCAAGCGGCAAAAATTGCGAGAACCAGAGCGAATTGGGATTGGTTGTCCCGGAGCAACTTAATGTTTTCCATGCTGCCTGCAGAACTGATTGCGGTGAGTGAGAAATCAGCTCCCGCTTCTGCTTTAGCCAGTGTGGATAGGGCGACGCCCACGGGATAAAAAGTGCCGCCAGTAGTTCCGGTAGCGAGCACAAAACTGCTTCTTTGATCTGAGTAATCGCTGCAGGATGCCAGCAAGACCGCACTCATAATCAGTATGTAGCGAATCAATACACAGCTTCGAGACATCTCTTTGCGTCGGCCTTGTGGATTGCACTCCATGCTGGTTAGCTGCAGCTTCCGGCCAGTGATTCTATCCATTGGCTTATCAAAGCAACACCTCGTTCATGCACAAGGGCGCGACCAAGCTCGGGCATCATTTCATCCGGTTTCGCCGATTGCATGCGATAAATTAGAATGGAGTCTGCCGGCTGTCCCGGAACAATACTGTAGAGCCGGTCACCCGCGCCACCCCCAGCTGCGACCGGCGGCTTGCACACGCCCATGTTGACCAGNTGCTCATGCTGTCCGGTTAGGATCAGATTAGATGTGTCAGCTGCTCCGTTCGGGTTGTGACAGTGTCCGCAGTTCATGCTGAGGTAGGCAAGTGCTCTGTCCGCCAATGCTTCGTTTGGATCAAGCCAAGACGGCGGCGCTTGAATGCCATCATCACTGTCGAGCCACCCTCTCAAAACCATCTCGCCGAGCTGTGAGCTGTTGGCATCATCGGGGTAAGTCAGCGAAGCGGAGAGTTGGTTTGCCACGGCGCCAAGTGGATGCATTTCTCCCTTGGGGTGCTCAGTGACATGACATCCCGCGCATTGATTTTCATTAGGTACGAAATAGACAAACTCNAAATTACCGGTTTGGCTTTTCAACTTGAGAGGCTTGCTTGTGCCAGCTACGCGCAGGAATGCTTCTGTGCCTTCAATGTTCCAGACATAAGGAAAGGCCTCCCAACCTGAAGCCCTCTTCACCAATAAGCGTGTCTCTATGAGTTGGTTCGTTGAGAGATTAATCGATTCTGTTATAACTTCTTCCTTGCGCTGCAGATGTCCAGAGCTGTCTGTTGGGTAGAAAAAAGTTTTACTGACAATCGTGCCGACAGGATAGTTGAGCTTATCTCCGACAAGCTGAGCCTGTAACCCTTTCGGAATCCAGATTGTGCGAAGCTTTTGAGCGTAGTCGGAAAAGAGCTGGTTCGCTGGCCGATACACCATATTAAATTTGGTGGGAGTTAGGCTTTCGTCGGACAGCTCGAATAACCCCCACTCCGATAGCCTTGCGGGGTTGGCTTTAGCATGAAAAGTAGGAGGTGGCTCGCCGCATGAGATAAGTGAAGCGAATAGTAAAGCGCCCAATGCAAAGAAGCGCTGAGAGCTCATAGATCTAGTCCGCGTTCGAGCTTAACGTAATGACTGATAGGCTTGGTAGTCTGCAGTCATGGTTGCTGGAATCGAAGCTGGGTGCCGCGAAGTCGTTGCTTGCATCCAGGTTTACAAAGCTAGCGTCCCCGTTACTACTCATGCACAGGATCTCGCCGCTGGTTTTGCCGGGCAGTTTCACACCGTCCCAGACGATATCTGGAATGTTCTGACCGGTCGTTTGCATTAGCAGATTAAGCGGTTCTGAATCGGGGTTGGCTCCGCCACCGGAAAAACTGTTGTTGTGTATGAAGATGCCTTCCGGGAAAGGATCATAGTTTGGGTCATCGAAAGGTCGTTCAGTAATCAGGTAGCTCACTATTATAATATTGACGCTGTCGTTGTTTACGAATTCGTTACCGAATACTTCGATACTGTCGTTAGCTAAAACCATCAGCCCCGAACCTGTTGGCACCTCGCCAACGATATTGCCCGCGGGCGCAAAATTTTTGACATTGTTATTTATAATTTGATTATCAAAAACCCGAGTGTTTCTGCCGCCTTGGACCGGCAGATTAGGCAAATCGAATACCAGAATGCCGCCCGTGTTATTCGCTGCGATATTGTTATAGACGTCAGCGAAGGTTGAGTTTTCGATCTCAATGCCAGCAACGTTATATTCGGCGCGTGAATTTCGCACTATGATTTGCGTTGACTGACCCACATAGATGCCGGCATCAGACGCACCGATAGCCACCGCTCCATCTATGAGAATGTTGCGGCTCTGCACGGGGTAAATGCCATAAGCGCCATTGGTGGTCAATGGTCCGCCTGTCCATTCTGTCCGGACATTTCGAATCACGACATTGTCGCTTTCATTGATCTTAATGGCATCGCCAACAGTGTCTTCAATAGCGAGATCTTCGATTGTGAAATCGTTGGCATTCACCAACAAGCCTTCGGCTCCCTGCATTTGTTTTCTGAAGGACAGTACTGATCGATGCATGCCTTCGCCACGAATTGTCACGCCAGAGACCGAGAGAGACAAGCCGCGTGTTAGCTCGTGGGTTCCGGCGGGGATTGTGATTATGTCGCCGGCCTGAGCCAAGATGAGTTGCTGCTGTAGTGATTCTTCGAAGCTGAGTTCAGGCTCAAATGGTGCGATTTGCTCTCGGCAGGCACTGAGCACAGCAAAGGTTGCAACTACAGTAACTGCACGTCGAAGATTGTTGGGCATATCGTTTTTCCAAACACGCTGAGTGATGTCCATTCGACCTTACCTACCAGTATAGGCAGTGGGCTTGATTTCGGCAATGAACGAAGTCAGACGCGAGGCGTTCGGCTCAGACACAAAAAAAGGGTGAGTCCATGTGGTTTCATCCTTTCTTGGAACAGGCTTTCGCTGGTTGCTGACTAATTCGAGGAGCGAGACATGGGACGTAAGCGAATTCCACCGTACTGCTCATCGGTCGTTGGCTCGAGCCAGTTCACAGTGCCTTCATAAATGGTGAGCTGAAGCGCATCGACTTCTGGGTGAGCGCCGTGCCAGTGCTCGACACCTGCCGGCGTCCAAAATGGCTCGCCTGGCTGAAACTCTTCGATTGCTCTGCCGCGTATTTGATGCAGGCCGACCCCTTCCTCAATCATGAGCAACTGTCCCCAAGTGTGGCTGTGCCATGATGAACGTACCCCGGCAGGGAAAAGGATGCGAATGTAGCGCGCATCGTCTGGTGCCTCCGTTACCTGCGGCGCGCCACCCTGAAAGTTGCTGGCCTGTGCCGAAATTATGTCTGTTTGGATGGCGAAGACGGTACCGCACAGAAATATAGCGGCGCAGACAGAAGCCAGAAAATCTTTGAATTTTTTCGGATTCGAATTCATGATCGACTCCATGATTATAATTGTTGTTTTAAACAAGCATACGATAGCAGCAATATGACACCATTGCTACCGCTGACTCTGTTGACAGACCTGTGGTACCTTCGCCTTAGACAGCCTGATCGAGCTGACTTTTTGCTAGTCATTGCGGTGAGCTGTCACGCTGGGAAATATCCCCGACTATGAGATTGCCGGATACCAATGAAAAAACATCAATCTCAGGAGCGGTCATCTTGAAACTGCTAAGGAGCGGCTCATTGGCCGCCCTGCTCTTCGCTGTGGCTGCTTCGTTGTGCGGTCAGCCCGTTAATCCTTTAGAAGGCGATGGCCGTGCTATCCGAGGCGGGGCCGCGCTCTTTCGAGCTCAATGCGCTGCTTGTCATGGCGCTGATGCCAAGGGCATAGCGAACATCGACGCACCTGATTTGACTCGGATTTGGAGCAGACAAAACTTGAGTGCGGACGCTGTTTTCGGGAGTATTCGAAACGGTGTACCAGGTAGCATAATGCCTTCTCATAGCCTGACCGACACAGAAGTGTGGATGCTGGTTGCGTATTTGCAAAGTGTCGCGGAGTCCGGCGTGATCGGTTTACCCGCCGGTGACATCAGCGCCGGCCGCATGGCGTTTGTTGAAAGTTGCTCAAAATGCCACCGCGCTCACGGCTTGGGCGGGAGTCTTGGTCCAAATCTGAGTAGCATTACGTTGCAACGCTCCCTAGCAAGTCTGGTTGCATCGGTGCGCGATCCGGATGCTTCTGTCAGGCGGGGCTACAAACCCGTGCGCTTGGTTACTTCAGGGGGTTATGAGATTAACGGCCTCATAAAGAGCGAGGACGCCTTCAGCATGCAGCTTCAGGATGACACTGAGCGGTTGCGATCGGTAACCAAGGCTGATCTTCAGACGGTTGAACGGCTTTCCGGCTCATTGATGCCGGAGTTTGCTCCCTTCGAGCTTGTTGATCAGGAGCTGTTTGATATTTTCAATTTTCTGCAGGATGGAGCCCGAGAATGAGCAAACTGCTGAAGACCCTGCTGCTTGGCCTGATAATCAGCGCAACATCAGTTTTGCGGCTGAGCGCGCAGGATGGTCCTTCTTATACCGACCTTCTGGCAGGTTTTGGCGATTCTGAACGGTGGTTAACTTATTCAGGAGATTACTCCGGTAAAAGGCACAGCCCGCTGCAGCAGATTACCCCTGAGAATGTATCTCAGCTGAGACCTATCTGGACCTTCCAGACCGGAACGACCACTCGGGGGCGAGGCTTCGAGGCCACGCCTCTTGTAGATGATGGCGTGCTATATGTCACTGGTTCCAACAACAATGCGTGGGCTATCGATGCCCACACTGGCAGGACCTTTTGGCGATACCGAAGAGACCTTCCCAACGATTTGACCTATGGTGCAAGTGCGCCGGTGAACAGGGGCTTTGGTATGTTGGGATACAGGCTGTTTATGGTCACGTTAGATGCTCACCTTTTGGCGTTCGATAGTCGTAATGGCGATATCTTGTGGGATACTGAGCTAGAGGACTACCGGGTTGGTTATGCAGCAACACTTGCTCCTCTTGTGCTTGATGACAAAGTCATTGTCGGAATCTCGGGCGGAGAATATCGGACTCGAGGATTTATCGACGCTTATGACCCGACGAACGGAGAGCGACTTTGGCGCTTCAATACGATACCTGGTCCAGGCGAGCCGGGAAGTGAAACTTGGCCAGACGATCCTGAAGTCCTGGCGGCCGGAGGCGGCGGAACTTGGATGAACGGCAGCTTTGATCCAGATTTGAACCTCATCTACTGGGGAGTGGGAAATCCTAATCCCGATTATTACGGAGAAGCTCGACCCGGTGACAATCTCTACACAAATTCTTTGGTGGCGCTCGATGCAGATTCAGGTGAATTACGCTGGCATTTCCAATTTACCCCGCATGACCTCAACGACTGGGACTCGAATCACATGCCCGTTTTGGCTGATGTGGCCTGGCAGGGACGACTCCGCCGAGTGGTCATGGTGGGTAATCGGAATGGTTTTTTTTATGTACTTGATCGAGTTTCTGGAAAACTGCTGTTGGGCGAACCCTTCACGGCAACCAGCTGGGCTCGCGAACTTGATGCTGCGGGGAGGCCTATCGTGCTGAATAACGGCAGTCAGGGATGTGTTCCGGATCCCTGGGGCTCAACTAATTTCATGCCTCCGACGTTTGTTCCGGGACTTGATCTCTTTGTACTCACGGCTCGAGAAACATGCGCAACATATGTGCCGGAAAAGCCAATTGATGCGCCGGGGCAATCAAATTTCGGTGGAACTGTGCTAATTGATGCGGAGCATGGTAGTGGAGCCCTGCGGGCACTGGATATTCACTCAGGTGATCTTGTATGGGAATTTAGCTATCCATCACCGACATTTGGTGGGGTCATGAGTACGGCGTCAGGGCTGGTTTTTGCTGGCGATCACGAACGTAATTTCATGGCGTTTGATGCCTATAATGGCAAAAACCTCTGG
>PBHS01000012.1 GCA_002719575.1 Gammaproteobacteria bacterium | reverse complement strand
TCATCGACATAAACACGGGTCATAAACCAGGAGGCCTGCCGATCCTGGGACAACATCGCTTCTTCAGAATCAGTACCATGATTGGCCACAGCCAGAGTCCGAAGGTGCTCAAGATGATGGGAGACCTGCTCCCAGTTGTTGAGGCGCATATCGGTCCTAACCAGAGCCTCAATCAAAGGTATTGTATCGGGATGCGTCAGACCCAATGACGTTCGTGTGATCTGAAGGCGACGGCTCTGAATTGCCTTTACCCTTTCATAATCAGCCAGCGATTCATACAGACTTTCGATCGACAAAAGTGGCTCCAGTAATCTGCGATCTCGAAACCCGTATTCGAACTCATAGTTCTCTAGCTGCGCTTCATAGCGCTGCAGTTCCTGCATAAGCTCAACGGTCTGAACGGCTAGCTCCTGAGCAGTGAGCTGGCGCAGCAGTGCGAGCTGAAGAAGAATAAACCCCGCAGTACAAAAAGACCGCAGGGAGACGGTGATTGACCGGCGATCCTTATAACGGTTTGCTGATATAGGGCAGTTGACTTGCATCTTTTGCACATTCAGACTGGATTTTCCAATGACAATAACTTGATCTCCAGTCATTGTCGATACAAACTGAGCGTGCGTAACGTCGCCCGCGGCAAGGTTTGCCTGAGCCAATGCTATTGTTTTTGTTAATGATGTTAGTTTTCAGCAGTGCCAGCGCACAGCAGACTCAAGGACTCATTGCCGACGTCGCAGGTGAATTCGCGTTTGTAAGAATTCAATACGACAGCTATTACGGGGGTGGCTACTATGGAGGTCCCTGGCTGACCGATTTCCCGGCTTCGGATCAAAACTTTCTTCGAGGCATATCGCGACTTACCAACGTCCGAGTCATGGATGAACCTATTGTTATGCGCTTTGACGACGAAGCAATATTTGATTACCCATTTCTTTACGCACTAGAAATGGGTCGCGGCGGCGGTGTTGCTCTGTCACCGTCGGAAATTGATAATTTACGGGAGTATCTATTGCGGGGCGGCTTTCTTCTGATTGATGATTTCTGGGGACAGCAGCAATGGGATGCTTTCTACAGCGGTTTCTCGCAAATATTTCCGGACCGGGAAATGATTGAACTTCAGGCCGACCATGAGATTTACCATACGTTCTATGATATCGACGGACCGCAAATGATTCCCGGTCGGGGCGGTCGCCAGGGCTTTGGACAGGCCGGAATTAACAATGCGTCAAATCATGCGATTATGGATGATAACGGTAGGATCATGGTCTTGATCAACTGGAACTCTGACATGGGGGATGGCTGGGAACACACCTACGACCGGTGGTACCCAACTCAGTACGCGAATTCAGCTTACCAACTCGGCATCAATTACCTCATTTACTCGCTAACTCACTGAATCATTCTTGGGGATTATGGACTTCGGGCCACGATCATTACCCCGCCCTTAACACAGGGGCGGCGTTTCACGAAGATAATTTAAGATCTTATACAACAGTATTCTCCATTCTGCTGAGCGAAAATCGATCGACGGCAGTCATCGGCGTATTCGGCACCATCTGTACACATATCNTGTAACTTTNAANGTTTTGTCTAGCCTTCNTCCTCATGGTGACTAACGATGGCCTNGGCAATCTTTGGAAAATTTTAANGGCTGTTTGAAAGATTCTGTGTATTTTTCTGCATCGGGNACACCACCCTCGGGCAAAAAAGCAACGCGCCGCATGGGAATATTCGTTTTGCAGTCGGGNTTGGAGCAATCGCCGGANTGTCGCTAATTCATAAGTCTGCGCAATTCCNGTTGAGGACTATGACTCAACCCTGCCAAGGTTCGCAGCCTTTAGCAANACAGCCAAATATTGGCCATCGATGGCAGCTCCCCTCACCGCTGAGCAACCAGCAGCCTCACAGCGAGCCCCACAAATACAATGCCNGCAACTCGATTCAAAGCAGCTTGCATTGCGCTAGATTGTTGCAGTCGGTNGCCAAAAAATCCGGCAAACCAGGCGACAAAGCCAAAGACGAGTAAGGTCGACGCCATGAAAATTACCCCCAGCAACAGCATTTGGAGAGTCATTGGGCCACGTGTGCTGTCGGTAAACTGAGGCAAGAAGGCAAGAAAAAACAGCGCTACCTTGGGATTGGTAACGTTCATAATGATGCCNCGAAAATAGAGTTCTTTNGAGCCCAAGCCCGTGTTTGAGCCGGCATNTAATTCAACAGCACCGGCTTTGAAGGCTTGANTGGCCAAAAAAAGCAAGTATGCGGCGCCGACAGCCTTGAGCATGTTAAACGCGAGAAGGGAAGTCTGAAACACGGCCGCCACACCCAANGTCGCAGCCGATATGTGCAGCAACAGCCCTGAGCACAGGCCAAGAGTCACAAGCAANCCACTNTTTCTCCCGTANAGGGCAGACTGAGAGAGCACGAACAGATTATCCGGACCCGGGGCCACCGCNAGTGCCAGCGAAGCGGAGANGAACANGGCNATAACGTCAATCGGAATCAACATCAGAATTAATTTTNTTTTTTTACGCTACTCATAGCCNCGCACAAAAGAAAAATTCCCAGAGCCGCTGTCAATCGAACGTCAGCGGNGAGCTGCACTCAGTCGCTGGCAGGCTCAAGTTCCAACCTGCGCGCCCCAGCAAGAATGCCGGTNAGACCGTAGTTCCCCTCGTGGCAAGCGTATTCATANGGCTTGGTTTCAGTTGTATTGAACGTCATTTCACCGCGCCAGTCTTCNNTGTAGTAAACCGGATCACTGACTTCGAACTCGTACAATATTTGCTCATCAGAATAACGAATGAAGCGTTCGATAATCCTGCCTTCGGCAGAAAGCGGCGCTGCACTTCTTGGTGACTGTTGCGGATGCAGGTTAACGGTTTCAACAACCAGAGTATCGCCATCCCAGTAACCAACGGAATCACCCAACCACGGCTCCAATGCATCGGGCCGATGCTGTCCGTTTATTGGGATGATGCGAGTATCGTGAACCATTTCCACAAGAATCATCAAATAGTCGTCAGTTTGGACGAATTGATACATATTATTGTAGAGCACATTATTCATCGGGGGGCCGCCAGTAGAACCGAACCCAATAATGCAGCGCTCACCCAAGGAGCGGCCCTCGGGACCATCGTTGCCCCGAGTTGCAAAAGAAGCACGGCGCAGCTCAGTGCCCTGCTTTGAAAATGGGATGCGCCCGTCTGCCGGATAGGTGATCCAGGACGTGCGCGATTGACCTCGAACGCGTCCAAACTGTGAGCCCGGATCTACCCAAAAGGCGTTNTAACCCCGCCCCCTTGCTAGATCAGACCCATTAGGAAGTTCGCCTTGNACCTGATTGTCATCCGTTGCCTGCCGGACATTCTGNTGGTGGTCATTAGTNAACTCGGGAAGCTTGTCATCGGGGATGATTANCCCCACCGGNTCGTAGTTGCTGGAGCGCTGCATCGTNGTCAGCGACGCGTTGGTCCAAAAGCCCTGCAGGTTCGGNTTACCCGAAGCGGTCCGNGGGGGCTCATAATTTTGGGCAACAAGGNTTCCCGATANAAACATCAAGGGCGAAANGTANCGCNCGGTTTATCATNATTATGCTCCTGGCTAGGCAGAAACTGTGAGTATGCTGACTGTGAGTCTTTTTCAGTTCCGCCTAATCATCTTTTTCATAATAGGCGACTCAACAAAGCGCCGCAACGCGAATCCGGCAAGAAGTTCAGTGCCACAAGTCACCTCGCTATTAAGCTCTCAAAATAAGAGTCACCATTCAATACAGTCTGTTGACCGNNGAGGGCCCAAATGACTTCCACGTTCCCTGATNAGTNGCTCCGCTGCGGTCGCCTCGAGACCAGTCGCAAACGCCCGTACTGAAAATTGAAGTCAGCTCCCTGAATTCCTCATCGCTGAACTCCACCGCATAATCAGAGCGGGATGGAGAATGCAGGTTACAGGCAACAATGTCGTTCGCCAGNGGGGCTCCTGCAACCTGGCGGGGTGTGCTGAAAGCTTCATATANTTCATTGCAGCTTCCNCCGCCTCGATAAGTTTGTTTCTGTTCAAGTCGTAGGCGGCTGCCACCGGCTCCANNAGTTCCTTCCGCCTCANGCAGCANCGATACAGGCTCCTGCCAACAAGTGTCGGTTAACCCGNCTGGCCTATGCGCTCGGACTTTTACTGCCATGTCAAATTCCNTGTTGTCGCCCTGAATCCCNNTCAACCAATCATCCATCTGCTCGAACAGNTCGCCAAGATCTGGCGACTGATCCGTAAACCCCCAACGGCCACCAATNTGCATCACATGATTCTCAGTGTGACCATTAGCGTTCGCTAGGCGCTGCCGAGTTGAAAACTGATGGACCAGCATGTGGATGTCGCCCCCTTCCCTGGTATCCGTGTAAGTGCGGTAATCNATCACTGGAGTTGATGCCAATCCTGCCCCGCCATAGAGNATTCGTCCGGATTCGATGGCTCTCTTTGCTGCTTCTGGGTCGGCCCGATGCCGTTCCGCGATNTGATTCATGTCCCTGTCGAAACCGCCAATGTCGCGATTCAAATCNAGGTATTGCCGGACAGAAATTTCTCCGTTGTTCAGCGCAGCCAAACCATACTGCACGCCTTGGTTGTCAAGAGGTCTTNGGGCCATGAGGGTATTTGGTACCACGCCATAGACATTAACTGTATGGTCGTACACGGTAGCCCGAATGCCATCTTTATTGGTGGGGCTATAGCGCAGGCCCTCGAGCGCGGTGACAGAAACTTCTCCGCCCTGCTCTTCAGNTCCAGCGCCCGGTGTGTAGACCGGATCGAGGCGCGCAGCACCACGCGCAAGATTGGCAATGGAGTCCCAGACCGCAAATCCCGCGATCGCCGTCTGCTGCCGCTCGGAAAAATTTCCAGGAGCGATNTGGGTGAAGTAATGATTAAGCANCCGAGCATCGGACAAGGTAAAAATCGTTGAAGAGGTGACATCTGGGAAGCTCAGACCCACAATAATACCGTCAAATATGCCCGGGTAGTTATCTGATGTCTGGTGNGACTGGTAAGACCCNCCTGATACACCAGTAGCAATTGTGTACAAGGGCTCGCCATAGCGTTCGATGAAGCGTTCTTTCACCATGATATGGGTCTCCGACGCTAGCAGATCATTGCAGTTCTGTCCGAACACATTCAGCGTGGATGAAACCAGCGCGTAACCACGCTCTAGAAGCCCTTTCCGGAGAACTCCCCCTGTTGACGCCCCCTGTTGAAACCAACCACTGCGACATCCTCCACCATGGGTATAAACCAGTTTTCTATTCCATCCCGCGCTTCGCGTCCAAGGACCCGGTTGCGTGTCATCAGGATCGTGCAGCATGGCAATTTCATAGATAGCNCGATTGACGACCCCAGTCTCGACTCGCACAACGAAAGGCCGGCTTTCGCCATCTTCGGTGACCAGCTCTAATACGTCGTTCGGCGGCAAAACCCCGAGAGTCAGCTCATATGGCATAAACGCCTGCTGTTCGGTCGAGTAGTATACATAGTCTATCTGCGTCGACACCTCGCACTCGGATTCTGGGGCAGTGCCAAACATCTCACCAGTTACCTTTTCAAATTCAGAGGTCTGACAGGTGAAAGGCTCTTCATGCGGTCCGGAGATTATCGGACCACTGATCGGGTAGTTAGTCAGGCGCAGCTCACGCTGGTGCTCGCCCGCCCTTGCAAGCAAGTTGTTTTGCCCTTCAGATAACCCTGTTAGCAGCGCTTGAAAAATTAGTGGACTTAACCCGACCAGTCTGTTGCTTACATCGACCCCATTGAGCTCCAGAGAAATCGTTGAGCCTGACAGGCGCTCTTCCAGCTGCAACTCAATCAGCACATCGCCGCCGGTAACCAACCATGGCTTCGTCGAAACTGCCCGAAGATGAAGGCCAGAATCGTTCTCTAGTGAAAAGTTTGACCCCGCAGTGCTAACTCTCTGCTCAGTAGAACAGGCCGACAGCGTGATAAGAAGCACCTGTAGCATCAGGGCACTTAATTGACTTACGCATGACAACTGCATGAATTTCGCCGTTTATCTGGGAGCTAAAGTTATCCGAATTAATGGCAACAACAAAAAGCCGCGGTTTATTCTCGCGAGGCCGTAATAAAATGTAAAGCGCACTTATTAATCCTTCCGCAAGACCTGCAAACTATCCATATTGTAGAACACCAAATTCTTTTTGAAGTTAGAGCAGTGCTATACTCGATGGGGCCGGACACCGGCTTTTCAANAGTACAAATTTCTGCAAATGAGACAACGGTTTTGAGCTTTATCTATCATCCAAAGTCGAACGTGCCCAAGAGCCCAACCAGCTTCGCCTNAGGAAGACACAGCGTTTCGCTTGTCCTGTGGCTCTTCCTGTCTCCTGCCTACGCAGATACAGAACTCAAAACCCTGGAAGGGCAGCTCGAGATGGCCAGAACATTCGTCACCGAACTCGATTCAGTTGCTGGCCGCTGTCTTGAAGCAGGCACTACCAGCATCGAATGCTCAGAATTCAGACTGGCGATCAATGCGAGGGCGCTCACGCATTATCAGGCCCTTTGTGAGCCCCTCATAAAATGGCGCGACGGGTTGATTATTCAGCGGCTCGGATCAGATGATCTCCCCGCTGAGCTGACAACTCCGGAGGCTGAACGGACAGTTCAGATATTACTTGAACTCGAGGAGCGATGCGGCAGGCAGGCTCTCGCCCAGCGAACGAAGCACATCATGGCGGCGTACTCTTTAAGCACCCTGTCAATCACGAGACGGTCNAATGCACCATTGCCGGCCAGTATCGAAGTCGACAGCCAGCGCCGAAATCTGATGGACTCCTTCTCTNGCATTCAAAGCCGCCTTCGCGCCGAGACCGCTGACTTGTGGCTGAGGCTACAAATGCGCAATGAATTTAAGGCGCAGCAGCAACTGCTAATAAACCTGAGCAACCCCACGCTTCAGTGAAGCACCAGGAAGTTGCCGTCCGGCAAAGCTGCGACAGCAGGGAAGCTGAAGTCTGCTATCTGGACTTTCTCTGCCAACCGATAAGCCGTTACTTCTCCGTACGCATCAAAATCACGCATATTCAGACGCCCTCCTCGACTGTGACTAACAGATTCCCCCCAGGCAATCAGCCTTTCACCACGATGGTTGAAAGCAACAGAAGGATTTTTTTGTCGTGTTTCGGTGAAGGGCTCACCCACCAGAGAGGGTCGTTCCGGCTCACGCAAACCCATATCCACGATACGACCCATCGTCTCAAAAACAAGCCAGGGCTGCGCTGCCTCATCAAAAGCTATATCGTTTGTGCTTAAGGGACAAAAAGTTGCGTCCCATTCCTGCAGTACATCGACAGACCGATATTGCCAACTCTGAGTTTGACCGAGAATACCGGCAACGGTGAGCACCTGCATGTGACGACCGATGCCGTCAACTGCCGAGCGGTAGGCAACAGCCAGAGAGTCGGGATTCAAGAAATCAATTGCCATGGAACAACAGGCACACGCACCCAATTGCTGATCACTAATCCGAAGTTCTTCGCCAAAGCTGATGCCACCATCTGTTGAAAAACGGGCAATCATGGTGCGCTCGTACTCGCGACTTAAGGCTCCCGCACCCCACACAACTGCAACAGATGAGCCCTTTGCGGCCACATCTCCTCCAGCATCAACTCCTTCCCTGAACTCTGATGCCAAGGGCCGCTGAGATTCAAATCCGGTTCGCTCCAAATTTGAGCGTGCATAAAAATATTGGGCTGCCTCGGCGACATACCAAAACACGTGCAGTCGCCCCGAATCATCTATGTCCATGGCAGCGCGGGAAATAGCGATAGTCTGCAAATTGAAGGCTTGGCTCGACACCCTTACTGACGCACCAAATCGGTTTTGGTCGTGTAGGTAGGGGCGGTAGTATAAGTTGCCTTCTCGTGCAGCCGGTCTATTAAGCCTTTTCTTAAAGTAGATTAAATGCACCGAGCCCTCCGCACCCTGAATGAGACGCGGCTGCAAGCCCGAGTCAGGCGTACGCTGAACGAACACCTCCGCTCGCCCGGTTTGTGCCAGCACTGCCGGCATGAGAATGACGGCGCAATAGCAAAGCCTAAGAGATTTTTTCAACATAACCAATGCCTTAGCTCAAGAACGGATATGAGAGGTGTAGATTATACCTTTTTTTTCAGGCAGACTACGGACTTTAGGAACGGCTGCATTAGTTTCCGATATCCGGACTAGCCGTCTCGTAATGGAGCTGTTGTTATGCCAGTCGATAGCACTCGCCTTATCTTTTTATGTTTTCTTGTTGGAACGATATTGAGCGGCTGTTCTGCTCCCGAAACGGAATCGTCCACAGAGGTCGAGGCGAACTACAACGTGGATCTCGATGTTGCCAACCTCATGTCTCTGGTTTTGGAGCCGGCCTCAGACATTCTTTGGGACTCTGGAGGTTGGGTGCTCGATGCGTACGGCTATGAAGAGCTATACCCAACGACAGATGACGGTTGGGATTTTGTAAGAGCACAAGCCGCCATCGTCGTGGAAGCCGGAAACATGCTGGCCTTGCCCGGACGGGCGGAAGATGACGATGCCTGGATGATTTATTCTGAAGGGCTTAGTAGAGCAGGAATTATGGCAATGGAGGCTGCACAAGCCCAAGACAAAGAAGCGTTTTTTCAGGCTGGTGGGCAGCTCTACAGCGTCTGCACGGCTTGCCACCAATCCTACAGTCCGGATATCAACAACCGGGTTGAAAATATAGCTGACTGACTTATGCTCTTCCGCGCACAGCCACCAAAACCTCAAACTCTGACCGCACTGTCGGTATTGACGACACTCGCGATCATGATTCCAAGCCTTGCGCTCGGTCACACCATAGAGGGCTCCGACGCTAACTTTGTCCAGGCCATAGATGGACCTGCAATAGGCCCGTTTATCTATCTCGGAGCCAAACACATGGTCACCGGGTATGATCACCTGCTGTTCCTGGTTGGCGTGATCTTCTTTCTATATCGCCCCAAACACGTGATTGAATATGTCACCCTCTTTGCAATCGGTCACAGCATTACCCTGCTCCTCGGCGTTCTCGCTGATCTGCGCGTAAATGCCTTTCTTATTGATGCAGTGATTGGCCTCTCCATTGTATATAAAGCATTTGAGAATATGGATGGCTTCAAACGCTTGGTCAAATTGGAGCCAAATACTAAAGTTGCGGTCTTTATTTTCGGTTTGTTCCATGGACTGGGGCTTGCTACTAAGCTGCAGGAATTTACGATTTCAGACAATGGACTCATTGTAAATATCCTGAGCTTTAATGTGGGCGTCGAGTTGGGGCAAATCATAGCGCTATCAGCAGTTCTGCTTCTTCTAAGCATCTGGCGAACCAATCCCAGCTATTTGCGTCACGCCTTCGCGACCAACACAGTACTAATGGCTGGGGGCTTCATGCTGACAACCTATCAGCTCAGCGCCTACCTTTTGCTGCCCGGCTCCTAAAATCTGGGTAAGCAAAGACGACAGGCTATCCAAAGAAAAACGAGGACCGAATGAGTCAACCTGAAACCAATCAACCACCCTCGCCACGACGCATTTTGCTGGCGGTAGGGCTTGCGTTCATATTAGGCACCGCCCTAATTGTCGTTGCGATACTCCCTGCAGAGTTTGGCATGGACCCTTTAGGGACCGGACAGATGCTGGGGCTAAATGCGCTTGGTGCCGAAACAAACCCTTTTGAGGAACAGCCCATACCTCATCGCACGGACAGCGTCGAATTTGAGCTGAGTCCTTTTCAGTCGGTGGAGTACAAGTACACTCTCGATTCTGATGCCCCAATGATTTTTAGCTGGCAAGCTAGCGGCGAGCTTTACTATGACATGCACGCCGAACCCGCAGGTTTGGGGGAAGACTACGCCGAAAGTTTCGAACAGGGTAATGGCATGAGCAGAACCGGTTCATTTCATGCGCCGTTTACCGGGATTCATGGCTGGTTTTGGGAAAACCGAGGCTCACGCACCGTCTCACTAGAACTGCATGCCTCAGGCTACTTCGTCGACTCCACGGTTTTTAGAGACGGCGGAGATTATTCTCGCGTGATAGATCCGGTCACGGATTGACTTGACCGGAAGGAAATGAACGAATCGGTTTGCCAGCACAAAGGACCCCACGCAAATGCAGACGGGTAATCATTGTCCAAATGATGATTAATGTAATGAATGACCCAATTGTTGCTGCGCGCACGCGCCACTGAATTCACTGCATAAAAAACCCTGTCAAGAGTCTCCCGACAGGGTTATTTAAAACAGTTTCCTAGCTAACCTTCTCTACTGCTCGGTAACGTCCGAGCCGTCTCTTGGGGCCCCAGTTCCTGATGAGCCCATAAACAGCTTGCGACCGTCTGGAAATGTTATGTCGCGGCCGTTCGCGCGGCAAGTCGGCTCACACAAGCGGTCTTTACTCTGGTAACCAGTAACAACGATGTCGGTACCCAGAGTCAAAGAGTTTCGATTGATCCCGCGACGAAGAAGGGTGTTAGGTGTACCGCCCTCAACCATCCAAGCACCAGGATCTCGAGTAGATTCAGGATCGCTATTCTCCAGGTGAATCCAAGTATGCGGGTTGATCCACTCGACGCGCGTAATTGGACCNCCAAGACGAACCGGCAGGTTGGCNTCAAATTCAGCCGAGAACGCATGATGCGCAGTCGCAGGCTGCTTGAGTGCCACTATACCAATTGCCGTCACGGCGGCAAGAGCTAGAAGTTTTGCTTTCATAGAATTCACCTTTTNACCTGTAGTTACAGTAATTGCTGCTCTCTGTAACCGCTAAATACAGCTACTACGACAACCTTATCTCTAAGNTTTGCTATTCTACCGAATCCTTGCAGTAAAATCCAAGCGCGAAGATTCTTCACTCAGTGTGCGCATCAAAGAGATTAGTTACTCTGAGCTTCCTCCAACATCTCTCGACGCAGTCGCTGCTCAAATTCTCCACCTTTCCTGTACTGACCGTACATAAGCTCTTCGACAAACTCCACACATTTAAACTGGGGCAACTCGTAGCCCTCCTCCAAGCGGCGGTAAATCGGCAACCTGATAGTCCAGGGTCGCTCGAAAATATCCGGATCTTCCATCGTCGCCGAGTACATAATCACATTTTCGCTAATCAGGTCATAACGCTCCGTTACTTTAAGCTGGTAGGTGTGGTAATTTCCCGCACGATCAAACCAGGTGCGATCATCAAGACCAGTCACTTCAACAACCCACGTGTCTCCGTCCCAGTATCCATACGACTGGCCCATCCACGAATCCAGTGGTGCCGGACCGGGGTCCTCCAGAAAGACATTGCGGACGGCGCCGGCGAAGGAGTACGCAATAAAGAAGGCACTCTCACTTTGGAAGATCTGAAAGGGATGCGGTATGTAGGTTGCGCGAGGCACTCCAGGCATGTAGCACTTAATCTCCGGGTCCCGCTCCAACCAGTTCGCCGCGTTCTCGTCACGGCGCGCCAGCGCCTCTGGTTTGTAGGGGATAACTCCTCCATCAACGACGCCAAAACTTGCTGGCACCGCACTAACAGCTCCCATGGCCACGATGTCTGGATGTGGCACAGGAACGAAGTCTCCCGGCACTAGCTGATAGGCCGCTTTAGGGGCTGCCGGTTCAAGATTGTCATTGGCATTCATCATGACCTGCCAGATACCGTTGAAATCAGGCTTGCCGCTCGGGGTCCGGGGGATGTCAGTGACGGTTGAGGACGCAGCTTGGGCCGTTCCAGAACTCAGCGTAGGACCTGACGGTGAGCAGCTTAGTACTGACAAAGCCAGCAATACAGGCAGCCATTGAATCTTCATAATTTGACCTTGCGTTATTATAAATATTACCGATCCGGCGGATATAATCACCCGGGGTTTTGCGTGTCAAGCTAAAGACGGCGAATCAAGAGGGTCAAAAAGGGATCCTCTTCTGCTCGCCTCGAAATATGTTTATCAATGAATAGTTGGTAGTTTGCGCGGACCCAGGCTTCTTCTTTTGGAGCCGATTCAGCGATTTGATTACGGCACGCTTCAGACGCTGAAGTACCGTGAGGATAAAGCTTTAAAATCAACGACTGGTCTATTGCTCAACAAAAGCCCTCTCGATTGTGTAGTGAGCCTGNACGCCTTGTCTCGACTGCTCAAACCCTTCTTCTTCNAGTATGAGACACAACTGCTTCAACATGCTGGGACCGCCACAAATCATAAATCTATCTCTTTCAACAGAGGCCNTACCNACTCCAAGATCACTAAATAACTTACCNCTCACGAGCAAATCTGAGATTCGGCCTTCATTNTCAAAAGGTTCTCGGGTCACTGTGGGNTAGTAGCGCAANTTATTTTTGATCTCTTCACCGAAATACTCATTTTGATGGATCTCATCCTCCAAGAATTCTCGATACGCTAGCTCGGAGACGTAACGTACGCCGTGGACTAAGAAAACATTTTCGAAGCGTTCATAAATGTCTGGGTCTTGAATAATGCTCAAAAATGGGGCCAACCCTGTGCCGGTAGCAAGCAAAAATAGGTTTTTTCCGGGGATGAGAAGGTCAGCAACCAATGTTCCGGTTGGCTTTTTGCTAACCAAAAGTTCATCACCGACTTTTACATTTTGAAGCACAGAGGTGAGGGGGCCGTCAGGTACCTTGATGCTGAGAAACTCAAGTTCCGGAGCGTAGTTCGGGCTTACTATACTGTAGGCCCTCATCAAGGGCTTTCCATCGATTTCCAGACCTATCATCACGAAGTGCCCATTCTCGAACTTTAGAGATGTATCTCTAGTCGAAGTGAAGCTAAATAATGTGTCGTTCCAATGTTTAACAGAGGTTATCTTCTCTTTCGTAGTACTGCCCATCTATTCCTCAAGCATTGAACTATGTGAGTAGTTCTCAATTATGAATCGTGATCACGTAAGCCCTTTGTTCTGGCGGTGGGTGCTCTGACAATCGACTCCGNTACTCTCAAACAAAAAAAGAAGTTCTTTGCGATTGGTGCCTTAACGCTTCACGAATTTACGGATAATACTCCCTTCACCACCTTGACCACCAGTTACTTCGCTGGTGTAAACATTCCCATCCAAGTCCACGACAACCCCCTCAGGCTCTGAGCCTTCTATAAAACCACGCACCTCGCCACTCTCAGCATCACCGAAAGTTACCCCACGCAGCTTCTCATAGTCTGCTACATACAAAACGTCGTTATGATAAATAAACATGCCGCTTGGACGACCAAATTGATCCCATTCGGCAAGGTATTCGCCTTCTTGGGTAAACAACTGGATTCTTTCATTTGATCGATCTCCCACGAAAACCCTACCGCGTCGATCTATGAGGATGGTGTGAGGCACATCAAACTGGCCCGGCCCGCTTCCTTCAGCACCCCACTCCAAAAGATACCTGCCTGCCGCGTCAAATTTAACCACTCGATTGTTCCAATGGCCATCGGCCACAAAAAAGCTTCCATCCTCAGCCTGCGCGACGTCTGCTGGTCCGTTAAATGTGTTGGGGCCAGCGCCAGCGAAGCCACGAGATCCCAAGCGCAACAAAACATTGCCGCTAGTGTCGATTTTTGTGATCGTATGGCCCGACTGACGCTCAAAGTCGGTCGCCCAAATGTCGCCCTCCGGTGTCGAACGAAAACCATGGGGGAGAGCCACCCATTCTGAACTTCCGAAAGAGTCAACCAAGTTTCCATCTGTGTCGAATTTAAGCACCGGCGGGTCCGACCGATGGAAGGCATAGATAAAACCCTCCCGGTCCATCGTTACATTTGGTACTTGGCCCCACTCAATACCCTCAGGCAATGGCTTCGGCCAGTCCGGATCTAAGACATATTCTTGGGCGTGCAGCGAGAAAGCGAGAAGAGCGGCACTGACCAAACCAACTAACTCAGTTAGTTGCTGCTTTTTTTTTGTAGAAATCATGGCAGGTTAAATTTTCCAGAGAATTTGTCTCTAGCTTACACTTTCAAATTAAGTTATCAATCATTCCTGCTTTGAAAGCCGGAGGTTCTTCACCCAGGCATTCGTAAACAAACTATTGTTTCCCTTGGCGAATTGCCAAGATCTGGATTAAAGTGACCTAATGCCTCAGCTCTTTCAGACTCATAGGAGTGTGTGCCCGATACCGTTGGCCCATGCGGCTATGGCCGCAGACAGATCCTTGAAAGGAGATAAAAGGGAGAAAGATGGAAGCGCCGATGCGCACGTTCTCCTGCCGATCGGACTGATTGCTCAGACGCATCGCCACCTTTAATAAAAGCTAACAACATGTCGCAGACTTTACAGCTCGCACCCGGTAGATATCGCCACTATAAAGGCCGCGAATATGAAGTGCTGCACGTGGCACATCATAGCGAAACCGAAGAACTGCTGGTGGTATATCGACCTCTTTATGGCGAGTCTAAGATTTGGGCGAGACCGCTGAATATGTTTACAGAGAAAGTCGAAGTTGAAGGCAAGCTTACACCGCGATTCCGTCCGCTAGAATAGTGAACTGGTGCTTTGATTTCATGAATAATCCACCATGCCTATTTCCCTATTTACTGTTCGTTCAGGGCCCGTTTTAGAATATTGATAACAAGACGGGGACACTGCAATCAGAGCATTGTAAAGAGAATGCCAAGCCCTTTTAATTTTGAAGCTTAACTCAACAATTAGCAGCACATTCCTGCCCAACCCAATCCAGTCTTCTGTACTCGAGCTTGGCCTACAGCGCGGTGCGACACCGACGTGGCTGGTGATTGACGACGATTTCCCGATCTTTCATGCCCATAAAATACAACAAATTAAGGCCCATCGCGCCGAAGTGATCGCTGCCCTACCCGAGTCCGAATTGGCGCAAAGGGAATTCTGTAAACTTTTGCTCGATCATCTGATTGCGCATCACCATGGTCAATACTCCATTGAGGGCCAATACCTCTCTACAAGGAGTGGCAGGCTCAAGTGGCTTTTACCCGCTACTGACCTCGAAAGTAGCTGTCTCTGGATTCAAGAAGACATCTGCCTGTTACAACCGCTTAATGGAGAATACGTTCTGACTGCAGCAAGCATCTGCTCGCCAAGCAACTGGCGATTAATCGAAAAAATCGGGGAGGGACTTGGTGCGATTCATGACCCGGTGCCCGGTTACAAAAATACGCTGCATAATAGGACGAATAGACTCCTGCATAAACTTGGCGCAAACAAGGTGATTCTTCGCTACAACTGGTCAGTACAACAGGGCAATGAACTGTGCTGGCTCCCAGACCTCGATCCTACCCAAGAGTGCACAGAGCTTTATTGGAGGGTTGANAGGCAAACCCTGAGGCGTCTTCCAGAATCCGGAGCAATTGTTTTTGGAATAAGAATCTTTCTAGAGAGTTTTGCGCAGCTTGAGGCCAGACAACCAGGATTCACGGCTACCATTCGAAGAATCATCCAACGTCTCCCGAACAAACAAAAAATCTACAAGGGGCTAGACAAAACTCTGGGCAGGCTGTGATCCGTCCCCATCGCATTTCCGATGAACCTATATTTATGCTTCCTCTACAGATTTGTAGGGTGAACTGAAGGTTTTCCGCATCTGTCGATAAAAACTAAATTTCGCAAGGCGATCTGATCGCCAATTTNCAGTGCAGGAATGAACAGATGGCTGGGCGGCTCAGCGAACGTGGCGAAATCTGCTGCGCTCGCATCTAGAGCGGTGACACTGTTCAAAACTCCTTAAACGATAACTTCTGGCGACTGACTTTCCAACAAGAACGCTGCTTGAACTACGCCAGAAGCGTAAGCATCGACTGTGAGCAACAGCTGCCCAGTCGCATAATCAAATCGATTGCTTATCGAAACTAGATCTGCATTAACAATCTCCACGTCTACTAGCACGAGATTTGCTCACGTTACNGACCCGCTNAAGTTGACGGCTGGAAGCCCGCTGAGCGAGGCGGCCAAAGCCACCCTTGGTAGTTGATAAATTGATTCAACAGCCTGCATACCATCATCAACCATTCTGACTGTCTAGGCTCGTGTTATCGACAACTTTGAACCACTGACTTGAGCCACTGTATGGACTGGCTGTTAACTTTGCTGTAGCGATTATGCCCCTGAGATTTGCCTGAATAAATTCATTGTCGATCGTGCCATCAATCTCAATTTGCCTGAGCTGTTCGGTTCCGCCAGGGATAACGTGTTGCACTCTGAGGATGACAAAGTTCTGGACAGAACGATTTACGACTGCCTCGTTGAAACGCCCACTCGTCACGTAGTCGAGAAAGTGAGCCACCATACCGGGTGCCGTCTAAGAAGCTTCAGCTTAAACTCTCCAAGCATCGTTCTCACTTTAACTTGAGTCTGGGCCTGGACATTTGGAAGATTCGCCAAGCAGATCAACATAAGGTTAACCAAAGAAAATAAATTGACACCGATTTAAAAAGATGATCCCGTCATCCAAATCTTGATAAGCTTNTAAGCAGTAAGAAAATGACCTAAACATTCGGATCCCCGGACTGCTCAAGAGCCGGTTCAAACTGAATTTTATCCAGGCACAAAAAAGGCGAAGCAATGANGCTTCGCCTTATCAGGAATTCAAGTAGCTATGGGATCAAACGTGGAACGAAGCGAGTCACGCCTTGTATGGGGCCAACCTCACCTGCGTAGATATTTCCAGCACTGTCGACTGTCACGCCTTCGCCCATAGACCCAACGCCGCCCATACCTGAGGAACGAAAAGGGGAGACATGCTCTGGGATGAAGTACCAAACCTCTCCAGTTTTTGCACTGCCCACGCGCAGGCCTTTTCGCCAGCCNCCAGGGTTGTAATTCGGGTCAGATTCGGAGTCAATGGCGTAAAGCCAATCATTACTCCTATCAATCCAGATACCGCTGTTGCGACTGAANTGATACCAAGTATCAATATGCTCGCCGTCCTGGCTAAAAATCTGAATGCGGTTATTCCCGCGATCAGCCACAAATAGTCTTCCCTGAGAGTCCATCGCAAGAGAATGCGGAGCGCGGAGNTGCCCATCTCCTTGGCCCCACTCTCCAAACGAGCCAACATATGTNCCATCCGCTTCCCAGATCGTAATACGGCTCTTTGAGNTTGGGCCTGGCTCATCCTGAAACTGGGCTGAGTGAGTTTCACCAATATAAATTCGACCGTTCGGTGCTACCAGCACGTCGTTAGGCTCAGTTAGATGAGTGGGCGGGTCCCCCATCTCGCCCGGGGTGCCAATAACCATCAAAAGCTCTCCCTCCGGGCTAAATTTCAAAACCGAACTGCCATGGTTGCGCGCAGCGGGGTTCTCTTGCAGCTCACTTTCATTCGCTAAGCGAGTATCGGCGNCCCAAACATTACCCTCTGCATCAACGTCCATACCATGCGGCCAGATAATCTGACCAGCGCCGAGCGACGCAACGACACGGCCGCTGGGATCTATCTTGACGATCGGATCAACATCGCTGGTGGCACAAGAATTGGTTCCGCAACGATCTCCCGCCCAGATATGCTCACCATCCACGTCAACATTTATAGCACTNACCGAGCCCCACCGACGATTGTCAGGCAAGGTGCCAAAATCTCGCTGGGTTTCATAAGGATTTGGTAAATTGTTGATTGGCGTCTGCCCCGCATGGGCTTCCGGTGAAATTGCTCCGCGCTGAGCGAAAGCAAAACTTGAAATGAAAAAAAACAGGCCTGTCAGCCCTACTTTCCCTAATGTCTTGCCTTTGTCTTCGACGCGTGTTTTTAGCATTTTGATCTCTTACCTCGTATTGCGGCGTTCATTCGTTATATTTCGACTGCTTTAGACTNCTGAGCGTTGAAAATTGGACTTTCCAGAGCAGCTTGTCAAGGCACAGAGACGTCTTGCGCGGATCATATTTAACCTGCAGGCACGTTTTCCTAGACTCTGCCGTGCCCCATGTTTATGCTCTGCCCGCTATTGCGCCTTTGCCTGGCGTTTTGGAGGGTAATATTTTAACCATGACTAAACACCTGATTCACTGGATCTTCGCGACCTGCGTGTCGATGGGATTGCTTTTGCTTGCGATCGGCATGACGGACAGCGTGCCCAACGCCGGGGGGCAGCCTCATGCGGCATATCCAGGCATGATTGTCGGGGCAGACGGCGCAGCGCGGCTCGCACAAATCGGCGTCCTAGCATTCCTGTTTAACAGCTTGTTACTGACCCTCGTCGTCTGCTTGTGCATCCTAGGGGTAAGCGAGCGTCACCGCAGCCCCAAATTCCTTGCGGGCATGGGAGTATCTTTCATGTTCATGCAAGCCATTTGGCTGATGATGTTCAGTTCGCACCAGGAATTCTTGCAGACGAGCGACACGGGTTATTTCATGGGCTTTCCGGTACCAACAGCATGGCAGGTTTATGGCACCTGGGTCGGAGCAATTCCCCTGATATTAATGTACAGCTGTGGCTTCAGGAAATTTATATACACTCATGATGATGAAGAGGAATTCAATGCCATTTTAACGCGAGCCGGGCGAGACAGCTTGCAGGAATAGGGAATGGAAGCCTACCGTCAGGAAATCATAGTCGGCTCTGTCGTAATTTACATGCTGTTCTGTATTGCAACCGGACTTTGGGCTATGCGCCGAACGCACAACAGCAGTGATTTTTTTGTTGCCGGTCGTGGGCTGGGGCCCATCGTGGTAGCACTGGCTCTTTTCTCGAGTACGCTAAGTGGGTTTGGCTTTGTTGGCGGTCCTGGTCTGGTCTATTCAATCGGGGTGAGCTCTTTCTGGATGGTTGTAATCTCTTCAACAGGCTATGCAATCGGCTTTTTCCTTGTCGCTAAGCGCATACGAATGATTGCCGAACTGAGGGATTGCCTCTCTCTGCCTGATATCGTGGCTGCACGCTACGGAAGCGACACTGTCAGGTTTTTAATCGCACTGACCATCGTCCTGGGAGTGATGGGGTATCTGGCCACCCAAATCCTCGCCATGGCGGTCGTCATGCAAGCTATTCTCTCTGGCACAGAGATCTTCGCCGACATTGGACTCGCGACCTGCGTAGCCATCTCCTCCGCAGTGCTGATTTTTTACTGTGTCACCGGCGGGATTATCGCCAGCGTTTACACGGATGTGGTACAAGGCTTTATTATGATGATTGCGGGCAGCCTGATACTGATGACCGCGATGTCTGTCTTTGACGGCGGCATGCAAGAAGCCTCGGCCATTATCCTCGCCGATGATTCAGAAGCCATCATGCCATTCGGGTCCGCTGGCGTGATGGCCTCGCTGGGGTGGTTCTTCGTGTTCGGACTGGGGCTCGCGGGCCAACCGCATCTCATTACAAAAATGATGATGAACAAAAATATGTCTGACAACCGCAGCATCCTGCCCATGTCGCTGTTTGGTTATGTTATGGCTGCATTACTTTGGATTTCAATCGGCATTGTGATGCGCGCGGCAGTCATCGACGGCGTCGTGGAGCCCCTCGCTTTACCAGACGATGCTGCATCGACGTTTCTATCCATTTTCGCAAACCCAGTACTTGCTGGCGTTGTCTTTGCTGGGCTATTCGCCGCCATTATGTCAACCTCAGACGCATTTCTAAACATCGGAACGGCAGCCGTTATCCATGACATGCCAAAAGCTTTGCGCGGACGCAGCGTCGAAAACGAATTGTTCTGGGCTCGAGTCGTTACAGTTTTGCTTGCAGTGGTCGCAGCTAGCTTTGCCCTCTATTCTCACTACGCCGATGCCACCCTGGTCGCGCTACTGGGAGCATTTGGCTGGGGCACTTTCGCAGCCTCAATTTTTCCAGTAGTGGCAGTAGGGCTTAACTGGCGAGGCGCCACCGTAGCTGGAGCTGTGACTGCAATTATTTCCGCGCTGCTTATCAATTTTGTTGTCCAACTCGCCGGTATCGTCCTGCCTTACGGCATTAGCGGGCCTTTAGTGGCGTTCATCACCTCAATGATCCTTTTCATCGGCGTCTCACTCCTTACCAAGAAATGTGAACTCGCGCCCGACATTGAAAGTGTCTTGCGGATCTAGTCAAGGGGATTGACTGCCCACAGAAGGAAGATAAGGCAGCCGCTCTTTACGGGCCCAACTTGATCATAGCCTTGGATTAATCGATTGCCCACTGTATTGATCGAGGACTGACGAATGATCAGAATTTCAGAAGCAGCGTGCGGAAACCGATACGACCAACTCGCTTGAGAGTTAGTCTTTCATTCACTCACACGCATGCTCATAATCCTTAAAAACAAGAAGGAAATGAGGACGAAATGCTTATCAGTGAACGGAATTGGACCAATAACTTACCCTTCCAAGGCATCCTTATGAGGTTTCTAGGATTACTTGGGATGTTTATGTTGGGAGCTATCGCTCCGCAACTCACGGCACAGATCGTTCCGGCCGGACAGTGGCCGCAGTACCGCGGTGATTTCAGCGGCAGCGGTTATTCAGAACTCTCTGCTATTTCTCCTGAGAATATCGGAAAGCTCGAGGTGGCATGGACCTACTCTTTGCGCAGTTTTAATAATGCTGAGGACCCGAACCCGAACTCGCAGATTACTCCGATTGTAGTCAGTAACGTTATGTACCTGTCCACAGTGGACAGCATCGTAGCTCTTGACCCCCAGCTTGGAACAGAGCTCTGGCGTCATCCTGTCGAGACCGGCCGACCTTCACGCCGTGGTGTAGCCTACTGGGGAGGCAATGACAAACTCGGCCCTCGAATTATCTTCACCGCGGGAAGTCAATTAACGGCCCTATCCGCACTAAGCGGAGATAAAGATGCGAGCTTTGGAGATAACGGGGTGATAGATATAGGTATTCCCTATATNTCCGTTCCGCTTATTTACAAAGATCTAATCATCGTGGGCGCCAATACCCCTCCCGGCACTCGAGGCGGCATCGGTAATCCCCGCGCATTCAGCGCTATCGATGGTACAAAAATCTGGGAATTCAATTCGGTACCCGTGGCCGGGGAAATNGGTCACGACAGTTGGGAAGGCATGAGCTGGGAGAACAGATTGGGTGCCAATGCCTGGCCATTCTATTTTACAGTGGATACTGACAAAGACTTTCTCTACCTGCCGCTGGCATCCCCACTCCCTTTCGCNTTTGGCGGAGATAGAGCAGGTGATAACTTATTTGCTAACTCCATTGTTGCCGTGGATATCCACTCAGGTGAATACCGCTGGCATTTCCAGACCATCCATCACGATCTTTGGGACCACGACCCTCCCGCACCCCCNACGTTATTTGATATTGACCTNGGAGGNCGAACGCTGCCTGCGCTCGCAGCAACAACGAAATCCGGCTATTTATTCTTGCTTAACCGCATTACTGGTGAAGCAATATTTGGCGTAGANGAACGAACTGTGCCTGCGAGCCCCTTGGNTGCTGAGGCNGCGTCTCCGACGCAACCGATTCCGGTAAGCCCGCCACCCATGGCCAGAGTCAGCTTTAACCTTGACGACATAGTAAGAGCGGATTCCACCAGCCCGGAGCATGCGAGTGCTTGCGCCGCCCTNGTTGCTCAGCTAGGAGAGATCTTCAACGAAGGCCCTTATACGCCTTGGACACTNCGCGATGAAAATGGCTCCGGCGGGACCACTTTGCTGTTTCCTGGCTTGGCAGGAGGGCCCAATTGGGGCGGGGTGGCATTCGACCCAAATAGTAGTCTTGCTTTCGTATTCGCTGCTGATCTGGGAACCCTTGGATGGCTGGAAACGACCGAACAGGACTTCCCCTATCAACTCGCCCTGCCTCGTCCCTCTGCGTTCGCAGTCACCATTGATGGTCAGACTCTGCCCTGCCAGGAGCCGCCCTGGAGTCACCTGACAGCGGTCGACACAACCACAGGCGATATCGNATGGCGCATTCCGCTGGGTGTCAGTGAANCCCTGCCCNCCGGCAAGCAANATACGGGCAGACCCGGGCGCGCTGCCGCCCTGGTTACTGCTNGTGACCTGCTTTTTATAGCATCAACCGATGACAATCGAGTTCGCGGACTACAAGCGAGCACTGGGGAAATCCTTTGGGAGCATAAGCTNAACCGGCGCGGGAATGCCAACCCGATGACCTATCTNGATGTCAGCGGGCGACAACTGATTGCAATCGCNGCGACTGATGAATTGNTCGTCTTTGGCCTCGGTGAATGATCGTTACGCTNCTGGNTNCGGAGCTGTATGCTTNCTGGAGTGAATCAATNAAGCAGATAGCTCAGAANGNCTGATGATGCTACCAGCCNACCGCCTGNCCATCTTTACGATGATCCGACCCGGCGCGGTAGATACCGTTGACTGGGTGATCCTCGCTNATGCTNTCTGGTGTCATTTCGGGTGCCGNCAGAGCAGGATCGCTGGTAAATAGAATCCCTTGATACCCGCCTACTCGGCCGCCATTCACGGAGCGCACCTCATGCCCCTTTGCCTCGAGAGACCTCCCCACTAGACTGTAAAGGTCATGCTCCAGCGACAAGATATTGCTGTTCTGACTGTGAGTAAAGCGTGCTGCGTCTGTCGTCATCTGCACATTCATGCCGTGATCTATGACGTTGACCATATGCTGAGCATGAGTCTCTGGTTGCACCGNCCCNCCCATATTGCCGAAAGTCATNAGCGGCTGTCCTTCCTGCATGACCATACCGGCAATGATTGAATGNAATGGNCTTTTGCGCGGTGCCACAACATTNGGATGCGCCTCATCTANCGAAAAAGCAACGCCGCGATTNTGCAGAATCATACCGTATGGCGGGATGGTAACGCCGCTACCGTAAACTGAGAATATGCTATGAATGAAGCTCACCATATTGCCCCAGCGATCCGCTGTTGTCAGATAAATAGTGCCACCGTCAAGCCCGCCCTTGACGGAAGGTTCAGAGGCGAAATCCATATCAATACGATCGCAAANACCACGGGCGTAAGCTTTTGACAGCAAACGATCTAAAGGTACGTCGGNAAACAGNGGGTCAGCGTTGTAGGCCTGCAAATCCGAGTAAGCCAACTTCTTTGCTTCGANCATAAAGTGCCAGTAATCCGGATTAGAAGGACCTAAGGCTGCCAAATTTAGATCATGTACCGGCGCGCACACCTCGAGTATGTTTAGCATCTCTAGCGCCGCCCAGCCCTGCCCGGGAGGAGGTAGCTGGAAGATATCGTAACCGTGGTAGCTCGTCGAAATAGGCTCAACCCACTCTGATTGGAACGCGGCCAGATCCTCATGGGTCATAACACCGCCCTCAGACTTGATTTTTGCGATCAGAGCGTCGGCGATTTCGCCGGAGTAAAATGCCTCTCGCCCTTGCCGTTGAATAATACGCAGTGCATCAGCCAANCCCGGGTTTCTAATGATNCTATACAGCGCGGGCACTTCGCCCCCATCNAGAAACACGGCGGCAGAATCGACATCTTGAATCAGCTTACCTTGCTGACTGACCAAATCATTATGTCGGCGCTCCGATTGTCCCCAGCCCTGCTCGGCGATCCGTGCAGCACGCTCAAAGGTTTCTGTAAACCCCATGGTGCCAAAACGCTTGAGTAACGCATCGTAACCGGACACGGCACCCGGGACAGTCGCGGCATTAACTCCACGACCAGGAATCTGATTCAGCCCAAGCTCCTCCTTGAAAAAGTCAGGCGTCCAGCCTGATGGCGCAAATCCGGCAGAGTTCAGAGCATACAGCTTTTGATCCTCGGCACTCCAAACCAACGCGAACAGGTCCCCTGCCAGCCCTGTGTCATTCTGCGAGGTCACATCGAGCACCGCAGAAGCAGCGACTGCCGCGTCAATAGCATTACCCCCCTGTCGAAGAATTTCCAGCCCCGCCTGAGCAGCCAGTGGATCACTAGTTGCAACAATCCCATGACGCGCAATAACTTCTGAGCGCCCCTGAGCAAGCCATCCCTGACCCCGGGACCCTCGCGCGGCTACGATATTGGCTGCAGGGTTGCTCGCCTTCTCGGAAGGAACTCCGAATGCGTTATCAGATTGCCCGAAGGTGAGTTGCGTAAAAGGTCCAGCAACGGTTAGAAACAGCGCTTTAGTTATTAGGTTTTTTAGAGTCATAAGATAGTCTTGCTGGTCAGTGAGCTTGGGAGGCAAGATGCTGTGCCAGCAGATCCTTGCCATAGTCGTTACCATTCGGCGTCCGAACCACCGTATGAATATGGTCTCTTGTTGGGATTCCTCTCTCGTTTAGCATGATAGTGCCCACAGGATTTTGGTGATCGAACTCAATCATGATCACAGGGCTATGGACCCTGTAGTAGAATACGGCGTCGTCATCGACCGCTCCGATCCAGGCAAAAAAAGTGCTGTCAATGTGGGCTGCTATTTCTTCCATCGTGACCGCAGCGTGAGGCTCTCTAAGATTGCCTATGTAAGTTCGAATCACCTCCAGTAGAGCTAGGCGCTGGGAACTGCTCAGCTCCGCCCCGGAAATGCCTTCGAAATCCTGCATTTTGTTGTCTGCATTGGCTGCTGCCATTGGGTAATTGCGCGTCTTTTCCCGGCTAAGGGTTGCAAGTGACTGCTGGTCGCTGTCCAGAGACTGCATCAGGGCCAATCCGAGATTTTGCTCGGGTTGCAAGATGATATTGCCAGCATATTTGCCTGACTTAGCAGAAACCGGTTCGCCGCCCCAGAAGGCAGGAGTCATGACCACCTGATCACCAAGCACGAAAAAATTGATGACCAGATGATGGCCATCTAACTGCCACCCCCATGGCTCATCAGCCGAAGGAATGCCCATCATGGTGATGTAGTACTTCTCCTCTCCGTATCGAATGGGCTCGCCATTCAGTTCGAGCAGTGTTAATTCAGTGCGCATGATCGCACGCGTCTGCTCAAGACCCTTGGTACTGAGCGATTGCTCCAGCATTTTCCAAGCAGCCGCTTTCTGCTCGAGGTTCATCTCTTCGAGACTCACACCTCGGCGAGGAAAGATCCCTACATCCACATTTGACCAGTCTCGCCACTCGGGATCATCGATGGCAAAGTGGGTTCGACTCAAATCAATAGTATTTAGGGTCGAAAGAAAAATGTCCGCAGCGGCACGGATTGCCTCAGTGCTCACTCCAGTACTGCGAACGGAATAGAGTCCACCGATCTTCCCAGCCGAGGTGGTTACCCCAACGAAAGGCTCGCCCATCGCGGCAGACGCACCTCGGGAAAAATTGCCCTTCTGGCTCAACAAGTTAGAGGGATATTGAGATTGGCTCAGACCGACCGCGGCGCTCAAGGTAGCGGCAACAATAACGGCAGGCCTCAAAAAAGTAGGCGGAGACATTCGCATGGGCAACTCTCTTAATGGAGCGTTCAATACGCAAAGCCTACGAGGCTAACTGCTAATCCTGTTCGCTGCAAGTCACGCTAGGCTTGAGGCTCCTAGCCAAAAAACGTTATTCGGACATCACTCGCGCCAAAGCTTCTTCATCTCGCCAGCGTTCGCCACGCAGGCGGAAAACGAACACCGCCGCGATAGCAAAGATCAGAGCGACAAACGTTAGCCAGGCAACTTTAGGCCCAAGTTCGAATACCCTGATAATGAAGTACTGCGCCATGAGCATAACCCAGTGCAAACTGACCGAGGCCACCATCAGCCACCGCGTGTCACCAGCGCCCCGAAGCACACCGCCGGTCACTTGAATGACTGCATCTGCCATGGCATAACTCGAAAGCCCTACCATCATGAAGGCTGCCAGATTTCGAATCTCAGTGAAATCCCCTTTAGGTGGCGCAAAGATTTCAACCAAAGGAAAACGAAAGGTAATGTAAAGGCAAGCCAACACCGCGGAGTAGGTGAGTCCAATGACGAATCCCGCTGCAACAACCTCGTCAGCGCGCTGCAAGTCGCGCGCTCCCACGAATCGACCAATCAGACTGATCATTCCTATGTTGAGCCCAATCAACGGCACAAACGAGAGCAGATCCCAATTAAAAACAATTGCGGCGGCAGCCCCTTGGACAACACCATAAGATTGAAACATCAGTAGAAACAAATTGAATGCAGCGACATTGAGAAACAGCTCAACACCCGACGGAAATCCCAGCCTCAGAAATCGTTTAAGAATGCCCATGTCCAGCGAAAANGCTTCGTTAACCGCAAACTCTTCGCGGTGAGCTCTTCTGAAGAAAAACCAGAGAAACAAAAGGAACGAGAAAGCAGTGGCTACCATGGTGCTGATACCGGCTCCAACAATCCCCATGGCTGGAAATCCGAGGTGACCAAACACCATGATATAGGCAAGCGGCACATTAAAAGCTAAACCGCAGACATCGCAGATCATAACCACCTTTGATCTCCCGATCCCCGCAAAGTAGGAAGACAGACAGATTTTAGCAAGTGTCACCACGATTCCGAGCATCAAAATTTGGTAATAGGTGCGCTCCAATTCAACCTGAGCCGGATCGTGGCCCATGGCAGAAAAAATGCCGGAAACCAAAAAGGTGATCAGGGCGAGAATAGGAATGCAGGCCACCGTCATGATCCAACCCTGAGTCACAACGCGCGCACATTTATGTTTTTCCTTTGCACCAAGATACTGAGCTGATAGCGCGTTCGCATAGGAAAATAAGCCGGAAAAGAAGCAAAAAGAAAAAAAGCAGGCAACACCTCCACCTAGCGCTGCTGCCATATTTATCGGGTCAATCTGTGACATAAAATATCGATCGGTAAAAATCATGACCGCAAACGCGCCCTGAGAAATCACCATAGGCAAGGCGATCTTCAGCAGCTCTCGCAGTGTGTCGACGTTAAAATTAAGGCGCTCTAACATCAGAAATGCAATTGCCTCGCGTGAATGTCAGGTTGGACTCGATGATTGACGAACACCGCCCCAGGAACTGACTGAAAAACTTACATTGAGCATGCTTCGTAGGAGGTTGTGTATGCTAATGAGCCGAAGGAACTTGGCTCAGCGTCCACGGGCGGAGCGCATGGTACGTCAATCCATCTAGCATGACAAATGCCAGATGCCTGTAATGGTTCTAGACTCGACGCGACAGAGCGCATGCCAGCTGACAAACTCTGACTTTGCGCTCGACTTCGATAATTGGCAAAATCTTACTTCGCTTTTATGTTGGAGACAGAGATTTATGAAGTCCATTGCTCGAATAATGATATGCACATGGACGATCGTGCTAGTAGATATCGCATGTGCGCGTGAAGAAATCCCAGTTCGCAACGAAACTCCGCGCAGTGACGGCCGAGAGATAGTCATGATGCGACACGCGTACCTCGATGGGGACAGCTATGATTACTGGTATCAGCAAAGTGCCGCCGGAGTTTGGCCATGGTTTGAACGTCTAGGTGCTCGCATCCTCGGTGACTTTGAGATCATTTATCCCACGGGCCAAGACAGGACTCCGGATCAAGATGAGGCCCTGCGTTTCGCTCGCTATGCCAGCTANGAGCATTGGCAGGCAACTCGGAGTGGCCAGAGCGCCGGAGACACCGGCGGTTCGCTGCGTCTTGCTGGTAATGGCGGACTGAGCGATGCCAGTTCAACGAGTCTACGCAACCGCCGAGGGGTTCAGCAAGGCTCACGCGGNGGCCTGTTCTTGCAGGGTTACATGGCTCCGACCCGCCCACTNTACATGCCCGGCACCANCGANCGGTTCGAAACANTTTCTGCCACANCACCAGAAAATATAAGAGCTGTACGCCTGAAGGCCGCACAATCGGGTGAACCGATTTTAGGACTTGAGTATCGCAGGATTCAGAAAGGCAGCTTTGAGCAGTACCACCTAATCACAAGCAATCAGCTTTATCCTTATCTAGAAAAGATAGGCGTAAGACCTGTAGGTCAGTGGCAGGTGCTTTATCTACCGGACAGCATAGCCGAGGAGAATTCTGATTACGACGAAATATATACGCTGACGCGCTATGCCAGTTTCGAACATTACCAAGCCGTTCGGTCAGATCCCGCAGCTTTCGGTGGAGATGGGCCGGATTATCAGATAATGAGGTCCGGGATGAAAACCTTGGGAGATCTGAGCCTACAAAACAGTACAGAGTTTCTCCGAGGCCCTCTTTATGGGAGTCCCCCGGTATATGCACCTCCAGAGCCTGGCAACTATCGTCTCGCTCCATGAGTCAGCCATGCAATGATAAACACTGACAAGCTGAAGGAATTCGTCCCAATTTACGTAAGCGTGCCGCTTTTCGCTCCAAGCTGAGGATTCCATTACCTAGGCCATCGTTTATAATGAAGAAAAGTGAAGACTCGGATACCAACAATTATGAATCAAGCCCTCTACAGTTTGATCAGCATGAGCAGGCTTCTCGGCGTGTTCGCATTAACCTACCTTGTTGTCCCTAACGTCGGAGCGCAGTCGATTGAAGACATTACGTTGAATGTCTACAAGGAACCCACCTGCGGCTGCTGCTCGGGATGGATTGAACACATGGACGATAAAGGCTATACCTCCAACGTCCATCACCCTAGGAATATCAGCTTAGTCAAAGCAGAACTCGGTCTTAAGGCAGAATGGACTTCCTGCCACACGGCGGTGACCAGTGAAGGGTTTATCTTTGAAGGGCACATCCCGGAAAAGTTCATTGCACAATTTTTGGCATCTCCACCCGAAGGCGCTGTTGGTCTTGCGGTTCCTGGAATGCCGATTGGCGGACCAGGGATGGAAATGGGAAATCGTTTCACTCCTTATGACATCCTGCTAATTAACAAAGACGGCAGCCATACAGTTTTCGCTCGTATCAATACCGTTTCTGGACAATACTAACCTATCGATATAATTGCTCATTCGGCAGGTTCTGGCCGATTGTGGATTCGAGCGCCTGCCTGGACTCAACGTATTCGTGACCCTGTGCCTGTGAGACTGGCTTCAGGGTTATGAGTCCGCGATGCACGTTGAGACCCGCCAGAAGGTGAGGGTCATTGATAAGTGCTTGCAACACACCCTGGTTGGCAAGCGCCTTGATGAAAGGTTGAGTCACGTTGGTCAAAGCTAATGTAGAAGTACGAGCAACTGCCCCAGGCATGTTAGCCACGCAATAGTGGATGATGCCATTTAACTGAAAAGTGGGATCCTTATGCATGGTCGGTTTACTGGTCTCAAAGCAGCCTCCTTGATCAATTGCCACATCGACCAAAACACTTCCCTGCTGCATCAAATCCAACATCTCTCGGGTGATGAGTTTCGGCGCTGCGGCACCTGGTACCAGTACCGCTCCGATTACCGCATCAGTTTGCGGCAGTAATCTTTCGATATTATACCGGCTGGAATACATAGTTTGCAGCCTCCCTCCATACCATGTGTCAATTTCCTGGAGACGCTTCACACACCGATCANCGAGTGTGACTCGCGCACCCATTCCCAAAGCTATGCGTGCTGCATTTATGCCCACGACACCGCCACCAATGATCAGAAAATTTGCTGCAGGCACGCCAGGCACCCCGCTAGGCAGAGTCCCTTTTCCTCCTTGCGCCTTTTGAAGGCAATGCGCCGCTTCCTGCGCGGCCATGCGCCCGGCGACTTCACTCATGGGAGTTAGAAGCGGCAGGGAACCGTCGGCGCTGGTCACTGTCTCATAGGCTATACATGTCGCTCCTGAAGCGATCAGCAGTCTCGTTTGCTCCGGATCCGGAGCCAGATGCAGGTAGGTGAACAAGGTCTGATGCGGACGCAACATTCTGCACTCTTGAGGCTGGGGCTCTTTGACCTTGATAATCATCTCTGCTCGATCGAATATCTCTTCGGCAGTGTCGACGACAGCGGCTCCGGCTGAGAGATAGTCTTCGTTGGTGAAACCTGCAGCGCATCCCCCGTCCTTTTCTACCATGACGATGTGGCGATCACCCACCAACTCTGCGACACCAGATGGAGTCATGCCGATCCGGTATTCATTGTTTTTAGTTTCTTTTGGCACCCCGATCCGCACGAAAACCTCCTCCGAGACAAGTTGAACCTTTTTTCACTGCTGACGCGCATTCGAAATCCGAGCATAAACTGTTATTTCCCGTAATTCTTATTTAATATTTCGCTAAAAGGCCCCAAGTTGGCATAATTTGTTGTCAATTAAAATTTAAGAAGTAGAAGTTTCGGAATGCGAATGAAACACGAAAACGCGTTGGACAAAATCGACAGAAAAATCTTGCGGGAATTGCAAATGGATGGACGTATGACTTTTTCAGATCTGGCGAAACGAGTCGGACTATCCACCAGCCCCTGCCTGGAACGAGTCCGACGAATGGAGCGAGAGGGAGTGATAACGGGCTACGCCACGTTGCTTAATCCTAAATTTCTGAACGCCGAACTAATCGTGTTTGTACAAATTCGACTNTCCAGGACGTCTCAGGATATTTTCGAGCGGTTTAAGANGGCCGCNGCGAANATCGACGAAGTGCAGGAATGTTATCTAATTTCGGGCAACTTCGATTATCTGATCAAAGCGCGCGTGTCAGATATGGAAGCTTACCGCAATTTTCTTGGAACCACGCTGCTGCAGCTACCAGACGTTCAAGAGAGCACAAGCTATGTGGTTATGGAGCTGGTGAAGGAAACCCTAAGCCTCCCGATGGCCGGCTAAACGTTTTTCAGTGGGCATAACCCTCTGCTCGTAGCTCCTCAAGACGCCTCCCCCGCAGCATATTCGTTAAGGCGTAGTTGCCTTCGTGACAGGCAAACTCATAAACAGGCTCATTCATCCGTGAGAAATGGACAATCCCTCGAATTTCATTGGTAAAAGTCGACGGATCATCCAGAGTGAACGCGTATTCCATCGCCCACTCGCCAACTCGGGTAAAACGCTCAACAAGCGCCATGTTCTCCGCAGTTCCATAGGCAGAAGTACGCGTAAAAATGCTGGCCATTTTTGCGCTAAAGTGGCGTGTCTCTACGACCAACGTATCTTTATCCCAGAAGCCGCGAGATCTACCAGTCCAAGTCTTTGTGCCATTGTTCAGAACGGGCCGATTGTCCAAAGGCACAATTCGAGGATCATTCCCCAACTCAGTTGTCAACACCACATGATCTTGTGTTATCACAATCTGAATATTGTTGTTGTAAGAATTGGCTTTGATATAAGGTCCTGTAGACTGGGGAAACAGGAGACAGCGGGAGGCAAGTCCGAAATCTTCTGGCCTGTCACAGGAGATGGCACCAAATGAGATGCGGCTGGGGCGGTCAGCAACTACTACCAACCCATCATTGCAAGGGTTAGAAGGAGGCGGCGAGCGCTGANTGATGACGCCGTCTTGGGTTGGCGGCAGGCGTCCGTCACTTGGATACACAATAATAGAAGTTCTTGTATTGGGAAATAGTTCATCGTAGTAAGACCAGAAACTATTGTAGGCTCCCGTATCGTTAGTCGGCTCCTCCAATATTCGCTGCGCAAGCGCTTTCTCATGGAGTTCACGGCGCTCTCGACCAGCGCCCAATCGAGTAAACTTAGCAGCTAACTCGTCAGCATTCAGAAACTTCCGATCGCCAAATCTTTGCGGGCGCTCAAAAGGCGTGGAGTCGTTGAAATTCCACACCCCATTCAAATCAGGGTATCCAAATTCATCCCTCGGCACCGAGTATTCTTGAGCTGAAAGTAGACACGGAAAGTAAAGACAGCCCAAGCTCAGCTGCCGCAAAAGGCGTTTCAACTGCCGATCCAATAACATAAACTATTCAGCGCTAAGATACAGAAACAAGCTCAGGACGTCTTTCGAGGAAATCTGTGACTCCCTCATAGGCGAGAGCGAATTCTAAAACTTTCTTATCTTCNCCAAAACGACCCATCACCTGCATGCCCATAGGACGTTGCTGGCTGTCAAACCCCACCGGCACATTGACGATGGGNAGACCACCCAGACTACCGTAAATCACGACTTCCATCCATCGATGGTAAGTATCCATAATGCGACCAGAGATCTCTCGCGGCCAGGACCGATTCTTATCGAAGGGAAATACCTGAGCAGTCGGCAATATCAAGAAGTCATATTGATTGAACAGTCGATCAATCTCTCGATACCAGGCGTGACGAATTCGATTTGCATTCGCAGTGTCTACTGCAGTGATTCTAAAAGAATCTTCAATCTCATAAGCCAGTTCGGGTTTCAGCATTTTCCGGGTAGCTGGATCTTCCCAATAAGGACGCATGCTTGCGCGACTACCATGGCGCAGCGTCTTCCAGCAAAGCCACAGATCGCTTAAAACAAACATAGGAGTCGCTGCATCAACAACAGCACCAGCAGAGCTCAATAGTTCAAGACTATCTTCGCAAAGGTCGATAATACCTTCTTCCATGGCCAAATAATCATCCAGATTACCCATCCAAGCCAGCTTGATAGAATCGAGATCCAGAGCTTGAAGCTCGCCGGCCAAGGGCCGCTCAGCGATGGTGTTTAGCAGAGCAAAGGTATCCGCCGTATTTCTTCCCATCGGACCGGAGGTCGAAAGGACCTGAGGTTCGGACTCGACACCGGTCATGACATTCACGCTAGGTCTGAATCCAATGACGTTATTAAAAGCACCCGGATTGCGTAGCGAGCCCATCATATCGCTGCCATCGGCGACTGGCAGCATGTGCGTTCCAAGACCGCTGGCAGCACCTCCGCTTGACCCTCCTGAGGTCAAGTCAGGATTCCAGGCACTCGCGGTTGGTCCAAACACCTGGTTGTAGGATTGTGACCCAAGACCGAACTCCGGAACATTTGTCTTTCCGATAAAGATTGCTCCCGCTGCACGCAATTTTGCGGCCACAGCGCCATCCTCTTGGGCCACCCGGTCCGCAAACATCGGCGACCCGCTCGTGAAGCGCAGTCCTGCAACCGGCAGCAAGTCCTTTACTGCATGCGGCATGCCATGCATCCAGCCCTTGTATTCATCGCGAGCGAGAGCGGCGTCTGCCTCCTGCGCGTTAGCAAGCAGTAAGTCTTCGGCGGGCATACTGACTATAGCGTTATAAACAGGATTGTATCGATTGATTTGGGCCAAATAGGCTTGCATGACTTCGTGGCAGCTGACTGACTTGGCTCTGATTGCCACTGACAATTGCAACGCCGTCATTTCAGTTATGTCACTCGGAAGCTCGGCAGCCCAGATTTCGCTGGGCAGAGATATGGCCAAAGCGCTTGAAAATCCTGAATGTAGGAATGCCCGTCTATTCATTGTCTTTTTCATCGGACTGTCCCGTCGCCNAAAAGTGTGGATGAAGCTACGTCGCGCGGAGATTATTCATGAACTGGAAACAAAGTGGAGGCTTACGAGGACCAGAGCGCTGTGGCTCGCCGAGTGGCAACAGCCGAGAGCTAGAGAAACTCAAGGCCTCAGTCCACCCNTTGGCCGAACACAGAATAATCAGACGAATTCATAGCACCGATCGTGAGCAGCGTGCGCTCGTTGTGATACACCCAGTCTTCAACTGGTTTACACACGTTCCTGCGAATATGTGAGGAAGTCGGCTTCATCTTCTGACAGAAAATCTGTTTCAATAACGGGCGCTCAGAGTTATAGGTCAGCAACTCCGNTTCTGTCATGGAGGCAAAATTGTTTTTTGATGCAGTGCAACTGACCACGCCAANAGCTAAGAATGTTGGCAGTGACAAGTAAAAAGCTCGAAAGTAAGATTTACCCATTGTGCACAGAGAACCATAAGTCATTAATTGAACGGCCTGCCAACGGACATTGTCTGGATGATCTGCTGAGTGCGGAAGTTATGCTCAACCCAGTCGCCTACCGTACGGCACTCCCTACGACGAATACGAGAACCCGTTCGCGTCTTGCCCTCCTCGCAATAAATCTGATTCATGACAGCTTTATCGCTATTGTATTCCAGAACCTCTGATTCACTCATACTGTTGAAACCGATCGGCTGCTGCGCGCAAGACACCATCGAGGTGGAAACCATGATAAAGAGAGTGCTCAATTTCTTCATTCTCCGACAAGTCCGCGATATCTGAGGCCGCCCATTATTGGCCTCGAGTTTGTTCTTGTAGTCAAGTTATATACCATGAGAGTCTTAATTGTAAAATAAGGCACTGCCTGCAGTTTTTCGGTCCTTAGGATCTTTTAAAGCTGCTTGGCAATTTAGACGCTGTGAATTAGTCTGTGGGGAAGACAGCGAGTAGCCTCCGCCAAGGCAACTACCGCTGTCCGCTTTTGGATTACCTATCTAGCTGCTAAGGGGAGAAAAATTATGCACAAGCTTGATCAAAAAACCGGCGTAAAGAGTTCACCGCGGGGAGTTCGATTGCCGAGACTTCTCCGGCAGGTATCCCTTATCCTGATGGGTTTAGCACCAATTTTTTGCATCTCGCTATCCAACGCACAAAGTGTAGAGCCCGATGAGCTCGGCTTTGTCATTGGCACTCCTGACAAGATCAAGCCCGCCGAGGGCNCAAGGAGCATCATTATTTACGGAAACCCTTCCAAACCAGGCATGTACGTCATGCAAATAACATGGCCCCCCGGCACGGGTAGTCGACCTCACTTTCACAACACTGCACGCTACATCAATGTGTTAAAGGGGACTTGGTACGCCGCATGGGGTGAAGAAGGGAGTGTCTACGACCCAGAGAATATGGTCGCAGTACCGGAGGGTACTTTTCTNTATCAGCCGCCGGGCGGCCACCATTATGACATGGCCAAGGATGAAGAAGTGATTGTTCAAATCATGGGTATTGGGCCCGTAGTTACAACATCAATNCCACAAACTGGGATGCAACGCTTNCNGTAGTTTTCTGAGTTGATACGCATGGCNGCGAACAANATCACNACCNTTTTTTGCCGGTTCAACCTGCCGCGAGGGCTGGAATCAAGAAAAGCGACTCACTAAGACAAACCGCATCGATGCCTCTGGGTAACCGATGCTCGCTGTCTAGAAATTCGACTCGACTATAAACTGAAGTGCCTCAACGAACTTCGACANACTCTCGAGCTCATTCGANCCACTTGNCAACTGGTCTCCTTCGCCATGGCCTNTTCTGTGGCTNAATAAAATAANGCTGGCCAGTNGCTCAGCATAGCTCTNGCTNCGCCTGCTGGTCTNAGCGAAAGAACATCAGCGATCGCGAGCGCCTCGACCGAGGGCANGGTTTTTCGGTACTCNTGGCCCGAANNGCCGACGCTTCTNACTACTAGGCCTGAGAATACTCCANGAAATCTTGGTACTGACANACCTCTACAAGCAAGACCATAGNNTNNAGAGTACAAACGATGTTGACGTGGAGTGNGTNAGGNGGAGCGATCTCCGGTCAGCCTGCTTTTNTAAATCTGCACGATNAGAGCATTCAACCCTTGTCGAGCAANANCCGGGAAAAGATTTACTCAGTTCCGGGTAGGATTGCTNAGGCCGCAGGTATCGAAAATGACGTCGCTATGCCCAACTCAGGTACCGGACAGCGGCGAAACAAGCATGAAGGTTGCATTAGCCNTGGCAACCGTTTTGTCACCGCAGCAAACGTTAATTTCGGTTCGAAACAGGGCTTTACCGGCGTGAATCACCNGTGCATCGGCCACAAGCCTATCNCCCATCGGAGGGCGGATGAATGCGATATTAAGATCAGTGGTTGCTGAAGATTTNCCGGCCGGGCGCATAGTCCGAACAGCGGCACCTGCGGCAGTGTCCGCAAGAGATGTTAGGACACCTCCATGCACTCGACCACCATTGTTGAGATGATGATCCATTAGTGTAACCGCGCAGATAGCCCGCCCGGCAGTNAGCTCACAAATCTGAATGCCAAGAAAATCGCCGTAAGGACTCACAACCGGTGGATGNTCATCTTTATTCAAATTTGTCTCCTATTTCTTAAAATTCTCTTGGTCAAGATTTGTACTTCTCACAATCTCGCTGCAACTTCTTGAAACCAAGCTTTTCCTTCCGACGCCGTTCGATAGTTGCCTTTACAGATTGGCCGAGATGTTCTTCGCCGCGACGTTTCGCCAGTTCTATCTGACGCTCGCGCTCAGCATAACGCGTGTGCTGATCTGGCGAGTGCTTATCAGTGCAATAGTGGCAACTGACGCCTGGCTGATAATGCTCACTCAATTTGTCTTGCTCTGTAATTGGCATGCGACAAGCATGGCACTGATCAAAGGAACCCCTCTCCAGCCGGTGGTTTACCGTCACGCGATTATCAAACACGAAGCACTCGCCATACCACTTGCTTTCCGACTCCGGTACTTCTTCAAGATATTTTAGAATACCTCCTTTTAGATGATAGACCTCCTCGAACCCTTGTTCGCGAAGGTACGCCGTGGACTTTTCGCAGCGAATGCCCCCAGTGCAGAACATGGCCACTTTCTTGTGCTTGCTAGGTTCAAGCTGCCCTTTCACGTACTCAGGAAACTCGCGAAATGAATCGGTACTCGGATTTATGGCTCCGGCGAAGGAACCTATTTCAACTTCATACTTGTTTCGGGTATCCAGCAGCAAGACGTCCGGGTCTGAGATCAGTTCATTCCAATCACGGGCCTCCACGTAGGTACCCACATGCTTATTGGGGTCGATGCCCGAAACCCCCATGGTGACGATTTCTTTCTTGAGCTTGACTTTGGTTCGATAAAACGGATTTGCGACCACGTGGGACTCTTGGACTTCAAGATTGGCAAAACGCGGGTCTTGCTGCAAAAAATCAAGCACGCCATCAATCCCTGCTCGATGCCCTGCGATAGTGCCGTTGATGCCTTCAGCCGAGAGCAGCAATGTACCGCGCACTTTGAAGGCCAGCAGGGTCTCCAGCAAGGGTTCTCTGTAAGTTGCGAATTGGGGGAATCGCGCAAAGCGATAGAACGCAGCGACCACCACGCCGGGGGTTATCTCAGCCATGCTTAAGCCTCATTGCAGTCCGGAACGTAAAACCGGGGCAACATATGCTATTCTATCAATAATCCCCTTGGGCCTGATAGGCTTCGGAAAGACAGAACAGCCGCGAAATCTTCGCACACAACACATACTAGTACTCACCAATTGCAACGTCTTAATCTTGTCGTGAGACAATTCCAGATGCAGGGGCCCGAAATCGAAAGCTCCTTCTTTGTGAGTCTGCTCGCCTTCGGCGTAAAAGTAGGATTCCGAGCCGCAATGAAAGTCTTTCCCAAAATCTTCGACCTGCTCCCGCACATGCTAGACAATCTAAATCGCAAAGAGCGAGTAGCTGTATCATCTCATGCAATCGCAAAATGAGTTCAGTGCCCCTAATCACCCTTTACTACTGACTAGAACACATAGATGTAAGGCCGATTTCCAACATAGGCTGGTCAACGTGACAGCGTTAACTCGAAATTCAAAAGAGTCTGCGATCTTGCTGACATTTTCAAAGGGTCTTGAGGGCTCAAAAGCGCGCTCGTAACCTCGCGCTCAAAGTTTAGGCCAAGACGTCCGGGACAATGGAAAAGCAAGAGAGCTATCTATTTACCGGCAGATGAGAAGGCGTACCCCATTCGGCCCAACTACCGTCATACACAGTCAAATTACGATAACCTATTTCCCATGCGGCCAAGGTAAGGACGCATGCAGTGATACCCGAACCGCAACTAGTGATCACCTGTTGATCTTGAGTCGCCCTCGCCATAAAGAGTCCTCGCAGGTCCTCTGGTGGCCGCAAGTGACCTGCATCAAGCACCTCTGGGAATGGAAGGCTGAAGGAAGAAGGAATGTGTCCACCCCTTGCGCCCGGTCGAGGCTCAGGGGCTGTACCAGAAAACCTGCCAGCGGAGCGAGCATCAAAGATTTGCCGCTGGTCATCGTTGATCGCCGCAAGCACAACTTCAAAATCACAAAACAGGCCTTTCTGTTCTTTTGCATCGAAGTTTCCCGGATCGGACCCCTCAACGAGAGAATCGGTCACGGGATAAGCTTTAGCAAGCCAAGCAGGAAGCCCACCATCAAGCACAAACACGTTCTCATGTCCCATCGCTCTGAACATCCACCAGGCACGCGGGCTGGCATATAGGCCTACGTCATCATAGACAACCAAAGTATCTTCGTTATTGATTCCCAAAGCTCGAACCTTTTCTTGAAAAAGCGCAGCAGACGGCATCATGTGAGGGAGCGGGCTGTTGGGCTTGCACACCTGTTGGTCGTAATCAAATCGGCGTGCGCCAATGATTGCAGCAAAATTGCCTTTGCTGTTGCATGACTCAAATCCTGGCACGACAGGCGGCACTGAAGCGTCAAGCACCACGAGTTTTTCATCATTGATGCGGTTAAATAGCCAAGCAACATCAACCAACGCTGAGCATCTCATGAATGTGTTCCGAGTAAGAGGGCTTTACGATGCCTCAAGTAACTTATAGGCGGCCGCTGAATTCCCGCAGCTGGGCTTTGATTTTCGCGGCATTTCCTGGACCCATTCGGATAAGCAGCTTATGGACTTCCTGAAGATTTTCAATGCTCGCGTCTGCATAAAGATACATAACTGAAGGCTTCACCAACTGATGTGGTCCCTCTGCTCCTTCGGCGGCGAGAACGGCGTTTATTGCTGAGCGGAGGGTGTCGTCAAAATTCTGATTGCGAAACCCAATCTCCGCGTACGCCTGCTGAAAAAGCGGAGATAAGAATCGATACAAGGCAAGTGACGCATTTACATCAAGGGCAGTGAATTTCTCAACAACCTCGTTGAACCGATCATAAGAAGCGTCATCCATGACAAACAGATTGTCGTCAATATTTCTTACCTGAATCTCAACCTCAATGGGCCGATAAGGAAGCCCGGTCTGGGGATACTCGCCGCGGCTGATGTTCTCCACCAAAGCAACGAACTTGCGCACAATCTGATCATTCACCAAAAACTCGATGACGGCAGCCCCACCCGAAATTCCGCGCAGCTCCTCAAAAACGAACGCATCACTTGCATTGAGCCCTGGCAATTTAACTTCGGGTGTCCCCTTTGGTTCTGCCTGAGCGGACGTTGGATTGACGATCTCTGTTGGCAAAGGATCGACGATGGGATCTTTTGCGGAAGGGGGCACCGGATCAGCCTGACTCTGAATTCTGATTTCAGGCAGGATACTATTATTGGCTGGCGTTACCACCCTTGACGATAAACCCTGACGTTGGGCTGGCTCGACAGGTGGCGCAATCACCACTGTAGTTGTACCGCTCTGGGGCGCTTCGAAGGTCGCCGCAAGATAGACAAGACTCAGAAACGTCAACACTGCGACGCCGGCAATCGCAAATAAGCCTGATTTCTTCATTCCGAATACCTATGTGTTGGGTAAAAGAGTCCAATCGCCGCGGCGGCCCTCAGCGAGGTTATCTAGCATGCCTCAGTCCCCGCTTGACTCGCAATGAATTAAAAGTTTTTGGGCGCCCTGTGCTCAGGCCCGGAAGCAAAACTGCAGCCGGGCTTGCATGAGCTGTTTGCCCGCACGAAGGCCGGGCACTTCGGCTTACTTACTTCTANCTTTTGGAGAAGCCGAGATCGTTCATAGTCTGGACAAGGTCTCTNCCAGCAGTGGCCGGATTGGTTTCCTTGTCTATCTTNAGAATCGTGCCATCNGTGTCNATGTAATATGTCCAGCGATTNGCGAACCCGACACCCATNAGCGCGCCGTANGCGCCTACCATCTCTTTGCTTGGATCGGCGAGGATTGGAAAGTTNGCCTCATGCTCCGCNGCAAAAGCGGTATTGTCCTCTANNGTATCAACACTGGCCATGAAGTATGCAACATCAAAATTCTGAATTTCTCTAGCACTGTCACGCAGCGCTTTACATTGCATAGTTCAGCCGCCCGTAAAAGCTTTTGGGAAGAAAGCAATCACCACTGGCTTTTCACCCAGAAACTGGGAAAGGCTGTAGGTTTTGCCGTCTGAGGCAGGCAGAGAGAAATCCGGTGCTTTTTCACCAACCTCCAAAGCTCCTNCAAATTGGCTTGCTAGGGCAACTGAAGCCAACAAGGCGGCCAGNGNAACGCGAGTTAAGCGCTTGGCAAGATCAGACATAACGTCCTCCATAGTTTATNAAGGTCGCCGAAGCCCCCGACGACCCCNTANTTTTACCCTGATCAGCCGCGGAATACNAGTAAAACCACGCCNCACANACAAATTGTTCTATTGTCGCGCAGCGATCAGAACAGGAAGCCGCTGGGTCTGGCTCGGCGCATGGAATCAGCTTCCATTTTCAGCTTCCTGACGGTTTCGTCCAATTCTTGTTTCTCGGNGNCTGAGATTTGGCTGCTAGNAGCGGAAAGATCAAGCATTCTTTCCAAGGAGCGATCAATGGCATTAGTGTGGCGGTACAGAGCCATCCGCTTGGCTTCCTGCTGAGACTGTCGGTAGCGGGGATTTTCCACCTGAACATTAGCGCATTGTCGAACTAACTGGCCAGCCGCATTGCGTCGGTTCTGACACCGGACCTGCGTGATATACTGACTCTCGGTACCCTGAAAGTAGCCGTAGGGGGTACTCGCGATACTGCGCGCCATCACAATATCTGCCTGCGACTTACCCCGCAGAAGAGAAATTAAGCCCTGCGTGTCCAGATCAGTTTCATGCTCTAAACCGGAAATAATGAAGTCATAAAAGCTGATCAAATCCTCCGTGGTTTTCATCAAACCCCGCACATTTTGCTTCAGCAGGTTTTCATTGATCACCCTAAGTTTCCACTGCCCATAATTTTGCGCGGCTGCCAGATATCGTCGGTCATTAAGCCGATACAGTCTCTGAGATATGTGGTGCGCAAGGTGAGCAAGATCATCAACCTCCTGCCATTGTTCTAGGTGAGACCGGTTCTCAATCAAGGCATCGATAAGAGGCAATTGGCGCTCGCTATACAGACCGGAATTTATCCGAGCTATTTGCAGCGCCTCGCCAAATGTCTCTGCCGCGCGCCCATAATCTTCAAGATCCAAGTAGAGGCGCGCCACATCGTCATATGCCTCTATCAGCGAATTGTCGTAGATCCCTCGCTGGCTCTGCAGATCGAAAATCAACTCCTGCCGCCTTCCGAGCTCGATGGTGAGCTCCTGCAACCGAGCTTCATTCGCAGACGCCTTGCCAGCCAGTTTTTCGGCCTGGATCGAAGCTGCCCTGGCTGCAGCCTGCTCTTCTTCAAAACCAGCATGTGTCGCGCTAGGCTGATCAAAATCAACAACAGAAGCAGAAGCCGACAAGTACAAAGAGCAAATCAGGCAAAAGGTTAGTTTCAAACCGCCATCGGCAACCGGAAATATTATCCTATTCATCATGAGCGCCTCGTTATTACTCGGTCATGGCCTGGGAAGCAAGTAGCATGAGAAAAACAAGCATAGACAAAGACAGATTGTAATTTCGTGTTTGATGCATTTGTAGTTCCTGGAAGACAGCTATCCCCGAATGTCCTCGCAGTTGAGGCCTGCGCGACTGATCAAAGTATATTTGACTCAAGTTTGAGCAAGCCCGCCTTAAACCGCAAGTCACTTCGCGAGTTTGAGTTTGCGAACGTAACCGCGTTGTGTCATCGCGAGAGCAACATAACAAATTTTTTTTCACTAAATCGACTACAAAGCAAACGAAACTTATCAATTTGTCGGCTCCATCAGGCCTCTGAGGTCGGCCAAGTCGCCATCTGACTCATGACAAATATCAGAACCTACGTTAACCTGCTAGTCAAAGATTTGGGCTTATGATAGCCACCAGACCAGCGTCACTCAGTCTGCTGCAATCCCGAAGAGGCTATGGTAATGAAAAATCAAAAACGGGGTACCTCAAAATAATCTTGGAATCATCAAGTTGATCAAGCTATACGGATTCGGCGAATCAAGGTCTTTCAGATGCCTATGGGCATTAGAAGAGACTAGGCTACCCTACGAGTATGTTTCGACCAAACTGCGAACGGAGGCGGGGGACCCAGGGAGTGCTCAACATGCGGACTATCGCAAACTGAATTTTCAGGGGAAGGTACCTACCCTGCTCAATGAAGGGCTGGTGCTGACCGAATCCATCGCGATCCTCCATTATATCGCCCGATGCGCGCCGGAGTCCGGCTTACTACCCAACGCCAGCATGGATGTCTATGCCCGGCTTGACGAACTAGCGTCGTTCGTCCTCACTGAATTGGAACAGCCGCTTTGGAGCAAAGGAAAACACACGTTTGCCCTGCCCGAGAAACAACGTATCCCAAAGATGCTAGAGACGGCGAAATTTGAATTCCAAAAAGCTTTGTTGACCCTTGATCACATGCTGCCAGAATCAGAATATGCGGTGGCAGACTGTTTCACTGTCGTCGACATCCTGCTCGCCCAAACCTTCAACTGGGCAATCCGATTCAAATTCGATGTTCCAGCGCGCTTTTTAGCCTTGCGTGATCGACATTATAACCGCCCGGCGGCTCAAAGAGCCCTAACCGTAGCCTGCTAAAAAAAATGAGAAGAATCACCTAGGNAATAGAACGGAAACTCGCCCGCTGCACCCACTTCTAGGACATGGTGAATCTGGTTATACTGTCAATAATCATCGAAATTCAATCAATCTAGCAGAGACAGGAGCGGTGTCATGACTACGGCCTATAAAAAGTTCTTCATTAACGGTGAATGGGTCGAGCCCGATCGCCCCGCGCTGGAAGTCATAAATCCTGCAACCGAAGAGCCCTTCGCCACCATTTCCATGGGCACCGCCGAAGATGTGAACGCTGCTGCGAAAGCTGCGAAAGCGGCTTTTGCTACCTGGTCCAACTCGAGCATCGAATCGCGCAAAAGCGTGCTTGGTAATATTATCGCTGGGCTTAAGGCCAGGAGCGAAGAAATNGCNGTCGCGATCTCGACAGAAATGGGCGCACCGATGGGNCTCTCCAAAACTGCCCAGGTTGGCAGCGGNATGGGCCATTTCATGACNGCTTTGAAAATTCTGGAGGACTTTNAGTTTGAAGAAACCCGAGGCAGTACTAGGATAGTCAAAGAGCCGGCTGGCATCTGCGGCTTCATTACCCCATGGAACTGGCCGCTAAACCAGATCGCCTGCAAAGTAGCACCAGCGATCGCAGCCGGATGCACGATGGTCCTAAAACCTTCAGAGATTGCTCCGGTAAGTGCCTATATTGTGGCAGAAGTTATCGCTGAATCGGGCTTGCCCGCAGGCGTATTCAATCTTATCAACGGTGACGGACCGGAAGTGGGCTCGGCGATCTCAGCTCATCCTGACATCGATCTAGTGTCTTTCACCGGTTCAACTAGAGCAGGCCGTGAAGTCGCCAAGGCTGCGGCTGAAGGGATCAAACGAGTCACTCAGGAACTCGGTGGCAAATCAGCCAATATCATATTGGAGGACGTCGGTGACTTCAGTAAGGCCGTGGCCGGTGGCGTAGCAGGCTGCTTCGGTAACAGTGGGCAGTCGTGCAATGCGCCAACTCGCATGTTGGTGCCATCAACTCGAATGGCAGAAGCGATTGAAGTTGCCAAGGCTGCCGCTGCAAAGGCCACGGTCGGAGACCCTCAGGAGGAAACAACCCGATTAGGACCAGTCGTCAGCGAATTGCAATATGAAAAGATTCAAGGTCTGATTGAAAAGGGTATTGAAGAAGGTGCCGAACTGATTGCCGGCGGGACTGGTCGCCCAGAAGGACTGGACAAAGGCTACTATGTTCAACCGACCGTGTTTGCGAATGTCACCAACGATATGACCATCGCACGCGAAGAAATCTTCGGTCCGGTGCTGTCTATCATCGGTTANCAGGACGAGGAGGACGCAGTGAGAATAGCCAATGACACTGACTACGGTTTGTCAGGATATGTCTCTGGCGAGGCATCTCACGCGCACGCAGTGGCACTAAAATTGCGCACCGGAAATGTTCACATAAACGGGGCGGGGCCCGATTTCACTGCACCTTTTGGTGGCTATAAGCAGTCTGGTAATGGTCGAGAGTGGGGTATTGAAGGCTTTGAAGAATTCCTTGAAACTAAAGCCATCATGGGAGCTACCTAGTGACAAGAACTCAACTATCGAATTCGTTTACTTAAAGAACTGTGAAACGTGAAAAGTCAGAAAGCCGCCATAGACATTGGCATCATCACTAACAACCTTCAGCCCATGCTGAACTTCTACGGCGAGCAGCTCGGGCTTTCAGTCGAGTCGGTTATAGATATGCCCGGGGGCGGGGTCATGCACCGTTTCCAGGCAGGCGACAGTATTGTCAAAGTTATCGAGACAGATCCTAAACCTGATCTTGAGGCAGCTCCTGGCGGCATTCGCGGTGCAACCGGATATCGCTACTGGACTATGCACGTCAACGATCTGGAGGGCATGGTCGCCTCGCTGGAAGCGGTTGGCGCAAAAATCGTGATGCCCGTTAAAGAAATTCGGGCAGGTATCACCATTGCAATCGTTGCTGATCCGGACGGAAACTGGGTAGAGCTGCTCAATAAAGCCGAGATGTGACTTTTCGCGAGAAATAAAAAGGGGCAAATGCCCCTTCTTATACTCACTGTATGCAGATAGTCGTGCGATCTACCAAATGCTGCGCGCTTTCAAGGGGATATCCATCACATTTCCGTCAGGTCGCCCTACATGAATGATGAAGGTTTCCGCGTCAGGGTGGCTGTACCCTAAAGTCGACATCCCGCCATCGGTAACGGCTCGAAATTTAACGCTATTNTCGGTGATCTGTTCCAATTCCATTTTTTGAGGAGACTCAGTACGAGGCTGAAAGCCAGGGTCCCACTGCTGAATATTGAGCACCAAGGATCCATCAACTTCCTCGATTGTGATCATCTCGAACATGCTGGTCGCATCACCTCCAGTCATGCGCACCATAGCTGCGATCGAACCACCTTCTGAGCCAATCCAGTTTTCTTCCAGCTGATTGGGGCCAAGCTGCCCAGCCCAATTTCCGGTCATCCAGTCCAGCTGATCGATCGTGGCTGGCGGGCCAGCTTGCAACGAGGCCGTCAGGCTGGAGAATATGCACATGCAAGCCAAGCTACCCAAATTTAATTTTTTCATTGTCTGCTCCAGGTTAGTTACATTTGTCATTCGTAAGTTATTAGTGTGTTTCAACTCTAATTTTTGTTAGCCAGGCATCCAGGGATTCCCAGTTCATTCGAAACATATGCGACGCACTATCCAGAATCGCGGCATCCAAATCTACCCCCGCTTCTTCAAGCGCGGCAACAGTTTCATCGAAGCGATCAGCCCAACCCAACTGGTCTTCACCTCCGATGCGCAGATAAACAGGGAACCCAGCCAGGGGCTTGTTATCAAATGCCGAGGTCGAAAGCGCTGGCACGGCAGCNACCCCAAGAAATTTTTCAGGGGNGCGACGGGCGATTTCNAGGGCCGACATGCCCCCGTTNGAGATTCCNGCGAGCAAGGTTTTTCCTGGTGCCACATTGCCACCTTGCTGAAGCTGATCAATCAGCATCAGAATCTTCTGATTGTTGTCGTATCCGCGAAACGCTCTGTTATCAGGCGAGACCGGTACCGCAACAAACCATCCTCGTTGCGCAAACTCACTTCCGAGCCAGAGGGACGTATCGCGAGAAATGGAGANATTCCCCGGCCCGCCACCCATCAAGATTACNAGAGGACTTAGGTCGTCTAAACTCTCCGCTGGTTCAACAATGAACACCGTCAAATGACTGCCATCGCCAAGTTCGATCCTCTCCTGCGCAAACACATTCAGACCAACTGTGTAAGAGAAAATTAAAGCAATTCGCGTGATCATGGCCACGATTTGCCGAAACCCATCTTTAACGATTGACATCGAATTCGGTACTCTCCGAGCCTTGCTGTAAACCTACTTTCCCAGGTCGCGTTCGGCCCGGGCCTTGTAAGCCTCCTCGAACCGCTCATGCAATCGTCGCATTCCACCTAACCAGCGATCGTAGTCTTCTGTCTTGCGGCGCATGTAGGTCAAGACCTCAGGATGAGGCAATACCAGAAAACGTTCTTCTGCAAGCGCTTCAACCACGCTATCCGCGAGTTGCTCGGGTTCCAGCATTCCATCAAGCCCGGCGACACCACCTCCCTCTGAGCCATCGGTCATCGCAGTTCTTACTGCTTGCGGGCACAGAGCCGAAACCTTGATGCCCCGATTACCGTAAGTAATCGAAAGCCACTCCGCGAACCCGATCGCCGCATGCTTGGTGACAGAATAAGGCGCTGAGCCCACCTGGCTGAGTAATCCAGCAGCAGAGGAGGTATTCAGCAGATANCCCTCACCTCGCTCCAACATGCTTGGCAAGACAGCGCGCGCAGCATAGACGTGTGACATGACGTTGACATCCCAGATTTCCCGCCAGGCCTCGTCGGAGACCTCTTCCCCTCCGGCAGTGAAAATTCCCGCGTTCGCGCAGAACAAGTCGATCCGTTCAAACCGTTCGAGCGTCTCCTGCACGAGCGTATCAACAGAAGCCTCGCTTCCTACATCGCAGGGCACCGCCATTCCTTTTGTTTCTTCTCCAAGCGAGGCAAGCGTTTCAGCCATGCCAACTGTGTTTACGTCCGCAACCACCACGGCACTTGCAGATTCTTTCGCAAAACGTTGGCATAATGCTCTGCCGATTCCGCTCGCTGCGCCCGTCACTACAATGACTTTTCCCTTGATTTCCATACTTTCGTCTCTTTGAATCGTTCTCTCTTGCGAAAACTCTGCCTCTTTGTTTGTTAGTCAGAACGGCAGAGGCCTGAGCGGGCCCNAGCCAGGGGCTGAGAAGGATAAATCGCCTTTAGCACAATGAAATCGCGGCAGCAGTATTCATTCTTCACAACAATGAAATGGTGGCTCATTATATGTGTAAGCCAGATGCATAGAGTCGAGCATTGACCAAAGAACGTTCAGTTTGAATTGCAAAAGCTCAAGTGCGTGTTCCTGCTGTTCCCGAGATTTAAAATGCTTGAGCGTAATATCTAGTCCATGCTGTACGTCACGCCGAGCTTCTGAGAGCCTTTTCCTAAAATACTTGTAGCCTTCCTCGTCTATCCAACCATAGTGGCTTGGCCAAGACTTCAGACGTGACTTGTGGATTTCAGGCGCAAACAATTCGGTGAGAGATGAACATGCTGCTTCTTGCCATGAAGCATTGCGAGCAAAATTTAAGTAAGCATCGCACGCAAATCTCACGCCCGGAAGTACTAGCTCCTGCGTTTCTATCTGATCCCTTGTCAGTCCAACCGCCTCACCAAGCCTAAGCCACGCTTCAATGCCACCCTCCTGACCGGCGATACCATCATGATCCAGTATCCTTTGAACCCATTCACGTCGAATGTCTCGATCAGGACAATTAGCCATTATTGCCGCATCTTTTATCGGTATAGTCACCTGGTAATAAAAACGATTGGCGACCCAACCCTGAATTTGTTCGCGCGTACTTTGGCCATTGTTCATCGCCACGTGGAACGGATGGTGTATGTGATAGAACTTCCCTTTGTTACGGAGCTTACGCTCAAACTCTTCTTTCGCCCAAGCCTTCATCTCTTTTCCCAACTACTTAGTCTGTTTGAAATTGCTTAGCATTTTTCATATTTCTAAAAAGCAACGGCACCGGCTCCTCCGGATTGAACGGGCGCTGNGCTTTGTCAGTAATGGCTTTTACCTTATCGTGGTGTGGCGACAAGCTGCATACAGGATCCGCATTCGCAGCATCTCCCGTTAGCATCAGGGCTTGACATCTGCAGCCGCCGAGGTCCTGTTCCTTTTCTGGACAACTCAGACATGGCTCAACCATCCAATCTGTGCCTCGAAACTTATTAAATAATGCTGATGAATGCCAGATCTCATCAAGGGGCTGACTGCGGACATTTGGAAACTCGACTCCTGGAATTATCTTCGCCGCATGGCATGGCAGAACATCCCCCTCTGGAGTAACGTTGATCATCGTGGTAGCCCAGCCGTTGCTGCATTTTTTTGGCCTATCATCANAGTAGTCAGGCGCCACGAAGAAAATGTCCATGGAACCGGCGTGCTGCTGTCTGAATTCGTTCGTAGCTAACTCGGCATTCTCCAGCTGAAGCTTGCTCGGTAGTAGGTGTTCCTCGTTGTGTTTGGCCCAGCCGTAATACTGTGTGTTTGCCAGCTCGACAAACTCGGCTCCAAGCCCCTTGGCCATTGTCAGGAACTGAGTGACTTGATGGAGATTGTTGCGATGAAGCACAAAATTCAGCCCTAGCGGTAATTTCTGGCTTATGACCTCACGTGTCATAGCCATCTTTTGCTCGAAGCTATCTGTCCCACCAAAACGCTTGTTAGTAGATTCATCTGCTCCTTGAAAAGATATCTGGATATGGCCAAGGCCAGCCTCCTTAAACTCGGAGATCTTCTTTGCGTTTAAGCCAATTGCAGAGGTAATCAGATTAGTATAAAAACCTANATCCTTGGCTTCTTGCAGCAACTCTACTAAATCTCGGCGTAAGAGTGGCTCGCCGCCAGAGAATCCAAGCTGAACCGCACCAAGCTTTCGCGCTTGTCTGAGAACGTCAAACCATTCTTGAGTCGAGAGCTCTTGTTTTCGACTGGCCGAAATTTGCAACGGATTGGAACAATACGGGCATTGCACGGGGCAAGCGTAAGTCAGCTCGGCCAAAAGCCACATCGGAATGTAAGTTTCGTCTGACATCTCAATTTCTGACTGGTTGGATCCAGTCCTGTTGTAAGGCATCTTCCAAAAATGCCCGGACGTCGTCCTCCAGCCCATCAACTCCCGGGAAAGCTTTGTTTAAATCTTGAACCAATATTTCAAAGGTTGTCCCCTCCTGGCAGCCCTCAAGGATCGCTGCTGCACTATCGCTGAGCCTAATTAGTCCCTCGGGAAACAGCAAAACGTAACAGCCTTGCGCCTCCTCGAACTGAAGACGATACTGGGGGTTAACTTTGAATTCTTCTGTGTCTATGTTCAATTTGTGCATCGACGTAAAAATGCTTGACAGTGAAAGGCTGCTACATTCCCAAATCAGTTCTAGAGTTTAACTTCCATCCCATCATATGCTACTTCGATACCTTCGGCGATAACTTCTAGCCTTTGTTCGGATTCCTCATTTAGGATCGGATTCGTGTTATTTATGTGGATCAGAATCTTCCGTGGTTTCTTCATAGGACGTAAAACCTCCAACATGCCGCCTTTTCCTGATTGAGGCAGATGGCCCATGTCTGACGCCTTTTTCTCTCCAAGCCCAACATTTTGCATTTCGTCTTCTGTCCAAAACGTCCCATCTACAAGAAGGCAGTCTGATTCACTCATCAGTTGGCGGGTTTCATTGGTAATTTCTCCCAAACCCGGAGCATAAAAGAGTGACTTGCCTGAAGTGTCTTGCGTTATTTTGATTCCAATATTATCTCCGATGTGAGCGTCGTTCCTGTGGGGCGAGTACGGTGGTGCTTTGCCCGTAACAGGTATCGCTGTGAAGCTTAACCCTTCAACCCCGTCGACTAAAAAACTTTCACCGGAAAGCGGAATTCTATGTCGATTAATACCACCGTCCCAATGTTTGAGCATGTTGAAAAGTGGAAATCCAGTTGTCAGGTCTTCGAACACCATATCGGTGCAATAGACTTGATGAGGGCAGCCTTCTCTCAACATAAGCAGCCCTGTGGTATGGTCGATTTGACTATCCATGAATACGATACCCTTGATGGCGGTATCTCTTATGGCCCTGGCTGGTTGTAAAGACGGGAAAGCAGCCAGCTGAGCGAGCAAATCGGGGGATGTGTTGAAGAGAACCCAGTTTACCCCGTCCGAACTAATGGCGATGGAGGATTGCGTCCGCGGTGTTGCTTTGATGATACCTGTACGGACTCCAAAGCAATTTTCGCAGTTGCAATTCCATTGAGGAAACCCACCACCGGCTGCGGAACCCAAAACCTTAACCAACATGATACTTAGGTCTTAACTCACTCGGAAAACGTATTACCCGGACTGTTCTTCACATATAAAAACGCCAGACAATGTCTGGCGTTTTTATCGGAGTTGCTAAACGACTGCCCAATAGCAGGAATCTAGACTACGCTCCGTGGCAATACGACTACGTTAGACAGTCTTGAAGTACATTGTTACTTCAAAGCCCAATCGGATTTTTTGATAAGTTGGCTTAGTCCACATATTAGTCTCTCCCAACGTTGAAAATAGTCAATTAATTGAATGCTCTTTTCAGTGAGCCTATGCAACTTAGCACAGTCCGGACGCTCGTGACCAGTCAAATCAGCTATTCTGAATGCAATTGCTCGGGAAAAGGCAACAAATCTAAGCAAGATACATGCGATCACCCAACGCTTCGAATCACTTAAGAAAGGGAAAAAGGTACCGAGAAAAAGCTCACAAACAGAAGGAAAGTATCTGTAAGTATATGTTTTTAATGAAAATTAGAAGTATTTGAGATAAAACTCCAACTCAGCACTCAAAGAACGAATCTGATTTTCACTTTTTCTGAATCCATGACCCTCATCTGGGAAGCAAATGTAAGCAACCTCAGTTCCCTGACGTTGCAACTTGTTACAAATTAACTCTGCTTGCGATGGCGGAACAACTTTATCCTCCAAGCCTTGAAGCAAAAGCAAAGGAGCAGAGATATTACCAATTTTATGGATCGGTGATCTCTCTATGTATCGACTTCTCATTTCTGGCATCGGGCCAATCAATTTGTCAAGATAGTGAGACTCGAATTTATGAGTCTCTCTCGCTAGCATTTCGAGGTCACTTATCCCGTAGTAACTGACCCCTAACGCAAATAAGTCAGAATTTGCGAGACACGCCATGACTGAGTAACCACCAGCACTTCCACCCCGGATCGCAATGCGACTGGGATCGACAAGCCCCTCACGGATTACATGTCGAACGCCATTCTCAATATCCTCAATATCGACTAGTCCCCAATTTTGATACAGCCGATGACGAAATTCTTTTCCCCATCCAGTACTTCCGCGGTGGTTCACATCAAGAAATGCAAAGCCGCGGCTCGTCCAAAACTGAACTTTCAAATTCAACACAGCGCGAGCTGCACTGGTGGGACCACCATGCACACCAACGATAAGGGGAGGGTTTTTTATGTTAGTTCGCGACTTGGGGTTATTTGGCGGGTAGAAAAAGGCGAACGCTTTTTCATTCTCGCCGGTTTCAAATTCTATGTTAAACGGACGACTTATCGATGCGAGCTCAAGTCCCTTTCCCGAGCCGATTAGCCTCCTTGGAGTTGATTTTCTGCCGTTTTTCTTTCCGCTTGGTAGGGCAATTGAATATATCCCCGGAAGTTCGGTCGAAGTGGCGCCACAAAAGTACAAAGTTTCACAGGAAACACATAGGCAGTCCACTTGACCAAAACCATCAAGCATTGTCACATAATTTTGTTCTTTTTCAGGCAATCTTTGCGTTGCATTTGCATCAACATGCAATACCGACCACCTGCCTTCAGAACAAATGCTTGCTGTTATTGATCCATCTTCTCCAAAATCATAATTATATTTTCCGAGTTGCCACTGAGCTGCACACACTTCAGCATCCAGAGGAATTAGGTTTATGGGTTCTGTACCTTCGACATTGCAGCTTTCGTCATACCTGTAAATATTCCACCAACCTGACCAGTCCGAAATAAAATACAATTGGCCATCGCTATTGAACCGGGGCTGGACGATTGAAGCTGGGCAAGGACCTCTCAGATTTTTCACACTGGAAAAATGGCCTTCTTCAGTCAACGAAGCAACCGCTAAAGAAGTAGTGTCCCAAGGCATATTCGGATGATCCCACCATATAAAAGCAAGCGTGTTGGAATCGGCCGATAATGTGGGAGAAGAAACAAAGTCTGATTTTGCAAACAATACCTCTCCTTCTGTCGCTTTCCCTTCTCCAATGGGGAGAGATACGATGCAATTTGCCACCTTTGAAGCAGCGGCTCCAATTGATTCCTGATCCGCGTGATGTTCCCTCACGCAAATGAGACGATCCCTCTTTCGGTCGTATGCAAAATCAGCGTACCTGAAGCCGCTATTTGGAGGTGTAATCACTTCGATGCCAAGGTTCTTGTCTGCGCTTAGGTTCGCTTTCTCAAGAGGCAGGCAGTAGACAGCTTGGTCATCGGAATTAACAAAATAGACACAATTTTTTACTACGATATATGGCTTACCACCATATTCATGCACTTTAGTCCGCACACTGAAGTGGTAGGGAGTAATCTGCCTTGGCTTTTCTCGGTCCGTTTTAAGCCAGATAGCCATTCGGCTTAGATCACCATCAATACAATTGGTAAAAAATAATCCCTTTCCCGTCACCTGAAGATGGCCAATTTCGCCAGATTGATTGCTGGCCTCTTCGGCAGTGATCAGTGAACGCGGATCATCAATTATTAGCTTCATAGATATTGACGTTTGCAGATATGTCTAATCTTTCTTATCCCAAGTCCAGATAAAAATAAAACCTGACAAACATAAACACGCTGCGAAAAAGAAAGCAGTCTGAATCGCTGATGACAAGAGCTCTATATTATCCGATGAAAGATCCGACCTTCCAAACCGCATTACAAATACCAGTGTCACAATAGCTGTGCTCAAGAGTTGACCAATTATACGAGTGGTGGAAATAGCAGAAGAGGCCAAGCCTAAATCTTTATTTTCGACAGAGCTCATCAAAAGCGTAACATTTGGCGTCGAGAAAAGACTGAAGCCCAAGCCTGTAATGATAAGCGCTGTCGCTGTTTGCACCAATGAGGACATCATATTTTGAAACGCAAGAAAAATTAGACCTGCTGTTGTAACGAGCATGCCCATCCGAGCGTATCGCCCAGCTTCACGGTGATCGAACTTTCGACCAACTAAAGGAGTACAGAATGCCATGACAGTTGGCTGGATCATCATGATCATTGCCGCAGCCATTAGCGACATACCTTTTAAATACTGAAGGTGAAGGCTTAATAACATGACATTCATGAATGTTGCTCCGTACATGGTCAGCGAAGCAACACAACAAAATGTAAAATTTCGGTTTTTAATGAATAGCGATAAATCCCAAAGAGGAGAATCCCGTGTCGCCTCAACTTGAAAAAAAAAGTATCCGGAAATTCCGGACATGATGATTAGTGCAACTCCGAGCAGTGAGTCGATCGTGCTCACGCCGAGGCATAGCAGAGCTATAGCCAAAACATAAAGCAACGCGCCGATGCTATCGAATTCCCCGGGGTTATCTGCTGACCACTCGGTTTGAATTCGAAAGACTCCCACGTAAAGCACAAGAATCGCTAGAGGCACTTGCAAATAAAAAACTGAGCGCCAGCCATAGAATTCGGTCAGTATTCCTCCAACAAGCGGCCCCACAGAAAGACCGACGTATATCACCGAAATAACCCAACTTATTGCCCGCCCTCGGGAATCCTTCGCGAATACTGAGGAAATAAGAGCCATTTGCGTTGCATAGAGCATTGCTGCACCGAAACCTTGCAGGAACCTCGCGAACACCAACTCAACACCATTCGAAGCCATGCTAGCCGCTACAGAAGACACAATTACAGTACCGGCTCCAATCAAGAAGATCCTCTTTCTACCCCACATGTCCGCCAAACGCCCAAACACCAGAACAAACATAGAGCTTGCCATCAGGAAAGCTGTTTGTATCCAGCTGACTTCGAGAGCCGTTAAACTGATATCGACAGCTATCACCGGCAAAGCGGCATTGACGGAAGAAAGCATTACTGGCACAGCAAATGCATTCGGGAGGACCATACAGAGCAATAGCCGTTGCTCCGTTGTAAGAGTCAGATTTTTACTCACAAAAATTTAAGGGCAAGGTCACTGCTCGCAGTCTCAAAATTACCGAAGCAAGCTCAATTCTAATCATGCAGGACGTCGAATAGCCATTTAGCTAATTCTATTCGTGCACACCTCGTCAGGAGGCCTCTCTCAGACGATCCACTATTATCGAATCTGCTTGACGCATTATTTTTTCGATTAGCTGCTTTACGGTCGGCAAATCGTTGATTAAGCCAGCAACCATACCGCAGGACCAAACCCCTTCATCAACCTGCCCGTCTTGCATAACTTTCGGATAAACGCCAGCCACTTCTGACATTATATCCTCGAACTTTATGTTTGCACCGAGCGCCGCCTCTTTTTCAAGAAGCCTATCTGCGGCTGCATTGGACAGGACTCTCTCTGTATTCCGCAGCGGCCGCATTACGAGCTTTGTGTCCAATTCAGTTGCTGCAAGTAATGCTTCTTTAACCCTATCGTGAACCGGGGCTTCCTGCGTTGCTATGAATCTAGTGCCGAGATTAATTCCTTCAGCTCCTAATGCGAGAGCCGCAACTAAAGACCTTCCATCCGCCATACCACCTGAGGCAACAAAGGGTATTGTAAGCTCGTCTGCTGCCCTCGGAAGCAAAATAAAATTTGGAATATCATCTTCGCCCGGATGCCCACCACACTCAAAGCCATCAACCGACACAGCATCACAGCCGATATTTTGTGCCTTTAATGCATGCCTGACAGATGTACATTTATGGATAACCTTAATGTTGTTTTCTTGTAGTTTGGGTAACCATTTCTGAGGATTGTTACCGGCTGTCTCCACTACGCTGATGCTTTGATTGACTATCACATCCACAAGCCCCTCGTAATCTGGCGGGTTAAGAGACGGTAAGAATGTCAAATTTACACCAAACGGCTTCTTGGTCAGGGTTTTGCATTTTGTGATTTCTTTCTCCAGCTTCTCCGGTGTGCCTTGAGTGAGCGCCGTAATAATTCCTAGCCCACCAGCGTTTGACACTGCCGCGGCAAGATCAGCGAATCCAACGTAGTGCATGCCACCTTGGATAATTGGATGTTTAATACCGAGTAACTTGGTTATCTTTGTTTCCATGTTAATTTTGCCTTTTTACCAGTTGCTGTGTCTTTTAGTGTAAATCTATGAACAATTTCCGGCTGTTTATTTGTTGCGTTTTACCACTGCTTGATACGACGATCAGGTGAACATCGTAATTCCGATACCTATCCACTAGTAGCCAGCGAGATTATGCTGTTTAATTGAACCGACTCAGTGGATTTGCAAAATTTTTTTGCAGCCCTTTTCAGCCGGCATGAATAACAGTGCTTTTTTAAACGCGAACCAACAGGACCGGGCGCAATCATTTTGCCTTTTATGTCAAGTTTAAGCTCCTCTCAACTCTTAAGCGATTTGCTTCAATTCTTCGATAGTGACAATTCTGCGTTGCGTAACCCTATTACATCTCCTGATCAGAAGACAGACTGGATAAACGCATTTGATATCAAATCNTTCCGTCAAGCGGCCGTACTCGTGCCAATCACAAAAACTAGTTATAACGGCGAGAGTAGCATAGTCCTCACAGTGCGATCATCTAGCTTAAAAACCCATGCCGGCCAAGTTAGCTTACCCGGAGGAACTTCGGAGAAACAAGATCGTGACCTTGCTGCTACCGCGCTTCGGGAAAGTTATGAAGAAATCGGCTTAAGGCCAGAAGAAGTTGAGATCCTCGGCCAATTAGGCGAACTGGTCATGCCGTCGGGTTACAGGGTAACACCNGTGGTCGGGATCATAGCGNACGATCTTGAGTACGCCGCTAACCCTGCGGAGGTCGAAGCTGTTTTCCATGCACCACTTCGANTGGTNTTAGACACTCACGCTTACAAGCGGTCCACAGTTTCTTATCGGGATGTTNAGCGCACCGTACTCGAACTAAATTATGGGGACTATCGTATCTGGGGGGCGACTGCNGCCATTCTCCACCACCTGGCTGAACANATTTGATCGTAAGAAAAGAGGGTTGAGAAAACAGCTAGTAAGAAATTCAATAGCAACAAAGCTGGCGTGTCGCCCACTGCGGGAANCCGTCCAGCACCCCGAAAGATANATGCCCCAAGGTATAAACAAATCCAGTCAGTAGAAAGATCGAGAGAATATCGAGCCAGATCCCTGCTATGACCATCTTCATAATGGGAATGCGTCCGGATCCAAAAACAATTGCATTGGGCGGCGTAGAGACTGGCAGCATGAAAGCACAGGAAGCGGCCACAGTCGTCGGAATCAGCAACAGAAATGGGTGCGCTTCGATAGCCTGAGAGAGGCTCGCCATAATCGGCAGTGACAAAGAAATAGTCGCAGTGTTGGACGCCAATTCAGTAAGTCCAGTGATAATCCCTACTGTGCTCACCACGATCACAAAAGGGCTCGCGTCACCAAGCCAAACCTCGAGCTGAGAAGCTATATAGTCTGATAACCCAGAAGTCGTAAACCCCTTAGCGATCGCCAGACCGCCGCCGAACAGTATCAGGATGCCCCAAGGGATTTTCTTGGCGTCGTCCCAATTGAGTAGTTTTCCACCGAATGTCTTTCCTGTTGGGATCATGAATAATGTCAGAGCTATTCCAATCGATACGGTGCCATCGTCAATCATATAACCCACTGGCGCGCTACCGGCAGTTAGAAGCAGATTGTCGAGATAGTGACTCCAACCAAATATGTCTACATCTGCGCCAAATAACCGCTCCTTGCGCGTCATCAGAAGTAGCGCAAAAGCCACAAAAACTGCTAACACGCGTCTTTCCTCTGTGGAAATCGGACCCAAATTACTTAGCTCATTCTGGATAAAATCTCGACCACTGAACGGCGTGGTCGGCGGTAGGGGGAAAACAAAACGGGTCAACACAAGCCACGCAAGAATCATGTAAACCGCGCTCATCGGAAGCGCAAAAATCATCCAAGTTGAAAATGTTAGTTCCGGAGCTTCAGGAAAAAGTTGCGGTAGTTGCGTTACCAAAACGCCATTTGGCGGCGTTCCAATCAGGGTTGCAAAACCCCCAATTGAGGCGGAATAGGCAATCCCAAGCAGCAAAGTTAGAGAAAAGTTCTCTGATCGCTCGTCAATCATGTTGCCTTGTTTCGAAATCTTTGCATTAAGCTCCTCGTACAGCAAAATCAAAGACATNCCCATCGGCATCATCATCAATGCGGTCGCTGTATTCGACAACCACATCGACAGGAAACCTGTGGCCAGCATAAATCCNAGTACAAGCCGATGAGGCTGCCCGCCCACAACTCTCAGAATATTTAACGCTATTCGTTTGTGTAAATTCCACTTTTCAACCGCNACGGCAATNATGAAGCCGCCCATAAAAAGCAGAATGATCCANTCCATATACTGATTCGCGACGTTTGGAAAAATTACGTCGAAGTCACGAACGCTGAAACCNTCCTGAATAGACGCGGCGTCGAGACCTACCTGACTGCCCGCACCCACTTCTCTGCCGCGCATGATTCCCAGAAACGGAAACAGCGGGATCGGAAGAAGCGCAGTCGCCGCCAGCGGAATCGCCTCTGTCATCCACCANATCGCCATCCAGAGAATCACCCCCGCCATGCGGGTAACAAGGGNATTCGCGGGATCAAGGTCAACGAACGCAAGCATCAGGAAAAAGACCGACGGNCCCAACCACAACCCTACCATGCTGCGNGCGGAGACTTTTTCTTTTATTTCTGAAGAGTCAGTTGCCGAGGAAGTCATCGGCCGTCCTAACGTTATTGGAAAAAAGAAGATGCGACATCAGAAAATCTCTGTGAGAAAACTCTCCAGAGATTTATAGCAGCGCTGCTCAGCAGTCGCGCTGTANACNGTTCCTAATTGTGGGTTATNNGCAGCCGGATTGGTGAAAGCATGCATCGTGCTTCCGTAAGTATGCAGCTGCCAGTCTGCTNCCGCATCAGTCATTTCTGCCTCGAACGCCATAACCTGTTCTGGCGACACCATCGGGTCATCATGGCCATGCAGACAAAGCACCCTCGCCTTGATCTCTTCGTTTTCTTTGTCCCCTGCTGCGAGAATGCCATGGATTGAAACGACGCCGAGGACATCTGCACCAGATCTTGCAAGTTCAAGCACACACATTCCGCCAAAGCAGTACCCCATGGCCGCGACTCGAGTCGGATCCACCTGTGGGACNTTGCGTCCCGCAACCAACGCGGCCCGCATTCGCTGNCTNAGNAACCCTCGATCTTGAGAAAAAGGGCTCATAAGCGCTGCGTTACCATCCGTATCTCCATCTGCGCCAAAAACACCCTTGCCATANACATCCAGTGCAAAACCCACGTAACCCAGCGCGGCTATCCGCTCCGCAGCCTGACAGGCGAATTCTCGCCGTCCGGTCCAATCATGAGCAATTAANACGAGCGGTTTTTGAATTTCGGCANCTTCATAAGCCACATAGGCCTCTAGTTCGGTATCAACGTCTGAATAATCAAGCGTTTGAATTATCATAACTACGGCTCCTAATAATTATNCACGATTGGGAAAGTGACTCAGNTCGCAATTTAAAAAATCAAAGCTGCTCAAGCATCGCGTTCGCGGAGCTTACCTTGATCTCGCCCGGAGCTTCCACGCCAAGATAGGTCACAGTGCCATTTTCAACGATCATGCCAAATCTTCTGCAGCGCATACCCATACCGAATCCAGTGCCGTCCATTTCTANGCCAATGNTGCGGGTAAACTCACCATTGCCATCCGCCAACATCAAAATTTTCTCGGCATTCTGAACTTCGCCCCATCTGCCCATCACNAAGGCGTCATTNACAGCCATGCAAGCAATGGTATCAACGCCNTTTGCCCGAATGGCATCTGCTTGNACGACGAATCCCGGCAAGTGAGTCATTGAGCATCCCGGCGTAAACGCTCCTGGCACTGCAAAGAAAACNACTTTCTTGTCAGCAAACACTTCCTCGGACGAAATATCTCGAGGTCCCTCTTCGGTCATTATTTTNAAAGTATTNACTGGAACTTTGTCACCGACCTGAATCGACATTNTTGATTACTCCTTTGATTAGCGAGCGAATGCCCAGGCTCGCGGAACGTAACAAAAACTCAATGATAGTAGCAAATTCGTCTGCTGTATCTAACCCAGTTCGGTTTTTCGGCCGCACGCAGCCAAAACACTGTAACTCTCTGCACATTAAGATTCGTCTTTGGTTTGACGATCTAGTGATAATGGAGAGCTTCTATCTCGTCGTTTCTAAAATCGGCTGGCCGCTGGCCGCCCCGGGCAACGTCTTCGTCATGCTGGCGATTGCCGCATGGGTATGCCATGTGGCGAACTGGTTGAGACTGTCACGCTTGCTGCTGGCTATTTCTGGGTCGCTCCTTCTTTTGGTTGGCACTTTGCCGGTCGGAGAATGGCTACTCGCACCTCTTGAGAATCGCTTTTCAGCTAATGCCGCTTTACCACCCTACCCTGCAGGGGTGATTGTTCTGGGCGGAGTCGTTGACCCGGTGCTTTCTGAAGCTTGGGGGCAAACTGAGGTTGGCGAGGCAGCAGAACGGCTCACTGCGCTCGTATACCTGGCGAATCTATATCCGGACGCGCAGCTTATTTTTACCGGTGGAAGCGGCTCATTGTCAGAGACTCAATTCAAGGAAGCCGACTATGTTCGCTTTTTGTTCCAACAGTTGGCCCCTCAAGAACGGGTGATTCTGTACGAGAGCCTCTCGCGGAACACTGAGGAAAACGTTCGCAATAGCAAAACCATAATCAACCCGAAGCCAGGAGAGGATTGGATACTGATTTCTTCAGCATTCCACATGCCCAGAGCAGTTGGGGTTTTTTGTCAAGCTAACTGGCCAGTTGTTCCTTATCCTGTCGATCACCGAACCCAGCGCGGCAAGCTACTGAGGATGAGCTTCCACTTCAGCGCCAATTTGAGAATAATGGAACTGGCTCTGCGCGAATGGCTGGGTTTACTGACTTATCGGCTTACCGGCCGCAGCGACCGACTCCTGGCCGGCGACCAAAATCAGTGCAGTGTCAGTAAGATTTAGTTGGCCTTAGGCGGGATGATGCGAAGTCGACTTTCCAGCCACCACAACGCGCCTTCTGCCGGTTATTGGAACGATTCCTAGGCGCGATTTCCCTTGCCAGACCTGAGTCTCAGCTTGCCCTCGCTAATAATCGAGAAGTGGCAGAAATATTCCGACGATGGCGCAAACGAGTGCACTCGGACCAAAATCCACAACTTAAAAACAGTCGCAGCCCATTTTCTGCAACCATGGATGTTAGTTCAGTAATGCGCGATGCCCGAACATTTTCGTTGGTAAGGTAAATCTCTCAAGTCATCTATAGTTGAGCGATGGCAATTGAATCAGACTCGATCATCTCGAAAAAATACTTAAAATTTTTAAAAACTAGTGTTGGTTCGACCTAAAAAATCGAGTCTAAGTTCCAATCCCGAAGATAATCGACAATTAGCTCCAAAATTTAAGCTACTCAGGTTAGGGACGACATCGTAGGAAACTGCTTTCACTCTTCAGTCCCACGCACCCATGTTCGAACCAACTTGATAACGCTAACGATCAGCCGATCCAGGAGCATTTACACTGCGGCACGGGCCGCACGGATCAAAATAGCAACACAAGCGATCAGTGGGTTCAATATACGCATTTTACTATTAGGGCTCATTGCTCGACCGGACGACACTCTCAATCCATGCAAGATGAGAAGACACTCGCTCATAAATGGCGACAGCGCCGTAGCAACCTTGGGTTTCCTCATCATAATCAGTGCCAGTTAATTGGCCCACTGCAACTCCGGCCAGACGCATTCCATAATCTGTGACAAGAAAGGCGGGCCCGCCACTGTCGCCCAGAGCAAGCGTACCCTCAGTTGGAAGGCTTGCCATTGGGACTTTCCGAGGGTCATCGAAGACGGTTCGCAGGTAACGGCCCGACTGACTAATGCGATTAGTGGCATGTCGCATACGACCATCAGCATACTGCCGGCCCAAGGTGCCTACGCCAAAATACCCCCATCCCACAATTGTGACAACCTGACTGAGCTCATTTTTCACTGTGTTGAGCGGGATTGGACGCGGACTCGCTGAGGGCACCTTGAACCTAAGCAACGCAAGATCTACATCATCAACAGCACCCTGCTGATAGCGAGGATGGATGACAACCGAATCAATCTCTCTCAATTGGCCGGCAACCTCAACAGAAAAAGTTCCATGAGCGGCCGCGGCTCCTAGCGACGTTTCTTCCGTGCAATGCGCTGCGGTTACGGCCCATTGCTGGGCAATCAGGGTTGCAACACACACTTTCCCCATTCCTTGACGCTCTAGAAAAAAAACTGCGGGATAATCGATGCTTCGTGTTTCGTAAACGAATTGACTAACATCATGCCGAATGATGATGCCATGAACAGATCCAGTGAAGAACATGGCTAAGATAATGATCGGGTAACGAAACATCATGGCATCACAGTTCATTGGGGCCTACGTCGTCGCAGCGGTCTCAAGTTTGGCCGAGGCGTGCTTTTGCGCGACGTCCGTATCAACCTAAGTAGCCTCGCCATTACTACCAATAGCGTAATCGCAATGAAGGCAATAATGCTAGCACCAAGCCACTGCTCGTGACTCCATACGGGTGCGACAATCAGATCTGAAAGCATGGAAAGATTCTGTCAGGACTAACGGCATACCATCAAGTAATATGCGTCGAATATTCTTGTTTTAATAAATCTTAAGCCCGGAGACTCTTCAAAATCGAGACTGTGTCAGTAGTCGCCAGCCAAATCTGCCACCAGTTGTTCGATTACGCTGATTCGCTCCCAGGGATCATCGAGATCCAGCAATTGCTGCTTCTGATCTACCGCCATGGGTATAAACTCGCCAAGTCGCCATCCAAGTTCCCAGAGATCATCATAGTTGATACTCAGCTTTTTTTGTTCAACCAAAGCATGCTTTTCCAGACTTTGGAGCAAACCCACCAGAGCAGCGTAAGCTTCATCAAGTGGAATAGCCTTTTTACCGAGACGATCCAGCTCACTGAATCTCACTGTGGCCTCGAGCACGCCACTGTCGCCCTGCCAGCAGTCGGTAATACGCAATTTGGCCATACCCTCAACGGTAATGCCGAGCAAGCCATTTTCCAGCTGATCCCAATCGATCACCGTGCAATAGGTTCCAGTGCGGTGAATTGTCTGGCGCCCTTCTTCGCCGACAACCTCGTCCCCTTCGCGGAGCAGACAGATACCAAACCCAGTATCGTCACGCATACATCGGCTGATCATGTCCAGGTAACGCTGTTCGAAAATCTGAAGATCAAGGCGGCTTCCAGGGAACATTACTACCCTCAGCGGAAACAGCTGAATATCCTTTGGAGAATCGAGTTCAAGAGAGCTGTTCATGTTTTAATTAACGCCAGCACGATAGCTCTAGTTTAGTGGTCCAAGTGCCGCAAGCAGCTTCTGGTGAATGTCATCAAATCCGCCATTGCTCATAATAACAACCTGGTCATTGTGAGCGCTGCTTTCTTCAATAAAGCTAACTATCTCTTCGACTGAATCAAACGCGTAGGCCTGACTCGGGCTTTGGGCAACCAACATTTGAAAGTCAATACCTGATTTCTCAGGTTTCCGCCAGATCACCATGTCTGCAGCCTTTGTTGCCGCAGCGAGGTCTGCCTGATGGATACCGAGCTTCATGGTATTGGAGCGCGGCTCAATGATTGCGATCAGTCGGCCATGTGAATCGAGGGCAGCCATTTTGGCGGCCATGCCTTCAAGCGAAGTTTCGATCGCAGTGGGATGATGGGCAAAATCATCATAAATCGACACGCCCTCAATGGTACCGAGATGCTCCATGCGCCTTTTAACGCCCGCGAACTCCCGCAAGGCTGCAACGGAGATCGCCGTGTCGACCCCCGCATGACGTGCGGCAGCAATCGCCGCAAGGGCGTTTTTCACGTTATGCACTCCATTCATGGACCATTGCAGGACACAACGATTAACCACTTCACCCGTTGTGCCTTGACCGTATTGGATGACTTCAAATTCTTCTCCAGAGTTCTCGGACAAATCCGCGTTCCAGAACATGCCGCCCCCTGAAGCTAGCATTCGGCAAACTTCGTCCGTTACATTCACACCAAATTGCTGTCTGGGTGACCAGAGCCCTTGTGAAAAAACTTCATCCAGTGCAGGATCTCCGTAAGGTGAAATCACCAGACCATTGCTAGGAACCGTGCGCACCAGATGATGAAACTGCCGCTCTATCGCCGCAAGGTCCTCGAAAATATCAGCATGATCAAATTCAAGATTATTTAAAATCGCCGTTCGCGGCGCGTAGTGAATAAATTTTGATCGCTTGTCAAAAAACGCCGTATCGTACTCATCAGCTTCCACCACAAAAAAGTCAGAGCCACCCAGTGAAGCAGACCGAGAGAAATTCTGAGTCACGCCCCCAATCAGGTAACCTGGCTTAGCGCCGGCGTACTGGAGCACCCATGCCAGCATGGCACTGGTGGTAGTTTTGCCGTGGGTACCAGCAACCCCCAAGACCCATTTGTGCTGTAGTACAGCTTGAGACAGCCACTGTGGCCCCGAGGTGTACGCGATCCCTGCATTCAATACCGTTTCGACAGCTAGATTGCCTCGGGNAAGGGCATTCCCAATTAAAACCAAATCTGGTTTCGGCTGCAGATGCTCAGGGAGATACCCCTCCATGAGCTCAATTCCCAGCTCCTCTAATTGAGTACTCATGGGAGGATACACATTTTTATCGCTGCCGCTCACCCGGTGTCCTAGCTGCTGAGCGATGACCGCTAGCGATCCCATAAAAGTGCCACAAATGCCAAGAATATGAATGTGCATAATTCAAGAAAATACGACGTTCGTTGAAACCATGTAAAACCTTTCCAACCGAGTTAGTATTACCTCAATCCGGTGTTTTTAAAACGAAATCTGCTCAAATCATGACAACCAAACACGGCGATCTATGGGAGTTCTCTCTCGCCCTTTATGCCGAGCCCGGCGTCGCAGCCTCTTGCTTAAATTTACAGAATCAGTACGGCTTCGATATCAACTTAGTACTGTTCTGCATCTGGTACGGGCTTCGGCACGGCAACCTCACTGACGACATGTTGAAACACGCGATCGATCTTTCTAAACCCTGGAGCGAAACAGTCATACAGCCTTTGCGAAGCCTTCGAAGTCGGTTGATGCTTGATCGCAACGGAAGCGCTTTCTCATCCGGGTCAGAAATTTGCGCCCTGAGAGAACTTATAAAGTCCGCTGAACTCGATGCGGAGAGAATACAGCAACAAGAGCTGGAAAGGCTAATACTGACGTCTGGGACAGAATGCCTTGACNTTGTTCGCGGGGNCCAACCAGCGCGAAGTAACCTCAACAGACTCGCAGCTACTCGCGGAACACGTCGCAATGCCACAATCGCCGGTTATTTCGACGCAATATTACTCAAAGTAGACTGTCCATCAAAAGGATAAAAACACCTCAGCAATTGGCGCTCGGATGAGCGCACCAAGTGGCTCGTCAGACTGAGGAATGTGCGCCATGGCTGAACAGCTCAGTTACGAATTTCGTTGTCCTGATCATAAGGAGCGCCCGCTGATCCGAAATCCAGGCTAGTGGCTCGAGCCTAGATTGACCGATTGGCGCATTCAGGATTCTTTTGAAGCCGAACCCTGCCATCTGTGGACAAGCCCGGGATCAAGTTCGAATAGATCCAGAATGCGACCCACGTGGTGATCGACGAGGTCATCGACGGTCTTCGGATTTATATAGTGCGCTGGCATGGGAGGCGCCAGAACCGCCCCGAGCTGGCTAGCCTTTAACAAAAGCTCGCAGTGCCCTGCGTGCAGCGGCGTTTCCCGCGGAACCAAGACTAGTCGACGACGCTCCTTCAGAACCACATCCGCCGCCCTGACCAGAAGCGAATCCGCATAGGAATTCGCGATAGCAGATAAGGTCTTAATCGCGCATGGGGCGACGATCATACCATCAGTTTTGAAAGAGCCACTTGCCAATCGAGCGGCGATGTCTCTATTGGAATAGACCTCATCCGCCAAAGCTTGCACCCCTCTAGCGTTTCGGTCCGTTTCTACAGCAATGTTGAGTTTGGCTGAGTCAGAAAGCACAAGGTGTGTTTCAACGTGCTCAACCTGCCTCAGCACCTCAAGCAACCTTATTCCGTAGATTACCCCGCTTGCCCCGCTCATTCCTATGATCAGTCGCATGGGATTCAACCATTTTTGGACGCTTTCTTAGATTGTGGCATCAAAAGCGAAGAGCTGGCAAGGGAGTCCCTCAGCGAGTACGATACCGTATCTCAATATATTTTCTACAACGGTTTAAGTCGCNCCCCGCTCCAGACAATAGAACTTCGCGAGTAATTATGCCCAAGCCTAACATGTTCTACGCACAATCCGGTGGTGTCACCTCTGTTATCAATGCCAGTGCCTGCGGGGTCATTGAAACCGCGCGCAAGCATCGAAACCAAATTGGCAAAGTATATGCGGGGCTCAACGGTATCGTCGGAGCCTTGAATGAGGATCTGATTGACACCGGAAAGGAAAGCAAAACCGGAATTGCTGCCCTCCGTGCGACACCTGCGGGTGCATTCGGAAGCTGTCGTTACAAACTGAAACCCTTTGAGGAGAATCAGCAGGAGTATGAGCGTTTGATGGCCGTATTTCGCGCTCACAACATTCGTTTTTTCCTCTACAACGGAGGCGGAGATTCCCAGGACACGGCCAATAAGGTCTCTCAACTCAGCCAAACCATGAATTTTCCCATCAGTTGTATCGGAATCCCGAAAACGGTAGACAACGATTTACCGTTTACTGACACCTCCCCAGGATTCGGCTCCGTTGCTAAATATGTTGCCGTATCAATTCGCGAAGCTGGGCTGGACGTCGCCTCCATGTGTGAAAGTTCAACCAAGATTTTTGTTATGGAAGTAATGGGCAGACATGCCGGATGGATAGCAGGAGCAGCGGGACTGGCGAATGAGCAAGAGGGGGATGCCCCGCACATCATTCTGTTTCCTGAAATACCGTTCAAAAGAGATAAATTCTTGAAAAAAGTCCAATCCTGCGTCAAGAAATATGGTTATTGCTCCATTGTTGTATCCGAAGGCGCGAGATACGGAAACGCNAAATTTCTCGCCGAAACGGGCAATGAGGATGCTTTTGGTCATGTCCAGCTGGGTGGGGTTGCGCCTTTCGTTGCCAAAATGATTAAGGAGGCTTTAGGTTACAAATATCACTGGGCGGTAGCTGATTATCTGCAGCGAGCAGCGCGCCACATCGCGTCCGCTACAGACGTTGAGCAGGCTTATGCAGTGGGTAAAGCTGCGGTAGAGTTTGCGCTCGCAGGGAAGGACGCCGTCATGCCAACAATCGTCAGAAAGCCAACTAAGCGATACCGTTGGGAAATTGGCGAAGCCAGGCTTTCTGATGTCGCGAACAGAGAAAAGATGATGCCCCGCAGCTTTATCAGTCGCGATGGGTTCCATATCACCAGTTCCGCACGTGACTATTTCGCTCCCCTGATCGCGGGCGAGGACTATCCCATCTACAAGAACGGGTTACCCAAATACGCTAGACTTAAACGGGTGCTGGAGCAGAAGAAATTAGAAAAATGGCACGCAAGCTAAAGGAGACAGACTCAGCCAATGAGAGTCAGGGCGCCAGTCGGTCAACGCTCCAACCGCTTTCTTGACGGCTGTATCGGAAACGATCATGTAATCGGTGGGCGCCGCCTTGCCAAAATTCAAACTCATTCGGCACAACCCGATAGCCCCCCCAGTTGTCGGGTAGTGGCAGTTCGTCATCCTTATACCGCTGCTCAAGTTTTTCATACTCTCTCAGCACCGCCGCCCGCGAATCAATNACGCGGCTCTGTGGAGAAGCGGCCGCGGCAATCTGACTTCCCCTNGGGCGACTACTGAAATACTCCCATGACTCTGCTGCAGAGATTTTCTCCGCCACCCCGCAGATCTTTACCTGCCTTTCGATCACATGCCAAGGAAAATGNAGGCTGATCATAGGGTTCGCATCTAGATCCTGCGCCTTTCGACTGTCGTAGTTCGAGTAAAAGAAAAATCCTGATTGATCAAAATGTTTCAGCAAAACAATCCTTTGGCTTGGCTGCCCGTCCGGAGCTACCGTTGCAATCGTCATGGCCGCAGGGTCGGGGAGATCTAGCTCCAGAAACTCAGCCATCCACAGTTCAAATTGGTCAAAGGGATCATCCTCAAGATTTTCTCTTTCCAGACCATCCCGCAAGTATTCACGTCTCAGCGCTTTCAAGTCCATAGCTAGCCCTTAATCAGTTGCGACCCCACAATTGAATCGTGGAAAAGCAGGCATGATAGTTATTTGAAAATGTCTCACACAACGCGACAAAGCCGGGCAATCGTATTATCTGACAAAATCCCCGTAGTTCCAGAGCTGTTGCCGCGCGGTTCCGGTTTTCGCATAGTAAAAGGTGCCAAGTCCATGCTTGTCGCCAGCGAAAAACTCGCCTACATATCTGTGCCCGTTCGCCCAGCGGTAGGCGCCCTGACCATGAAAATGGTCATTTACAAACTCGCCGGTATAGTTTTCAGTATTCTCCTTTAGCCAGTATTCGGAGTGCTGATTTTCTCGCCATTCCGGCAAATTGAAGAAGTAAGATCCTAGGCCATTGCGTTTGTTGTCCCTCCACTGACCGATATACAGGTTCCCTTTGCCATTCCAGTGCGTGCCTCGCCCCACCCGAAGACCGCGCTTCCAATTACCCACGTAGACTTCTTCCTCGTTCCACGAGATCGGCATTTCAAGGCGGCCGTAGCCTTCGAATTCCCCGTCAAGAAATCCGCCAACATAGCGTCCCTTGCCAAATTCTGTCTTGAGCTCGAGGGTCCCCTCTCCACTCACGCAATCGCCTCGAAGACACTCCTCTGCAGTAACGCCCTTAAGAGATTGGCCGAACAGACTCTCACAGCTGAGCGCTAANAGCAGTGCAACCGCAAAATTCTGGGGAACCCGGAAAACCTGAATGGCTGGGTCAGATGGCTTGTTCATATCGCACTCCAACGATTGCGAACACTCACGCTCAACGATTCGGAATTATAGCGCGGAAAACCCGAAGACTGCAGACATGAAAGAATCCTCTGTCAGCTGGCTGTCCGATGCAGGTTACGGCGAAATCGGTTGATTCGAAGCGCTGACCGTTAGGGACATAGGTTAAACAGCTTGGCTGGAGCTCTATAGCGGCCGACCGGCCATCGTGAAGCGCATTTCCAGCGTAAATGCCGACTTTGCCCTCACGCAGGCGGCTTTCATGGTAACAAAGCACTTGGGGCTCACCATTTGCGTTTTGATTTGAGTAGGACCCAGTCAAATTTGATTTCCATGAATGGTCATCAGTTTTTGCGGGCTAGCGCTTTTGGACGTCCGAGGCCCTATATCTTGCGCAACGCAAAATACAGTGGGATAACTTTTAGCTGCGTGGGGCAGATTCCAGACAGGCCGGGCAACCGGATACCCAACTTCCCAACAATGCTCGTTCAANGCGACCCGTGGATAGGCGACACTCATCGCTTTTACGATAGGCAATCAGGGCTTATAGATCTGCCCTTGTTTGATCGCAGCTATCTTCGCGCTGTTACAAGGACCTACCGGCGCTTCGCGTAGAACCTTAAATCAGGCGTCTAAGTGCATTCAAAGGGCTGATTTGAACCACGCGTCGGGTGAAAAAGAACCCGAGCAAGCCGATAAGCCCCGTTCCAATCAGCGGGCCCAGNGGCCACACCCAATAGTGGAACGAGAAATCCTGCGCGAACACCTCTCGCTGCAGGTAAAAGAGGCTGGCTTCAGCGCCTATCGTAGCAATAAGCCCTGCAATAAAACCTATGGTCGCAAATTCGATCAGCAGGCTGGTCATAATCAATTTGCGCCCAGCGCCCAGAGCTCGAAGTATTGCATTCTCATGAAAACGTTCATCCAAACTGGCATTCACACAAGACAGCATCACCAGCGCGCCGCACACCAGAACCAGAACTGATATCAGTTCTATTGCCGAGGTGACCTGCGCAATGATCGTTTGTATCTGTTCTATCAGTGCGTCAATCTCAATGACAACCATCGTTGGCACGAGACGGATCAAATCGTTTAACAACATCTTCTGCTCATTCTGCATCAGTGCCGTGGATAGATAGGTTCCTCCCAGATGATTGATCGTGCCGGGCGAAAAAATAATGAAAAAATTGGGCTGCATATTATCCCAACGTACACTACGAAAGCTGGCCACCTCGGCAAATACGGTTTGCTGATTAATTTCAAATTCAAGCCGATCACCCAGACTAAGGTTGAGCCACTTTGCATAATCCTGCTCGATGGAGACATAGCCTGGTTCCGGACTGTCGCCCCACCATTGCCCCGCTGTTATCAGGTTGTCCGAAGGAACATCGTCAGCCCAAGTCACCTGACGGCGACTCAAGCCTCCTCGCACCCTTCGCCCTTCACCTNAGGCCTCGCCCGGCCCAGCCCCGGCAGCTGGCCCCGGCGTCCTTTCTGCTTCTAAACTCAGCTCGGCTTCCTCCAAGTTGGCACTTTCTGTGAGGCTACTTTGACCTTCATCGTCTAGACTGCCTTCCGGATTGGGCTCATCCCCGTTAATCCGAGTCACACGAGCACTAATTAGCGGATAAAAGGCATTGCTCTGGACATTGTTGCCATCAAAGAATTCCTGAATAGCCGCAATCTGATTACGAGTGATGTTCATCATGAAGTGGTTCGGGGTGTCTTCGGGCAACTGCGCCTGCCATTCATCGATCAAGTCNGTGCGCAGTAGNGTCAGAATCAGCAAAGACATGATCGTGATCGAAAACACCATAACCTGCAGCACATTCTGACTGCGCCGTCGGCGCGCTGCCGTCATGGCCAGCTTCCACGCATTGCCCGCTTTCATGCCGGCAGAACCACCGGATCGCAAAAAGATATATGAAACAACAGATACAAATAGGGCAATCCCGGCAACGGTGCTGACCAGCACTGAGGCCAGCACCAAATCCTGACTGTACCAGAACACAAGAAAGACCGTCCCGAGTAGACCAAACACATGGGGCAATCTGTCACTGATTTTCTGCTGACTCGTGTCCTTGCGCAGGACTCGCAGTGGCGGAGTTTCCCTCAGCGCAAGCAGCGGTGGCAAGGCAAAAGCGAGCAAACAGACCAGTGCGGTCAGTGCACCAATCACATAAGGCTCAATGCTAGGCTCGGGCAAAGCGACTTGCATCACGGATTCCAACACCTGCAGTATGCTTTGATGAACAAACCAGCCAAGCCCCCATCCACCGGTTACCGCAAACAGCGCCAATACCAGCTGCACCATAAGGTAAATAAAGGAAATCTGAAATGAAGTGCAGCCCAGAGTCTTCAAAATGGCAACGTAATCGAAGTGGCGCTCGCTGTAGCGTTTGGCTGTCAAGGCGATTGCCACTCCTGCCAGAACCACGGCGAAAAGGGAACCTAAAAGCAGGAAATTCTCGGCGCGGTCAAGTGCGTCCGCAACTTCTTGGCTTTCGTCACGCACATCGCGCATATAAAAGCGACCGCGCCATTCTTCCTGGGCACGAAACCAGGTTTCAAATTCGTCAAGATCAGACAGCTGATCGCTGGCGAAAAGATATCGGTAGTTTACCCTGCTGCCCAGCTGCACCACATTAGTCGCCGCAACATCTGCCATATTTAGCATCAACCGGGGGCCCGCGTTGTCCATCACACTGCCACCGGCACGATCCGGCTCTGTAATGATGATCTGGTTGACGGTGAGTTCCGCTTCGCCAACGAAAACCGAGTCGCCGACATCTATGTTCAGCGCCGATAGCGCCCGAGCTTCTAGCCAAACTTCGCCGGGCCGCGGACCGCTCGCAATCGGGCGTCCGCGAGCAAAAGCCTCTTCTGAAATAATCACCTCTCCGCGCAGAGGATAGGAGTCCGTCACCGCCTTTGCTGCAACCAGCAGGTTGCCCGAGTCCGAGAAAGCCATTGAAGCGAAAGATAGGGTTTGAGCGGTGCGCAGACCCCGGGACTGTCCCTCCACCAATACCGCCTCAGGAAGTTCGCCACGGCCGCCTACGATCCGGTCTGCAGCAAGCATGTTTGCTGATTCCAGCAAAAGCGCTCGCTCAAGCCGGTCAGTGAACAAAGCGATGCCTGTCACGGAAGTGACTGCCATGACCAGCGCAATCAATAGCAGCCGCAATTCACCTCCCTGCCAATCGCGCCATAGCAATCTGAGCGCGACCTTCATCAGGTTAAGATTAATCGAGCCTGCGGGCCTTGGATCAGACGGGCGATTGTCAGGCAACGACTCTCTCCTGCCGGCTGGAATCCGTGTCCGAAGCAATCTCGCCCGCCACCAGCTTTATGATTCGGCCACAGCGCTTGGCGAGTCTCTCATCATGCGTGACTAACACCAGGGTCGTAGAAAACTCTCGGTTCAGATCAAACAATAATTCTATGACACGTTCGCCCGTCGCTGTATCCAGATTGCCCGTAGGCTCNTCCGCGAACAGGATCTTCGCTTGGGTTGCAAATGCCCGAGCAATCGCAACCCGNTGCTGCTCACCACCGGACAGCTGATTGGGATAATGATGACAGCGCTCCGCCAACCCCACCCGGATTAGCAGTTGCTCAGCTTTTTCACGCGCTAATGAGTCTCCTTTAAGTTCAATGGGCAGCATGACGTTTTCCAGGGCAGTCAAGCTGGGAAGTAACTGGAACGACTGAAAGACAAAGCCAACCAGCTGACTCCTTAGCATGGCTCGCTGCTCTTCATCCATCGCCGAAAAATTCTTCCCATCAAGTATCACATCTCCACTGGTGGAACCATCAAGTCCAGCCATAAGGCCCAGCAAAGTCGATTTTCCAGAGCCCGAAGCGCCGACAATTGCAACTACTTCGCCCTCACTGATCCGAAGGTCTATACTCTTTAGGATAGTGAGCAACCCTTCACTGGTGTGGACGCTCTTAATGAGCTTTCGGGTTTCGATCATTGGATAGTGCTCCATCAGGACGGCGCGATTCCAATTGGCGCAGCTTGANCTAGTATCTTACTGAGAAGCGCCGGAGTCTGCTATATTTCAGGCGAGGCCCGTTAGCGCAAAGACAGCACTCTGCGGGAATCTGATTTGTATCTTTGTTACGTTCGTACCTTTACGATAGATTAGCNAAATGGTGCCACTTTAGTGCGGGCAAATCTGTTCGCTAATTNTGACAATCTGGCTGTTGCCAATAATCCCAGTACTACTTGCGACGTTTGATTCCATGAAAAATTTCAAAATTGTGCTCTTCGCCGGATTGATCACTATCTCTCTTGCCACAATTTCCCCNGCCGCCTCGTTCGGGGAAGAGTTCGAAACACAGAACACCTTACTGGTATTCGGCGATAGTCTGAGCGCCGCTTATGGCATTGAAGAGACAGACGGATGGGTCGATCTTCTGGCTGAGAAGCTGGCACAGGAACATGCAAACTACACCGTCGCCAACGCCAGCGTGAGTGGAGAGACCTCCACCGGAGGACTGGCAAGATTGCCAGCAGCACTGGAGGAGTTTCAGCCAGCTATCGTGATCCTCGAGCTGGGGGGCAATGACGGGCTTCGGGGTCTTCCGCTCAAGGCATTGAAAGACAACCTCACAACAATGGTCGAAATGTGTCTCGCAGCACACGCAGAGGTCCTGCTGGCCGGCATTCAGATTCCTCCAAACTACGGACCGCGCTACACCGAACCATTTTACGCATTGTTTGTTGAGATCGCGGAGGGCATGGATTTGCCATTCGTGCCCTTTTTGATTGACGGTATTCCACAACAGCCCGGCTTGATGCAAGAGGATGGCATTCATCCGAAGGCAGAGGCGCAGTTCATGATCCTTGAAAATGTCTGGCCAGCGCTGGCTCCAATGCTAAGTACGAACTCAGACTAACAGTTGATTTCTGGCCAGATTTTGTCTGGTGAGTCAATATCAAGGCCTTTGTCCTGATACCACCAGCGCACGAACTTTATTTCCTATTTGGCTTCACCGCGCATCGGACTTAGCCGCTCCTCTTTGTAAAAATGAATCACTTCATCTGGCGGCGCGCTTTCAATATCACTGATTACGATAATGCTGGTACGCCAGTGAGTCAAAAGTAACAACTTGCACCTAAGCCGCTAATTCGAAACTTGCGTAGGCTCTCGCCTAAGACCGATTGTTGCAATCTTGTGAAGATAACAGTGCCATTTCGCGCACCCGGTTTTCGTTGTCCGCTCTCCGATCAATAATGGGAGGCATGGCTCCAGTACTTTGGTACACATTTCAAACCCTAACAACAAGATCAACCGCACCCTTATGAGACGCGTCATCTGAACCGCAATGCGGCTTAGTGTGGGGGCTGGGCTTTGAGAGAAGACAGCATGAGTGCAGAAGCGAGGTTGCAAGTAGCAATGACCATTAGAGCGACATCATAACTGCCGGCCGAATCGTAATAGCTGGCCACTAAAATTGGACCCACCGCCGACATGCCAAAGGTAAACGGCATCGCGGTCGAGCGGACTGATCCCAGATAGCGCCTACCAAACACCGACGCCCAGATAACTTCTTGCAGAGGCAACAAGCCGCCCCAGCCGATACCCATGAGCAAAAAAGCAGCATACACCCAGAAATCAAGCCGCTGATCGACACTCCAGACAATTAGCACAATAGAAATGCCGGTGACGGCGGCCCCAAGGCCCGCGAGCTTTTTAGGGTCGTGCCGATCAATCATGATGCCCCAAAACGGCTTACTGAGAAAAGCAGGAACTGAGGCCAGGGAAATCATTGAAGAAGCCACCAGTCGCGAGTAACCGGCATCGGTCATTAATGGAATCGTTTGTGTCAGCATGACCGTTATTGAAATCTGAAACAGCCCGAATGCCAGAACAAGAAAATAGAAGCTGGAGGTTCGCATCGCCTCAGCGCGCGTCATAGAATTCTCGTAATCCCGCCTCGCGGCAGCGCCTCTGCCAGCAGCAACATCTTCGCCGCTGTAGCCATCAGGATGCAGATAGTAATCTTCAGGTCGACGACGAACCGCGAACGCTGCAGGCAGGGTCATGAGCAGCGACATCGCACCCAGCATTCGCCATGATTGGCGCCAGCCAAAATTATCCACCAGCACAGTAGCGAACGGGGGCAGGACGATCCCTGCCAAAGAGATGCCCATGCCCGCCAGAGCAACCGCTTTACCGCGCTTCTCGACAAACCATTTCCCGAGCGTCACGTTCACAGAGAGATTGCCAAGCATAGCAGATCCGGTAGTAAGAAGCAGGCCATTGATAAATAGCCATTGCTCGAGACTTCTGACGCTGCCGAGACCAAACATTGACAGGGACAGCACCAACGAGCCCGCGACAATGAATGGACGACCTCCGACTTTATCAATTCGAGCGCCGATAAGAATTCCGGTGACGGCAAAGATCAGCTGCCCAAGAGAACGGCTGGCCGTAAACTCCGCTCTGGTCCACGCAAACTCTTCGGTCATTGGTACCAGAAAGGCACCCACCACATAGTTGGCCATGCCAACTGCGACAAACTGAGTTAAAAATCCAGCTACAACAATCCAGTAGCCATAAAAAATTCGCGACATCAAGGATCTTCAGAGTTTGCCGAGAGGGGAGTAAACTAGAATTGTATTAGATTGACTCGCGAGAGTAAAAAAGACTTGTTAGCTGACTAAGCGCTAAGGGTGAAACATGGCCCCATACGTAGGAGGGCGAAGCTCTAAGTTTAAAAAGCATTTCAGTAGTAGTGTGTCTCGGTCTCTTCTCCAGAACAAACAGCGAGATACCGTTCGATAGCGGATTCAAGACCATACTGAATCGACTCAACTACTAACGCGTGTCCAATCGACACTTCCAGGATCCCGGGGATCTGCAGAAATCTTCCAAGATTCTTAATATCCAAATCGTGGCCGGCGTTCACACCAAGTTCAAGCGCCTGAGCGCAGGCAGCGGTAACCCGGTAAGCCTCAAGAAGTGCATGCTCAGACTCAAGACCGAAGTGATGCGCAAAACCCTCAGTGTAGAGCTCAATCCGATCAGCACCTACCTGCTTGGCGCCCTCAACCTTGTCCGGATCAGGATCAAGGAAAATGCTGCTCCGGATCCCGGCATTGCGCAGATCAGCCAAACTGCCCGTCAACAGTTGTTCATTGTCAGACACGTCCCAGCCATGATCAGAAGTCAGCTGATCCGGTTCATCAGGAACTAAAGTGCACTGAGCTGGCCGAACCGCCAACACAAGCTCCATGAACTGGTCCGATGGAAATCCTTCTATGTTGAATTCAACATCCGGATAGAGACCAAGAAACTTTGTGAGATCAAAAACATCCTGACGTGTCACATGCCGCTCATCGGGCCGCGGATGGACCGTAATACCTTTTACCTTGAGATTGATGAGTTTGCCGACAAAGTCACAAAGATTCGGAAAATTCCGGCCGCGAGAATTGCGCAACAACGCAATTTTATTCACGTTAACACTCAACATTGTCATCGCATTTCCTCCTCAGCCAGGGATGAGCTCGCAGCACAATTCTGAGCGGTTAGAAAGTCCATCGCAATTTTTTGAAACACCTGAGGCTTCTCGGCGTGCAGCCAGTGGCCAGCCCCCATTATGACCTTTACGTCAGACTGGGGAAAATAAGCCAAGGTCTGCTCCCGATGCTTCGATTGAATATAGCCAGACTCAGCGCCCTTAACGAAAAGGGTCGGCTTCTGAAACGAAGAATCGTGATCCGACATATCACGAAGCGCATCGTAATCTCTCTCAATCGCGGGAAGATTAAGTCGCCAGCAGAAGCCACCACTCGGGTTGCGTATCAAGTTTGTTAAGACAAATTTTCGCGTAGGCTCGTCGACAATGTAGCGCCGCAGGAACACTTCAGCTGAGGCGCGGCTCTCGAGATTGTCCAGCTTCATAGCTTTCATGCCGTTAATCACCTGCATGTGTCCTTTTGCCTGCGTCGGATAAGTAACCGGCGCAATATCGACGATCAAAAGCCGTTCGACTTTAACCGGGGCCGTCAGAGCAAGTTCCATTGCCACCTTACCCCCCATTGAATGGCCCAGCAAATGGCAGCTGCCAATTTTCAGATCTTCAAGCAGTTGAAGCACATCCTGCGCCATGACGGGATAGCTGAGATTGCTAGCATGGGGAGAGCTGCCATGGTTACGAAGATCCACCCCGAAAACGGCAAACTTCTGAGCCAACTGCTTACATTGCCAGCTCCAATTCGACAGACTGCCAAACAGGCCATGCAGAACCAGTAAAGGCGCTCCAGAATGCGAGTACTGTCTGTAGTTTAGCTTCAGGGCGGTCAACNTATTTCAGCTCTGCCAACAATTTTGCCACATCCTCATGGTGCGTTTTGGTTTTAACCTTATCCATTACGTGGACTACTCTGCCTTCTTTATCGATGATGAAAGTGGTTCGGATGATGCCCAAAAATTCGCGACCCATGAATTTCTTTAAACCCCACACTCCATATTTATTTGCCAGCGCGTGATCCTCATCTGACAAGAGTGTGAAGTTGAGCTCCTCCTTATCTTCAAATTTTTTCAAGCGCGTTACCGGATCGGGACTGACGCCCAAAGCGACCGCTTCAAACTGCTCAAGCGACTGCAAAGAATCCCGCAAGCCGCAGGCTTGAACGGTACAGCCGGGCGTCATAGCCTTGGGATAAAAATACAGCACGACGTACTTTTTCCCGAGAAAGTCCTTCAGAGAAACTTCGTCCCCATTTTGGTTCGTTAACGTGAATGTGGGCGCTAGATGACCGGGCTTGGGCATACTCATGTGTATTTTACCTCTCGTTGAAAACGGTGAAGCCTCCAGTGATTTACATTTATTACTTCATTATACCGGGCCAGTCCTTGCTCATGGTATATTCTTCGCATGACCAGTCGACCTCGCTCGATCGTCGTACTCACCGGCGCAGGCATTTCAGCCGAATCAGGCATAGAGACCTTCCGTGCCTCCGAGGGCCTGTGGGCAAATCACCACGTCGAAGATGTGGCAACACCTCAGGGTTTTGCGAGAAATCCACAGCTGGTCTACGAATTCTATAACCAGCGCAGGCGGCAGCTGCTGACGCCTGAGATATCACCTAACGCGGCTCATGCCGCACTAGCAAAGTTCGAGCATGAATTCGATGGGGAATTCCTTCTGGTCACGCAAAACGTCGACAATCTGCACGAGCGGGCAAGCAGCCAAAATCTTATTCATATGCACGGTGAACTTCTAAAAATGCGCTGCCTCAATTCCAACCTAATCTTCGATGTCAACGAAGACTTTGACTACGACACGCGTTGCCGCTGCTGTCGCTCGGCCGGAAATCTGCGACCGCAGGTGGTCTGGTTTGGTGAAATGCCGTTGCAAATGAACCGCATCAACAGGGCACTGGAAAACTGCGATATGTTCATTGCAATCGGCACCTCGGGCAATGTCTATCCAGCGTCCGGTTTCTATCGAACCGCGAAAATCAAAAAAGCCAGTACTGTAGAACTCAATCTGGAGCAGACAGATTCATCTTTTGACCAGCGTGTCTATGGACCCGCTACAGAATCCGTCCCGTTATTCTTCGAGAGCCTGCTACACTCCTGAGCACAATCTGCGGCCATTGAGACGACAATTATGCTTAAAAAAATACTCAAAACCGTCGCAGCCGGCCTAGTTGTGCTGATCTGTCTGGGACTCGCCGGCTATGTGGCCACAAGTCCGGAAAGACCGAGCCCTGAATCATCGAGCGCTGCCTGGCTGGAGCCAGGAGCCTACCAGGTCGGCCGCGCCGAATTTGTCTTCGTCGATAACTCACGGCCCACCTCCAAAAATCGGGGTTTTCCCGCCAAACCGCAGCGGACCTTTCCGACGACCGTCTGGTTCCCAAGACAACTCGATGCTGCTCTACCTCTCATCGTCCACAGTCACGGTATTGTCTCGAACAGAACGGAGATGGCCTACCTCGCCGAGACCCTGGCCAGCCATGGCTACCTTGTCGCAGCCACCGACTTTCCCTTGACCTCCGGTTCAACCGCCGGTGGCGCAAACGCAAGAGATGTGGTGAACCAACCGGCGGACATCAGCTTTCTCATCGATTCCCTGCTCGGATTGCGCGACGGAAAAAAGCCTTTCATTGGCAGCATCGACGAATCGCGCATCGGGCTGAGCGGATATTCCCTCGGCGGCCTGACCACCTACCTTGCCACATACCACTCCGCCTGGCGTGATTCACGCATTGCTGCAGCGCTCGCAATTGCCGGCCCATCAGCGGTTTTTGCACCACGTTTTTTTGAGACCACGCCCATACCCGTGCTCGCAATCGCCGGCACATCCGATGCGCTCATCGAATATTCTAGAAACGCAGCTGACTTGACGGCCCGTGCTCCGAATATCTCGGTAATCACCATTGAGAGCGGCACCCATCTTGGCTTCATCGGCCTTGCTGATCCTGCGTTTCGGTTTATGGAGAATCCAGACACTTTGGGATGCACAGCAGTGATAGCGGTTTTGGGCGCAAATCCGAATGCAGCATTCAAGACCATGGGGGCCCCCGCTTACGGTATCGATTCTGAACGCGACCTGCCCGGGATCTGTGATTACGGCTATGGGGCAGCCGCACATCCAGGCAGGCAGCAAATGATCACAGAAATCGCCACACTCAGTTTCTTTGAGTCTGTATTCAGCCCCGAACCGTCACGAAGGGAGCAAGCCCGGATTCAGTTGACAAAGCACCTTGCCGCTGACTTTTCAGAAGTCACTTTCGAACCGGCGCTGTCACTGCGCACAAAGCTGTCGCGCGGCCTCTGAATCAAACATTGAGTGTCAGGGTTTCTGGAAGCAGGCACTGGGTGTCGCTGCAAAGCTGCAAAACTACAGTCAGGCTGATTCTGAACGACGCAGCGCCGTTGAATCGAACTCGATGTGCCCCTAGTGTCACGCGCAGCGAATCTCGATATATCGCAACAGCCGCTGAACGCGCCACCAGGCAGTCCGTTTTTTCCGGAAGAGACGCGGAATCGATCTCCCAATCAGAATCCTCATCCACCGCGACTGTCAGAGGGACGAAAGCACCGGCTTCTGGCTGCGGTTCAGTCTGAGGTGCGGTAATATGCCAAGGGCTAAGGATACTGAAGTACACATCGATCTTGACCTCATCTTTATTGTGGACCGTCCTCGCCATGATTTCCTTGCGCGCAAATACTCTGACTCGACCGCCTCCAGCATACTGCAGCGACCTTCTCGAACCATGCTCACTGCCGACGATTAAGCTCATCAGAGAGCAGTGGCTGACAGGATTCTCATTGATGACCGCAGCCAAACTTGTCAGCGCTTTGTCAAAAACCTCCCGAACAGGCAACTCAGAAAATTGATTCGGGACACGAGCCCACCTCACATCAATGGCATGCAGACATTCAATCATAACCGCTACTGGCGACAGCGTAGCGCCATCTGACGCATTGCGCGATCTGACCAGCTTTGGACCTGCCTGCTCGCGAGGCGCAAGACAAAATCTTTGATCATTCGCGTCCCAGAATTCTTCAATTACCCGGGCCGTCAAAGCACAGGCCGTGCTGAGATATTCCGGCTTGTCAGTGACGTCATAAAGGCTGATAAGTGCTCTTATCAAATTGCTGTAGTCCTCAAGCTGGCCCGCAATTGAAACCACTCCGTGCAGAGAGATTCGTTTTAATTCACCGCTGGCCTGCAAATTGACCTCTAACATTCGCTGTACCGCCGATTCTGCTGAAGTGAGCCAGCTCGGCGCTTCAGAAAACGGTAAAATCTGGCTGGCCCAGATCAAGGTCGTGGCCATTTGAGCACACCAACTGACAATCAGCTTTTCGTCCCGCAGAGGGTGCTCACGCTGCTCACGAATCTGGTAGAGACGCGTCAGCACTGCATCCAGATCACGATAAAAATCTGGTCCGTATTCTCTAGCAGACGACGACAGTGGACGGGATAAATGTAGTATATTGGCGCCCTCAAAGTTCCCTCCCGAACTCACGCCAAACAAACCGATAGCCAACTCAGCCTGTGCTGGGGACAACCATTCTTCCAATTCGAGCTGACTCCAAGTAAAAAAAGTACCTTCCTTACCCTCGCTGTCGGCATCTGTGGCTGAGTAATAGCCACCTCGCTCAATCTGCATATCCCGCAAGACGTAATTGCAGGTCTGCCGAGCAATCCGCGCGAAGAAGTCACGGCCAGTTAATTGATAAGCCTGCAGATAAATCAAGCCCAGTTGGGCCTGGTTGTAGAGCATTTTTTCAAAGTGGGGGGTAAGCCACGCCTCATCCACACTGTAACGATGAAAACCGCCCCCGACCTGATCATAAATTCCTCCGCGACCCATGCCTTCAAGTGCTCGCTCGACAAAACCCAGCGCCGCCCCGTCATCCTGACGCGCTGCCTGATCCAGCAAAAATAGCAGAATGGGCTCCTGCGGAAATTTCGGCGCGCCGGCCAGCCCTCCCAGGCCGCGATCCTCTCGCTGCAGAAGGGCTTTAACACCGTTGTCCACTACGCCGGCCCGGAGCTTTTCGAGTGGCTTGCGCTCACACAAGATTTTATCGATCGCCTGATAGAGGCTGTGAGCGTTCCTCTTCAGTTCAGCTCTCTGGTCTTTCCAGGCCCCTCCGATTTGTCCGAGCAAGTGCATGAATGAAGAGACTGGAAAATAGGTCGCCCCATAAAATGGCCTACCGTCAGGCAAGAGAAAAATCGACATCGGCCATCCTCCATGTCCAGATACCAACTGCACGCATGTCATATAAATTTCATCAAGGTCTGGGAATTGCTCGCGGTCCATCTTAATACTGATGAAATACCGGTTTAGCAGTTTGGCAACTTCTAAATTGTCGAAGCTCTCAACCTCCATCACATGACACCAGTGACAGGTGGAATAACCGATTGACAGAAAAATCGGCTTATCCTGTTCCTTCGCCGCATTGAACGCTTCATCACCCCAGGGAAACCAGTTCACTGGATTATGCGCGTGCTGCAGCAAGTAGGGAGAATCTTCCCCAATCAGCCGATTGATGAATACGGCACTGCCCTCGGCATCGAGGAATTCAGTCCGCTTGTCATAAGTGCCTGTCTTGCGAGATTCAACTTCACGCAGACGGGATTCCAGAGTCGCGTTCTTATCCGCCGTATCCATAAGTACCAATGAGCCTTCCTCAACCTCCAATCAGCCCTGCAAACTCCTCCGGAAAGTTGGGCCCACTCGAGCCATTCACTGCCGTGCAAGCGATCCCTGCTTCCAAGATCGGGGAGGGCTCCTGCGTCGGCAGGATTGATTGCTGAAACACCAGCCATCCGGACGGGAGAGAAACGCTTGGCCTTCGCCGTTGCCTGAAACTCGTCGCCTCCTTGTGACGACTTGTAACACTCCAGTTCGGCCCGGACAACCACAATGGAGATGTCCTGGAGGGTCAGGCCGGCGAAGCTCAATCCACTGCTACAGATACTCATGCCGCGCATGTTGAAGGTAATGCTGATGGACCGCGTGATTGATGCCCCCAAATGTCGCATTCATAATCTTTAACTTTTGTACTAAGCGCAAAGGCATCGCATTCTTGCGACTCACTGATTTCCTCCTCGACTCTCTGTAGGCTAACGTATTTCGGTCGAAGCCGATAGCGATGATGCAGAGCAATCAATTTCCCAGCAGGAATCGATCTGAGCAAAGCTTACACCCTTCCGTTTGCGCCACTAGCCTTCAGCCATATAGATTAAACAGCGCGAATGATGCAGAATCTAAAGCTCCCAACCAATACGTTAGATAGGCAACGTTATGACATCAACTCGCTATCTGCTCACTTCTTTTGCACTCACTGCTATTTGCATCGGCCCTCAATTAAACGCTGATCAGCCCGATGAAGCGCAGGCAATGACGCTAAGAAATCTTGTCACAGGCGATCATCGCAGCCCAGAAAACATAAGCCGCAATGCTTGGCGCCACCCCCTCGAAACACTAAAATTTTTTGGCCTCGAAGCGGATACCACCGTCATCGAAATCCTGCCCTCAACAGGATGGTACACAGAAATTATTGCCCCATATGTCCGTGACCATGGCAAGTATTATGCTGCGCACTTTTCGCCCAATGATGCTCCAGACTTCAAACCCAGAATCAGGGGTATATTCGAGGAAAAAATCGCCAGCGATCCCGAAAACTATGGACGCATCACCGTCAGATCGCTGAATCCGCCGCACGAAGTCATTATTGCACCCCCGGCAAGTGCCGATATGGCCCTGACCTTCCGAAATGTGCACAACTGGATTATGGCTGGACAGGAGCATGAATTTTTTGCTGCTTTTTACGCAGCACTGAAGCCCGGCGGCACGCTAGGTGTCGTCGAGCATCGGGCCAAACCCGGCGCCGGTAGGCAAGTCATGGAGACTACGGGGTACGTAACAGAAGCTTATGTGAAAGAAGTGGCTGCAGCGGCTGGGTTTGAGTTCAGTGAATCTTCTGAAATAAACGCGAACTCAAAAGACGACACCGATCATCCTGAGGGCGTGTGGAGTCTGCCACCAACCTACAGAATGGGTGAGACCAATCGCGCTGCTTTTACAGCCATCGGGGAAAGCGACCGCATGACGCTAAAATTCACAAAGCCGCGAAACTGATTTGAGGCTAAGACGCTGCGTGAGATCAATATAAGGCCCTATCGCGCGCTCCGCTCGGTAGCTTCGCAATGAAACTTTGCGGCTCAGCGTTCGCGATCAATGCACGAGCGGTGCTTCGTTACTATCAAGTCATACTGCGCGTGACATGACTCGAGGACTCCAAGTCGAACATTCGGCTCAAGNCTCACTNCAACANTAGTGACTCGAAAAAAGCTNGCAATCATCGAGATATAGGACTGCGGGGCGAGCCATTCGCCGCGGTCGTGNCAACNGAGGGTGCTAACGAGGTTNCGTAGCACNNATTNCTGAGGCACAGCGGATGGCCGCCGCGCTCCGCCGAAGTCGGAACAGACTAGTCTGATGACTTAATCTCAAATTCAAGCTGCTCGAATGCCAACCACGCGTCTCGATCTAGANGATCTGCACCGGGTGAGACAGCGACCGCNTATAATTGATAGANACCAGCCGGCACACTGCCGTCGAGCACAGTATCTGCGAGNCGGNCACTGAATCCTTTATCCAAATCTATGTTCTCTGCCAACGGCACCAGTTCGCCGAGTAACAACGAGTTTTCAGGCGAAGTAAACGACGCAAGCTCTCCATCTGGCAAAGCGATCACGACATAAAAATCGGACAGTTGACTGCCCGCGCTGTNCACATTCAAAGACAAGTGATCACCCGCGAGAAAGCTATGCTTATTCAGGACTAATTCGGCCGTCGCATCAAAACCAATTGAAGTGGGCCTTTCACAAATACCTGCTCCGCCCTCCTTCGCGGCACCAAGACTCTTAAGGAAAGCAGCTAAGTCGGTCAACTCCGCAGTATCTAGGCTCGAAGTCTTACCATGNAGGTCATCGCGATTCATGACCGTAAACATCATTTCTAGGGAAGCCGCCGATCCGTCGTGAAAATAGGGTGCAGTTCTGTTTATACCCCGGAGAGAAGGGGTATCAAACAGCATTCCCTTGCGCTCTAAGCTGCCTGCACCGGTACCCACGTTATGTCGGAGCCCGTCGGTATAGGTTGGGGGGATATGACATTGAGCACATCCGACCGCCTTCGAGCTAAACAGCTTCTGACCTCGCAAAGCTGACACAGACGTAGATGTGTCTGTCTTCTCAAACTGCAGACTTGCGAGGTACAGCGCTAAATCATCAAGGTCCTGAGAACGCCCNNGGTTCGTCGGTGCCTGATCNCAGGCAGGTTCACAGTTACTGGGACCAGAAGCCAATCCGGTTCCGGCTTGCGTNACGCGCACGGCGAGTTCAACGTCATGCAACTCATCTAGGTCACCACTCCAATGAAATGGCGGAGTATCTGCCACTCCCAGCAAACTTGGCGAGTTTCGGGGTCCGTCCGCAAAAAACCAAGTTCTTCCATCATGCTCTCCGTCAAAATGACAGGTCGCACAAGCAATCCAGCTGTCTCGAGCCAATTCTGGGCGACTGGAATCGTTAAAAATCCGCTTGCCGTTCAGCAAGGATTGAGCCGTTGGAATCTCGGTGGTTTCAACTTCTCCAATAACCTGTAAAGTCAATGCGTCAACAACAGATAGCGTGCCAGAAAGGGTGTTGTTGACGAATACCCGGTTGCTGCCGGGATCAAAGGCCAGACCCCTTGGATTTGCCCCCACTTCAATGTTGGCGACACCTCTCGAAGTTGTTAAATCAATGACAGACATGTCATTACTAGCGCTGTTTGCGACAAATAATCTGTCCTTGGAGTCCATCACGGCGTCGAGTGGTATGCCAACCGGTTGATCGATTACATCCAGAGCCAGTCGACTGGCCCTCATTTCAGTTTTACTGATCAGATCGATAGTCGTTACAACAGGAAAAACAGTCGTATCAAAGAGCAGCGCCTGATTGGCACTATTNGAAAATGTTTGTGGCAGATAAGCCCTGTTGCGAGAATTATCAATAACCAACGACTGCGAGATGTTTGCACTGGAATTGACGCTCACCNTGCCTGTGACCAGCATTNTTTTAGTATCAATAATACTTACATCGCCAGTAAAGAAATGCGTAACATAGAGAAGGNTGGATTCAGCGTCGAGGTTAAGACCTCTNGGTGCAGAATCAACNTCGATTGTGAGCAATGGAAGAAAACTCGACCGATGAATGACCGATATAGAATCAGATTTCTGATTGGCAACATAGATATAGTTGAAGTCACTGGCAACGCCGAACGGCGAAGCGCCCACCGGGACGCAGCCTTTAAGCAAATCCGATTCTAATGAAATCACTTCCAGCGTATTGGATTGTCTGCTAGTGACGAATGCTGTTCTACTGTTTTTGTCAATCGAAATAGCCTGCGGAACCCCTAACATTTNAACTTCCGCGCGCTTGCTTATCTCACTNCGGACATCGAATATGGAAACTGAATGCGAGTCCGGGTTCACCACAAGCAACTCTTTGCTGGCATCTGAAAGAGTAATGGAGCCACTTTGCGCCTGGACGACACAACTAGCGTAAANCGCGACCAGNATCGACGAAAATCGCGNGGAGAATTCTATCGCCGTGACAAACCTCTTGGACCGATTATCAGCCAGCTCGAACAACAACATTCCCGCTCAATTCTGTTNAAACAGCATAACCCTATTGCCTGATATCATAGGGTAAAAACATGGAAACGATAAGTCACTGCNATGAATGAAATTGCACTNGCCCTTTCTNCTTTATATCGGCAAAATACANTTATCGGAGTAANAACCCGCAACCNTTTTTNCGTGTAAAAGTTTACTGGNTAATGACACATCTCGCCAAAATCACCGAGATCTATGTATCATCCTAGGTAGGGCGCTTGTGAGCATAACTCGCACTGGCGGCAACCGGGTTGTAATGGAGGACCTTGGCTTTGAATATTAATGTTGAATTCCATTATGACTTTGGAAGTCCTAACACCTATTTTTGTCACCGCCTGATTCCGGATATTCAGGATCGCACCGGCGCGCAAATAACTTATTACCCAGTTCTGCTGGGCGGCATTTTTAAGGCCACAAAGAATCGCCCTCCCATGGAGCAATTTGCCGAGGTAAAAAACAAACAGGAATACCAGGCATTGGAAATGAAACGTTTTATAGCGCGCCATCAATTCTCAGACTACATGTTCAACCCACACTTCCCGGTGAATACCATTCATCTGATGCGAGGCGCCGTCTTTGCCAGCCACNAGGACTATTACATGCGTTATATCGAAGCNATATATCAGTGTATGTGGGAGCAGGGCAGGAACATGGCGGACCCTGAGGTGATAGCCGAAGCACTTGACGAGCACAACCTGCCTGCAGATGAAATTGTGCNGGCGATCCAAAATCCCANCGTCAAACAGCAACTCATTGACAATACCNCCCGCTCGGTAGAGANAGGTGCATTCGGCTCACCAACTTTTTTTGTTGGAAATGAAATGTTCTTCGGCAAAGACCGACTGTTGGANCTCGAAGAAGAGATAGTCAAACAGATGAGGTGACGAGACTGGTCTACTCTGCCCGATCGAAATAACGCACCAGCTCGATTGGCTCACGGAAGGAATCAGGTTGAATCGTCATTTCAATGCGCAGCCGATTGCCGTCAGACTCAAGGCTGTAGATTTCGATGGTGAACCCGCCGTCTCTTGGTCGCCCTTCCACCACCAGAGAGTTGCCCTCGAACAGCCCTGAGGAGAAATCGGTGCCGCCTTCACTGTAGAAGCCGGTNGCCGAAGCGCGNCGGCGGCGGCCATCTGAATGAAATACCCGCTGGAAATNTTCTCCATAGGTGAACCGAAGNTCGGGNTCGTTCACCTCAATTNTTATTACGTCCTCATACGAGATGTGGTCATAGAGCTCATGCTCCGGCGGGCCGCCGCGGTAGAAATCCTCATGACGATTGAAGAATCCGCGACTACCCTTACCGCCACCCGCTTCAATTGCCTCTTCCACCCGATCGTCTGTGTTGTCGCTCAGGTTATCGTTGATTACCCAACGGCCTGAAAGACCCGTCCGTATTTCTGGTGCCTGCGCTGAAGCAGAGGCTGCCGATAAGGCAACAAANAGANTGGNAAACANCACTCTCAGCGGGCATTTCNTGCACATAACAAAGGTGTGAACTGGGAATCACCCTGTCTATTCAATCCGGTCTGACACCAAATTTCAAGTCTAGTATTTCAGCGCTCATCTGTCNGATTCTTAGGCAAAGCAAAGAAAATACTGCAATCATCAACCGAGCGTCGGGCCGCGTTAATTACCAGCACAAACAGCAATAGGTAATACACNGGAAAAGCGGCCAGCGCATCAAGAAAAATCTGCTCATTGAGTATTTGCCCTTCGACTTGCGCATCCTGGCGATGTCGCAGCGTTGCCACCAGTGTTGTATATAACAGGCTTGCTGTNCCTAAACCGAGATTCAAAGCCAGGCCCTTAAAACTGAGCAGGGTGGCACGAATCTGCGAGTCAGCCTCTCGATTCAAGTAGAAGCTGGCCTGAAATTGCACCATGCCCATCATCGCAAATACCCCGATGGCAAAGAATACGCCCACGTAAGGTAAGGCGTAACTGATTCCNATCAGCCCTGAAANGAGTACCGCAGACAAGAACAGAAAATTAAAAAAAGGAGAGCGCTTGCTGATCAGAATCCTTGAAATGCGCGCGTTCAAGATGCCGATCAAAGACATCCCGGCTCCAATAAAACCGAACCAGGAAACCGGAATGTGTATCAGCCGATAGTACTCGCTGGCCAAAACCACAAACTGGCGGGCCACAGAATCCAGCGCCAATGCCGCCAAGATAACGAACAGCACGAAGCGGTGATTCACCGTCCANCTGGCCACCCGGGAAACCTGGCGGAAGGGCTCCAGAAGAGAGTCCCTCGACGATGCCTTGTCCGGCGCCTGATTCGTTTCAAGGTCACGAAAACCGAGCGCTGTGAACAGCAGCATGCTGGCGGTAGCCAGCGTCAGCATCACCGGAAGTCGAACAATCACAGAGTCTTCAAGCATCCACCCGGCATTCAGCCAGGCTAAGCACCGATTAACGACTGACGGATCATAGGCGAACGCTCCCAGAATCATCGTNGTNAAAAAGCCAATTGAAACAACCCATGTNGTCCGCTCNAGGACTTTTGGCCATTCAGCCTCCCGACCCAGCGATTTGAGTGAATCGTAGGCCAGTGCTTCATCGGCACCGCTGGCAGCCGCTTCCGACAAGCCGGAGCAAATTCTGTTGAGCAGAAACACCGTAAACAGCAGCGGTGAAGCGCCCAGTGGGACAAANACGAGCAGTGCCATCTCCAGCACCATAAGCAGCGCGGCAAATACCAGCAATCGCTTATGTCCAATAATATCGGCCAAGGCGCCCGATGGCACTTCGGCAATAACGATACTTAACGCCCAAACCATATTCAGCAGCGCGAACTGCTCCAGGGTCACACCGTAATCGAGAAACAGCACGGTGAAGACCGGATAGTAGAAACGAGCTGTATAAAGAAGGCGGAAAACGGTGAAGCGTCGGACGTTCCCTTCGAGCCAAGCGGCGTTATCCAAATTCAGGTTCATNGGCCGGGAAAATCACGCTAGTTGAGATGCCGTCACTTGATTTTTCTCCGACGCCAGTCAGCAATCGCTCTACCNATTTCATCTGGTGAGTCCTCCTGCAAAAAGTGATTCCCCGCGACGGTTACTTCTTCCTGATTCGGCCAGCTTCGGCAAAACTCACGCTGCGCGCCGATCAGGATCGCCCCCGGATCAGCGTTTATGAACAATTTGGGGACTGGCGACTCAGCTAGCCAGTCTGCATAATCGCTAACAATCGAATGCACANCGGCNGGCTCACCCTCGATCGGAATTTGTCTGGGCCAGGTGAGGGTGGGCCTGCGTCCTTCGCCGCGCTCAACGAAAGGCCTGCGATAGACCGCCATCTCCTCATCATCAAGGGTTCTTAATACAGAGCCGGGAAGCACTCTTTCAACAAACACGTTTTTTTCCAGAATCATCTCTTCTCCTGCAGGAGATCGAAGCCCCTGAAAAACTCCGCGCGCCGCCTCAGGCCATTCNTCCCAGGTTACCGGCCGGACAATACTCTCCATATACGCAATACCCGCAACCGCATCACGGTTCCGATTTGACCAGTCAAAGCCAAGGGCCGAACCCCAGTCATGAATGACCCAGGTCACGTTNCGGCTGACGCCGAGTGCCTCAAGAGCNCCATCGAGATAATGTCTGTGCTCCTCAAAGGTATAACGCTCCGGACCGGACGCATCCAGCTTATCNGAATCACCCATGCCGATTAGATCAATCGCAATGCAGCGGCCCTGGTCCTTCAAATACGGCATNACATTTCGCCACAGGTAGGAGGAAGTGGGGTTGCCATGCTGNAAAATAATTGGATCACCTTCGCCCATGTCCACGAANGCCATAGTTTTGCCATTCACTGAAACTCTGTTTTTCAGCCACTCACTGTTTTGATTCATATTTGGCCCTTGCTCAACCATTCTCCGACGGACTATAAAACTATACCGTTTAACGATAAAAAAATACCGGATNAGCCTGATTCAACAAATTGAATCTTCTACTGNTCTTAATATATTCTCCAAATTTGCGCTCAAGCGCACCATAATAGGACNAGNGGAGAATCTCCGATGACCATGCAAAATACGCCTCTGTTGATGTCTCGAATCCTTNGCCGTGGCGCAGAACTCGATCCGGAAGTTGAAATCGTAACGGCTCAGGCAAGCGGCACCCATCGCCAAACGCTGAAACGGACCTGGGCCCGAGCGCAACAGCTCGCCAATGCGCTGAAGTCACGCAGAATCGAAACTGGCGACCGGGTCGGCAGCTTCATGTGGAACAACTATCGTCATTTGGAGCTTTATCAGGGTGTGCCCAGTATGGGCTGCGTCCTCCACACCCTGAATATCCGCCTGTCCCCTACAGATCTGNAATACATCATCAANCATGCCGGTGATCGCATTATTTTTGTAGATGAAGATCTGCTGCCGCTGCTGGAGCCAATGTGGGGAAAAATTCCCTGTGTTGAGCTGCTGGTGATCTGCCGCCACGGTGAGGGCGGAGAAAGCAGTTTCNCCAACCAGATCGATTACGAAGATTTCATCGCTGACCAGCCTACCNCATATGACTGGCCCGANATTCCAGAAACGGCGCCCATGGGTCTATGTTACACCTCAGGCACCACCGGCAACCCCAAGGGNGTGATGTACACNAACCGATCGACCTANCTGCACACCCTNACTGAATCNCTNACGGATTCNATGGGTTTGTCGGCGCTCGATTCCTTGCTTGGTATCGTTCCGATGTTTCATGCCATGGGCTGGGGTTTACCCTTTGCCGCATCCATGTTGGGCACCAAACAGGTTTACCCTCATCGATTCATGACGCCAGATTCCTTCCTCAGTCTGATACAGCAGGAACAGGTTACGATCTCGGCTGGCGTGCCGACGATCTGGCAGGGTGTGCGCGCCACGCTGGAAGCCAACCCGGAAAAGTTCGATCTCTCGAAACTGGAGCGCCTNACNTGTGGCGGCTCTGCCCCACCCGTCGAAATGATGCGCTGGTACTGGGAAACCTTTGGTGTNGAAATGATACAGGGCTGGGGCATGACCGAGACCAATCCTCTNGGCACACTCTCGCGGAAAGTCTCAAAGCGATCTCANANNGCGTTATCNGAAGATCANCAGTTTGAAAATATNGCCAAGGCCGGTCTCGCCATGCCGGGGCTGGAAATTGAANTCTTNGACGAGCACTGGAATGCATTGCCGCACAACGGAGAAGCAGTCGGCGAGCTCTGCATCAGGGGTCCCTGGATTGCATCTGAGTACTATAATGATCCACAGCCTGACAANTTCCACAATGGCTGGCTGGTGACCGGAGATGTTGCAAAAATCGATGACGATCAGTACATCATCATATGTGACCGCTCCAAGGACATGATAAAGTCCGGCGGAGAGTGGATCTCGTCCGTTGATCTGGAAAACCATATTGTTGCGATGCCAGAGATTGCTCANGCGGCCGTGGTTGCCCAACCGCACCCCAAGTGGGACGAACGCCCCGTAGCGATGGTCATCATGGCAGCNGGTGAAACACTNGATCAGGCNGCAGTCATTGAGCACTGNAGCCAGATATTCGCCAAATGGCAGCTACCAGATGAGGTGATTGCGGTGGAAACGCTGCCGCTCGGCCCGACCGGCAAGATCGAGAAAAAAACCATNCGAGCCAATCTGGANAAAGAAGGCTACCAACTTCCGGATCTCCGCTAAGNTCAGCGCTGCGGCTGTGCAAACCATAAAANNGAGAGNCTCTGACTCCTTNTTTTATCCTGCTTCAATGTCCCGGATCTGTCGGCGCGTAATAATCGCCCTCCGCATCTGCGGTTCGCGCCCCGGCTAGAATACCGGGCAAGGCATAATTGCCTTCATGACAAGCATACTCGAAGACCTGATCTGCGGTCCGGTTCATGGGCAGCTCCCCACTCCAAGTCTGCGTATAGTTTNCCGGATCGTCCACGGTGAACTGGTAGCGGATGACATCATCGGCGACACGGGTGAATCGCTCCGTCACCTTCATTTGCTGCGATCCATAGAACCGATGCTCGAGGGAAGAACGCAAGCTCTGTTGCGGATGAAAATTGGTGGTTTCAACAATCAGACTGTCTCCTTCGTAGTAGCCAACAGAATCTCCCATCCAGGGATACTGGCTGTTGGCTGGAAACTCAGTGTTCAGTCTGACAATCCGTGCATCATGGTTCATCTCTGCCATCAGCAGCACATGAGTTTTTGTCTGCACGATCTGCGTCAGATTGTTGTAAAGCACCGGTAGCTTCGGCGGGCCTCCTGTAGAGCCAAAACCCACGACACAGCGTTCACCCAGAGGTCGCACTTCTGGCCCGTCATAGGAATTACGCTGGCGCATGGCAGCCGCATAACTTGCGCGCCCCTGCTCCGAGTAAGGTAGCCTGCCATCAGCAGGATCAACCAAAATAGAGGTTCGGATTTCACCTCTTACCACTGCAAGCCGGTCTCCAGGATCCATCCAGAATGTGTTGTAACCTCCGACATTACGCCCGGCGTCCGGAGCTTCACGGTCCGGATCACTGGGTTGATTACTGGCCTCATTCCTCGCCCTAACCCGGGCCTCTATCAGAATCGCTTCTTCTTCGGAGATAACCAACTGCCCTCTAAAGCGCTCCGCCCGCTCAAGATTAGTCTGAGTCGCAATCGACCAAGTGCCCTGTAAGTCAGGCGCGCCTTGCTCCGTCCTGGGCGCTAGGTAGCCTGACTCCGCCGCCGGCAATCCACTACCGGCACAGAGGGCAACTAAACCCGCTATTAAGCCTCTGTATTTCATCGTTATTTCCCTTGGTTTGCTGCCGAGCATGGCATCCAATTATCGCAAGAACCAAGGGCAGTCACCAACAGATTTTATGATGAGTCCAATTAACCTGCACACAATCACGCAGCTGCAATGGGATTTCCCATCTTATACTTGGTACACTCGGGCCACCCATACCAAAACGAATGCAGCAAATGCTAAGACAATCGCATAATCTGCTTGGAACAATCTTTATTCTCGGCCTGATCATTGTCGATGGCTTCATCCTTGTTGAGGAGAAAGGCGATCCGGAAAACATGGTCTGGCTTGACGGCGGAAGCTTTATCATGGGTTCAGACCACGGTCTGCCAGATGAGGCCCCCGCTCATCCGGTGAGCGTCTCTGGGTTTTGGATCGATAAGTATGAAGTCACCAACGCCCATTACGAATCGTTCGTCGCTGCCACAAACTACGTAACCGGCGCCGAACAATATGGCGACTCTCTGGTGTTCCACACCGCGGAAGGCAGAAGTCTGAGAGAAATAGTGCCCATGAGCTGGTGGCGGTTAGTCAAAGATGCCAGCTGGCGTTCTCCAGAGGGCGCCGGCGAGACACTGCTTTCGCGGGCGGAGCATCCTGTTGTTCAAATCAACTACGCAGATGCATTGGCCTACTGCAACTGGCGAGGCAAGACACTGCCCACCGAGGCGCAGTATGAATTCGCCGCCCGGGGTGGGCGGGACGGGCAGATCTACAGTTGGGGTGATCAGCCGACTCATCACGTGGAGGCCGTTACCAATTACTGGCAGGGCGAGTTTCCGGTCAGGAACGAGAATACCGATGGTCACCACCAATCGGCACCGGTTGGCAGCTATCCAGCGAATGACTTCGGACTCTACGACATCACAGGAAATGTCTGGGAATGGGTTTCCGACTGGTACCACCCGAACGCATACTCCGTTCTCGGTAGTCACAATCCAAAAGGAGTGAAAAGGGAAGAGAGTCTGGATCCGGCTGAACCGGGTTTGCCAAAGCGGAGCATCCGCGGCGGGTCATTCCTTTGCAGTGAAAACTACTGCCAGGGTTTCAGAGTCAGCGCGCGGATGCCTGCAGACCCTGAATCTGCCACCAACCATACAGGCTTCCGATGCGTTGTCCCCAGACGTTCAAACCGCTTGGGCGCGCTCTGGCTGGGCTGAGCTGCCGAAACGCAGGCGTTCGACCGCCGAAATTACTGCGCCTCTCTATGCGAAACGTTTCTAAATCTCTCTGGCGATCAACAGCTTCATGATTTCATTGCTACCGCCGTAAATCTTCTGTACCCGGCTGTCAGCAAACATCTTGGCTATCGGGTATTCCATCATGTAACCGTAGCCGCCAAAAAATTGCAGACAAGTATCCACAATTTCGCATTGCTTCTGCGTGGTCCACCACTTCGCCATAGACGCCGAGACATCATCCAGCTTGCCTTCGGCAAGACGCATCGCACAGTCATCAACGAACACCCTGGCAATCCTCGCTTCAGTCAGGCATTCGGCAAGCCGAAACTGGGTATTCTGAAAGTCGAGGATTCGCTTGCCAAATGCTTTGCGCTCTTTGACGTAGTCAGAGGTTAACCGAAGCGCTTTTTCCATTGCTGCACAGGCGCCTGCGGCAATGATAACCCGCTCCTGAGGCAACTGTTCCATGAGGTGAATAAAGCCTCTGCCTTCATCTGTGCCGAGCAAAGCCGACTTTGGCACCCGCACATCATCGAAGAACAGCTCAGCGGTGTCCTGTGCTTTCATACCCAGTTTTTCTAGATTCCGGCCCCGCTTGAACCCGCCTTCGCCCTCAACCGATTCCGTCTCCACCATGATCAGTGAGATACCTTTTGCCCCTTCGCCTGGCTCAGTTTTGGCGACCACGCAAATGAGGTTCGCAGTCATCCCATTGGTAATGAACGTCTTTTGCCCGTTCAATACATAATCATCCCCGTCTGAGAGCGCCGAGGTTTTAACCGCCTGCAGGTCTGAACCCGTTCCCGGCTCCGACATGGCAATCGCTGACACAATATCGCCGCTCACCATCTTTGGCAGCCACTTGGTTTTTTGCTCCTGCGTGCCATACCTCTCGATGTAGTGAGCCACAATGCCAGAATGGACCCCGTTACCAAAGCCAGAAATATTGGCTCTGTTAAACTCCTCGATCAGCACCATTTCGTGCCGAAAATCACCGCCACCGCCGCCCCACTCTTCGGAGACAGAAGCACAAAGAATTCCGGAAGCGCCCGCCTTATACCAGGCATCGCGGTCGACAAAGCCCTGCTTGTCCCATTTTTCTGAAAACGGAACAAACTCTTTGTCCAGAAACTTTCGCACCGCGCCGCGCATGATGACAAGTTCTTCATCCATCCAGGGAGACTGATAATTCTCAAGCATAGGGCTGACTTCTTCTCTAACTATCCAGTTGATCCATTCGTTCAATAATCATAGCGTTGGCGGTGCCCCCGCCTTCGCAAATGGCTACTAACCCAAACCGCGCCTGCCGCCGCTCCAACTCATGCACCAAGGTAGTCATCAACTTGGCGCCGGTGCCGCCAAGCGGATGGCCCAAAGACTGCGCACCACCATTTACATTAAGCTTTTCGGGATCGGCATTTAGAGCCTTGGCCCAAGCCAGCGGCACGGAACCAAAAGCTTCATTAACCTCGTACAAATCAATGTCGTCAATGCTGAGACCCACTTTTTCAAGGACCTTTTCTGTCGCCGGGATCGGACCTTCTAGCATTATGACCGGATCAGAACCAACCACGGCCAAGGCATGAATCTTGGCGCGCACTGGTAGGTCGAATTTTCTCACCGCCTCTTCGTTCGCCACCATAACTGCTGCTGCACCGTCGCTAATTTGGCTGGCTGTGCCAGCTGTGATCACACCGCCTTCTCGCAAGGCGTTCAGAGACTTCATACCTTCTAAGTCGGCTTTAAAACGAATCCCCTCGTCCACGGTGTGGACGTCTTTGCTGCCATCATCAAGCTCGATGTGCAACGGCACAATTTCCTTCTCGAAATAACCACTTTTGGTCGCAGTCGCCGCGCGCAGGTGACTCAGCAAACCGAATTCGTCAAGCGCCTCCCGACTGATCTGATATTTTTCTGCTAGCAGTTCTGCTCCGTCGAATTGGCTGAACTGAATGCCAGGATACTGGAGCTCGAGGCGCTCCCCCTTTGGCACTCCGCGCCCTTTCTCCAAACCATCCCGAACATTTGAGCCAATTTCAACGGTACTCATCGCCTCGACACCGCCGCAAATCACCACATCCTGGGTGCCAGACATGACGGCTTGCGCGCCGAATTGGATGGCCTGCAGCGAAGAACCGCACTGCCGATCAACGGTGGTTCCCGGAACCTCAAGAGCCAGCTTTGAGCTCAGCGCCACGTTGCGGCCGAGGTTGCTGGCTTGTGAACCAATCTGCATGACCACACCAAAAACCACGTCATCAACTTTATCCTTCGGGACTCCAGTACGATACACCAGTTCATCAACAACGGCGGCTCCCATATCTACAGGGTGTATTCGGCTAAGCCTGCCGTTCTTTCTTCCAGTTGCTGTGCGCACTGCGCCGACGATATATGCGTTGGCCATATTATTCCCCCGAAGTTTTAATAAGTAGTCTGTGGAGCCTCGTGAACGAAGGGCTAGAGCGCGGGCATTCTGATCGCAGCATCTAATCTAACGGTTTCGCCATTCAGATAACTACACTGCACAATATGCGCGACTTCGGCGGCGAATTCATCGGGGTGCCCCAATCGTTTCGGAAATTGGGTGATCGCAATAAGCGGCTCACGCACCTCTTCAGGCGCTCGGGCGAGCAGTGGTGTTTCGAAAACACCGGGAGCGATGGTCATGATACGGACTCCCCGCTTAGCAAGATCGCGAGCAATGGGCAAGGTCATGGCAACAATACCTCCCTTACTTGCCGCGTACCCCGCCTGTCCGGTCTGACCGTCAAACGCGGCGATAGAAGCTACGTTGATAATTACCCCTCGCTCGTTGTCTTCTGTCTGGGGCTCATTTAGCTGCATCACTTCTGCGCAAAGCCTGAGCACGTTGAATGTCCCAATCAGGTTCACCCGAACAATGTATTCAAAACGCGCAAGAGGCATGGCTCCATCTTTTCCCACCGTGCGTGCAGCACCACCAATCCCGGCAGAGTTGACGTTAATGTGAATTGTCCCAAATGTCTGCTGCGCCATGGCGATCCCTGCTTTAACCGCAGCCTCATCCGCGACATCACCGGCATGCCAAGAGGCAGACTCTCCCAGCGTAGCTGCAGCTGCTTCTAGTGCCTCTGCGTTGAGATCGTAAAGAAACACCTTTGCGCCCGCCCTGACAAAGTTCTTCGCTGTTGCCAGCCCCAGACCAGACGCGCCGCCGGTAATAAACGCGGTTTTTCCCTGTAATTCCATGATTGTGGTTGGTTCTCGTTGACGGATTTCGGAATGAGAATAATCGATCGTCACCGAAAAGGAAAATTATCAGCCCATCCTGCCGATAACAAACCCCCAGTGTTTTTGGCCCATGGGGAGCGCTGCTCGAACCACTGGACCGCTATATTTTGGCAGGGCTATCCCCTATGATTGCTGGGGCATAATTCTTGAAATTTATAAGGGGGAGTTGTGGGCCCACTGACTGGTGTACGCGTGGTAGAGATGGCGGGAATCGGACCAGGACCCTTCACCGCTATGATGCTTTCAGATCTTGGCGCCGAGGTGATTCGGGTGGACCGTCTCAGCCAAAAAGGCCTCGGCCACCCGGCCAACGTGCTTAATCGAGGGCGGAAATCCATCGCCGTGGATCTCAAGAATCCCCGTGGAGTTGAAACGACATTGCGCCTGATTGAACAAGCGGACGTGATACTCGAGGGCTTCCGCCCAGGTGTGATGGAACGCCTCGGACTCGGGCCAGAAAAATGCTTATCGGCGAACCCACGCCTGATATTCGGCCGAATGACGGGGTGGGGACAGACAGGACTGCTTTCACAGGCCGCAGGGCACGATATCAATTACATTTCAATCGCAGGCGCCCTTGGGGCCATGGGCTACGCAGATCGGCCACCAGCTCCCCCACTCAATCTAGTTGGCGACTTTGGGGGCGGTGCTATGTATCTGCTGACCGGAATTCTTGCAGCGCTGGTTGAGCGTAACACGTCGGGCAAGGGGCAGATTATTGATGCCGCCATGACCGATGGAACCGCCAGCCTGCTGAGCCCCTTCTTTGGCTTGATGGCCATGGATATGTGGACAACTGATCGATTCAGCAACAGGCTAGACGGGGGCGCTTTTTACTATGGCAGCTATGAATGCAGCGACGGTAAATACATCTCAATTGGCTCACTGGAACCTCAGTTCTATGCCTTACTTCTAGAGAAAGCGGAAATAGACGGCCCAGAATTTCAAGAGCAACTTGATGAGGCTTCATGGCCTGCCAAACGCGAAAAACTGACACAGATATTCAAGTCCAAAACTAGACAACAATGGTGCGATATCATGGAAGGAACTGATGTGTGTTTTGCCCCAATTCTTGACCTTAAAGAAGCGCCAAACCACCCACATAACATTGATCGGAAAACATTTATCGAGATTGAAGGCGTTGTTCAACCAGCCCCAGCACCGCGTTTTAGCCGAACTCAGGGTGAAATTCAGGGACCGGCGGCAAAGAACGGAGAAAATACTAAAGAAGTCTTGAGCGCATGGAACTTTTCTGAACAAGAAATCGGTGAGCTACAGGCTGCTGGAGCGATATAAACCTCGCTGTTAAACGGAGATCAATCATGTCTTTCGAAACTATTCGCTACGCAATTGCAAATCGAATCCTGACCATCACCCTTAATCGGCCGGAACAGCTCAATGCATTTACCGTGAAAATGGCTGAGGAGTTGATTGAGGCTTTTGACCAGGCCAACGAGGACGATGGAGTCGATGCGGTTGTCGTGACGGGGGCGGGCAAGGCCTTCTGCGCTGGCATGGATTTGTCCAGATCGGACAATGTTTTTGGCTTGAATGAAGCGCTGTCACCCAGCCTTGAGGACATGCGCTCGCGTCTTTCTGACCCTGAAATTGAAGCTGGTGTACGTGATACCGGCGGACAGCTGACGCTGGCAATCTTTGAGTGCAAGAAGCCCGTAATCGCGGCCGTCAACGGGGCAGCGGTCGGTATCGGAGCCACCATGCTCTGCGCTATGGATATTCGATTAATCACTAACACAGCCCGTGTGGGCTTCGTTTTCAACAAGATAGGAATCACACCTGAAGCCTGCTCATCATGGTTCCTGCCGCGCGTCGTCAATATGGGCACCGCGTTGGAGTGGGTGTATAGCGGCGACCTAATCGAAGCAAACGAACTAACTCGCAAAGGATTCGCCAACCAGCAGCTGACCGAGAAATCGCTGTTGCCTAAAGCCTATGAAATCGCTGCCCGAATCAGTAGCCACAGTCAGGTTGCCGTGGCCATGACTCGCCAGATGATGTACCGCAATGCCTCCTTGCCACACCCAATCGGCGCCCATGAGGTGGACTCGCTGGCGATTTTTTATGCCAGCCAAACCAGCGGCAAAGAGGGGGTACAAGCCTTTCTGGAGAAGCGGAAGGCCAATTTTAATGACCATGCGTCCACCGATATGCCTCCTTTTTATCCCTGGTGGTGAACTCAATCGTACAAAAGCACCGACCAGCGGCGCTCATTGGTGGGCAGTTTACCACCTTGTGATTTGCCAACGGCTGAGTAAGCATATCGGGTGTTTTTCTATAAATTGTGCGTATAATAACATCTTGCTTTTTGGGAAACCGCCATGATTGTGGTTCAATCAGTCTTTAATCTTGCGTCAGACTCCAAGCGAGATGCCATCAAACTTATGCGTAATATGGTACGTCTGTGCCGCCTTGAGCACGGCTGTATTAGTTACGAGTATTTTGAGGGAGTTTCTAATGAGAATCAGGTTGTCCTGATCCAGGAGTGGGAAGACGCAGAATGCCTGCAGGAGCATTACCAGACCGCCCATATGGAGCACTTTCTCAGCAAACTGGGTGATTTTCTTGTGAGCCCGGTAGAGTCGCGCAGCTATGTATCTCCGAATGAAGCGTCAGTGACTTCTGTCTCAGCGGAAGACCTGCCCAAGCCTGAGCAGACTATTCACTAACCGAATCTCCAGGCCAATCCATCCAGCTGACTTCTTAAAGCCGACTAAAATTTACCACACACAGGCACCGTGGCCCACTTAGGATCACAGCACAGTTGTGTATGCTCCGCCTTTCTTACCTCGGGCTACCGCTCCTTATNAAAATNGCCTGCGTCTTGACGCCGAAAATAATCGTGTGCTTTGCTCTTCACTTTTGGCGCCAANACAAACGTCGAGAGCATGGTNGGGATCGCCATGGTTGCATAGGCACTATCGAACAGACTGATGACCGCATCCAGTGACGCAATCGCACCTAAAGTAATCAAAGCAATGTAAATGCCCAAATAATATTTCTCAGAATGAGTACCGAAAATAAAAGCCATACACTTACCACCGTAGTAAGAGTATGTCAGCACTGTGGTTGTGCTTAGCACTAACACCATGGTCAAAATCAAGTAAGAGCCTACGCCCGGAAAAACCTGATCAAAAGCTTGAGCCGTAAGAGTTACGCCAATCGCGTCCCCTTGCCAGACACCAGTCACCAGAATCGCAAGAGCTGTGCAAGAACAGACCAGTAGCGTATCGATNATTGGTCCTACCATGGCCACCAGACCTTCTCTNACAGGTTCGTTAGTTTTAGCCGCNCCATGAGCAAGGGATTCAGTGCCGAGCCCAGCCTCGTTTGAGAAGACACCCCGCTGCACTCCGATCAGAATTACAGATCCTACCACTCCACCTGAGACTGCCTTTCCCGAAAAAGCGTCAACAAAAATTAACATCAGCATCGCTGGCAATTCTGTGAGATGAGAGAGCAACAGATAGCTGGTAACTCCCGCATAAAATAGCACCATGCTGGGCACGAGACTGGCAGCCACAGCACCAACTCGCTTGACTTTCCCGACAGCAACCGCGAGAAGCGAAACGGAAAGCACCAGGCCCACAGAAAGATCGAAGATGAAGTGGTTTTCTGCGGAGGTAATGCCTGCCGGAATCGCCAGAACGTCACGAGTAATCTGAACCAGCTGATTTACTTGAAAGACAGGTAAAGTGCCAAACATACCGGCGACCGCAAACAAGTAGGCCAGCGGCAACCAGCGTTTTGGAAGACCTTCACGGATCACATACATGGGCCCTCCCTGCAGATTGCCAGCATCATCGTAGCCTCGGTACATAATTGCCAGCGAAGCGGTGTAGAACTTCGTCGAGATCCCCACAATTGCGGTCATCCACATCCAGAAAACCGCGCCGGGCCCACCCAGTGAAATCGCCACTGCGACACCCGTGATGTTACCGACGCCTATCGTCCCGGCTAGGGCTGTCGCCAGCGCCTTGTAATGACTGATGTCGCCTTCCGCAGGTGCCTCTTCTCGGTATTTGCCTCGCAGCAAATCAAAACTGTGTTTTAGATATTTAAAATGTCTCAATCTGGAATGAATCGTAAAATAAAGACCACCGCCAACCAGTAAAACCACAAGTTGCGGACCCCACATAAAATCTGCCAGTGCCGCAAGCCCTTGTTCAAATTGAAGCATTTGATTCCTTAGCACAATGTTAATAGCCAACCGTTCAAGTCGGTCGCAACCAACTTGACGAGACGCGGGATGAATTACTTATTTTTCAAGTCCCAGGCTAACTGTTATCTCTTGTGCGAATCCAATCAGCAGAATTTCCTGCATAGACTGTTCCTCCGAGTGGGTTTTTGCGGGCCTTGCCAGTCGCAGCTTTCTTCAAGAATTTGACAACATGTCTTTAACGCGCTGAAGTTCAGCCTAGTTGATATTGTCTGCGAATTGGAATTCTGAAGACGGCTCGACTCCCTGCAAGTGTTCAACAAAGTAATCCCAGCGCTTTTTCATGAAGTAACCACTGTTGCCAAAGCCATGCCTCGCGCTCGGTAGCAGCAGCAAATCGAAATCTTTATTGGCCTCGATCAGAGCCTGCACAACTAACAGCGTGTTGCTTGGCGGCACGTTATCGTCCAACAAGCCATGCGCAAGCAAGAGCTTGCCTTTGAGATTCTCGGCAAGAAGCTGGTTAGCCTGATTGTCATAGCTGGTGCGAGGCCCTGGCAGTACATTAGCGGACCCTGAAATAGGGTCCGGATAAGTTTCAAGCAGCCCTTGCCATTTTTCTCCCCAGTCATCTTCATAGTTACGATTATCGTGATTGCCCGCGCTGGATACTGCGACTTTATAAAAATCCGGATAGCTGAGAATAGCTCTCGTCGAAGCGAAACCCCCGCCCGAGTGCCCCCAGATGCCCACGCGCTCAATGTCCATCCAAGGTCTATCCGCGGCCAATTGACGGATAGTGCTTACCTGGTCAGGCAGGCCGTTGTCGCCCATGTTGCCGTAGTAAGCATCATGAAACGACTTGGATCGGCCGGGTGTTCCCATGGCATCGACTTCCACCACGATGAAGCCCAACTCCGCGACGGCTTGCTTATCGCGACGCGCCGGCTGAAAAGCCCTAGACCCAACGCTGCCAGACTGAGGTCCAGGATAAAGATAATTTAAAATTGGATATGATCGATCTGGGTTAAAGTGGCTGGGACGGTATAGCAGCCCATAGAGGTCTGTTTGCTGGTCCCGCGCTTTTACCGCAAAAGATTCCGGGGCCTGCCAGCCCATGTCAACCAGCCCGCTGGCATCTGCCTTCTCCAACTCCAGTATCACCTCACCTGAACGATCCCGGATGACCGAAACCGGGGGCGTAGCAGGAGTCGAAAATGTGTCGACAAAATATTCAGCTGAGTCTGACCAGTCAATTTGGTGATGTGCAGATTCTGGAGTCAGCAACGACGGATCACCGCCAGCTAGATCAAGACTGTATAAATAGTGATAATAAGGGTCGCCATTCTCCTTACCTGCCGCAGTGAAATATAGTGTTCCTGAATCTTCATCTACTTGCTGAACCTCCAGGACCGGCCAATTCCCTGAAGTAAGCTGCTGCTTCAGTGCTCCGGTGTTAAGATCATGCAAATACAGATGACCCCAGTTGTCTTTCTCGGAATACCAAATAAATTCATCACGATCGTGCAGCACTCGCCAGTTCTGACTTCGGTAACCTGATTCATAATAGCTTGCGACGGATTCTTTGTAGACAGTGCGCACGTCACCGGTGTACGGATCAGCCAGCCTCAACGTAGCTGACTTATGATCGCGTGAGGAGGAAACAAACGCCAATACGTTACCGTCAAAGCTCCATTCAACATCAAGGAAGACGCCTCCGCGCCCAGCCACGTGATCCGCAGTTGAAGAGCGGTGCGGATCAGGAGGCATATTCATAGTCACCAGCCGTGGCTCGTCGCTGACATGGATCACCACCCTCTCGATCATGAAAATGGATTCATCACCCGGCAATGGATACTTCCAGGCATCGAGTGTAGGGTGACCTACTTCGGTAGTTACCAGATACATTTCTCCAACATTGCGTGAATCGTGACGAAACGTTGCGATTTTTTGTGAGTCAGGCGACCACAGCAGTACCGGACCATCGTTGCGCAGCCAGCCGGCATTGTTGGTAGCGTATCCATAGTCCTGCACGCCATCAAATGTCAATTGAGTCAGAGTATCGTCCGAGGTGTCTCGTAGCCACAAGTTGTGATCCCGGATAAAAGCCGCCCTAGTTCTGTCAGGAGAAAGAAACTCATCGGGCTTCGCTTCCTGTAATTTTTGCAGAGAAAAATCAGCCGTTTCGAGTTGGTAATCGTCACCTTCGTAACTGAAATTGAGGACACCAAGGTCTTTGCTGACCTCAAGAGCACTCAGAGAAAGATCGGCACTGTCCGGGGTCTCGCCGGTGATCTCGCCGATGGCGTTGGCAAGATTGATTGGATCAAAAACCGTTGTCTTCAGCCCGGTCAGCGAATCGACAATGAGTATCTCAGATCCACTAGACACAGATTTGCGATAAACCAGCCGATCGCCTTCCTGCCAGTACTGACTGAGGATGCGATCAGTTACCAGTGGATCGACATTTGGAGCAAGAAACCGTTCGGCGCTCTGATAGTCTTCAAGCGTAGCTGCCACAGGCGCAGTGGCATTTCGCATTGGCGNAGGCGAGCAGCCCAATGACAGCCCAGCGGCCCCCAGCACAAACAAGGCATTCATAAAGCGATACATAGCAGTCTCCGATTCCGGTTTTCGTCATTTGGCGAGCGCTCGGTACGCTCGGCCAGTTACAGCAAAGAGTCAAGAATAAGATTGGTAGAATCAACAAGCCGCTCATCGCGATCTCGCAGATCCGGCGTGAATTCGCAGCCAAGCAAATGCTGTAGTCCCAGAATGTAACGCGTTGCGATGACGCAGCTCAGTTCGGGCGAAAATCGCTGGTTTTTGTCGGTCACCATTTCGCGAGCGAACTCTTTGGAAAANGATACCGGNTTTCCATCGCACGTCATCAGCGTTTTGTTGTTATCTAACCGCCAAAATCGGGAAGAGTCCATCGTATAAACTTCATCTGCGACTACGATTTTGCCTACGCTGTTGACCCCATGCTCTGTTTTGGTGTCCACCAACACCATGTTTCGGCCTTTTAGATATTCTGACACGACACCGAATGCCATCAAAGATGCATTCCTAATCTGGGCGTACTCTTCCTCCGTGCACACGCCATTCGCAACAAGAGTCTCGACACTGGTTGTCTTGTCTTCCTTATCCTTCGTGCTGGGGGTATCGATGACATATGGTAGCCTGCCATTCACCTCTAGGTCTTCCACGTTCAAGGAATGCCCCGCATAAGCCATCAACCTCAAACCTTTATTTCTCGCGGCGAGCCAATGCTGATACAGCGAGGTGGATGTCGAGCTTTCTGCGTTAAAAAGCCGCAAGACATTTTCAAACTTGATCAGCCTTAGATCCTCCGCCGGAATCACCGTGGAGCTCGGCATCAGATTAGGAACCTCGAATTGGGAACTGCCCAGAATGGGCCCAACGAGATCTAGCATATGGGCATGGTTTAATGCCAGGACCTGATCTTTGAAGGGTATTGCCCCACGGTTAACATCATGGGTAGAAATACGAGTATTGCGAAACATGAGGCGTAGGCGGCGTCCGCCTCTGGTAACCAAATTCTCTCCAAGAACAGAATCCGATACCTTCCCTTCAAGCACGGTCGCGCCTTCGAGTCGGGGCAGTTCACCGTCAGCAATCAGCTCGCGAATAGAGCGTCCCGCATTTACACGGTCACCATGTTCCGCAATTAGTGCTTGGATTTGTTGCTTATCTAACATGAGCTTCTTCGGGCCCGGCGTCAGGGAATCACAAGAATTGGCCGTGTTTAAGAGCGCATACAGTCGCCCGAAGAATAGAGTAAAGACACAGGGACTACAAGGAACCGGTGGTGGTTGCCAATAAGCCAGAGCTAGCTTAGTTTATCGTTATCCAATCGAATTCCGAGTTCAACGAGCAAGTATTTCCAATCACCATGAGCCAAATTATACCGATGACAGAAATCAACGCGGCGGGAACCAAATTTGCAGATCCAAACTTTACCCTCGATGGCTATGCTCGCGCGGCGGTGGATCCACGGGTCCTAGAAACGCTTTGGATAAANACCGGCAGCCTGTGCAATCTGACCTGCGAGAACTGCTACATTGAGTCCAGCCCAACTAACGATCGNCTGGCTTACATCAGCCTGACGGAAGTATGCCAACTGCTAGAGGAGATTGAGTCCGAGCAGATGGGAACCCAGGAAATCGGCTTCACGGGCGGCGAGCCTTTTCTTAATAGGGAAATGCTTCCAATACTNGAAGCCTGTCTGGCCCGGGACTTTAGNGTGTTGGTGTTAACAAACGGGATGAACACCTTGTTGCGTGAGAAACTCAGACTGGAAACACTGCATCATCGCTTTGCTGGGCGGCTGACTCTACGAATTTCCCTTGACCACTACGCGCCAGACATCCATGCACTTGAGCGAGGCCCGCGTTCCTGGAAACCCGCGATCGAATCACTCAGGTGGCTTTCCGATGCCGGAATCCCTTTCGCAGTCGCTGGTCGAACCATGTGGAATGAGGACGAAGCGCTCATGAGGGAGGGATTTCGGCAACTTTTTGCCGATGAAGGTATCAGTCTGGATGCCGATTGCGCTGAACAGCTGGTGCTGTTTCCCGAGATGGATGAGTCGATTGATGTACCGGAAATCACTACCGCTTGCTGGGGGATTCTGGATCAAGATCCGGCGAGCATGATGTGTGCAAACTCTCGCATGGTAGTCAAACATAAAGGAGACAATCATTTATCAATACAGGCTTGTACACTGCTACCGTATGATCGACGTTTCAATCTAGGCGCCACGCTGAAGGAATCCTGGCGGAAAGTAAAGCTCAACCACCCCCACTGTGCGAAATTCTGCGTCCTCGGCGGGGGCAGCTGTTCAACCTGAACGTCCGAGCTGAAACGCAAAAACAGCGTGGCTCATTTTTTGTTTAGGCTTAAGCCCTTCTCATAGAAATGATTCAGTACGTCGTGAGGCAAGCGCAGGTGATACGCAATTTTCAATAGCTGATTAAGAAACGCCTGTCTCCACAGGCCGTTACGTCTGAACCTTATCGCGGAAGTCAGAGCCACGGCGGGGAGTCTTACCGGCTTGCCGAGCCGGAGCAGTAACTTAGAAAGTTCAGTGTCTTCAAAGATATCAACGTCAGGAATTTTAATGCCCGACAATTTGACGGCACGTGACAGGAATATGCAGTGATCAAGATACAAAATGCCGGACCTGTCGCAGCGAACGTGATTGGAGTACCAGGAAGTAAAACGCAACAAAGGATGGACATGATCAAACTGGTGGGTGTATCCGCCCCACGCTACCTGATCAGCGCCGACAAGTGTCAGTAACTCTTCGATAGCATTAACTTCGATCACAGTTCGCGGATGATGCAATAATAGAACGTCACCCTGCGATTGATCCATGCCCAAATTCAGCCTCGCAGCGCGAGAAGAACCCGGAAGGCTCAAAATACTAACACCGTGCCCGGCGATGAATTCGGTTGTGCCGTCAGTGCTCCCACCATCAACTGCAAAGACCTCCGCATGACGAAGTCTACCTAGCCGATCAAAAATAGGGGCCAAAAAGCCTGACTTCATTTCATTGAAAGTTGGAATAATGATGCTAATCATTGTGCCTGAGAGTTCACCAGAAAAGGTATATTCGGAATCCTACGAGGCAGCGCGCATGGCTGGCCTTAGTAAGAGGTAAAAGAAAGAGATGGTGCCGCCACCAAGAGTCGAACTCGGGACCTGCTGATTACAAGTCAGCTGCTCTACCACGGCTGAGCTATAGCGGCACAACTTCGATGCGTTGTCGAAGTGCGGGAGTTTACATAATCCATTTCGACGATTCAATATCCGTTAGAGGTGCAATCGCTCATGGCTCCAAAGACCATGATTTTGCTATTCTAGATTTTTTAATTACGAGCTTTAAAGGACAAAAAGATGATCAGCCTCAATAGCAGCCCGACGTGGCGGGCACTGGCTGCGAAGAGCGAAGAGTTTAAAAGCGCTGATTTCTCCCTCAAAGCGCTGTTTGCAGAGGGCGAGCGCTACGCAAATTTTTCTGTTTCACATCAGGACCTGTTGCTCGATTNCTCAAAAAACCTACTTGATCGNAAGACACAAGCATTGCTGATGCGCCTAGCTGAAGAACGGAAGCTCAAGCAGGCCATTCGAGCAATGTTTGCTGGTGAAGTGATCAATGAGACCGAACAGCGTCCCGCTCATCACGTCGCCTTGCGCCTGCCGGAAGACAAACAGTCCAACAAAGAAGTCAGCTCCACCCTGAACAGATTGAAGACTCTGGTTGAAAGAATTCACGCTGGCGATTGGACAGGGTACTCTGGAAAAAAAATCGAAGCTGTGATTAATATCGGGATTGGGGGTTCTGATCTGGGGCCCGCGATGGTNGTAGAGGCGCTTTGCACCGAATGCTCTTCANCGNTATCTGTNGATTTCGTTTCTAACATCGATCCTATCCACATGCAACAAACTCTCGCGCGTGTGAATCCAGAGACAACGCTGTTTATCATCGCCTCCAAATCGTTCACTACCGCTGAGACGTTGGCCAATGCGAATCGTGCCCGCCANTGGCTNGTGAACTCGGGCTGCGCNGATGACCACCTNNACCGGCANTTTTTAGGCGTCTCCAGCAATGTGGCCNNGGCGCTTACTTTTGGTATTGCCAAAGAGAACATCTATCCAATNTGGGAATGGGTGGGNGGGCGTTATTCTCTGTGGTCTGCCATTGGCTTACCGATCGCACTAGCCATTGGAATGGACAGTTTCAAACAGTTACTGGCTGGTGCCCACAGCATGGACCAGCACTTTTGCACTGCCGACTTCAACCTGAACATGCCTGTAATCATGGGGCTGCTCAGCGTCTGGTACAGAGGCTTCTTTAATGCGAACAGTTTCGCTGTCGTGCCTTATTCTCAATCCTTAGACAAATTACCAAGCTTTCTTCAGCAACTTTCTATGGAAAGCCTCGGCAAACGAGTTACNNGAGACGGTGANCTTTTGAATGTNGATTCAGGCGCAGTGATATGGGGCACACCCGGAACCAATGGTCAGCATTCTTATTTCCAGCTTCTTCATCAGGGCACAAATTTTATTCCGGTAGACTTTATCGCTGTGGCAAACAGCAATGCNGATGACGCAGCGGAACAACATGAGCAACTCCTCGCTAACTGTCTGGCTCAAAGCCAAGCGCTAATGGAGGGTCGGGAAAAACCATCTGAACCCAGCCGGGCCTTCCCCGGCTCTCGCCCTAGCAACACGCTGATCATGAAAGNGCTCTCTCCCTTCGCTCTGGGGGAGCTTCTCGCTNTGTTCGAGCATCAGGTATTCGTGCAAAGCGTCATATGGAATATTAACGCCTTCGATCAGTGTGGTGTTGAGCTGGGCAAAACCCTTGCCAAAGCGATGCTGATAGCCCTCAGCGACGAGGCAGAGAGAGCGAACCTTGATGCCTCCAGTCAGGGATTAATCGCGCAGCTCAAGCACTGGCAGCACATGGAGTAGCTTGTGGTAGGAAGCGCCATCACGGTCGGACCCATGGCAGAGACAACTATCTCGTCAATCTGTTAGCCAAGTTTGGCTCCGTTTTTCACCGGCCGCTCCGGCATGATCAGAACCACCGCGCCATCTTCCTGATAAAACCCCGTTACCAAACATTCAGACATAATCGGGCCGATCTGTTTTTTGGGGAAATTGACCACAGCGACCACCTGCCTGCCAAGCAAGTCCTCCGCATCATAAAGATCAGTGATTTGAGCGCTGGATTTCCGGAAGCCGATCTCCGTGCCAAAATCGATTTGAAGTTTCCAGGCGGGCTTTCTGGCTTCTGGGAATTCGCTGACTTCGACGACCGTGCCAACGCGCAGTTCCACCTGTAAAAATTCATCCCAAGTTATTTCTTTCATACTGTCACGCCCCAGTTGGTTCGCAGAAATCTGTCGTCTGCGTATTCATTCAAAACTTCACACACAAGTCTCCCAGCTACCGCCATTGATCAGTTCAACGCGGGTAACTACTCAGCGATAGGCCGCGTCCTCAAACTCTTCAAGTTTGACCCTGTTACGAACAAGAACACCCGAGTGAAAAATTTACCCGGCCACCGCACCCGCACGATCCTATCTTACAGCCGAAAACCCATGTTGATGCCTCAGCCCTTGGCATGAAGGGCATCATACATACGCGCCTTGACCCCGCTGCTTTACCGTGTCGCGAGCAACTGCTTATTTATTCCACCCGGAGCGAGCGCTCCGAAGACAAAAAGGCGGNGGCGGCGTCTGAGCAAGTTCGCTCATGACTCAAGCACGAATCAAAGCAAGCAGCTCGTCAGTTTTCAGGCGCATAAGCGCCTTGTCTCGCCGCGACTCAACGTTCAGCCTGACCAGAGGCTCGGTATTCGACATTCGGATGTTGAAACGCCAGTCGATAAAATCGATCGACAATCCATCGGTATGATCCACCTCGACAGCACCCGGCGCATAGCGGGTTTCAATCTGTTCCAGCAACGTCTCGGCATCGTCAACGGTGCTGTTGATTTCCCCACTGGCTGGAAAAGCTTTCATGCGCTCATCAACCAGCTGCGACAGGGGTTTACCCGCGGTCGACATCTGTTCAAGGACGAGCAGCCAGGGCAACATCCCGCTGTCACAATAAAAGAAGTCGCGGAAGTAGTGGTGGGCGCTCATTTCGCCCCCGTAGGCGGCATCCTCGCGGCGCATGACCTCCTTGATAAAGGCATGACCGGACTTGCATAACACCGGCTCCCCTCCGTTGTCCTGCACAACTTGCAGAGTATTCCAAGTAAGTCTTGGATCGTGAACAATTTTGGCTCCTGCTTCTCGTTCCAGAAACGTCTGGGCCAGCAGACCAACGATGTAGTAGCCTTCGATAAATCGGCCATTTTCATCAAAGAAAAAGCAGCGATCAAAGTCACCATCCCAAGCGATACCGATGTCTGCCTGATGTTCGGCAATGGCTGCTGCTGTGGAATAGCGATTTTCCTCCAGCATCGGATTTGGCACGCCATTCGGAAAATTGCCATCGGGCTGGTGATGCACCTTAATAAATTCAAAAGGCAGATGCGGCTCCAGAAGGTCAACAGCGGGCCCAGCGCCACCGTTACCTGCGTTACAGACAATTTTCAGAGGTTTCAGCAAACTGGTATCAACACACATCAAAAGATGGTTAATATATGCTGGCTTAATATTTACCCTTTCCATTGTCCCGACCCTTTCGGCATCGGGGAACTGGCCTTGTTCAGCGAGCTTTTTGATGTCGAAGAGACCGGTGTCTGCGCTAATGGGCTTGCTGTTTTCCCGAACCAGCTTCATGCCGTTGTAGTCCTTGGGATTGTGGCTGGCCGTGACGGCTATGCCACCACTAGCATTAAGGTGTGAGGTAGCGAAGTAAACTTCTTCGGTGCCACATTGACCAATATTCACGACATCGGCGCCACCGTCCATCAGTCCGCGACTGACAGCAGCGCATAGCGTCTCGCTTGTCAGACGAATGTCGAAGCCTACAACTACCCGCTCGGGTGAGAGTAAAGCTGCAAAAGCCCGGCCAATAAGGTACGCTATATCTTCATTTAGCTGATCTGGTACACGTCCTCGAATATCATATGCTTTAAAGCAGCTGATCTCTGTTGTCATGGTGCCACTCGCAACCCGCTACTCACTCTGCGTCTTTTCAAAAGTGTAATTCGTCGCGTCGATAAATCCGCCAACGCTGCCACAGTCAAAGCGCGTGCCCTGAAATTTACAGCCTATAACGCCACCTCGCCTAGCTTGTGTCAGCAGAGCATCCGTAATCTGGATTTCTCCGTTCTTGCCGGGCGGCGTGTCGTCGAGGATGTCAAAAATTTCCGGAGTCAGCACATACCGACCAATAATGGCCAGATTACTGGGAGCAGCCTCCGGCGCGGGTTTCTCAACCATGTTGGTAATTCGGATAACGCCGGACTCTTCTTCCTCCCCGGCTATAACTCCATAACGGAAGGTCTCCTCCCGCGGGACTTCCTCAATAGCGACAACGCTGCAGCCGAATCGCTCATAGAGCGTAACCATCTGCGACAGAACACCGACACCCTCAGTCACACAATAATCGTCTGCGAGAATGACGGCGAAGGGCTCACGGCCAATCAGTCTTCCACCGACTGATATCGCATGTCCAAGCCCCTTCATCTCGACCTGGCGAGTGTAGGAGAACGTGCATTGCTCCATCACCGCCCTGGTTTCGTCCAAAAGTGATTCTTTGTCAGAGCCGGCAATCTGATGCTCTAACTCGTAAGAAATATCAAAGTGGTCTTCCAGCGCACGTTTGCCTCGACCAGTAACGATCGCCATGTCAACGATACCGGCTTCCATCGCCTCCTCAACACCATATTGAATCAATGGTTTGGTGACTATAGGCAGCATTTCCTTCGGCATCGACTTGGTGGCCGGCAGAAAACGGGTGCCGTAGCCGGCAGCGGGAAATAAACATTTTTTTACAGTTGCCATATCAAAATTTTAGCCCTGATTAAAAGTAATTTAATCTTGAAAAATGGTGGTCAGCCCTGCCATGCTGGCCCTAGCGACCGTAGATATCATCAAATCGCTCAATATCATCTTCCCCCAGATAGTCTCCAAGCTGAACTTCAATCAGCTCCACGGTCTCTAATCCGGGATTACTCAGGCGATGGACGGCGCCTTTGGGGATGTACGTCGACTGATTGGCGCTCAGCACAAAGTCTTTTCCCGCACAGTGAATCTCGCCCGCACCCTTTATAATCGTCCAGTGTTCGCTGCGATGCGCATGTCGCTGGAGCGACAGTGCACCACCCGGAAGCACTGTGATGTGTTTTACCTGAAACCCGCAGTCGCTTGCCAAAGTCCAGTAAAAGCCCCAAGGGCGATGTACCAAAGAGGCTGTTTCGGTAAGCTGTGGAGCCCGTTCCCGTAATCGCTCGACCAGCTGCTTGACTCGCTGCAGCTCGTCGTTGCTCGCCACCAAAACGGCATCATCTGTCTCGACTACGGTCACGTTCTCAAGCCCAATCGCGGCGACCATGCGCGACTCAGCGTGGATATAGCTCTGCCGGCAATCGATCATCTCGACCTGACCCGCAACCACATTTCCATAATTATCCTTTTGACTAATTTCCCACAGAGATTGCCAGGAGCCCAGATCGTTCCAGCCAGCATCCAGCGGCACCATAGCCGCCCGACTGGTTTTTTCCATTAAGGCGTAGTCGATGGATTCAGATCGACAGGCAGCGAACTCTATGTCCGGAATTCGCAAAAAATCTAGATCAGGCGAAATTCGGTCAGACGCCATACGGCACTGACGAACAATATCAGGCGCATAAACCTCCATCTCTTTGAGTAACTCAACAGCTGAAAAGAGGAACATCCCACTGTTCCAAAAGTACTCGCCGCTGGCAAGATAGGCAACGGCCTTCTCAAGGTTAGGCTTTTCGACAAATTTATCAACCCGAAACCCCTGCGCAGATAGCGGCGCCCCCTTTTTGAGGTAGCCATAGCCTGTTTCTGGTCGACCTGGCACTATACCGAACGTCACCATGAACTTCTCAGAGGCCAGCTCAATTGCAGCGGCAACAGCTTGTTCAAAGGCTGACACGTTTGCAATATTGTGATCAGCAGCAAGCACCAGTATTTGCGCATCTTTATCTTCGCCAACAGCGGAGAGCGCGGCCATGGTTACAGCTGGCGCTGTATTTCTGCCAACAGGTTCGAGCAGAATTTCGCTACCCTCGACTTTCTGCTGACGTAACTGCTCAGCGATCAGAAAGCGATGTTCGCTGTTACCCAGTACGCGGATTCTACCGAGCCCAGGAAGGCTGTCCAATCGCACGAGAGCTCTCTGAAAAAGCGATCTTGAGCCGTTCAATTCGATAAACTGCTTTGGCATTGCGGCACGGCTAAGTGGCCACAATCGCGCGCCAACCCCCCCAGCAAGAATCACGGGATGCAACATATGAATCACCTAGAATATACAATGAGTAGTGTACCAAACTATCGCAGCTAGTACTGTTGCAGCGAGAGCAAACGACAGTGAGCGCCAACACCGATGATTTTAGTATCGATTATTTTACGACGACGTTATACACTGCTTCTCCCCTGATCGGTATCGAAAGCAGAGTTCCGACTATGCCTGCCCGCAACGCGTTCTTCACACAAAAAAGCAGTTATGATCTCGATGAACTTGTAGATTGTGGCTACGGGAGACTGTTTGGTCCAGGCAACGCCAAACTGCCAATCGACAGAATGTTGATGTTGGATCGAATTACGGAGGTCACCGCCGACGGTGGCGAATATGGTCGTGGCAAACTATTGGCGGAATTGGATATTCATCCTGACCTTTGGTTCTTTTCTTGCCACTTCCCCGAAGATCCGGTGATGCCCGGATGTCTGGGGCTCGACGCCCTCTGGCAGCTGGTGGGATTCTTCCTCGGCTGGAGTGGGTTCCCCGGCAAGGGCCGCGCGCTGGGTGCAGGAGAAGTGAAATTTACCGGAGAAGTTTTGCCGGTCGCNAATAAGGTGGTCTACCAGTTGGATATCAGCCGCATTATCGANCGTAAGCTGGTTATGGGCATCGCCGATGGCACTGTGGCCGTAGATGGCAAAGTCATCTACACAACCAAATCATTAAAAGTCGGCCTGTTCACTACGGAAAATAAATTCTAGGTAAGCACATCGGACTCAAATATGAGACGCGCAGTCATTACCGGAGTGGGCATCGTTTCCTGCCTCGGCAACAATATCNAAGAAGTACGGAGGGCCCTGAAGAAAGGGTGCAGCGGAATCCGTTTCAATCAGTCCTATGCAGATGTCGGCATGCGTAGCAGGATCAGCGGCAACGTACAACTTAACACTGAAGAGCTGATTGATCGAAAGCTTTATCGCTTTATGGGAGAGGCCTCCGCTTACGCCTACCTGTCCATGGATGAAGCCATCAGAGACGCGGAGCTTGAGCTTAACGAAATTTCTAGCGAAAGAATTGGTCTTGTTGTTGGCTCAGGCGGCGGTTCGCCCGAAGACCAGCTTGAATCGACCGACATTCTGAGAGCGAAAGGTCTCAGACGTGTTGGTCCCTATCGTATACCCAGGACCATGAGCAGTTCGGTTTCTGCATGCCTTGCCACACCCTTTAAAATTAAGGGTGTGAACTATTCCATTTCATCTGCCTGTGCGACCAGTGCCCATTGTATTGGACATGCTGCCGAACTCATACAAATGGGCAAACAGGATATAGTTTTTGCCGGTGGCGGTGAGTCGGAGCACTGGACAATGTCTCATATGTTCGACGCTATGGGTGCATTGTCGAGCAAGTATAACGAAACGCCGCAGAAAGCTTCCCGTGCCTTTGATGCTGACCGCGACGGGTTTGTTATTGCCGGCGGAGGCGGTATTGTTGTCGTCGAGGAACTGGAGCACGCCGTGGCGCGAGGCGCGACGATTTACGCTGAGCTCAGCGGATATGCCGCCACGTCCGACGGATATGACATGGTTGCGCCCTCTGGAGAAGGAGGCGCTCGCGCNATGCGCATGGCTATCAGCGGATTATCTGGAAAAGTGGATTACCTGAATACTCACGGAACCAGCACGCCGGCAGGTGACTCATCGGAGCTCAATGCCATCAAGGAGGTGTTCGGTGATCAGGCCCCCATCATCAATTCCACCAAGTCATTGACCGGTCACTCTCTCGGCGCAGCGGGATCACAAGAGGCTATNTATTCTNTACTAATGATGGAGGGCAACTTCATCGCAGCCTCGGCCAACATCGACAATCTTGACGAGGCGGCTGAAGGCCTGCCGATCGCCGTTGAGAAACACGAGGATGTCGAGCTTAACCGAGTCATGTCGAACAGCTTCGGCTTCGGTGGTACAAATGCCTGCCTAGTATTCGACCGCTATCAGGCTTGAGCCAATACCATTAATCTTAACCTCGGGCAGGCAGCAAATAGCGCATGAGAAATACCGGCAACACGATAAGAGTTGGGTGCATCTACGCAGCAGTTTTTTTGAGCTCCGCGCCGTCTTTAGCGCAATTCGAATTGCGCAGTGATCGCTCTCTCGCTGAGGTGCTTTCGGAACAGCCAGAGCCGTTGCCTCTGGAGCAGGCCTTTCCGTTTTTTGTAAAAACAACCAGTCCTGGTATTTACCGAATAACCTGGGAGCCGGCTTCCGATCACTATCTATATCAACATGCTTTTCACTTTGCACAGACAGAAGCAAACGCCACCGATGAAATTGAGGTACGATACNCNTTGCCTGAAGGCCTGAGCAAGGCCGATAAGTTTTTCGGGGACATCGTCGCCTACTACGACCCNGTCTCAGTTGAACTTCAGCTCACTACTGTGCCTGGTCCCGATTCCGCCTTGGTAATCGAATATCAAGGCTGCGCGGACTGGGGCTTTTGTTACCCTCCGCAAAAAATGCACTTTCCGTTGGCACCCTAAGCCAACGCAGAAAACAGACCAAATGTAGCTATTTGGCTGCGAAAAGCCGTGAAAAAACGCTCAATTTTTGTCAAAATTCACGAAATTGTTCGGCAACAGGATTGTTGTTGACCTCAACCCGACACCGAATTAAGCAGAATAAGATGGCTAAAATCCTAGTTTTACATGGCCCCAACTTGAATCTCCTCGGACAGCGTGAGCCTCAGATCTACGGGTCTGACTCCTTACGGGACATTAACACCCGTCTGCAGCAGCAATGTGCCGCCGCAGGCCATGAACTCGACGCTCTGCAGAGTAATTCAGAGGGAGCACTCATAGATCGCGTGCAGCAGGCCAGAAGCGACGGGACTGCTTTCATGATTGTGAACTTTGGCGGCTTCACCCACACAAGCATCGCCCTCAGAGACGCCGTGCTAGCGGCGGAGATTCCTTGTATTGAGGTGCATCTTTCCAACCTGCACAAACGTGAAGCGTTTCGTCACCAATCCTACTTTGCCGATATCGCGATCGGCGCAATTGTGGGGCTGGGGCCACAGGGCTATGAACTCGCACTTCAGGCAGCATTCGAGCGGGTGCCGGTTTAGCAATTTTCTTGAGCGATACTTCAGCGTTATCCCTAGGACTTCTTTATGGACATACGAAAAGTAAAAAAACTCATCGAGTTGTTAGAAACCTCTGACATCGCGGAAATCGAAATAAAGGAAGGGGAAGAAGCCGTTCGCATCAGCCGAAGCCCCAGCGTCGCGTCCACAGTTGTTGTACCAGACGCGCCTGCCGTCGCCGCGTCAGCAACGACCCCAGCTGCGCCCGCACCTGCTGAAGAGAAATCCATACCCAAGGCCACCTCAGGCCATGTCGTGAGTTCTCCGATGGTTGGAACGTTCTACCGTTCCCCCTCTCCGTCTTCGCCGCCGTTCGTCGAAGTAGGAACTCACATAAAGGCCGGCGACGTTGTTTGTATCGTCGAGGCAATGAAGATGATGAATCAGATTGAAGCAGAAAAAGCGGGCATCATTGAGGCNATCCTGGTTAAAGATGGCGAACCGGTAGAGTTTGACCAACCGCTGGTTACAATCGTGTAAATCAGGCGCAACATAGCCTTAAATATTTCTATCACATCAAGAATCAGAGCAAGAGCGGATGCTGGACAAAGTACTAATAGCAAATCGCGGTGAAATCGCGCTACGCGTGCTGCGCGCCTGCAAAGAACTGGGTATCAGAACAGTTGCCGTACACTCGACTGCTGACCGTGATCTGATGCACGTGCGATTGTCTGATGAATCTGTCTGTATCGGGCCACCGAGTGCCTCGGAGAGCTACCTAAACGTGCCAGCAATTATTGCGGCCATGGAGTTGACCGATGCTAATGGCGTGCATCCGGGTTATGGATTTCTCTCTGAGAACGCAGATTTTGCCGAGCAGGTTGAAAACAGCGGCTTCATATTCATAGGGCCAACCGCGGAAACAATCAGAATGATGGGGGACAAAGTCTCTGCCATCGAACTGATGNGAGCCGCGGGAGTTCCCACGGTGCCNGGCTCCAATGGCCCGTTGGACGACAATCGCGATCGCACTTTGACACTAGCAAAAGAAATCGGCTATCCGGTAATTATCAAAGCTGCNGCTGGCGGTGGAGGAAGAGGCATGCGAGTCGTGCACAACGAAGCAGCCCTGCTCAAGGCGATTCACATTACTCAAACAGAGGCCAAATCTTTCTTTGGCGACGGTACGGTCTATCTTGAGAAATTTTTGGAAAATCCACGACACGTCGAGATCCAGGTCATTGGGGACGGTACGGGCGAAGCCATCTGTCTCGGGGACAGAGACTGCTCACTGCAACGCCGACACCAAAAAGTAATTGAGGAAGCGCCCGCTCCAGGCATTCCGGAAGAGGTTCGCAAAGCGATCACAAAAACCTGCATACAGGCCTGCATGAATATGCGCTACCGTGGCGCCGGCACCCTCGAATTTCTTTATGAAGATGAACGCTTTTATTTCATCGAAATGAATACCCGTTTGCAGGTAGAGCATCCGGTGACAGAAATGGTCACCGGTATCGATATCGTGAAAGAGCAGCTGCGAGTTTCTGGCGGACTGCCATTAAGCGTTAAACAGGAAAATATCNTTATCAAGGGGCATTCGTTCGAATGTCGAATCAATGCGGAAGACCCGGCAAGCTTCCTGCCGAGCCCAGGCAAAGTTAAACTGTTCCATGCGCCAGGCGGACCTGGCGTAAGAGTGGATTCACACCTATATTCCGGGTACTCGGTACCTCCCTTTTACGACTCGCTGGTTGCAAAACTCATTTCTTATGCCGACTCGCGAGAACAAGCCTTAGTCCGTATGCAAATCGCACTCGATGAGCTGCTCATAGATGGCATTCGTAGTAATACGCCCCTGCACCGAGATCTGGTCAGAGACAGCGAGTTTCAGAAAGGCGGGGTAAATATCCACTATCTGGAACGAAAACTGGACTCCTGAATGGCAGAGCGCCCGCCCCAAGCCGATGTGGCAACAAATTGAAATGATGGTCCGCGCAAAGGATTGTGCGGAACTTGAAGACATGTTGATGGAATCGGGCGGCAGTTCCATAACCCTGCAAGATGCTGAGGACAAGCCTGTTTTTCAAAGAGAGCCGGGGGAGTCACCCCTGTGGGAGACTTCCACCGTCATCGGTCTATTTGCCCCGGAAAAAGACCTTAGGGTCTTGCTCGCCACTCTGCAATTCCATCCTTTGGTCCTCAATCGCGACGCACTGCGAATTAAGCTGCTAAAAGAGCAAGCGTGGGAACAGAACTGGATGGATGATTCTGAGCCGAGGCAATATGGTAGACGCCTTTGGATTTGCCCCAGCTGGCAATCACCGCCGGAACCTGAGGCAGTAAATGTTCTTCTGGATCCGGGTATGGCCTTTGGCACCGGCAGCCACGCCACAACTGCACTGTGCCTGCGGTGGTTGGACCAAGCCAATATACGAAACAAAGAAGTGATTGACTACGGCTGTGGCTCCGGGATACTCGGTATCGCTGCAGCTTTGCTAGGCGCTTACAAGGTCCATGCAGTAGACATCGATCCTCAGGCCATTACTGCGACGGTCGATAACTTCTCGCGTAACGGCATTGCGCAACGGAACATTGCGGTATACCTGCCTGAAGCGCTGCCCAAGCTGCAGGCTGATTTTTTACTTGCAAACATTCTCGCCCGGCCTCTACACGAGCTTGTTGATCACTTTGCCACCCTGGTTAAACCGAAGGGTAAGATCGTTATCTCCGGAATTCTTGAAGATCAGGCAGGGCCTTTGATAGAGACCTACAGGCATTGGTTTAGCCTTGACAAGCCCGTGACCGAAGACGGCTGGGTGGTGCTAAGCGGCACCCGCAGGGCGTGATAATCTGCGGTCATTCCCCTAGAATCTAAGGAAGGCTCTACGCACTGACCAACTCGAATTGGTGGTGAACATCGCACTGGCCAGAACCATCTATCTTGACCAGCGCAAAACCCAACTAACTAAACGGGTTGGTTTATCCGAACATGGCGTTTCATATTGCCCAGTGTCCTTGTTGTAGCTCGACTTTCAGCGTCAGCGAACAACTACTGAATTCTGCAAGCGGAAAAGTCCGCTGTGGCGCCTGCTTGTGTGTTTTTCTAGCGAAGCACAATTTTGTCAATAGCAAATCCGAACTAGAGGACAGCGAGGCCGACGACTCTGTATTTGTTAGCAAAGCGCCCGAAGACTACTTTGATCCTGCTGGTTTTCTTACCCGAAAGGCACTGCGACAGAAGCAGGAAGTAGGCAGCAACGAAGTGAATCTAGAGCCAGTATATTCACATCAAAAAGATGCTAAACCCCTCTTAAATTCTGACCCAACGCCGTCTAGCTCAACAGCGAGCCCCGATTCTGCTGAGGACCCCGAATCAATGGAGGACTTCGTTGCCGCAAAAGGCGGCAGCGGAGGCCCAACGGAGACAATCAGCGGCTCAGTAGAAATGGCCGAACAAAAAACAGACAATACCCCGGCGCGCAGTTGGATTGGCGACCTGCCGCCTAGGAGCAAGGACGTAATCGGACCACCGCACCGCACAGTCCGCGTTAACAAGCCAGAGTTAAGGCACTTACCAATCGAACAGCCGCAGCCCTCTCAGCACAACTCCCTTGTTGGCACTGAGCGCGCGCAATACTCCGCCCCAAACAGGAGCACCGCATCGGCCGAATCTGCTGCGCCGACTGGACCATCCGCTGGAAATAAATCAGCTAAGCGATCCGAGCAGGAACTTGAACCACGAGAAACTCCGTCAATTACGGATGGGCATCCGCAAGCGAACAGGAAAGGCGGTGAAACAGACGTTCCGGGAGACCCTTCGGCCGAGGGCGAACCTGTTCAAGCCGCTACGAAAATTGAAAAATTCCGGCACGAAAACAGCAGCGGCGCAATTCGGGACCGGGCATTGAGAATGGAGTTAAATAACGATCAGGCGCTGGAACAGCTTGCCGCCGAAAACCTTGCGACATTGCAAAACTTTTCAGCACCCGTTGAACTGCGGTCTGACTCCCATGCGCGCTGGGGCAGAACGCTGACTTCGCTGCTGGCAGCTGGCATTCTCGGCATAAGTCTTGCCGGACAGCACTTGTGGCGGAATCAGGAGCACTTTAGCCAACAGGCCCGCTGGCGTCCGTTCCTGGAAAGGGTCTGCGTTATACGCGCCTGCGACCTTCCGATGTATGAAGATTTAACCAAAATTGTAAGTGCCAATCTCTCCGTTAGAAGCCATCCCAAACGCCCCGACGCTATCATAATACAGATACAGATACGCAACACGGCGCCTTTCGCACAGGCATTTCCGATCATGATTGTGAGCTTCAACACCGCAGACAATGAAGTGATTGCAATGCGGGAGTTCTCACCTGCGGAATATCTCCAGACTGATCTACCTGAGTTTTCTGCGATGCCAGTGATGGCACCCGTACCAATAAACCTTGAACTGATGGATCCGGGGGAAGATGCGGTGAACTATACGCTGGCTTTTCGAAGCCCATGAGCAACGGATGTCTGATGAGGCCTCCACCACCGAAGTCCGTGATCAGACTACCGGCAGTTTCTGCGGCTTACTACCTCCCCTTCCCCGACTACCTCATCCTTCACCCTCTTTAATACTCTGAGCGGCACGCGTATCATTTCGAATTGGTAGTCTTATTCGCACACTTAAATCATGGGCAATGCTCGCCGAGGGTCTTTATGCAAACCATTGGCCCCTATCAACTTGAGAACAATTTGTTTCTTGCTCCTATGGTGGGTGTGAGTGACACGCCGTTTCGCGAGATTTGTAGCGAACAAGGGGCAGGACTGACTGTTGGTGAAATGCTGACCTGCAACAAGGAACTGTGGCACAACAAACGCAACCGACTGAAACAAATCAAGCCGCTCATAAGGGGCCCTCAGGTGGTGCAAATTGCGGGTTCAAGTCCTAATCTCATGGCAGAGGCCGCGCAACTCAATGAAGGGATGGGAGCGCATGCCATTGATATCAACATGGGGTGTCCCGCCAAAAAGGTTCTGAAAAAAGCAGCAGGTTCTGCATTGCTCAAGGACACAGGCCTGGTTGAAGCAATTCTCAAAGCAGTAGTCAACGCGGTAGAGATTCCCGTTACACTAAAAATCCGAACCGGCTGGTGTCCTAGAACACGCAATGGGCCGCTGGTGGCCCGAATTGCCGAAGATGCCGGCGTCCGGCTTCTGACGGTCCACGGGCGCACGCGTGCCGATCGCTTCAAGGGTGAAGCGGAATACGACACCATCGCCGAGATAAAGCAGGCCGTTACAATACCTATAATCGCTAACGGGGACATTGATTCACCACAGAAAGCCGCGCAGGTTTTATCCTATACGCAAGCCGATGGCATCATGATTGGNCGCGCAGCCAAGGGNCGTCCCTGGCTNTTTAATGAGATTNCTCGTTACCTGGANTCNGGCACAGACGACTTTGTAACTCCTCTTCNCGAAAAAGCCANAGTNATTGGGTCCCATCTNAAAAAAATGTACGCTTTCTATGGCAAAGTAAAAGGTGTGTGGTACGCTCGCAAGCACGTTGCNGGNTACGTNTCTGGTTTGCCATTGGCAAAAGAATTTATGNCCGANTTTAATGCCTCCGACTCGGGACAACAGCAATTAGAACTTATCGAACACTTCTTTGATCACCCGACAATCAAAGAGAGGGAGTCATCGCCGCATGAATAAAACGGACGGGGCAGCTTCGTTGTCAACCTTCGCGTTATCGGAAACTGGGAACCGCTTCAGTCAGNAAGCCCATGAAGCATCCACGCAGGAAACTACTCTGCGAAATGAGGTTGAAAAATCACTGCAGCGTTACTTCAAGCAGCTTGATGATGAGCCTGTNACAGATCTGCATCGCCTNGTGATTTCAGAAGTGGAAGCNCCCCTNCTNGAGTCCGTAATGCGCTANACTGGGAACAATCAGAGCAAAGCTTCTATCATNCTNGGCTTGAANCGTGGTACNCTCAGNACNAANNTGAAACNNTACGGCTTGNTGTNACNCGCNGCGAAGCCANCCTACCGCTNACCNACTTAGANCNAANGAACNTATGAGCACAGACGACTCTGTNGCCGTTTNTCGNGCGCTAATCAGCGTATCCGACAAAACCGGCATTGNGGAATTTGCCAAATCGCTCCACGCACTAAACATCGAGATCCTGTCCACTGGAGGAACTTGCCGGCTGCTCACCGATTCGGGCATTCCAGCTAAAGAGATATCCGAACATACCGGCTTTCCGGAAATGATGGATGGTCGGCTGAAAACCCTGCATCCCAAAGTCCATGGCGGCATTCTCGCTATGCGGGGGCGGGACGAAAAGGTGATGTCGGAACATGATATTCCGCCGATTGATCTGGTTATAGTTAATCTGTATCCATTCGAGGCCACCGTGGCGGACCCCNACTGTGATTTACCGACAGCAATCGAAAATATCGATATCGGCGGACCCACCATGCTTCGCGCCGCCGCAAAGAATAACCGGTTTGTGGCGGTAGTGGTCAACCCGAAGGACTACGCTCCAGTGCTCAGACAACTGGAAAGCAATGCGTGCTGCCTCGATCAGGCAACTCGCTTCGATCTGGCCGTCAAAGCCTACGAACACACAGCAGCGTACGACGGTGCCATTGCCAATTATCTCGGAGCGCGACGGGCTGATGGAGCATCTCATGAATCACCCTACCCCCGAACCTTTAATAATCAGTTCATCAAAAAGCAGGATATGCGATACGGCGAAAATCCCCACCAAAGTGCCGCATTTTACGTAGAGCGCGAGCCCGTCGAAGCCAGCGTAAGCTCTGCTACCCAGCTTCAAGGAAAAGCGCTTTCTTATAACAACGTTGCGGACACCGATGCAGCACTGGAGTGCGTCAAGAGCTTCTCCGAGCCGTCATGCGTTATCGTCAAACATGCGAACCCCTGTGGTGTTGCGATTGCCGCCAGTTCCTTGGAAGCTTATGAACTAGCGTTTCAGACCGACCCAACTTCGGCGTTTGGTGGCATCATCGCGCTGAACCGCGAACTTGACGAGAGCACGGCAAAACGCATTACTGAACAGCAGTTCACTGAGGTCATTATCGCGCCGAGTGTCTCTCAGGCCGCACTGANGGTGACTGCTGAAAAGAAAAACGTNCGTGTACTAAGTTGCGGCCAATGGCAGCAAAATCGAGCGTCAGAGCTGGACTATAAACGGGTGAATGGCGGCCTACTGGTTCAGAACAGAGACATTCACCAGATCAGCGAATCGGATCTGACTGTTGTCAGCAAACGCCGCCCTAAAGCCGCCGAAATTCAGGACATGATATTTGCCTGGTCCGTTGCTCAGTTTGTAAAATCCAATGCCATTGTTTACTGCAAAAACCAGCAGACCATCGGGATTGGCGCTGGCCAGATGAGCAGAGTCTACAGCGCCAAGATTGCGGGCATCAAAGCGGCAGACGAAGGACTTGAGGTGCCGGGCTCGGTCATGGCTTCTGACGCCTTCTTTCCATTCAGAGACGGGGTTGATGCCGCAGCGGCTGCAGGCATCACCGCAGTCATTCAGCCTGGGGGGTCTATGCGAGATGATGAGGTGATTGCAGCCGCCGACGAAGCCGGCATAGCAATGGTGTTTACGGGCATCCGACACTTCAGACACTAGCAGCCNAAGAAATGTGCCCGCACGAACTCTTCAAGCATGGAATTTTGCCATTATGAACATTCTTGTTATCGGCTCTGGCGGCAGAGAGCATGCTCTGGCTTGGAAATGTGCACAGGCGGGCCAGGTCAAAAACGTCTATGTCGCCCCGGGCAACGCCGGGACCAGTCGAGAGCCAAAAATAAGGAATATCTCCATAAGTGTTATGGATTTTTTTGCTCTGGCGCAGTTTGCCGAAGAAAATGAAATAACCCTGACTATTGTGGGACCTGAGGCCCCATTAGTCGGGGGCGTAGTTGACTTTTTCCAAAGAAAGGGACTCGCATGCTTCGGCCCGTCGCAGGCAGCAGCCCAACTGGAAGGCTCGAAAGCTTTTACCAAGGAGTTCCTAAAACGCCACCGTATCCCGACCGCTGCCTTCAAGACCTTCACTGACACTGACTCTGCTGTTTCGTACGCTCGAACACGTGGAGCTCCGATTGTGATCAAGGCGGANGGACTGGCAGCCGGCAAAGGCGTGATTGTTGCAGCAACTGAAGAGCAGGCAATCGCTGCCGTTAAAGACATACTTCAGGAAAACAAGTATGGCGATGCCGGCAACCGCGTGGTAATCGAGGACTTCCTCGTCGGCGAAGAAGCCAGCTTCATTGCTATGGTAGATGGCAAGAATATTCTGCCTATGGCGACCTCTCAAGACCATAAGGCTCGAGACGAGGGTGACAAAGGGCCTAATACAGGGGGCATGGGCGCCTATTCACCGGCGCCCGTGGTGAATGATTCCGTCTACAGGCGGATTATGGAACAAGTCATTCGACCAACCGTGGCGGGCATGATCCGTGACGGCAATCCTTACGTCGGATTTCTCTACGCAGGACTGATGATTGACCAAGATGGCAACCCCANCGTNGTGGAATTTAACTGCCGCTTTGGAGATCCGGAAGCCCAGCCGGTCATGATGCGCCTGCGATCAAACCTCGCGGAGCTTTGCCAGCTGGCCCTGGCCGGCCAGCTCGACTCAGTTAATGCGCAATGGGACGAGCGTGCCGCTGTGGGGGTCGTCCTAGCGGCTGGCGGCTATCCGGAAACGTACGCCAAGGGATCCGTAATTCATGGGCTTGATACCGTGCACAACGACTCACAGAAAATCTTCCATGCCGGCACAAGGGAAGAAAACGGCCAGGTGTTGACTCACGGTGGTCGCGTTCTATGCGCCACTGCCTTAGGACAATCAGTCGCTGCAGCCCAGCGATCAGCCTATGAACTGGCCGCCAGCGTGAGCTGGGAAAATGCCTTCTTCCGCACAGACATTGCTTATCGGGCGATAGCGAGAGATAATGACTGAATGGCCAGAATGCCTTTAAATTTCCTTGACAGCTGTCTGGTTCAGTTCGATCAAGCGGTCCGAACCTGTGTTCCCGGCAGCACCGTGGCACAACGACCCTCTCCAGCCAGCTCGCTCGAACAACCCGAGCTGACAGCGAGCGAGCGTCGACACGCCGCGGGGCTCATGCGCATCAACCATACCGGCGAAGTGTGTGCTCAGGCGCTTTACGCGGGGCAGGCCAGCACGGCTAACCTTGAGCAAGTGCGAGAGTCCATGGAAGAAGCCGCCGCTGAGGAAAGAGACCATCTGGCTTGGTGTGAAGCGAGGCTTTCGGAACTGCAGAGCCGACCGTCCCTACTCAACCCTCTTTGGTACGCGATGTCGTTTGGACTCGGCGCTGCCGCAGGGCTGGCAGGAGACAAATGGAGCCTGGGCTTCGTGGCCGAAACTGAAAAGCAAGTGGTCGAGCACCTGGAAGCGCACCTGAAAAAGCTCCCTGATGAGGATCACCGTAGCAAAGCTGTGCTGGCGCAAATGATTCTAGACGAGCGACACCACGGCGAATCGGCAGAACAAGCCGGCGGCGCTCCACTGCCGCTTCCCGTCAAGCAAGCCATGCTTGGTATGTCGCAGCTCATGAAGCGAACCACCTATCGGGTGTGAGCAGTGAGCCCGACCTTCAGCCGCTCCGGCTAGGCCTCAACGATTTCGAAATCGTGAGTAATTTTCACGCCACCATTTTTCAACATGATTGACGCGGAGCAGTACTTGTCGGCCGACAATTCAACCGCACGCCTCACCTGCGCTTCATCGAGTGCCTTACCCGTCACTACAAAATTTAGGTGAATCGACTCAAAAACAGAAGGTGTTGCTTTAACCCTTGACGCTTCGATCCCTGCCTCGCATGCAGTGACATCCTGACGAGCTTTCTTCAGGATTGTCACCACATCGTAAGATGAGCAACTGCCCACACCCAGTGCCATCAGCTCCATGGGACGCATCCCCAGGTTACGCCCTCCGCTGTCGGAGGCCCCATCCAGCACGATGCCGTGACCGGAGCCGGACTCGGCAAGAAACATGACATCTTGAACCCATTTGATTCTTCCTTTCATACCACCTCTCCGATTGCTTGTTCTGTCTTGCCATGCTGCGTTTGGCACCTGCACGGGGCTTTATTGATTATCGTAGCAGACTAAACACTGGGGAAAAGTTCCCGAAGCTTGGCACCTGGCTGCTCTGATCGCATTAGCGTTTCACCAATAAGAAAACCAAAAATACCGTTTCTGTGCATCAACGCGACATCTTCCGGGCTGTGGATACCGCTTTCAGTAATTACCAGGTAGTCATCCGAAAGTTCCGCTGCCAGATCAATACTGGTTTGCAGGCTAGTGTTAAAAGTGTGCAGATCCCTGTTATTGATACCAATCAAATCCGTATCAAGCTCCAGAGCAATCTTCAGCTCGGCTTCGTTGTGCACCTCAACCAAAACATCAAGTGACAGTTCTCCGGCATAGGCTGCGAGTTCCTGCAGCTTTGGGGTATCAAGGGCGGCAACAATCAGGAGCACACAATCCGCTCCAAGGGCGCGAGACTCTGCGATCTGGTAACGATCAATCATAAAATCCTTGCGAATAAGCGGCAGCTGACAGGCGGCACGCGCCTTCTGCAGGAACGCATTGGCTCCTTGGAAGTACTGCTCGTCTGTCAACACGGACAAGCAAGTAGCGCCATGCTTAGCATAATCCGCGGCATGTATCGCTGGATCAAAGTCTTGCCTGATTAGACCCTTGGATGGTGAAGCCTTTTTAATTTCGGCAATCACGGCCGACTTGCCTCTGGCAACTCTTGCGTGCACAGCCGCAGAGAATCCCCGCACCGGCTCCGCCTGCGCAATGGCAATCTCAAGCTCATTCAAACTACGCTGCTGTTTAGCACTGGCCACTTCTACTGCCTTTGTTGCAAGGATTTGCTCGAGAATACTCATGAATTCAAAAGCCCTGTCTCTGGGTGAAAGTAACAAGCTCCTCAAGTTTCGCGAGCGCTTCACCGCTGTCGAGAACTGATTTTGCCATTTCCACGCCGTAAACCAAACTGCTGGCCAACTGTGCCGCATAGATGGCTGCACCAGCGTTGAGCGCCACGATATCTCCCGCAGCCTTGTTCGAATAGTCAAGTGACTGTTTGAGCAGTTCCAGACTCGCGGCTGCACTGTCAACCTGCAGAGCGGTGAAATCTGCTTGCCTGTCGATGCCAAAGTCGCTAGGACTTACTTGATAGAAGCTGAGTTTACCCTTTTTTAGCTCACCCACATGTGTATCAGCGCTAATGCTTATTTCATCGAGACCATCATCAGCCGCCACAACTAGCACGTGCCTGCTCCCAAGATCTCTCAGCGTCTCAAGAATTGTTGGTATCCACTGCGCATCAAAAACGCCTATGATTTGATTAGGCGCGCCGGCCGGGTTAGTCAGCGGACCGAGGAGATTAAATATCGTGCGCACTCCAATTTCCTTGCGAGCGGAAATGACATGTTTCATCGCACTGTGATGGGCCGGGGCAAACATGAAGCCAACGCCGACACTATCAATACAGTGGCCGACCCGCTCAGCGCCCAATGACAGGTCAACTCCAGCCGCTTCAAGTACATCTGCGCTGCCGCTCTTGCTGGTCGCCCCGCGATTACCATGCTTCGCAACCTTTGCGCCAGCGGTTGCTACCACCATCGCCGAAGCGGTCGACACATTGAATTTGTTGGATCCACTGCCTCCGGTACCACAGGTGTCCACCAGATGACTCTTATCTGAAACCGTAACCCGGGTGGCAAGCTCGCGCATCACTGAAGCGCCGCCAAACAATTCAGCTGGACGCACACCCTTCATTTGAAGACCCACCAGAAATGCCGCGTTTTGTGCCTCAGTACTTGCTCCGGACATGATCAAGCGCATTACAGAAATCATTTCTTCGCTGTTGAGGTCCTGGCCTCCGGTGACGCGTTTGATCGCACTGATAATATCCAAGATGCTACCTTTGATTAATATGTCACTTGGTTGTTTGAGCTTGGCTGTACACTAACCTTCCAGAAAGTTTTTCAGGAGTTGATGCCCATTTTCGCTCAAAATTGATTCTGGATGAAATTGCACACCTTCTACCGCGAGAGATCTATGACGCACCGCCATGATCTCTTCCAAGCGTCCTTCTTCATCTTCTGTCCAGGCGGTAATTTCAAGAGATTCAGCCAGATTTGCTTTGTCTAAAACGAGAGAATGATACCGCGTAGCCATGAGGGGATTTGACAAACCACGAAACACCCCGGTCGAGAGATGATGGATCGAAGACAACTTGCCATGCATGATCTTTTCGGCGCGAATAATCCGCCCACCGAAGGCCTGACCGATACTCTGGTGTCCCAGACAAATACCCAAAATAGGCGTTTTACCGGCGAAGTGTTCAACCACTGCCACTGAGATCCCTGCCTGATCGGGTGTACAGGGCCCTGGCGACAGTACTATCTGATCCGGCGCCATCGCCTCTATTTCCTCGAGTGAAATTGCATCATTTCGATACACTTGAACCTCAGCTCCGAGCTCGCCCAGAAACTGCACTACGTTGTAAGTGAAGGAATCATAGTTGTCGATCATTAACAGCATAGCGGGACGTTTTTTGGATCCTTTATTAGGTGGTCATAATATCAGTCGAGCCCAAAGCTGTCTTGACCCCTTGACTGATCTCTGGCAGCCGCTCGAGCGTAGACCCAGTTCACTTTTGGAGCACGACTGCATGACTGCACAACCCTCACTGATGTGGTTTCGCCAGGACCTGCGATTGCGGGACAATCCGGCATTGACCGCGGCAGCAACCAGCGGCCCGATCCTGCCAGTTTATATTCTCGACGATACGAATTCTGCGCCATGGCAGCTTGGCGCCGCCAGCCGCTGGTGGTTGCATCATTCTCTTAGCGCACTGGATAAGCAACTGGAAAATCGGCTGATGGTGCTGCAGGGTGACCCCCTAGAAATCATTCCTGCACTAGCGGCAAAATTCGGCATCAGAAAGATCTTCTGGAATCGATGCTATGAACCGTGGCGCAGCAAAAGAGACATTCGACTCAAGCGGGCGCTCAAGGAAACAGGCCTCAGCGTAACCAGCAGCAACGCTTCCCTTTTAGTTGAGCCTTGGCTCAACCTGAAGGACGATGGCACACCTTACAAAGTCTTCACACCGTTCTACAGAAGAGCGATGAGTAAAGGGATAGACTTGGCCTCGGTACTGTCTGCCGCGTCCAACCCTGAGCTTATCCCAGCAGATCTCCCAGCAGACAAGCTCGACGCTCTGGGTCTGCTTTCCGAATTTAATTGGTACAGCAGCTTTTTTGAATCTTTCACTCCCGGCGAAGCGGGCGCCGATAAAAAGCTGGCTTGCTTCCTTGAAAACGGTATCAGCAATTACAAACAAGGCCGGGATTTCCCAGGGTTAGAATCCGTCTCAAGGCTGTCACCACATATTCATTTTGGCGAAATAGCACCTCACCGCATTTACAAGGAAAGTCTTGAACTCGGGGAACTCAGGGGCATTGAGAGCGAAAGCGATCATTTCGGCCGGGAACTCATCTGGAGAGAGTTTTCCTATAGCTTGCTGCACTACTTCCCATCACTCACTGAAAGCAATATGAACCGGAGCTTCGATGGCTTCCCGTGGCAAAGAGACGAACCTTTGCTCCGCGCCTGGCAAACCGGGCAGACTGGCTACCCATTGGTAGACGCCGGCATGCGCCAGTTGTGGCAGACCGGCTATATGCACAACCGCGTGCGAATGGTAGTTGGCTCTTTCCTTGTCAAAAACTTACTGCAGGACTGGCGTGAAGGTGCGCGCTGGTTCTGGGACTGCCTGCTGGATGCCGATCTGGCGAACAACACAGTGAGCTGGCAATGGGTCGCAGGCTGTGGTGCCGACGCGGCACCCTACTTTCGAATATTCAACCCGATCAGTCAGTCGGAGAAATTCAAAACGGCACGCTACATAAGGCAGTTCGTACCAGAATTAGCTCAGCTAGACGATAAGCACATCTACGAGCCCGATGTCGCTCCAGAATCAAAGCTCACAGCAGCGGGCGTCAAACTGGATGAAAACTATCCAAAACCGATCGTAGGCTTAAAAACATCAAGAGAAAAAGCCTTGGGCGCCTACCAGCAGCTTAAGGCGAGGAATCGAGCTTGAGACACCGCTGTGCCAATTGAAGGGCACGGACGATGGCTCGGGACTTGTTCTGCGTCTCTTCCCATTCCGACTCTGGTTGAGAGTCCGCTACAATGCCAGCCCCCGCCTGCACGTGGAGAACGTCATCCTTGATGACCGCGGTGCGGATCGCAATGGCCATATCCATGTTGTCGTTCCAACCCAAATAGCCCATCGCGCCGCCGTAAATACCTCGTTTTTGCGGCTCAAGTTCATCAATGATTTCCATCGCGCGCACCTTTGGCGCTCCGCTCAGGGTACCAACCGGCAGGGTGTACCTAAGCACATCAAGCGAAGAACAATCTTCACGGATCTCGCTCTCCACAATCGATGCTATGTGCATCACATGGGAATAGCGCTCAACAAACATCTTACGAGGGACTGAAACACTGCCAGTCTTGGAGACCCTACCCGAATCATTGCGACTGAGATCAATGAGCATCAGATGTTCTGCCAACTCTTTTTCATCAGCGAGCAGTTCCGACTCGAGCGCCTGGTCCTCCTCTTCGGTTGCGCCCCGCTTGCGAGTGCCGGCCAGCGGCCGCACAGTGATCCTACCGTTTTCGACCCGGGCAAGAATCTCTGGTGATGCGCTAACCACATGGTGGTCACCGAGATCGAAGAACACCATGTACGGAGAAGGATTCAGGAATCGAAGCGCTCGATAGACATTAATCGGGTCGCCGCTGAAGGCAGTCGACATACGTTGCGCCAGCACCACCTGCATCACATCACCCGCGCGGATGTACTCCTTGATGCGCTCAACAGCAGCGCTGAACTCTTTTTCTGCGAAATGCACCTGATAGTCTACTGGCGCTGTTCGCTCATCAGACTCAGTGGGAAATTTAACAGGCTTGTGAAGTTGACTTGACAGCTCATCAAGGCGAGTCCTCGCCGAGTCGAAGGCAGCAGCTTTATGCGGGTCCACGTGGATGACGAAAGAAATCGTACCACGCAGGTTATCGAATACTACGACTTCTTCTGAAACCATCAACAGAATGTCTGGAGTGCCAATGTCATCCGATCCTTTCGCGGCCCCCAAACTAGTTTCCACATAACGCACGGCATCGTAGCTGAAGTAACCGACTAGCCCACCGGTAAAGCGCTGGTCGGCTGGTGTTGGTGCAACAACAAAGCGAGACTTGAAATCATCAACGAATTTGAATGGGTCCTCGCACTGATGCTCTTCAATTACCTCGTTTTCAGTCTCCACCGTCACCACTGCGCCCCGCACTCGTATCACGGTATGGCAAGGCAATCCAATGATGGAATAGCGCCCCCATTTCTCACCGCCCTGCACCGACTCGAAAAAATAGCTGTGAGTGCCTCTGCCCAACTTGAGATAGATGCTCAGCGGCGTCTCGGTATCTGCCAGAACCTCGCGAATAACTGGAATCCGGTTGTAACCTTTTCTGGCGAGTGACTCGAATTGTTTCCGGTTCATTGGATTTTTACAGCACGTCCGTTCAGTGATGCTCACCGGAGATCTTGAGCAGTTCGGCACGCATGGCCGAAATCGTCTTGCTATAGTCGTCGCTATTGAAAATAGCCGAGCCAGCTACAAACATGTCGGCTCCGGCTTGAGCGATTTCCCGAATGTTACTCACGCCAACGCCTCCATCGACTTCAAGACGAATCGGATAACCCGAGTCGTCAATTATCTTTCGCACCTGTACCAATTTCTGAAGAGTGGATGGGATAAATTTCTGGCCACCGAACCCGGGATTCACAGACATCAACAAAATGACATCGATTTTATCCAAAAGGTATTCAAGGCAATCAACCGGTGTCCCAGGATTAAACACCAAGCCCGATTTACAGCCCTGATCCCGAACTAACTGCAGTGATCGATCCAGATGATAAGTCGCCTCCGGATGGAAACTGATTTGCGACGCACCCGCCTTCGCAAAATCAAGAATTAACCGATCTACCGGCGCCACCATAAGATGCACATCAATCGGAGCTACGATCTTATAATTTCGGAGTGCCTGACACACCATGGGCCCAATGGTCAGGTTGGGCACGTAGTGATTGTCCATGACATCAAAATGAATAACATCAGCACCTGCGTCGAGCACGTCATTGACCTCCTCTCCGAGGCGGGCAAAGTCTGCTGATAGTATCGATGGCGCGATAAGGTAATCTCTCATCAGGAAAGCCTGTAACTCTGTGCTGTGATTGAGACTCATATTCTAGCGCGCTGCCTCAGGTGTGTCAGGCGCGAATCTTCCGAAATCCGCATACGGCTTCATATGCGTTCCGGATCGCAGTGAGCTTCTCGGCGGCATCTTTCAGAGCTTCCTGAGAAAGGTTTTTGTCTCTCACGAGTTTATCGGGATGGTGAAGGGACATAAGCCGAAGATAGGCTTTTCGGATATCTCTGTCATCGGCGTCGGGTTTGAGCTGTAGGGTGTTGTAAGCGTTACGAAGAATGCCGCGGCCATGTTGCGGACTGAAATCTGCTTCTAAATGGGACCCATTGTAGATATCCAGAAACTCAGCTTTGCTAAAGCCTAGCGCTTCAGCCACGTCACGCAGCAGAATCTTTTCCTTAAGCCGCATACCACCTTTCACGAAGCAAAGCCGGCACTGTACTTGCATAAAAAGCTTGGCCAGCAAACTACGTTGTTTGATACAGCTAACCAGTTCCGACAGGAAAGGCATCACGTCCGTTTCCATTTGCTTGCCCAACTCGAAGTAATCGATGGCTTCCTGACGAGACAAGCCATTCAGATCAAGAAGCTGCATTACGTTATTAGCGTACTGTATTTCACCGTCTATCACCAGACCATCCAACTTGGCCAGTTTTCCCATCACCACGAACAAAGTGCGATTGAAAAATTTTTGCGTGCGCCCACCATCTGGAATTCGTATTCTCGATGATGTGCCTGCAAGCCGATCACTGATTGCCCGCTTGTAAGCTCGATGCTTGAATTGAGCAATCACTCCGTCACCTCACCGGAGGACGTGAACCGCGCTTGTACTTCCTGAAGCCTTTCAGGCGTCCCGACATCCAACCAGGCCCCGTTGTGGATCTCTCCGCTGATTTTATTTCCCTTCATTGCTTGCTGCAGAAGCGGAGTCACCGACATCGGCTGGATTGGCAACCCTGAAAAAAGTTTTTTGTGCATCACGCTGATTCCGCTGAAAGTAAGCCTTTCACCTTCAGCCTCCGGATCTTCGTGGACGCGTCCTCGGTCGTCGATGTAAAAATCTCCTAGAGGGTTATGCTCTGTATTCCTGACAAGCACCAGATGCGCCAGCCGATCGACTCCGTCAATCGGTTGCAGCAGCGCGAAATCAAAATCCGACCAGACATCGGCATTCACCACAATAAAACTTTCATCCCGGAGTTTTGGCAAAGATTTAATGATGCCGCCCGCTGTCTCCAACAGGATGGGCTCGCGAGAATAATCAATCTTTACACCCAGAAGAGAGCCATCTCCCAAATGCTCTTCAATCATTCGGCCCAGGTAGAAATGGTTTATCACCAATTCAGTCACACCAGCGTCTCGAAGACGGTGTATCTGATGTTGAATCAAAGTCTTGCCCCCGACCTCGAGCAGGGGCTTGGGTAAATTCGCGGTCAGGGGTTGCATACGCGTCCCGAGGCCCGCTGCCAGAATCATTGCCCGCATGAGTCTTTTTAGCCGGCTGACTTCGGGAGCCGCTCATCCGCGACGGGCAACGCCCGCTGGTTAAACCACTCCACAAAATCTCCCAATTCAGGGTAATGCCCG